>JAQYWR010000002.1:0-206391 GCA_029379225.1 Nostoc sp. S4 | reverse complement strand
GAGGTGAAGCTGCCTCAGATTGGTTAAATTAGCGATCGCCTCTGGAATCTGGGTTATTTGGTTGATACTGAGGTGAAGCTGCCTCAGATTGGTTAAATTAGCGATCGCCTCTGGAATCTGGGTTATTTGGTTGCCATCGAGGTGAAGCTGCCTCAGATTGGTTAAATTAGCGATTGCATCAGGTATTTCAGTTAGCTCTACTCGAATTAAGATAAGTTCCTCTAAATGTAGTATTTGCGTTATTACATCGGGAATGCTCTCTAAAGGATTGCCACTAATATCCAACTTATGCAAATTAGGCAAATCCAATAGTTCGAGTGGAAGCGTTTTTAAATTGTTGCTTGAAACCTTTTGGAGATAGCGGTATCCTACTTCTTCATAATCTTCAACCTTCTTTCCCAAAATCAAAGACTCAAGCTGCTTCAACTTACGAATTTCTACAGGTAACTCAGTCAACTCCTGCCCCGACAAGTCTAACTCTCGCCAACCCTCAGCAACGGCGCGATCTATCAGTACCAATAACTCATCCTGCGTCATAATTCCAAGGAAAAGGGTAAAAGGAAAGAAGATTGATGAAGATTATCTTAACTGATTAGGGAAAAATGCTAAATTATCGCTTTTTAGCGATGCCTGCGGTGGTCACTGAGCTTTGTCGAAGTGCGGGCTACGCCAACGCGCCTTGAGATGTGGCGATCGCATATATCTAAATCTGGTTTCTAGCTATCTCTGTGATTACACCTGCGATCGATTTTTGGCATTGTTTACAAAATTGAGCGATCGCATCCCTGACAGTACACCAGGGGATAGTCACGCTACCTAACAAATTTGAATATTTTTACTCATCATTCAAAGTTTCAATCAATAAATCTACTTGCTGCTGTCGCTACTGCAAAAAACTTTCGCACTGACGCAAATACTCTACAGCTTTAGCAAATTGCTCGAAGACTTCTTCCAATTCCAACTCACCCGCCTTGATGCCAGCGATGATTGCTTCTATTTCAATAACTTTTGCCTCATAATTCCAATCCGTTGAATCAGAACTAGAAGCACTCTTACGTTTAACCATTTAAATGTTGATAGTAATCTGTTGTAAGTCGCTATATATCTAAACTAATTTTTTACTTCCGTAACTTTCACTGTAACCTCACCCTGTCCCAATTGAATCGATAAATCTTGCCCCACTTCTAACTCAGCCGCAGCACGAGCGATCGCACCATTTTCCTGTCTCACCACCGCATAACCACGCTGCAACACAGCTTTGGGGTCGAGAGTTGCCAACTTTTGCCGCAACAATTCTAAATGCTGCTTTGCTTGCTGCGATCGCCCCATCGTGACTTGCACCAATTGCTGACGCTTCCAGCTGAGATTGCGCGCCTGTTCCTGCACAAGCCTTTCTAACCGCAAACGTCGCAAACGGTTTCGCAATGTTTGCAGTTTATTTTCAGCAGCTTCCCACGAGTCATGTATGACTTCATGCAAAGCCACAACTCGCTGCCGATGCTCAGCATACAACTCTGCAATTGCGGGTACTACTGTTTCTGCTGCTGCCGTTGGTGTATGCACACATACATCTGCAACTAAATCTACCAAAGATTCATCTCGTTGATGACCAATGCCAGTAATTACAGGAATCGAACAACTAGCAACAGCTCGCACTACTCGTTCATCATTAAAACAAGCCAATTCTTCAACCGCGCCACCACCACGCGATAAAATTAGCACTTCGGCGCGACCATCCCAGTCAACTCGCTCAATTGCTTTGACGATAGATTCTGGTGCTTGCTCCCCTTGTACTGTAGCTGGAGAAAATAAAACGTGTAAACCTGGATACCTTTGCTTGAGAGTTTTTTGAATATCACCCCAAGCCGCCGCAGTTGGTGAAGTGACAACAGCGATCGTTTGTGGATGGATGGGAAGCGATCGCTTTCTTTGAGCATCGAATAACCCCTCAGCCAGCAAGCGATTTTTTAGTTGTTGATAGCGTAGCGCCTGTAAACCAACACCAGCAGGCAAACTCTGCCAAACTGATAATTGATACTCTCCCCGTTGCGGATACAGGCGAATACTGCCCAAAATAATTATCTGCTCGCCAGGAACGGGTATCTGAGCGAGTTTTGGCAATTGGCTATTCCATACCACACACTTAATTCCGGCAGTGCCATCTGTATCTTGCAGCGTAAAAAATAACCCACTGCGATGGTGGTTAGCACTGGAAACTTCCCCAGTCACCCAAACTTGCCGCAATTGTTCATCTTGCTCTAACAGCAAGCGGATATAGTCAGTTAATCCAGATACCGAAAGTGCAGTATCGAAAATCAGAGAGTCGGGAAGGTCAAAAGTCATTAAAGATGCGCGGGAGCAAAAGCTTGATCAAATCTTAGCAAACAACGTTAAATTAACAGGTATATGTTACGCAATTTGGACGTAATTAATACTACCAGCCAAGTGAGTGACAATTTCAGTTCGTCAGCCTTATTTAGCTAATAAATGTAAATTATATTACTACTTTATCAGTACATAATCTTGATGCCAATAGGCTGGATTCAAGCATAATAGTAACTTTACTAAACTTATCAATATTGGGTACTATCGTAGCTTTTGTTATGGGCAATCCAACTTCGACGAATCACGCCATGCTGTACTAGCCTTTTCTCTCCAAGACAAAGTAGCCTAAGCTATGTATAGTCGATAAAGCCAGTTAGTTGTTTAAATAATTTTTCTTTGAAAATCCTTAAGTGACCCTCCCATAGGAAGCAATCTCTGAATCCAAGTTGGTATCATTGTGCAGGACTACCTTAATCAGGTAGCGATCGGGTTACGATCTTGTCACACCCTTTTTTAATTTGAGAAGTCCTATTCCAGAATTTTCTGGTTTAAAATAGTATATCTGTTCTACTCAAACTCTAAACCCAGACTCCTAAAAATCCATATACTTAGAGGCTCTAATGGCTATCAACACCGATACTTCTGGCAAGCAAAAAGCGTTAAATATAGTACTCAACCAGATTGAGCGCAGCTTCGGAAAAGGAGCAATCATGCGCTTGGGAGATGCTACCCGGATGCGGGTGGAAACAATTTCCAGTGGGGCGTTGACCTTGGATTTGGCATTGGGAGGCGGTTTACCCAAAGGACGGGTAATTGAGATTTATGGGCCGGAAAGTTCCGGTAAAACCACAGTAGCGTTACATGCGCTCGCGGAAGTGCAAAAAGAAGGTGGCATTGCTGCGTTTGTTGATGCTGAACATGCCCTTGACCCCACCTACGCTGCGGCATTGGGTGTAGATATTGAAAATTTGCTGGTTTCTCAACCCGACACAGGAGAAGCCGCTTTGGAAATTGTCGATCAGCTGGTTCGTTCTGCTGCGGTTGATATTGTAGTTATTGACTCGGTAGCAGCATTAGTTCCCCGCGCTGAAATTGAAGGCGATATGGGTGATGCTCACGTTGGTCTTCAAGCAAGGTTGATGAGCCAAGCTTTACGTAAAATCACTGGTAATATTGGTAAATCAGGCTGCACAGTTATTTTCATTAATCAGTTGCGGCAAAAAATCGGTGTTACCTACGGAAGTCCAGAAACCACAACTGGAGGTAACGCATTGAAGTTTTATGCTTCCGTGCGCTTGGATATTCGCCGGATTCAAACTTTGAAAAAAGGTACAGATGAATTTGGTAACCGCGTCAAAGTTAAAGTTGCCAAAAATAAAGTAGCACCGCCTTTTAGAATCGCGGAGTTTGACATTATTTTTGGTAAAGGTGTTTCTATCTTGGGTTGCCTTGTGGATCTGGCAGAAGAAACTGGGATTATTATCCGCAAAGGAGCTTGGTACAGCTACAACGGCGATAACATCTCCCAAGGACGAGACAATGCTATTAAGTACCTAGAAGAAAAGCCAGAATTTGCTGAGCAAATTAAGCAACTTGTACGGGAAAAGCTAGATAAAGGCGCTGTTGTTTCTGCTAACTCTGTGTCAAAGTCCAATGAAGATGAAGAAGAAGAGGATATTGAATTAGAGGAAGAATAAGCAATTTTTAATGGTATGGTGCGTTATCAAGACAGCTAACGCACCTTTTTAACTGTTTTATTTTCAATTTTTTAGCTGGGATTGTGCGGGTTTTGTCTGCTAAAAAAACGGTCTAAAATTTCTGACTTCTGTTCTGAGCTAAAGTTGTCATACCAACGATCAATTTGAGCAGCTAATCCGAAATTTCTTAAAATCTCTAAATTATCATTTGGTTTATCACCAGGATAAGTAAGTATTTCTGCTTTGCTATTACTCTTACGATACATCAGCTGCATTAGCAACTCCATTGCTACAGTTGGCAGAATGCGGGACTTATGCTCCATAAAAAAATTAAAAGTCAGACTACCTAGACGAATGCGATCGCCATCTTTGAGTTTGATTGGCTCAACAGCTCGTTGGTCATTCACAAACGAACCATTGGTACTATTAAAATCAATCAAGTAGAAGCCTTGCTCGTCAATATGTTGAATTGCAGCGTGCCGACGAGACATATAACTATCAGCAATGCAAATGCCACTGCTGCGATTGCGACCTATCGTCCAGATCCGCTGTGGTTGTTGTAAACTTTGCGTCTGATCGTCACACAAGTTAGTCATTAAATAAACAGCAGTAGTATCCACTATCCCATGCACATAAGATGCTTTCAGCGTCTTTAACGAGGGGTAATATAGGTTTTCTAACTGAAGAATCTCATCTAGAAGGCTGCTATTATGTTCATACAACTTGAGGAAAACCTGATATAAAGTTAATCTCCGTTCTATTTCTGTTTGTGCAAAGTCAGCCATTATATATAAACCTTATACTACCTGATTTCGGTTTTGAATATTCTGCTTCAGCCTACAATCAGGGATAACTGCTTTTTCTGTTTCCCCGCCATCCGAGAAGTTGACTAGCTTACTAGGAGGGTTCAATTTTACAAATTTTAGGTATGAAATTCCCTGTTGTTTGTAGCCATAATAATTATGACAATCTTTATAATAAATTGTGTAATAGTTTATTTTTTATTGTAAATAATCCTTTATTATTTGTAATAGATATAATTATGAAGATTTGATAAACTTTGCTAAAGTATCTACGTATTTTTGCTAGATAATACTATTTTAAAAAACTTTTATTATAAATAGCATAAAAAATCTGATTTTCAAGTAAAACTGAGAAATTTTCTGATAACAGTTTTACCACTAATTAGAGAATACAATTAACTTAAAATTGTTTGTGGAAATTTAATTTGATCCCTGGAGGACAAGCAAAGAAGAGGAACCCCTTGTGCCCTTGTTCTCTTTATTAACGACAGAGGTTGCATCGCAAGGTTTTTCGTCAAACCATTAGTCCTGCAAATTATCTAGTCTCAAACAAATTAATTTTTATTTAGAAGTCCTTAACTTCTGTACAAACGAAAACTATTAAATTACAATAAGCCTCGTTTACCATTGGGGCGCACAGTCATCCAATTTGTTTTTGCTAGTGCTAGTTGTTCATCAGAAATTTTAGCACTGGTGAGATTAGCACCACACAAATTAGCTCCCCGGAGGTTGGCATTGGTAAGATGAGCATAGCTTAGGTCTGCACCTCGCAAATCTGCCCCTTCGAGATCGGTATGGTTAAAGTATGCTTTGCTCAAATTAGCATCTTTAAGATTTGCTCGAGTGAGGCTGGCTCTACCAAAGTCACTGTGTTGCAGATTAGCTCCTTGGAGATTAGTTTTTTGTAATTGAGCAGAATGGAAATTTGTTTCTGATAAGTCAGCACCTTGCAGATTAAGCAAACTTAAATTGTGTAGGGCAAAATCCCGTCTCCCTTTCATATAGGCTGTTAGTAAACTTTGGGTATCTAACTTGCGCTCAATTTTAGAATTTTGAATTTGAGAATTATTACTGTTGCTGTTTACTAAAGTTGTTGATTTACCCATTCCTGAAGCGTGGTGCAATCCGGCAGCTTCCGCAGCCTTGGCTCGTCTGGCGCGAATTGCTGCTGCTACCTGCGCCACTCCTGCACTGGTAACAGCCGCAGAAGGGTTGCTAGATAAAACAGCAGAATCTTCTATGTGGTTGCGTGTTCGTGCTTTAACTCCAGAATCAGGAGATTTAACCAGCAATCCCTGTGCTAAGCTTTCTAAGTACGGTTCTATTTCTAAGCCTCTGAGAACTTCTGCTGCTGACTGATAGCGATTACGTACTGAGACTTCTAACATTTTCCGCAATACATTGGTCAAGTGGTCACTCACTTGCACAAGCTGCTCCCACATCATCTCACCAGTTGTGGGATTGTAATCTAAATCTTTAGGAGTTTTACTAGTTAGTAAATAAATACATGTCACCCCCAATGCGTAGATATCGCTGGCATAAACTGGACGCATGGCCATTTGTTCTGGAGGTGCAAAACCAGGAGTACCTATAGCATATGCAGTTAATACTGTTTGTCCTGATTGACTTACTGCACCCTGGGTGACTTGATTTTTGACAGCGCCGAAATCGATGAGTACCATTCTGGCATCTTGAGTACGGCGAATTAAATTAGCTGGCTTAATATCTCGGTGAATTACCTTTTGCTCGTGAATATATTGCAGTAATGGTAAAATCTCGCTTAAGAATTGCTTGACTCCAGTCTCGCTTAAAACACCATTAAGTTTGACCTCCTCCTGCAAAGTATCACCGCTGATGTATTCTTGAACTAAGTAGAATTGTTCATGCTCTTCAAAATAGTCCAGCAATCGTGGTACTTGGGGATGATTGCCAATCTTACCTAGAGTTTTGGCTTCTCGCTCAAAAAGTTCTCTAGCCATCTGTAAAATATGTGGCGTATTTCCAGAGGGACGTAGTTGCTTGATTACGCAACTTGGTTCTCCTGGTAATACTCGATCCTGGGCTAAGAAGGTTGCTCCAAAGCCACCCTGACCTAATGGCTTGACTACCTGATAGCGATCGCGCAACAGTAGTCGCGAGCCACAAGACTGACACGTTTGGCTATGTACCAAATTTTCTGGATTGCGACAGGTAGGATTTAAGCAGTAGCTCATGCACTGTCAACTCGCTGCACGAAGAATCATAGGGAGTTTTATACTCTGTTTTAATTATTTAGATCTCAATCAACTCTTGCCAGGTAATTTTTGCTGGAAATCCTTTGAAGAGTTTTTAAAGTTTACATGATATTACGTAAAACCAATTTCGCGATAATATGATTGATTATACTTTCACTATTAAATAATTCTATGTAATACTCCAGTGTAATGCCCAGTGGCTTAAGAACAAACCCTTCACAGAATCACTCCGTATAATTACGGTAACTACAAAGTCTAAAGCAACTAATTTATATACACATTTTAATTTATAGAGAATCAGTTTTAGGCTTCTCTATCTGAGATTTGCAGCCAAAACCTTAATTTATTACAAATCGCCTTGACTATGAGTTTTCGCTAACTTCTTCAACGTACTCCATTCTTGAACTAGTGTTTTTAAAGAAAGAAAATTACTGCGCTTGCCCAAGTGACCCATAGCACTTAACAATTTACCTTGGCGTAAGTCCGCAAGTGCATCACCTACTGATACAGCAGGATGTATGAGGACGCTAGCATCTCGATAACAACCACTCATACATTTTGTGCAACCATCCCGAACAAAGGGGCGATCGCGAAATTCAAAAATTGAACCTATTTTAGTCGGCCAATAATCGCATCGATAAATATCTAAGTGATAATCTACGTAAAAATATTTATATCCTCCAACACAAGAATAAATCTGCTTTTCTTGACGGACAAATCGCACTATTTCTGCTAATGATTCGCTAGAATTTAAAATCCTAAATTCACCTTTAAGTGACTTAATCTTTTCCAAGGCTTGAACCAATTCATCTGTGCTGTAGTTGATTAGCTCTGAGGTTTGGGAAAAAGAGAGAGCAGAGGAGTTTAATACCCTTTTAGGATAAGCAAAGTTTACAGTTTCAAAACCAAGTTCTTTAAGAGAATCTAGAAGTTTTGGAAAATCTTCGATTAGCTTGTTAATAGTTACCGAGGCAATAGTTTTTATTCCCAAACGTTTGCATTGTTGATTGGCTTCCTTAATGCGATCGCATACGTTTGGCAAGCCGCGATTCTTTTCATGTTCTTCATTAGATGGCGAATCGATAGAGATAAACAGTGTTTTCAAACCACTGGTTTTAAGTTCATTAATTAAAGCAGACCCCAAGCGCGATCCATTCGTCACAATTGAAGGTCGCATACCTTTGTTGACCGTATATGCCACAATCTCTTTCAGCTTTGGATGTAATGTCGGTTCGCCACCAACGAGCGTCACATAACGAATCCCGCGTTCGTAGAGAATGTCAAGCCCCTGACACATGCGATCGTAATCAACCCATAGCCGCTCCTTTACGAACATTTTGTCTCGTGCATAGTTACAAAAATCACATTTGGCATTACAGACATTAGTGATTGCAATATTGCATATGCCTGGGCCACCCATTGGCAGAAGCTTAATGGCGTCAATCGGTTGCTGCAAAACTGACATAAAGGGATTCCTTTTATCCTTAGTTAGTCGTTACAAGGTCTAGAATTGTTTACCTGTGCTTCATTTGCATAGGTATTTTACACACTTGTGTAACCCCAAGGTTAATATTATTTGAATTTCGATTCAATGAAAAAACAGCAGAGCTACTAATCTGTAAGTAAACCACCTGCACTAATATACAGTACTCGTCCGCGCCAATTGACACTTTGACCGAAACAGCCTCCAAACCAGATAGCAAAGTTGAGCAACTCACGAATGGGCAGTAGCCAAAGCCACCATAAGAGTTTCGGACAGTCCAAACATTGGATAGCTATTAGTACCTGAATCACTCTAATCGCAAAAGTAGCAAAGGATACGATAACTGCCCAGCTTTGAAAATCACCCAGTAAAAGTAAAGGGATGCAGTATACTGTACCATAAGTTAATCCAATACTATAATACTTTAGCCCGTAATTTAGACGTATTGTTTTAGCCCAGCGCAGTTCTCGCAGGAATACCTTCTCCAAGGTCTCACGCCCGCAGTTATTTTGCAAGATATATTCTGAGAGTTTTACCCGATACCCAGCGTCAGCCGCCATTTTACCGATATGATAATCTATACCTATACGGTTGAGTACGCTTTGCAATCCACCGATGTCTGCTAGCACAGATTTACGGGTAGCAATAGTCGGACCGATCGCAAATCGCAGACCGCGATCCAAGCTACGAGCCACCAGCACACTGGGAATGAAGTCAATACATCGCCCCAAAGACGCTAAGGCTGCTCCGAATACTTTGGGAGTGTGGTCTAGGTAACCACAGGTCACGACACCTACAGACGACTCGCAAAGAGGTTCTGTGACGGTACTAAGGTAGTTGGGACTGACGCAGATATCACTATCAGCGAAAATGACAATCTCATGCTGTGCGAACTCGAGAAGATGCATCAGATTACTGATTTTATGGTTGATACCGCGTACTTCCAAGCAAAAGTGGAGTTGGGCGCGATCGCCAAATTTTGCTACCAGTTCTTCTAATATAGGGACAGCAGGGTCTTGTAGGTTCATCACCCCAAACAGCACCTCGTAGTTTTCATAGTCTTGCTGACAAAAAGAAGCCCAGTTTTCACGAGCATCTTCGTCTACGCCGCAAACCGGAACTAATAGCGATACTGGTTGGTGATTCACACTTATTTTCCGCTTGAGGGAGGTTCTAAACCAAACAAGACAGATTCCACACCAAATATAAAAGGCTACTGATGCAGCGATCGCAACCAGCAAGACTATCTTTAAAGCAACAATTATCATCGGTCAATCAAGCAAGATCAAAAATTGCATTCTACTATAACCATAAGTCATTAAGAGCGTGCTTGCCCCTTCGACAGCACTCCGATCGCTATACTGAAACTATATTTTGTTGATATTTAAAAGCCACTTTTAAGAATACATTTATTAGATTCATTAAGCAATCTGTTTTTCAAAAAATAACGTTTTTTAATAATTTTGATAAAATTATGGTTAGCCCTTTGATAGTGTGTTATTTTTCAACTTTTTTACTCATAATTTTATAAGTCTGTTTTAGTTGAGATTTTTGCGTGCGGATGAAGACTTGTATTTTTTCTGTTCCATAAATACTTATTAAAGCCACCTTAATCTATAGTTGATGACAGATGACAGTTGACTGTGAACAGTAGGATATTTTCTTATTCGTTAGTTTCTTTGTGTAGCTCTCTTCGAGGTAGGGAAAAGTCAAGCCACTGCTACCTTTGCGCCTTGCCTCGGAATCTGCTGGCTTCTCTTGCGACCCTTGAAGTCGTAGATACCCGAGGGTCGCAAGAGAGACGGTTAGTGCAGCTCTGTTCGACACAGAGTCAACAGTCGTACTCCGAAAGTCATAAAAAACTCAGAGTATAGTAGGATTTGTCAAGGGAAAGAAAAAAGGCGAACAATTAAAGATTTAAGGTTTTTTTGTATTGTCTTGATAACATCTGTGGCAGCAACTCATGAAACACGTGTTTAAATAACTCTATTGGAAAGCAATAGATCCGGCGAAATTTTATCAAAATAAAGGTGTCAGTCGCTATAATCCAAAATATTTGGAAAATCAAGCATGCTATAACTTCTTAATTTTCTTAAAAATTCACTTTGGGTATCAAAGTATTCTTAATTCTGACTGAAGCTTCCGAATCTCCGGCTTTGCTTAGAGAACTCTAGACTCTGAATTATTAAGAAATTTTTAGTAACTTTCCCCAGAAAAATTCTTGTTGCCCGAATATTCGGGTCAATTATGGTCAAGATTTCTCAGTTTTTTGGTCGGTATTACTTTGAGATAGAAGACACACTGTAACCAGTTTGCTAGCATGAGTGAATTCCTTTATACTGACTCTTGACAAAACCTCAAAACTTTAACTTATCGTGAATCGTTCACACCAATTAGTTGTTCGAGAAGTGCGAATACATCACTGCGGCTAAGTTTTTCTTTACCATTAGCAAGGGCGTCAAGAGTGCCATTAGCCAAGGTTAAGGGAATTTGGCAAAAGTCTAAAGCTGGGCCGTTAGGCAGGCCTTTAGTATAACTTTCTGCCAGCATTAAATTGCGCCGTGCGTACTCTTGCATATTTGCTGCACTCCAACCCTGTGGAAAAAAGTCTACCCCACGCCTCAAATCTTCAGTATGGTTACGCAGGATATTCACTGCTTGTAAGCCGCGACCAAAACCAATTGCTTGAGTACGGTTAGTTTGTGTTCCATCGTACCAAGTCCATAAGTCAGAGAGCAACAATCCTACTGCACCTGCAACCCCAAATGTATAACGATCTAAATCAGATTCTGTACAAATTTTCCAGTTTCTTTCTGCCCAGTAACCCATTCGGTCTGCCATTGCAGCAGTTGCATCCCAAATTCTAGGTGCAATAGTTTCCGGTGCTAGTAGTGACCATTCTCTAATCCTAAGAGTAACTTCTTCTAAGGAATTTTCATACCCACTAAATCCTGCAAAGAAAGCATCTACTGGGAAGCCATCAACCCCAGCCTGTAGTCTCAGGCTAATTGTGCGTAACAGCTTCGTCTTAGTAACGTTATCTAATTGTGGATGATCTTCAATTTCATCAATGGCACGCATACACAAATACGCTGATGCTACTGCTTCTTGTAATCCCGGTGGCAAAAGGCTAATTGGAATATAAAAAGTTCGGCTAGTTTCTTTGAGGATTTGCAATGCATCTGTACGTAAATTCATATTTTCACTCCCCGCTTGATTGTTACACCACATGAAGTTTGCAATTTTTTGATAATACTGGATATAGTTTTGACTAAACCTTAAAAACTATAGACTATAAGATACGCTACTATTTCATCTAAAAATTAATAGTTTTTGGTGTTGCAATTAACAAAGCCTCAAATTCATCAAAGTCTAGTCTAGTATATAGGTTTTCGGATGCAAAAAAGCGTGAAGTGTAGTGTTATCTAGCTTGAAGAAATTTTTCAGGCAAATATTCTCAATTATGTTAATATTTAATTGGTTTTAGCCAAATTTATCCAATAACGAAGATTCATAATCAGAATTTAAAATTGCTCTAAATATGCATTAATACGACTAATTGGCTAGAATTTTTGTATCTATAGAGACAATTGAGTAAAAACTGAGAAGGGATAACACTAACTGTATACATCTGTAGAAGTGAAGGGCAGCTTGCCAAAAATAAGGGTAAGTGAGTTTTGGAAACATAACGCAGCGATCGCTGATTGGGAAGAGTCATTAGTGACTATAACCTAGAACAAAAAGTTCCCGTATATCCACTTGCTCAAAATCGCAGTTAATATTTTCTAGCGATCGCCTCTATAAGTATTCACTTGTAGCAGGAGGTAGGAGGTAAGCTGTTAAGCATTTAATTTGCATATTGAGGTTGCTGGGGGGCAGGGAACAAGAAAGAAGGTTTGTAGCTTTTTTGACAATTAAAATGGTGCAACTTGTAGGCACGACAGCTTAAAACTATTACTGTTTTTAACATTCATGCTTGTCATTATGTCCTAAAGGGTGTGAATACGGCTATAATTGCTGTTGTATGACTTTGGTCAACAATTTTTAGTCGCTCTTTTCCGTGCATTTGCTTTAATGCGTAGTAACAATAGGTTAGCACATTCGATAAGTATGCTATTGTCTGTAATGTTCGATCCCCACCAATCAAATTATTATCCAGCACAACTACAGACTTACCTTGGCGGATTAAAATATAAGCAGTCGATATCCCTACTATCCCAGCACTAACAACGCACACATCTGCATAAATATTTTCTGTAAGCGGAGATTATTATAGAACTTTTGCGCTTGTCATTTAAATATAAATTGCTTTAATAGAGTAGTTTAATATATTTTTCTAGAGTTTAAAGCCTAATTTATTTGTTATAAATAGCTCTATCAAACTAATAACTTTAAGAAAAATCTAATTTAGAAATAATAAAATATATGAAATTTTGGGGTAATCTTATTTATATCAATTGAGCATTTTCCTAAAGTTAATTCTAGTTTAAACTTCAGCAATATTATTCTGTAAAGTTAGATATTTATAATTTTTGTAATTTTATGAAAATAAGAATCAAATTATATTTGATAAAATTAAATTCTTCAAAAGATATATTCTCCTAATTATAATTATGCTGTATGTAAAATGGCAAAATAAAATCAAACTGTATGAATAAAAATGAACTTAGTTAAAATCCTTATACTTATAGCTTGCTTCTTCCTCGGAGTACGGCTAGTGACTTTGCGCTGCGTCGGACACAGCTAGCTGCACTAACAGATACCTCTGTCTTAGCCCTTTGGATCTATAGCAAAAACCGCTGTAATAGACGCTACGAAGATTGCGACCCAACGCACTAAGTAGCACTAGCTCGATTTTACGCTGATGGCTACACTCACGCAAAGTAAGCGAATAAATTAAAGTATACAAAGTACCTGAAACGACTAAAGCAGTAACACAGATTATCATTAATTTGTAGATTGCGTAAGTCCTAAGCTCTTGACACCCTCACTATCTGAAATGATTATAAAGTTTGGTATTGTTGAGGAGCAGCGCTTTTAATACCATAATCCATAACATCCTTTGCAATTAGGAAATCCTCACAAAGGTCGATTTTTGAACCATCATTTATTTATTAGTGTAAATTGTGCAATGAAAAATATGTATAGGGGTAGATGAAAGGTTACTGAAGGGGCAGCATAAAATACAGTGGAGCTAAATGATTAACCCGTAAGAAATACGGTAGTTTATTACGCTAGATAGATGCGGTTAGAGTTCACTCAATGTTAAAGGTTAACCGCTTGCGATTGCAAGATATATTTAAAATTCCTGCAAATTCATTTGTGGCAAAAATCACAAGTGCAATCCCTATTTTGGTTGGCAGCTTGGTTATAGCTGGTTGGTGGCTTGAAATTGAAGTTCTTAAGCGCGGTTTCCCTGGTAGTCTGGCCACGATGAAATTCAACACAGCGCTGTGCTTTGTGCTGTGTGGTATGTCGCTATGGCTGTTGTTAACAGAAGAAAGAACAAGCAAAAGGGGAAATGGAGGAAAACAACCAGGGGAAGAGAAAACAATTAAAAATTCCCGCTACTCCCGTATTCTTGTGCTTTCTAGGGTTTGTGCAATAGCAGTTACCACAATTGCTGCACTCACACTCTGTGAATATCTGTTCGACTGGAATTTTGGTATCGATCAGTTGCTATTTCTTGACTTCCCTACCAGTTTAGCGACATCAAATCCAGGGCGAATGGGGGTGAATACGGCACTAAACTTTATACTAGTCAGCGTAGCTTTACAGTTTCTCAACGAGCAAAATCACCGCAGTTATTGGTATGCCCAAATTCTCGCTTTGATAACTACTTTGATTTCCTTTCAGGTGCTTATAGGTTATGCCTACAAAGTCAAAGTTCTTTATGGCATTGCTCCTTATACAACATCAATGGCGCTACACACAGCAGTGTTGTTCAATTTACTAGGTATAGGCATTTTGTGGGCGCGGTGCCAACAGGGTTTAATGAAAGTAGTTACAAATGATAGCTACGGCGGTTTACTTGCACGACGTTTGTTGGTTGCGGCGATCGCAGTACCTTTAATAGTAGGGTGGGTAGTTGTTGAAGGTCAACGCGCCGGACAATACGATCCAGCTTTTGCAGTATCAGTGTTTGCCATCGTCCTAATTGTAATTTTTACTGTTTTGATTTGGCAAAGTGTGAGGGTTATTGAACACTTGAGCCATGAGCGTGATATCTCTGATGGGCTACACCTAGACGCACTACAAGCACTTAGAGCCTACGAAGATAAACTGGCAAGTTTCGTAGATGCTAACGTTATCGGCATTGCGTTTGCCGACGTGTACGGCGGTATCCATCGGGCAAATGACGAATATCTCAGGATAATTGGTTACACGCAAGAAGATCTGTTAGCAGGCGAATTAAGTTGGAGAGAGATCACAGTTCCAGAGCATCGATATTTAGACCAACAAGGTATCATCGAAGCAAAGGGAAACTCCAAAGGTGCTTGTACTCCGTACCAGAAAGAATACATTCGCAAAGATGGTAGCCGAATCCCGATTTTAGTTGGTTATGTGCTGTTGGGAGAAAAACGGGAAGAGTCAATAGCGTTTATTTTGGATTTGAGCGAACGCAAGCACGCAGAAGAAGTACTCCGCAATCAGCAAAAATGGCTGGAAGATGTGTTAAATCTGATGCCAAGACCGCTGTTATTTCTCGAACCAGGAACCGCACGGGTAACTTTTGCTAATCGCTCTGCTGACGAATTAGCTGGGGGCGAGTTTCCTAAAGGTGTACCAGCAGCAGAATATCACACAGTTTATCACTATACAGATGCGGCAGGGAATCGCATTCCCAACGAGCAAATGCCAGGAGTGCGGGTAGCTCTTGGCGAACGTTTAGATGGGTTAGAAGTAGACTGGCATACTAGCTCTGGCGTGCGCTCTATACTGGTATTTGCCGATACCTTACCAGCAATGCACGGTCATCCAGCTATCTGTATTTTGGTGTTCCAAGATATTAGCAACCTCAAGCACGCAGAAAAAGCGCTTTCTATAGGTTACCAGAGGCTAAAGTTACTTTTTGACACAGCTAACGACCTCTTATCGAGCCAGCAACCGATGGTACTCATCGATAGTGTCTTCCGAAAACTCTCAGAGCAAATTGGTTTAGATGTTTACTTTAACTATTTGGTTGCAGAGAATGGGGTAATGCGGTTGCAG
The DNA here is from genome assembly GCA_029379225.1 of Nostoc sp. S4. Taxonomy (GTDB): domain Bacteria; phylum Cyanobacteriota; class Cyanobacteriia; order Cyanobacteriales; family Nostocaceae; genus Nostoc. The sequence continues at coordinate 190,637 of JAQYWR010000002.1, read as the reverse complement.
TCTAACACTGGCATTTCCCCAGAACTGGCAGATAAAATTCAGTGGTTGGCATTTGGTCAAGCAGTTTGCGGTACTGTAGCCCAGCAACGCCACCCAATAGCTGTAGAGAATGTGCAGCAATCAACTGACCCGAAAACAGAATTGATTCGTTCTTTAGGGATTAGTGCTTATTATTGTTACCCGTTAATTGCACAGGGACGGCTATTAGGTACTCTTTCCTTTGGCAGTCGGACTCGGCTAAGCTTCACCGAGAATCAAAAGGGGATGATGCAAGCAGTCTGCGACCAAATTGCGATCGCAATGGAGAGAGCTAGTTTAATTGCATCTCTGCAACAGCAAACAGAGCAGTTGCAACAAGCTAACCAGATGAAAGATGAATTTCTCGGCATATTGTCCCACGAATTGCGATCGCCTCTGAATGCTATCCTTGGCTGGGCACAACTATTACAACGCAGCAAGCTCAGCGAAACCCAAATCACTAAAGGTATGGAGACAATTGAGCGCAACGCTAAGGCGCAAACCCAGCTAATTGAAGATTTGCTAGATATATCGCGGATGAACAGAGGTAAATTACACCTGAATGTCCGTACTTGTAATTTAGTGCCGATGATTGAGTCGAGCCTAGAAACTGTTAGCTTAGCCGCCCAATCTAAGGAAATCGATTTGAGATTTTCCCTGATTCCTTCACCAGAAACCCAAAATCTCCAAGCACAATCCCCAACCACTCAACACCCACAAGGCAGTTTTAAAGGCGAAAATTCAAGATTTTTAGTTTCCGGTGATTTCGACCGCTTGCAGCAGATTATCTGGAATTTGTTATCCAATGCCATCAAATTCACACCCCCAGGAGGACGGGTAGAGGTGCAATTGTCAGTAGTCAATGGTGAAGAAAAACCACAGACAACCGACAAATATGCCCAAATTCAAGTAATTGACACCGGGATTGGCATCAGTGCTGATTTTCTACCTCACGTTTTTGAACGTTTTCGTCAAGCTGATAGTTCTAGCACCAGAACTTATGGGGGATTAGGACTAGGATTAGCGATCGTGCCTCATTTAGTAGAATTACATGGCGGCACCATCCACGCAGATAGTCGCGGCGAACAACAAGGCGCGACATTTACAGTCAAGTTACCACTTTTAAAAAGTCCCTCCCTGCCTTCTTCCTCCCTCCTCCCTTCTCCCCCTGTTCCCCCCTCCCTGATTGGCGTGCGGGTATTGGTTGTAGATGACCAAGTTGATAACCGAGAATTTATCACTACAGTACTGCAACAGTATCAAGCCGAAGTCCGAGCAGTAGCATCAGTTCCAGAAGCATTGCAAGTAATTCGAGAGTGGAAACCAGATGTATTAGTTAGCGACATCGGTATGCCCCAAGAGGATGGTTACTCTTTAATTCGCAAACTGCGATCGCAATCTCCAGAACTAGGAGGAAATATTCCCGCCGCCGCACTGACAGCTCATGCAAGAGTTGAGGATCGGATGCGAGCGATACAAGAAGGTTATCAGCTGCATTTGCCGAAACCTATTGAGCCGGCTGAGTTGGCGACAGTAGTTGCGAGTTTGGTTGGGCGTAGTTGAAATAATTCGTAATTGAATTTACTTAGAGATTTAGACCCGAACTAATTCAGGTTCAAAGGTGCAAGCTTCGTGTTTGGAACTCGGCCATTCGTATTCTGAGGTTGAATGGTGAGGGTTTGAAACAGAGTGAGCGTTTTTTGCAGTCAACATATACTATATGTCTTTGTCAAAGTAATAAAATTGTGTGTTGTATTTTTGATAATACCAACTTCATTTGAAGACTAAAAATATGGTTAACCTGGAAGCTCAAGACCGCAAACAATTAATAACTCTCCTAAAAGATTTACCAGAACTGGCTACAGAGCGTTCACGCCAGCAAATATTGGAGCTAGCTGATTTAAAACAGTTGATACCGATGATGGATCTTTCAGGTGCTTCATTTGTGGCAGTTAGTGGGATCGTTAGCTATCTGTCCAATTATGGACGTTTAACTTATGAGAATGAGGCATTGGGACTGTTTTTAAATACTCTGAAGAACTTAGTAGGAGTGCAACAGCAAAGATTTTTGGACATGCTGCTCACAAAGTATGACATGATGACACCCATTGCAGCGTTACCAATTATTAATGATTGGCGAGGCAGAGAAACCACTAAGGATGTTTTAGAGAAAATAATTGGTGAGAATACTCTACGTCCAATCTCATTTCTACATCAGGGACTTGAGGTAGCGCGGTCAGTTGCCTATATTGGGGTACGAAGCAGCCAAGAACGCTGGTCAGGAACTGGATTTCTTGTTGCTCAAGATTTATTATTGACCAATAATCATGTTCTACCAAACTCAAATCTATTGACAGATACAATTTTTCGTTTTAACTACGAAGATAATTTTCGGGGGGAAGCTCAACAAACTTATGAGTATCGCGCTAAACCCAATGGAATTTTTCATACCAACCAAGTTCTTGATTACACTTTAGTTCAACTTGGAGGAGAACCTGGAAAAAAATGGGGTTGGTTGCCACTTACATCTAAAGCAATTACTATTGGTAGCCGAGTTAATATAATTCAGCACCCATCAGGACAACCTAAGCAGATTTCGCTTCAGAATAATTTTGTTCAATATGTAGGAGGTCATGTGGTGCAGTATATAACTTGTACTTTGCAAGGCTCCTCTGGTTCTCCAGTTTTTAACGATTGTTGGCAGCTGGTTGCTCTCCACCATGCTGGAGGTAATATCCCTGAACCAACTACTCAGCAGCGTTACTTTAGAAATGAGGGGATACAAATAGAGAGCATCTTAGCCGATTTACCTTTAGAGCTTGTAAACTTGGTTAAGGCAGTAAGAAATACCTCGCTTTAGAGAAATGCTATAACTGTTTAAGCTTTTACAATGTATGAGTATCAAATCCCAATTGCTACAGCTGCTAGTCAAGATACCAAATACTCAATTGCCTGGCGAGCGTAAGGCTCTCTTGATGTTCACAGGATTTGATAATTTAAATACTAAAATCAACTCTTTTGATAAAAGTAATATTGTCTTTTTTACTGAATTGATTGAACTCGTATTTTCTGAAGGACAAGAGCAATTATTGGTATTTGTTAGGACACTTGCAGATAGCGAATTTATTGGTTTGCAGACTAAGCAAAAACTTAATGCTATTATTGCAGAGATTTTAGTTTTAGAATTTCAAGAATTTAATAGCGAATTGATTGAGCATAAGAGTACACAAGCAGTTAGTATTGTTCGTAGTCAAAACCAAAGTGAAGAAAGATTGGAGCAAAAACAAGATACAAAGTTGCTTGTTCCACCAATTCTGAAGACTCAGCTATTTGAATTTACACTTATAGTACTAGATGTCCAAGGTAAAGAGATTAAGTGTAATCGAGGACATAACTACTACTTAGGTGAAGACCTTGGTAACAGGGTAACTTTAGAAATGGTCTATATTCCAGGTGGAGAATTTTGGATGGGTTCACCAGAATCTGAAGGAAAACAATACTCGAATGAAAGACCTCAACATAAAGTAACACTCAAACCATTTTTGATAGGCAAGTACCCAATTACACAAGCACAGTGGAGAGAAGTTGCTACTTTGCCAGAAGTTCGTCAAAGCCTAAAACTTCGCCCATCACGCAACGGAGGGAAAAGTCATCCAATTACCCAAATCTCTTGGTTTGAAGCTGTTGAGTTTTGCGATCGTTTATCTCAAAAAACAGGTAAACACTATCATCTTCCTAGTGAAGCTGAGTGGGAATACGCTTGTCGTGCTGGAACTAGAACTCCTTTTCATTTTGGGGAAACTATTACTTCTGACCTAGTTAATTACGATGGTCGTTATTCCTACGCCTCAGAAAGAAAAGGAATTTATCGTGAAACAACGACTCCAGTAGGTAGTTTCCAAGTTGCTAATTTTTTTGGATTATTTGATGTACACGGTAACGTTTGGGAGTGGTGCTTAGACCATTGGCATGAAAATTATAACAATGCCCTTAATAATAGAGATACTTGGCAAGACTGTAGCAATAATCAAACTCGTGTAATGCGTGGTGGATCATGGCGCAACGACCCACACCTATGCCGCTCAAGTTCCCGCTTACAAAAAAATGCAAGTGAGATGTCCAACCATATTGGTTTTAGAATTATTTGCTCTTTAGACTAATTTAGTCTAAGATTTTTCCTAATTTATTCATAACTTTACGCTATTACATCCTCGTTTAAATATGAATCGTCGGGGTTAATCTGTTGATGCTTTTTGCGTGCTGCAAGAGTTTGGCGATATTCATATGCTTGAGGTGCTGGTTCAAATACATCAACCCTCAAAACACCAGTTTTTTTCTGAATTTCTTTAACAACTTGCTCAATCTCATCCATTGAAACTTTGAAAAAATCTCTCCTTGAGTTAACTAGATTGATCTTTTTATTCTCAAAACGTTGATGCAAACGCTGCAACGTATCCCAAGCATCTTCTGAGAAAATTTTGAAATGAACATCAAATTGATATGGAACAGCAGGGTTCATATCCCTAATATATTCGTCTTCTTTATTACGAGAGGTGATACATATTCGGTAAACATCCCGTCCAAGAGAGCCTATATTAGAAATTATATAAATGTATCCTGATTTAAGTTTTCTAGATTCAGAAAGAGCATTTTCTTTATCAATTTTATCTTTAGCGATTTGTCGTTCTAGTTCTTGGATTTGAAGCTCTAGTTGTTTTAGCTTTTCACCTTTAGCCTGTTCTATTTCTTGTTTAACCCGATCAAGATCTTGCTGGTGAAGTCTTTCTCTTTGTTCAGCTTCTTCAGCTTTGTGTCTAGCCTTTTCAATTGCTTCACGTTCTTTAATTTGCTTTTTAAATTCTTGCTCTCTCTCACGTTCTTGCTGTTTTTTATCTTCTAACTCATACTGAATATCTAGCTCTATTAACTTAAATTGTAAGTATTCGGTTGAAATTTTACAATCTATCTTTCTTAAAAATTTATTAATTTTATCAAAACTATTATTGATTTTTTTCTTTAAAGAATCAATATTGTTATATCTTACATCTTTAATTGCTTCTTTACACTGAGTTTCAAATGCAAACTCTATTAATTTTAGAAGGTCGTTTATCATTTTCTTACCTTCTCTTTTACTTTCCCCCAAACTCCATTTAGTATCACAAATATAGGCTTGATTATTTTCTCGCATTCTCTCTTGCTGTGATTTAATATTTTTCAGCCGTAGTATATAGTCTGTGGAACTGATAAAATCATATTTTGGTTCATAAGAGTCTATTGACTGAAGATAGAATTTTGCATCAATTTCATTGAATTGTTGCTGAAGATTACCAATTTCGGTATTCAAGAAGTTTTGTTGCTCTTCGAGTAGATGAATATTTGATTCTAACTGCTGTTCATACCTCTCTTTATCAATTAAAGTATCATACTTATGTAACTTCTTTGCAAGCCGAGATTCTGCAACTAATGCTTGTGTTAATGCGGCAATCAGTCCGGCTACTAGTACCACTAACCCTAGAAGTGTTAACGACATAGAATTTAGTATTCACACTACTTATGTACTTTTAACTTAGCTTAGAGTATTTTTTACGACGTGTGACAAAATAATCAGTCAATATATTTTGTTTGTCGGCATCAACTATCAAAACGGTGTATTTATTCGTAAATGCAGCATTTGTTCCAACTTGCGATGCTCGAAACAAAGTTTCTTAGCGTGCAAATATAACCGATTAGCATTTGCAGAATATAGATATGGCGATCGCCAAGTTGCTCATTGAGTGCTTGATAATCTTCCCAAGTTCCCAACATTCTTACGATTGTCCCAGCTTGCAGTTCGATTCTTTCTGGTGTAATTACGGTATTCATTATGATAAATTTAAAACGGTGTCTTTACTTGTAGATGCAGAGTTTGTCCTAATTGCGGATGCTTGAAATCAAGTTCCCTGGCGTGTAAGTGTAACCGATTTGCATTTGCACAGCATCCATAAAGGCGATCGCCTAAAATTGTTACCCCCAGTCCTCGTACATCTGAGGCATGAACTCTCAATTGATGGCTACGTCCTGTTAGCGGCGTAAACTCTACACGGGTGTAATCTCCTTCCCTCGCCATCACCTGGAATTGTGTCAAACTCGGTTTACCGCGCTGCCAATCAACTTGCTGATAAGGGCGATTTTGAGGATCTCCCCACAATGGCAATTCAATTGTACCTTGCTCGACTCTTACAAAACCTGCAAGTAAAGCCTCATAAACCTTGTGAACTTGCCGTTGCTGGAACTGCTGGCTCAGTTGTCGATGAGTTTGACGATCGCGTGCCAACAACAAAATACCAGATGTTTCTTGGTCTAATCTATGCACAGATGCAAGTGTCATGCCATCAGGTAACAGATGACACAAGCGACTCAAAACACTATCTTGGCGATCGCGATAACGCCCAGGTACGGAAAGTAGTCCGGCTGGTTTGTCTACAGCAGTCAGCCATTCGTCTTCATAAATAATAGGTACTGAAGAAGATGCCGAGAGTGAAAAACGCTCCGACGCGGTGAAAGAAGATGTCTCAGAGTGTCCCCATATCCCCGCTTCCTCTGTCCCCGCATCCCTGTGTCCCCGCGTCCCTGCGTCCTCTTGCTGAGACAATCCTGAGAGCAAAAACCCCATCAATGGCTGACATCGTTCGGCACAGGCTCCATAAAATTCCCCCTGGATTTTATCTTGATTGACTGAAGACGCTCCCCACCAAAATTCTGCCATTGCCAACGGTTTGAGATCGTGTGTTGCGGCATAATGGAGTAGCTTTGGGGCACAGCAATCTCCTGTGCCTGTGGGTGAGCCTTGTGGCATCAATTGTTGCAACGATCGCGATCGCCCTGCAAAATTTGTCAGGCTGTAGCTAGCGTGGAGATGAGCTTGTAACTCTCGTGAGAGTGTTTTACGCTGTTGTTTGAGTTCTCGAATCTGTAAATCTGCGGTTGCGATCGACTGCTGGAGGGGCTGTAATACTTCATTTTGCTGGCGTTTGAGTTGTCGTCGTTCGATTTTCTGTTGACGACTTTCGGCGTCGAGTTGTTCAAGGGCAATAGTCAGGGCTGCGCCAGTCAGTGTATTGCAGATTTGCTGACGTTTTTGTTGTCGTTGATGTTTGCAATCGCGATGGCGATCGCTGATTGCTTGTAGTTGCTGCTCAAACTCACCAGATAAGTTTTCGTACTGCTGGCGTTCCTTGAGTTGCTTTAAAGTAAGGATTTCTCGCTTGATAGCGTCTAACTGTGCCAAAGTACGCGCTTCCTCGAAAGCAACTTCGTCTCTTCCCGGTATTGGTGGCACCCAGCCCTCAACCACACTGCAACCATGCAAAAGACCAGAGAAAGCTTTAAGTACCCGTTGTTCGCCATTAGGCAATTCAACTAATAATATCCCATACATTTTGCCTTCACGAGAATAACAGTCATCTTTAGCAAGATGTTGCATTAGTCCGTGGGCGATCGCTTCGGACATTGCGGTGCGAGGTAATGTTAAGCGCTCGCTGCTTTGGGAACAATACCCTTGATAGTAATAACTAGGGGATTCACTGAGTGCAAAATCATAGTTTATGAAATCGGAAACGGGGTGCAGAATTACCATACAAGCTATGATTGCAAATCTGACTGTATATTTTAAAGAATATCTAAAATTATTAATCATTGCTGAAAAAATAAATCCCCGACTTCTTAAACAAGTCGGGGGTCTAAATCTAACGAGAGATTTGAGCAACAGCGATCGCAACGCCAAAATTAAAAGTCTAATACACGAAAATACTCTCCATATTTAGCCAGGATTACTCAAAGAATCGCTCTCTGGTGGATTGTCTTGTACTGCACTTTCTGGGGGATTGTCTACTTTTGGTATAGGCTGTTGTTCCAATGAGTTATCTTTTAGGAATGTAGATTCCGGGTCTGTTGTCATTCCATGCTCTTCTTGTCCTCTGAGTCCCAAATATGTAGCGGAACTAATTCCTTGTAGCGTCAGAAGTGTTTGGTCGAATTCTGGCATTGCTAGATTTTTAGCAACTTCCCAAATAAAGAATAGTCCAATTGCTACTGTCCAAATAAATGTTTGGAATCGATGAAAATTAACTCCATTAATATCAGATAATATATCTAGAAAGAACCCTTCTGAAACGCCTTGACTACCCTTTCTATTCTTCTCATTACCTTGCCCATCAATCAATGAACTACCAAATACCGTTACAGAATTAATTCCTAATAATATTAGGGATTGTTGGTTCAAAACATTACGATAATTTCCTGTTATTCCGTAAATAATAATGTAAGAACCAAAAATGATAAATGTCCAGAAAGCAAGTTGAGATATCGATAAGCTGAAGGGATTTTTATATAATTTTTTTCTTCCCAGAAAAAATCGAGCAATTCGTGTTTTTCGCTGTTCGGGTTCAATGCTAACTTCTTTTGGAATTAAAATTTCCTGACCAGCAATTACTTCTTTTTTTGAGTAAACTCCTTCTATTCCAGGGCTACGAAGGGCGTTTCGGCAATACCTAGTGAATAATAATCCCACAGCCAAAAGTAGAAGCAAACACAGCCAAAAGCGCCACGATAACAGAATTATTTTGATTTGCGGAGGTGACAGAGGGTTGCTGACTGGAATCGCAATTTTATTGGGACAGCCTACTCCCACGATCGCGTTAATACTGTATTGATTAGCTCTACCAATCAGCGCATTCCACACATGTTCTGATGGATTATTACGTTCGAGTTGAAAAGCTAACCAATCGCGATCGACAACTAGTTTTTTCTCTCGATCCGGAACCATAACGATAGTTGGTTCTGCGTGTATGTTCTCTAGTTCATAGCCATTCAAGTATAAGACTAATTGTCGAGGATCGAATGAATTGCCAGCCGTCAAATTTGTGGCTGCTGACAATCCGTAAACTCTAACTTTAATGCGATCGCCCATTTTAACTCGGCTATCACCATTGTCAGCAATGACTTGTTGAGTTTTGAGATTCGCAGGAACTGAACAAGTCCCGGATGGTGGAATATTCACAGAAGGAACATCTGGAGTATCTTGAGCGATAACGGCAAAGTTGAGACAAACAATTAGAGAAAACACCAACCCAAAAATAGCAGCAAATCTTTTCGTATTCCTATACATCGAGCTAGATTCCAAAGCGATTGATATATCGGTAGTTTAACCATATTTTCGTCTCTCTATATATTAAAAAACTTATCTGAAACTAAATAAACCAATTGTTGATGAAAAAGTATTACTCTCCCACTACAAGATTGTATTTCAATTCAATTAAAACTGCTCTAATTTTTATTTTTGACAAGTTTGAATCCGAGAGAATAAAGTAACACATAATCGCCACCATGAAGCCGTGGCGATCGCACTATGCCATTCCCAAACACCTAATACCTTTAGTCGCCAAACTTGCTCAAAAAAACCAAAGAAAGGAAACTGCCCACTAGGAGCATCGTCATTTACATTTAGGTGACTATAATCTATCCAAGAATCTTTTAAACGCCAGCCGACGCGATTAGCAAAATCAATACAAGTTTGAGAAGCAGCAACATTATCATTACCAATCATCAAAGCCAGCACAGGATCGTTGCCAGAAGTATCTCTAATACTCTCCCAAATCCGTTTCTGAACGCTGAAGCCAAAGCGTCCATGACTATATTTAACCCAAAGTTTATCGATAGTACACAAGTCATCGCAATAAAAGTTTTCCAGACTTGCTAAATCAAGATAGCGTTTTTCTTCTTTATTAGCTATCTTCAACATCAAAGTTGTAGTTTCCCGATCTGCTTCCAACCATCTCCCAGCCTTGAGTAAATCTCGCAATTGAGTGTAATCTATACCTACTGTTGAATTCAAATCATCTACATCTTCAGCTTTTTGCTCAGAACTATCACTAGAAAACAAAGTTTTTCCGGGGAAAACTTCAATCACACCTTGAGAACCAAATAACCAAAAATATAATTGAATATCAATGCCTGATAATTCAAGTTGTAATTGTGTAATCCAAGCTGCTGCGGTTAGTCCAGATTGTTGAATCGTGAGGACGAAAGGCTGGGCTACCCTATTGAGGGTTTCCACTAACGAAGAAACAAAGCGTTGACTTTCCGAAGATGGCGCAGCAGCAGTAATTAAACATTGTTGGGTATCTAGTCCGAGTTGCAGTTCTTCTACCCAATCCCGGAGAGATACACAACTGTCGCTTGCAAGAGGACAATCGAGGATAATAATTTGTTGCGAACGACAGCGACGCAGTTGTTTTCTCAACCAAGAGCGATTAATTACCACATTATCAAAAAGTATGAATACAGCTTCTCCTTGTTCTGTTTCTTGAATCTGTCCTCGGAGATATAAAAATACAGTTGGAATTTCTTCTAAAAGATTGGCGTTACTAGGTGATTCACAAAAAGATTCAGACAGCAAACACTTTTGAATTGCTTTACGGACATCTGAAACTGGGGTTTTTTCGCTTACATTCCAATAATTTATCTCAAAGCCACCAGCTGTATTTAGTATTTTACTCAAAGCCAAAGCACTCTTGCTCTTAGGAAATCCCTCTATAACTAATGCTTGTCGTGGATGTCTTGTAGATACTGTATTATCTGGTTTTATTCCTAAAATTACCTCTCCAATTCCTTCCACAATTCGCTTAGGCGTTTGTGATGGATATTCTGAATGAATTTGGTCTTCACCTCGGCTTTTTTTCAGCTGATTAATTAGCCGCAATTGCTGGTTAGCTTTATCTATATATGCCAGAGTTTGGTGATAGACGTAGCGATAAAGTCCATCTGCTTCAATCACACCTTGGGAATCAGCAGCTTCTCCCCGCAATCCGCGAATTAAAAAATAAGTGAATACTCCATGTTTAAGTTGAGGAAATTCCCAAGATTGTTGAGAGCGATCGCAAGATAATAGAGCATAAAATCCTTTTCTCTTAGCCGCACGTTGGCGGAGAATTTCTACTAACTCTTGTGTGGGGTTGAGTTGGGGATCAATTGGTGTTTCTCCTCTAGCACCAAACAATGTCATGCTACCGCTATGACAAGCATCCAGCCATAAAATTTGCTGCTGTGCAGGACAATTTTCTAATAATTGTAATAATTCCTGCAACTTTAAACCAGTGTCTATTAAGTTGTCTTTTTGAGTATCTTGGAGACACAATACCACCTCCTGAGTCGATGGCTCCAGCATCCCATGTCCGGAAAAATAAAACAGAACGGTGTCAATGGATTTAGCCGCAGCAGCTACTTGTTTGAGACTGGTACGGATATTTTCTAATCGCGGCTGCTGGTGAGCAAAATCGTGGTAAATCCTGACATCCTTTTGCGGAAATCCGCCAGTTGCAGCATTTAATGCTTCTGCTAAACCCTGACAATCTACTGCTGAGTAACGCAAACAGGGTATTTGCTCATCCTGGTATTGGTTTACTCCCACCAATATCAGCCAAAGCCTTGCTAAACCAGTTTCCAAGACATAAGTTGAGTGACTAGTACGAACACCGACTGGACACATTTATTAAAAATCCTTGACAGGAAGACTACAGTAGCTTTTATATAAATAAAATTCAAACGTACTGAGATAAATTACTGAAAGAGTAAAATCTGGGTTCAAGAAGACAGCAGCGACTTGGTGATTGTCGATCGCCTTGTTGGCAGTAGGTATCCCCAAAACCAATATTATTTTAGGCTTCCGTCATCTTAGTAAACGAGCATTTACAGAATTTGCGATCGCTTAATCAGGGAAATACAGGATTTCCTAGTAAACCGCAATATCAAACATAATTTTTACTCTCTTAAGTAAAGTCTCTTCTAATACAATCTAACGCCTGATTTAAACCTTGACTGTGAATCCAACCGACAAACCCGCCGTAAATCATTTTGTGATTGCGATCGCTTAAAAAAACGTGGTCAACACCAACGGGGTTTTTCCATGTTCTCACCACTGTTCCATCTCTCAGTCTCATGATGGGATTAGAACTCTTAAAATCTGATGCGCGTGAGTCATGCCTGGGACATTTTCTAAAATAGCCATTACCTCTTTAGTGACATTTACTCCCTCAGTTTTTACAGTAGCTTTGAGCCTTGCTTTGAGATTGCGGTCAAACAATAGCAAAAAATCAATTTCTTTAAGAAGCTTTGTCTGTGATTCAGTCTCTCGTCGCTGGCTATAAATACCTATTAAAAAGCCTTCCAAAATTACTTTGGCCAAAGCATTGCTAATCAAACCTATTAGTCCCAAAACAGCAATTCCACCCAGCATTCCCGCAGGCCCACCAAGAAAAGTTAAAGCAGCGGTGATGGCAGCACTACCTGTAAATTTTGTAGCTGCCATTGCCAGCGCTAAAATCATTCCAGGTAAACCCAATGCAGCTAATTTTTTGACGACTTCATCCATAACCCTCCTCACCTGATAAGCAATTAAAATTTCCAGATTTATAAATCCGAATTGTGTGATACAGTCGCCCATCATAACTGATAGTCCCTTATACTTGTCCATTAATTAGCTTTTCAAGGTATGTTTCATTTATTATTTAGATGCTCATAAATTTTTTGTTTGGAAGTTACATAAAATCATAGCGATCGCTATGATTGTATTGCTGATAGGATATCTAAAATGCGAGAACTTTACCCAGCGATCGAGCCTTACCGAGAAGGAAATTTGCAGGTTTCTGACCTACATACTATCCATTTTGAAGAGTCAGGTAACCCCGAAGGTCAACCCATTGTTTTGCTACATGGAGGGCCTGGTGGTGGATGTCCACCTTTTTATCGTCAATATTTCCATCCAGAAAAATGGCGGCTGGTGATGTTTGACCAACGCGGTTGCGGTCAAAGTAAACCCCATGCTGAATTACGCGAAAACACTACTTGGGATTTAGTCAGCGATATCGAAAAACTGCGCCAACATTTAGGTATAGAAAAATGGACAGTCTTTGGTGGTAGTTGGGGTAGCACTTTATCATTAGCCTACAGTCAAACCCATTCCTCTCGATGCACGGGATTAATTCTTCGTGGTATCTTTATGCTCAGACAAAAAGAGTTGCGTTGGTTCTACCAAGAAGGCACTAGCTATATTTTTCCTGATGCTTGGGAAGAATATTTAAAACCAATTCCTATAGATGAGCGTGAAGATCTAATTGCAGCATATTATAAACGCTTGACCAGTCCAGATTTAGATATTCAACTGACAGCAGCTCGTGCTTGGTCAATCTGGGAAGCTAGTACAAGTAGACTTTTTTTTGATTCAGAACTGATGCAAAAGTTTGGTGAAAATGAATTTGCCTCAGCTTTTGCTCGGATTGAATGCCATTACTTTATGAATAAGGGATTTTTTGAAACCGAAGAACAATTACTTTTAAATATTGACCGCATCCGCCATATCCCGGCTGTAATCGTTCAGGGACGTTACGATGTAGTCTGCCCGATGATATCAGCTTGGGAATTGCATCGCGCTTGGCCCGAAGCCGAATTTATAGTGGTTCCTGATGCCGGACATTCAATGAGCGAACCAGGAATTTGCAGTGCCTTAATTGAAGCAACAGATAAGTTTGCCAACTTAATCAGCTGATGTTGATTTTACTAATGTTTTTGTCTTGTATTAAGCTGTAATAATCTTCATAACAATCTAATTACCTTACCCTTTTACCGATGCCCTCAATAGATTTTTAGTTAGGGAATATTATTCCCTAACTAAACTTGTCCATACCTTTGTTTTCTTCGATTAGTAAACTATTTCACGGTAAGTTTTTAATTTCAGTCGCACTCAAAGCACGATTATAGATGCGGACTTCATCAATTAATCCATTGAAACGGTCACCCAATGGTCTCCCATCAGCATAGTTTTCCGCTGCACCAATAGTTACTGGATTGTTATCTACTAATATGTTGCCAGTAAGCGGGCTACTACCAATTTGCACACCGTCAACATAAAGATTGATTGTACTGCCATCGTATGTCCCTACCATATGTACCCAGCGATCGCTAGCTGGTGTACCTTTGTAAACACTAGCTTCACCATTTGTAGTGCCTATTTCCCATTTATAGGTAGTTACTTGATTCTTAGGACCAAACCCCAAAAAGAATTGATCGGGATGAATAAGAGTGCCAATCTGTCTATTTACAACAGCATGAAAACCCACTGGTTGACCATTTGGACGTACCCAAGCTGAGACAGTGAGTTGATTAGTCATAGAGTTAAGAGTAGCTGAAGCAGGTATACTGGCATGGGAGCTATTCTTTCCACTCACTTCAAGAGCTTGGCCATATAACCCAACCGTTCTACTCGAATTAATCAACGATCCATTATTATTTTTACCAGAACTATCTAAAACAGTATTACCTGCTGCTTCTTCAAATTTCCAATAGCCTATTAATCCACTTGAGCCATCACTATCATTACCAGTTGAGCCATCACTATCATTACCAGTTGAGCCATCACTATCATTATTGGATTCGAATTTCCAACTGTTAATATCTTGAGCATTAAATTTAGCTCCCGTCCCAGCAGTAAAGCCAACAAACGCTTGGGAACCGAGAACAGAAGTCAAATCAATCTGGTAGGAAAGTGCTGCTTTGGCGGTTGCAAGTTTAGTCGAACTTTCGGAAAGGAAAACATCCAGTTTGTCGGTATTGCCATTGTACTCAATCCAAGCATTTATTGGCGTACCAGAGTTGAGATCGATTGGCGTACCTAAGTTTGAATCAGTTACAGTACTAGTGGTTGCAAGCGCAGCGTTCACATTACCATCTCGCAGCACCGCAATATTGTTGTTGTTAGGATCTGTTGCATTCTTATGAGTGTCAAACTTAATCGCCAAACTTTCAGTAATAGGGGTGAGAGTCCCGCCATAGCCTAAATTGCCACCGATACTACCTTTAGCATTGGCCTTTGCTGCACTATTTTGCAGCACAAAGGTAAATCCATCCGAACCAAGAGTTCCACCTCTCAATTGAAATTGGAACTGGGTTTGAAAGGAGGTGTTAGCATTCAAGGCAATTGGAGTGGTATAGAAAACACTACCCGCCTGAGATGTAGAGGCTGGAGTCAAACGCAGTGCAGTACCAAACTGGGCCGAACTACCGTTAAGTTTGAGTCCACTCGTACTCGCAAAATTAGTGTAATCAAAGCTAGCCAATAGCCCATTATAGGTGTTTAAAAGCGAAGGCTTAATGGCTAGAGGAGATTCAATTGCACCAGTTGCGTACTCCAGTACCCAGTTGCCACCTTGAGATACATTCCCAGTTGGATCTGTCGATGCAGCTACATCAGCGCCAGTCAATTGCCCCAATCTGGAAACAAAGGTACTCCCCACTGTACCTGCGGCAACATCACAACCGTAGAGCAAGATATCGGCATCAGGCGCCAAGGCATCTGCCCAGGTTTGTAAATCTTGACTTCGGCTGTTGAGTGTCTGAAGATTGACTAGAGAATCCCCGAGGTTCAGTTGCCCAGAGCTGCCGTGGGAAATAACATGAACCCCTAAAAGATTGTCATAATGAGAGAGCGTCTGAGTGATTTGCGTAATACTATCTTGTTCGGGTGAAAGCGGAATAATAACGTCAGCAGTTAAATTTTGAAGAATTTTTTGTGCGTCAGGAATATTTAAATCGACGAAGGCAATTGACTGAGGATTTATTAACTGTGCCTGAGCTGACAAGAAGTTAGGAATTAAGTTCGATCCTAGACTCTGACTTGAGGGAAAACCAGTAGGCAAAGCCGAGTCATCGAAATCAGAAAAGTTTGTTTCAAACATATATGAGGCTTCTTGAATAAACGTGTACGAAAATTAAATTTATGACAAAAAACAGCAAGAAATCACTTGAAACCACATACATTCCGTAAGTCGGGGATACTGGGTATGATATTTTCAAACTATCACGCCCAAAGCACACTGAATTTAGAGTACAGCATACTTACAGTAATTACAAATTATAATTTTGACAAGAGGAAAAGTTTAGCTGAAGCAATCTGATTTTGTCAGATTGGGTAGAAAATAAGCGATCGCTAAGTAGGTAGGCGTGAATATTTATTATTAAGATCGGGCAGAAGGCACACTTCGGCTTCTCTACCAGACGCTACGCGTTGCTTGCTTAAGAGCAGGGGTACGTTCAGTGACCAGGAGGCAGGAAGCAGATGGAAAGAGGGTTTTAGCCTATTTGATTTTTATTTACATAGTTTGGTTTTTTCACATAGTTCTACTTAAATCCAGGTTAAACTCATCTAAATTTAAGATAAATTAACTTGACAAATCAAACAAGATAAGCACAACTATGTTGTTAGAAGTTACTTGGCGTGAGAGTAAGATTCAGTGAGATGAATTCAATGTTATCGTTGAAAAACTCAAGTAATTAAGCTTTATGTCTGAGGATTTTGAGACTAATTTTGCTAGATTTAAGGAAATTTATCGTCATCAGCGAAAGCCTACATAAATAGAATTCATTGGAGCTATTCAACAGAGTTTAGTCGAGCATTTATCTGATATCAAATATCCAATAATAAAACTAACCTAAAAATATCAACTTACAGAATTATTATTTAATTAAACGTTTTATAAAAAATTAGTAAAACTTATTATCTAGATTTTAATTTCTGCTTTTGCTTTTCTATAAGTTGAATTTATTATGGTTGACCATCCAGGGCATTTAATGAGTGAACTAAGAATTATTAGTGCTTTGATTGAAACAATAAATAATTTTGAATTAGGTTGAATTTGGAAACTTACACTGTATATTAAGCATCATTGTAGGTAGTTCACTACAAAAAAGAAGATATGCGAATTCTAATTCTGGAAGGCAGTATATTGTTGCTCCTAACTGCTATGACTGCTGGTTGTGTCGGTTCTTCCTCTGTTACAAAACAGCCGCAAGCCTTGCCAGCAAGCACCCAGCAGGTGACGAAGCAAACTGTATTGACCTCAACACCTACAGCGACAGAAAAAACTACAGAGCTTCCTACTTCTCAAGTCACTATTGCCACAAATCCGACCCGCTGTGAAACTAGCCAATTATCAGTCCGCCGAGTCTCCGAAGATGCTGGCGTTGGTAACGTTGGACTCACCTACGCCTTTACCAATAACGCCTCATTCCCTTGTACCTTACACGGTTATCCGGGATTAGCATTATTGGATGCCAAAGATCGGCCTTTGGAGGGGGTTAAAGTTCTCCGCTCCCAGGACACTTACTTTTCGAGTAAACAACCTCGACAACAAGTAACTTTAGCTCCTGGGGCACAAGCCTCATTTCAGATAGCATACAACCACGTTAGCTCCTCAGAGGAACACTGCCCAACATCTACTAAAATTCAAATCACGCCTCCTAATGCTTACCAACACTTTACCCTGACGGAAGAAATCCACCCTTGTACAGGCAAAGTCAGAGTGACTCCATTACGACTGGTTGGTACTCAACCTTAAGTAAATTTCTGTACTTAACTTAAATATTCGGAAATCGCATAAATTTGATTAGAACCTCTGATAAGTTCAGTATTGTACTATTCCAAAAGGTAAAAAATTGTATGCAAGGAATTGATGTTTACGATCGAGATGGCAGAGTAGATTGGACAGCAGTCAAAAACTCTGGTAAAACCTTCGCCTTTGTCAAAGCCACAGAGGGAGCTAGTATTAAAGACTCTGCTTTTGCTCATCACTGGCAGACCATGAAAGCTGTTGGTATTATTCGGGGTGCTTATCATTTCTTTCACCCACATACATCTAACCCAGTTGACCAAGCAAAGGAATTCTTAAAAACTCTAGGTAAATTAGAACCGGGAGACCTGCCACCTGTTCTGGATGTAGAGATAACTGACAAAGTCAGTAGCCAAGCTGTAATTAATGCAGCGAAGCAGTGGTTAGCAGAAGTGGAAAAAGCCCTTTTACAACAAACACAAAAACCAATTAAACCAATTATTTATACCTTTCCCAGTTTTTGGCAACAACTTGGCAATCCATCTGATTTTGCTAATTATCCGTTATGGATTGCTCACTATGGAACTCAGAACCCAAGTATTCCTAGTGCTTGGCAAGGGCAATACCTAATCCATCAATTTGAAGGTGATGTATCTGGTGTAGCTGGTGTTAGTGGTCGAGCTGATTTGAATAGATTTAATGACTTACAGTTCGGAGATTCTGGACTAAGAGTAAAACAATTACAACAGCAGTTAAAAGATATTGGATTATATACTGATGTCATTGATGGGCATTTCACTGATTTAGTTAAAGATGCAATTGTTAGTTTTCAAAAATCTAAAGGATTACAAGCTGATGGAATTGTCGGTATAAAAACTTGGGTAAGTTTACTCTGGATTTAGACTATGATAATTCTACCCAGTAAGAGCGATTCCCAAAATTTTCATAGTCTCTGTAGATATAGCCGTAGTTATATAAGTAGGTGGGTAGGAAAATTTATCGTTGAGGTAAGGCAGGAGGCAGGAGGAAAGAGAGTTCTAGTCTAGTTAATCTTTCTTCACATGGTTTGGTTTTATTGTGCCGACTTACTTAGCTTAGGACATAATAACAAGCGTGAATGTCAACAAGAGTAATGTTTTTACCTCTTGCCTCCAGCAAGAACTGCCTTCTGTCCCCTGCCTCCTGCTATAAAACCTAGCTTTTTTTGGTGCGAACTTGGATTTTAAAAATAGCTGCTTCTATAAAAGCCCCCGTATTGCTCGGAGGGCTTTTTTCTAATCTGTATTTCTCTAAGTAAGTCGGCACAATAAAACCAAACCATGTGAAGAAAGATTAACTAAACTAAAACTCTCTTTCCTCCTGCTTTACCTCAACGATAAATTTTCCTACCCACCTACTTATCTGGCTAACATCGAAATGTAGAAGAGGAAGATTTAACCTGAAAAAAACCTTTCATGACTCGTTTGAGTGAACTAAACTTAACCCGCCTGATAGCTTGATTGATTTCTACCCACTGACGTTTTCTTTTTGTTGCTTCTGGATAATCTTCACTCAGGATATCAACTGGTAATAAATACATCTTGACCCGATAAGCTTTGCCTTGTTTGCGGTATTTATAAGTGCCCAGTTGATTCGCGTCCACTTGCCCAATTACCCCTGCTTCTTCCCAAGCTTCTTTAGCTGCTGAATCGGGGGGACTCATTCCCGAGGGAATATCCCCTTTAGGAATTACCCAGTGCTGATGGTTGCGAGTTGTAATTAACAAGATTTCGACTTTACCATTGTTAACTCTATAAGGAATAACTCCAGACTGTTTAAGAACTTTGCTAATTTTTCGACCCATGCAACTTACATCCTGTACTGTTTAATTTTTTTGTACAATGTTTATTTCAGAAAGTCGAGAGCTGATGGGGGATAATTTTTGATTTATTTTTATTTATCAATTTCTTTTCCCTACTCTCCACTCGCTTTTACGTTTGTTGACCACTTTTTAGCCGAGTGATATCACGCAACGGTGGTGCGCCAAACAAGCGGCTGTATTCACGGCTGAACTGTGAGGGGCTTTCGTAACCCACGTAATGACTAGCTGTTGCGGCATCGATACCCTGTCCTAGCATCAAGCGACGGGCTTGTTGAAGCCTAAGTTGCTTTTGATATTGTAAAGGACTCATAGCAGTGACAGATTTAAAGTGATGATGAAAAGACGACGGACTCATGCAGGCTTGACGAGCGATCGCATCGATCCGAAATGGCTTTTCGTAGTTCCATTTGAGCCAGTCGATCGCCTTGGCGATCCCCTGGAGGCGTTTGTCAACTAGGGCAATCTGTCGCAATCGCGCACTTTGTTTGCCTGATAACAAACGGTAGAGAATTTCTCGTATAATCAAAGGCGCAAGGATGGCAATATCTTGGGGGGTTTCCAACAACTGTAGAAGTCGGATCGCTGCATCCAGCAGTTGGGGACTAACAGGACTTAAAAACAAGCCCGGTTCTGGTCGCTGGTTAGCAGGAGCGTCTAATTTTGCTTCCATTATCAGTGTACTGAGTTCTCCCGGATCTAAATCTAGCCGCAGGCATAGATACGGTAAGGGTGGCGTCGCTTCAATCACTTGGCCAACCAAAGGTAAATCGATGGACACCACCAAACATTGATCTTGACCATAAACATACACATAGTCCGCCAACATCACCTGCTTCTTACCCTGAGCGACGATACACAGAGCAGGCTGATGCAGGGCATGAAGAGGTGCAGTTGGTTGTGAGGAGCAAATTAGGAACAACCGCTCGATCGCTGTTGCATGGACGCCATCTGTGCCACTGTTCTGTGCAATCAAAGCAGCAAGCTCACAGTGCTGCTTTGTATCTGTTTTTATCATAATCTCCTTTCAAATCTTTTCTGAGACTAACACTTAGAGCAGTCCCAATATATTCAGCCACTTTTTTGAGTCTATCTTTTGAGCATAGGCAATAAAAAGAATGCAGGATTAGGCAAGAATTCTGGAGGTTCAGATGATCGCAGCAGGCTTTGACTCTTTTAAATTAAGAGTGTACTAGACATCTCATCAATCAAAGATTCCACACAATATCGAACTATTAAATACCTCGACTGATTGATAAACGTACAATAACTTGGAGAATTCTTTGATGACTACCAACCAACACAAAGTCGTACTGATTACAGGCGCGAGCAGCGGCATTGGTGAAGCAACAGCACGTTTACTTGCTCGCAAGGGTATCCACGTTGTGCTGGGCGCACGGCGCACAGAGCGGCTAGAAACCCTTGTAGCTGCGATCCGCTCTGAGGGCGGCTCAGCAGAATACCAGACCCTCGATGTCACCCGTCGCACTGACTTCCAAGCCTTTGTAGAATTTGCTGTCAGTAAATTCGGGCGCGTTGATGTCATTGTCAACAATGCTGGTGTGATGCCGCTTTCAAAACTAGAAGCGCTGAAAGTGGATGAATGGGACTTGACCATCGATGTGAATATTCGTGGCGTACTCAACGGTATCGCCGCCGGACTGCCACTGATGAAACGCCAGGGGATGGGTCAGTTCGTCAACCTGTCCTCCATTGGCGGACACATTGTATGGCCGACCTGCGCCGTTTACTCGGCCACCAAGTTCGCTGTGCTGGCGATTAGTGAGGGG
The DNA here is from genome assembly GCA_029379225.1 of Nostoc sp. S4. GTDB lineage: Bacteria > Cyanobacteriota > Cyanobacteriia > Cyanobacteriales > Nostocaceae > Nostoc. The sequence continues at coordinate 169,557 of JAQYWR010000002.1, read as the reverse complement.
CTGCGCCAGGAAAATACTGACATTCGGGTGACAGTAATCTCGCCGGGTGTAACCGAGTCCGAACTGGCCGATAGGATTACTGACGCCGAAGCCGGCAAAGGGATGGAGGAATTTCGTAGGATTGCGCTTCCGGCCGAAGCCATTGCCAAAGCGATCGCCTTTTCCATCGAGCAACCAGATGATGTCGATGTGAATGAGATTATCGTGCGCCCCACGGCTAGCCCGTATTGAATCTCAAATTATCTCAAAAAGTAAAAAGATAATCCCCATAAATTAACACTAGAAGTCATCAGCGGCACAAACCAGCGATGGCTTCTGTTCTCTACTAAATAACTGTGGGCGAACGAGACGCTGCACCAACCCAAAGATGAACGCAACTTAGGGAAATTTGATCGAGATGTATTATTTGCAATTCCAGCATCAGCGATCGCCGAGACTTGTTACGATAAATTCTACAGTAAGATGCTGCAACTCAAAAATAGCGAGTTTACAGTGAATGGAAAGTTAGAAGTGGCGAGTAGATGGACAGGAGGAAAATTATAACTCTTAACTTTTGACCTAGCACGTCTTAAACGCCCCTGAGAAAGCTAACAGCACTCTTTGTTTGGTCTGTACTCCATACCCGACTCTATATTTTTCAAAAATGATTCTTTATTTTATGGCATAAATTTAGTGAATGCAGGCGATATGTACATAGCAGCATTAATCGCTAGGGACTAACTTATGAATAACTCCGCCTATCAGCTAGATGATTTCACCTTAACATTGCCAATTTCCCAAACAGCTCGCATAACTGCCGAGCAATTTGCTAACGAGCAGTCCAATTCTTTAAAAGCAGAGCAAGTTCGGCTGAATACTCTAGCTGTATGGGTGGTGAATGACTATTTGCAGATGATGGATATTCCAACCGACAAGGAAGCTAGTGATAGTTGGAATCCCATCATGCGTCTGTGCGGCGATATAGCTGACCTACAAGTGTCCTCAGTTGGTCGTCTTGAGTGTCGCCCTATTCAAAAACACCAGCAGATATGTTCCATTCCTCCAGAAACCTGGGAAGAACGGGTGGGTTATTTAGTAGTTGAATTTGATGAATCGCTTCAAGAAGCAAAACTATTAGGTTTTGTAGCTAGTGTCGCAACTGAAACAGTACCTTTGAGAGAATTGCAACCATTGGAAGCATTCATCGATTATCTGGCGCAGTTGCGGGAATCTCCACTCGCCTCGCTAGTAAATTTGAATCAGTGGTTTGCTGGTATATTTGAGACGGGTTGGCAAACTGTTGAATCTTTATGGAATCTACCGGAACTCAGACCAGCTTATGCTTTTCGCAGCACTGAAACTGTAGAACTAAATGCTCTCAACCGACCAGAATCATTTACCAAACGTGCAAAACTAATTGATTTGGGCATCCAAATTCTCAATCACCCTGTAATGTTAATTGTGGAAATCAGCCCCCAAAAGGATAACCAAACCAGTATCCTCCTCCAGTTGCACGCAACTGGCAGTCAAATTTACTTACCACCAGGAGTTCATCTCACCGTTCTAGATAGTTCCGGAGCAGTCTTTTTGGATGCTCAATCCAGAAAATCAGACAATTACATTCAGTTACAGTTTCGTGGAGAACCCAGAGAAGACTTTAGCGTTAGGGTAGCATTAAATGGTATTAGTATTACTGAATATTTCCGGATTTAAAACATCTAGCTATCTTCCCTCTTTGTCGGTAATTTATAAGTGGTAAATTGATTAATTAAAAATTAAAATCGGCTTTTTGAGATTTTCAAAAAAATTATGTACGCGCTTGTGACACTTGTCATCAGACATTAAAGGTTTGTGATTTTGCACAGGGAGAGGGATAGCGACGGTCATGGGTAAGTTAGTATTTTTGAAGTTCGCAGAGGGTAGTTTTGAGCAAGGGTTTGCTGTCACCCTGCAAATTGGTGAAGAACGCGAGCGTGCGACAACAGAAGTCACGGGGAAGTTACCTCCATTTCCCGAAATGCCGCTCTACTATAATCATTGGCAGTCTAGTTATCGACAGATAGGTAATCGCTATCGTCTCTACGCTGAGCAAGTGCAGGTGACAAATGTATCGATGATCCAAGACTGCGAAAACACTTCTCATGTTTTGCGGGTACGCTTTAATACCTGGCTGCGAGCAGAGGAGTTTCGCTCTATAAGAGAAAAATGGTTAGAAAGATTGTCGTCCACCGAACAAGTGAGGGTAATTTTACAAACAGAAAATAGCCAATTACAGCTATTACCCTGGCATTTGTGGGACTTATTAGAACGCTACCCCAAGGCTGAAATCGCTCTTTCTTCACCCACTTACGATCGCATTCACAACTTACGCACTCCCAATCCTTTAGTCAATATCTTGGCAATTGTCGGTAATAGTCAAGGAATTAACACTCAGGCAGATCGAGCTTTATTGCAAGAGTGTAGCAACGCCGAAGTCAGTTTTCTCGTCGAACCACAGCGCCAAGAATTAACTGAGCATCTGTGGGGAAAAAACTGGGATATTCTCTTTTTTGCCGGACATAGTTCTAGTCAAGGAAATAGAGAATGCGGACGAATTTACTTGAATAAAACTGATAGTCTCACTATTGGTGAGTTAAAGTATGCTCTGAGGAAAGCCATTGAAAATGGTTTGCAACTAGCTATATTTAATTCCTGCGATGGATTGGGATTGGCACGAGAATTAGCTGATTTGCAAATTCCTCAGATAATTATCATGCGCGAACCGGTTCCAGACCAGGTTGCTCAAGAGTTTTTAAAATATTTTCTCCAAGGTTTTGCTAGAGGAGAGTCTTTATATCAATCAGTGCGGCAAGCACGGGAACGGTTGGAAGGACTTGAAGATCGATTTCCCTGTGCGACTTGGCTACCGATGATTTGCCAAAATCCAGCCCAGATGCCCCCCACCTGGGATGAATTAAGGTCTACAGAGAGTGAACAGACATCGAATTCACCTGTATCCATTAAACGCAGATTTAGCATCGCTTTGTCATTCAGTGTGACAATCACAGCCTTAGTTTTTGGGGTGAGGTTGCTGGGAGTGCTGGAAAATCCAGAAATTCAAGCCTTTGACCAGATGATGCGATCGCGTCCAGAGGAGGTAATCGATCCCCGACTGCTGGTCATTACCATTGACGATGATGATTTGGCAACTCAAAGAAAAAATGGTGAGTCCTTGATTGGAGCTTCAATTTCGGAAAAATCTCTCAACAAACTTCTACAAAAACTCAATCAGTACCAACCTAGAGCGATCGGCTTAGATATCTACCGTGATTTTCAGGCTAAAGACCGAGATTTAATTAATCGTCTCCAAAAAACTCCTAACTTAATTGGCGTATGTAAGGGGAGCGATGGTACAGCCAATATCGGAGGTATTCAACCACCACCTGAAATTCCAACAACAAATTTGGGATTCAGCGACTTTATACATGACCGTGATGGAGTCATCCGTCGTCATCTTTTATTTATGAACCAAGAGCCGACATCATTGTGTTCTGCCTCCTACTCATTCAGTCTACAACTGGCCTCCCTCTATCTGCGACCTTTAGGAATTAATGTTAAGTTTACCCCCCAAGGAAATTTACAGTTAGGTAAGACTGTTTTTCCAAATCTCAACTCTCGTAGTGGTGGTTATCAAAATATTGATGCTAATGGCGGTCAAATCTTACTCAACTACCGTTCCACAAAACAAATAGCCCAACAGGTGAAGCTAACCCAATTTTTATCCGATCCTGTTAATCCTAATGCTATCAATAACCGAATTGTTTTGATTGGTGTGGTGTCAAGAGGTGATTCTCCAGATACCTGGCCGACACCCTACGGAGTTCCTTTAGACGAGCAAATGCCAGGAGTCTTGGTACAAGCACATATGGTCAGCCAAATTCTCAGCGCTGTGGAAGATGGGCGTCCATTGCTGCGGGTTTGGTCGCTATGGTACGAAATAGTCTGGATTTGGGGCTGGTCTTTAGTGGGGGGAATCTTGGCTTGGCGAAAACTTTCATTACCCTGGTTGGCATTAGTAGTTGGTGTTAGTTCTAGCGTTCTGTATCTAGTTTGCTTCGGTCTGTTAATTTCGGGTGCTTGGGTGCCTTTTGTGCCCTCGGCTTTGTCCTTACTAGCCACTATTGGATTGATGTCAATTTATAATTCCAAAAAAAATTAACTTCTCAGTTTAAATACTTAGGTAATGGGAAGTGTAAGGGGAGGGGAGACTGTGGCGAAATTATAAAAAACCAACAACCCTGACCAAACTTTCTATTTGCGCCATGCCCAATTTAAAATCTAAAATTTCGATCGAGTGAGCTTTTTATGAAATTTAATTTACAACCAATAAAATTATTTTTACTACTAGTTTTGAGCTGCACCAGTTTATTAATTAGCCAGACTTCTACTGTCGGTCGTGGACTTGGCGATCGCCCTAATTCTAAAATGATTGTTGCTCAAACCCCACGCTTTGAGCAACCCCCTGTTCCACCTGGGCGTACTCCAGGAGGACGCGTCCGGGGTGGGGCTACGCGGGGAAATGTGTGTCCGCTTACTAAACCCGATCAACCCGATCTCACGGCTTTGGTGCCGTTTAGTGAGAAAGACGGGGTGACTAATGTCTGGGCACAAACAACATTAGAACGTCCAAGTTGGTTTTTCTATGTGCCATACACCAAGGATGTGGTTGATGCAGTGGAATTTGTGGTGCAAGAAAATTCCGACTCTAAAGACTCTAAGGAGATTTACCACGGAAAATCAATCGTTCTACCAGATAAGCCAGGAGTAATACGCATCTCCCTACCTAGCGATGCTCCTGCCTTGGCGTTAAACAAAGAATACCGTTGGTTTTTTAGTATTAACTGCGATAAAGAAAAAAATACTCCTTGGACTTATGTTGAAGGGGTTATTCAACGAGTTGATTTGAATCAATCAATAGCTAAAGAATTAGAAACCGCAGAACTTCTTAAGCGCTATACAATTTATGTCCAAAATGGGATATGGTACGAGGCACTAGCGACGCTAGCTCAATTGCGCCAGAAAAACCCTAAAGATACCGCACTTCAAGCGCAGTGGCAAAATTTAGTAACCAGTATCAACTTAGCCGATGTTGCCAAAGAACCACTTGTGTTAGACAAGCTTTAGACTTCTAAAGCTAGGGACTGGAGATTGGGCGTAGGGCAAACAGGGAGTGCGGGAGGTGTGGGAAGTATGGGAGGAAAAGGAGGTATAGGAGGTTTGGGAGGATGGGGAAGAAATCTTTCCCCCCTCTCTCCCCACACTCCCCACACTTCCCTATCTCCCTTATCTTTCGCCTACTTAGCTCCTACTAGACCATTGTGCCTGAGTAAAGCGATCGTACTCGGTTCGCGACCCCGGAAAGTTTTAAAAACTTCCATTGGATGCTTACCACCACCAAGTGCCAGTACGGTATTTCGATAAAGCTGTCCTGTAGCTTTTATAGCTTCTTCATTTTCAAATCCAGCTTCTTCAAAAGCTGCAAAAGCATCAGCACTTAGTACTTCAGCCCACTTATAACTGTAGTAACCTGCTGCATAGCCTCCTTCAAATATGTGTCCAAATGCACATAGCATTGAATCTTCTGGAAGTGGTGGTAAAACCGTAGTAGTCTTTGCTATACGCTGACGCACATCTGCCGGAGTTTCATTACTATCAGGACGATAGCGGTAGTGTAATTCTAAATCAACAGTGCTAAAGTGAAGTTGCCGCAACATCGCAGTACCACTCATATAATTACGCGCTGCTAACAGTTTTTGATAATAATGCTCTGGTAGAGCTTCCCCAGTTTGATAATGCTTAGCCATGCCAAATAAAGTGAGTCGCTCATAGCACCAGTTTTCCATAAACTGACTAGGTAGTTCTACTGCATCCCACTCCACATTGTTGATGCCTGCGGCTCCAGCATAATCAACCTTAGTAAGCATGTGGTGCAATCCATGACCAAACTCGTGAAACAAAGTCTCTACTTCGTAAAAAGTCATCAAACTAGGTTTGCCATCTACTGGCGGAGTTTGGTTACATATCAAATAACTCACAGGTAAGCGGATGGCAGTCACACCATTTTCTTTTATTTTGGAACGATTGATGCACACATCCATCCAAGCGCCACCCCGTTTTTCAGCTGGACGGCTATAGGGGTCTAAATAGAAGTAAGCTATGGGAGAACCAGTTTCATCAGCAATTTGGAAATAACGGACATCCTCATGCCATACTGGGGCTTGACCATCAGCAGGGGTAACAGTAACGCCAAACAACCGCTTGACAAGTCCAAATAAGCCATCTAGTACTTGGGGAAGCGGAAAGTAGGGACGTAATTCTTCAGCGGTAAAAGCAAATTTTGCTTCGCGTTGGCGCTCTGCCCAAAAGCTGATATCCCAGTGTTTTAAATCCTGATTTTCTTTTCCATGAGATGCGGCAAAAGCTTGGAGTTCTTTTAAGTCTTTGACAGCAGCATCATAACTGGCTTGGCGTAATTCTTCTAACAGTGCTTCGGCTGCTTCAACATTAGGAGCCATTTTACTAGCGAGGCTCAACTCAGCATAACTTCCAAAGCCAAGTAAATCTCCGAGTTCTTGACGTAACTCTAAAATCCGCTTAATTAAGGGATTGTTATCTAAATCACCAATAGAAGCACGCGTAATATAAGCTTTGTAAAGCTTTTCGCGTAAATCCCGGCGAGTGCTGTGCTGCATGAAAGGGCCATAACTGGGAAAGTCCAGAGTAATACGCCAAGGCCCATTTTCTGGTGTGGCGTCGCTATAAGCAGCCTCACGAGCAGCTTGTGCTGCTAAACTGACTAAGCTTGGGGGTAAACCGTCAATTTCGGCTTTTGTTGTCAGGGTTAAGCTAAAAGCTTTAGTCGCATCCAGTACATGGTTAGAGAATTTCGTAGAAAGTTCTGCTAATTCCATCTGAATCAGGTTGAAACGCTCTCTTGCTTCTCCTTCTAAACCAACACCAGAAAGTTCTGCATCTCGGATGGCAGCTTCTACAATCCGCTGTTGGGCTGGTTCTAAACTTACCCAACCATCGCTAGCACGTAGTACTTTAAAAGCACTATAGATGGGTTGGCTCTGACCGAGCTTGTTGATAAATTGTACTACCTGTGGTTGGATAGTTTCATGAGCTTCCCGCAGTTCAGGGCTATTTTTAACACCCATTAAATGATTCACGGCTCCCCAACTCCAGATCAGCCGTTCAGTCAGCTTTTCTAAGGGTTCTACTAAACCTTCCCAAGTAGGCTCTACATTAGCCTCCAAAACAGCAAGCTGCTGGTCAAGTTCTGCCAGCAATTGGTTAAAAGCTGGTACTACTCGTTCTGGTTTAATTTCTGCAAAGGGAGGTAGACCAGTGCCTTGGAGTAAAGGGTTGTCAAAAAGAATGGTACTTGCACTCATGTTTTTCTCTGAACTGCGGATGAATAAAAATCAACAATGATTTTTACTTATATATTTATATATATATCTTCTAATGTAGCGATCGCTGTGCTATTTTGTGTTGCCATTCTGGCAAAATAGCGATAAAAACTACGGGGGCATGGGACAAACAGCAAGTCTGGGAGGGGTATTCAGGGTTGTTGCTTTTTGATAATCTCCTCACACTGCCTGGTTGAGTCGATAAGGAGTATTATCTCTCACACCTGTAAGTTAGAACCGGACGTGCTGCGTTTTTGTGCATCCGACTGCCGATGTTCTGGTTTACTCATGTGCAAGTAATCATGACAGCTTTCATGGACTGCGATCGGAAGTTGCTGTGGTGGAACTCACACGCGGCTCAGATGCTAGTAGTTCGTTGAAGCGACGCACTCCTTGGACGTCGGCATCACTACTAACCGCATTGATTACTGTTCTGCGGATGACACTATAGTCATGGATGTATCTTTTTAACAAGTGTTGTTTCAGGCAAAAGTTATGATTTACACTACTTGCTTTACCTGTGATTTTGCTAATTCGCTTGGTGCGATCGCCCCATTCTCTGTAATGATGGCTGTAATCAATTCGGCTGGGGTAACATCAAATGCAGGATTGTAAAAATCTATACCTACAGGTGTGAGAATAGTATCGCCGACTTGATAGATTTCTGTGGGTTCGCGTTCTTCAATCGGAATTTTGCTGCCATCGGCTAATTCAAAATCAACGGTGGAAAGGGGTGCAGCGACAAAAAAAGGTATATTATGTGCAATGGCTGCGATCGCCACACTATATGTCCCAATTTTATTAGCAGTGTCGCCATTAGCTGCAATGCGATCGGCACCTACAACAACAGCATCAATCAAACCCTGCTTCATGCAATGAGCTGCCATGTTATCAGTAATTAATGTCACCGGAATACCTTCTTGCACGCATTCCCAAGTCGTAAGTTTTGCGCCTTGTAAGCGGGGACGCGTTTCATCGGCAAACAAACGCTCTAAACGTCCTTCCCTCCAAGCAGAACGCACAACACCTAAGGCTGTACCATAACCAGCAGTAGCCAATGCTCCAGCGTTACAGTGAGTCAGCAAGGTCAGCTTTTTTGGGGTAGAGGGTAAGACTGTTAAGCCATGATCGCCGATCGCTTTACAAGTATGCAAATCTTCAATATTGATTGCTTGGGCAGTTTGCAAGAGGATTTGTTTGATTTCTGCTACTGTTCCCAGTGTTTCGTAAGCAATTTTCAGCATTCGGCTAATTGCCCAAAATAAGTTTACGGCTGTGGGACGAGTAGAACGCAACAACTGGGCAACTCGATCTAAGTGTTGCAAAAATTCCTGGCGATCGCTTGTTTGAATTTCCCTTGCACCGAGATACATTCCATATCCCGCAGCCACACCAATAGCAGGCGCACCCCGAACAATCATCGTTTTAATCGCCCGCGCCATATCTTCACTACGGTGAATTTCCACGAATGTATATTCGTTGGGTAGGCGAGTTTGGTCAATTAGTGACACTGAGTCGTTGTGCCAAATGACTGGATAAACCTGGTTTGTAGAACCTGTCATAAAAAAGAGGCAATAAATTTTCAAATTTTTTCAGCTAATAATAAACTTTTGCAAATTGAAATCAAAGCGGTTTTTTGTTGAACAATTACACCTTGATTTTAATTTCTAAACATCGTCTAATTTTAGCAAGCGATCGCCCACACCTGAGTCACAAGCGTGGGCGATTTATTACTACAAAAAATTAACTAAACGACAGCAGATACTTGCCGTTGAAAGAAAGCTTGCAAAACTCTTTCTGCTATTTGATGACTAGTCAAACCTAATTCTGTTTTCGATTCATTCGGTTCAGCATGGTCTACTAACACGTCTGGCACACCAAACCGCTTGACAGGAACAAGAATATCTGCATCTAACAAGGCTTCAGCGATCGCCGAACCAAAGCCACCCATGATGCAGCCTTCCTCTAAGGTAATAACGCGTCCAATTTTCTTAGCTAAAGGTAAAATCAACTCGGTATCTAAAGGCTTAGCGAAACGGGCATTAATTACAGTTGCTTCAATGCCATGTTCGCTCAAGATTTCCGCCGCTTGCATTCCCGGATAAACCATTGTGCCATAGCCGACGATTAACACGTCATCGCCTGTACGCAAAATTTCGCTTTTGCCGATTTCCAAAGGTTCCCAGCCTTCTTCCATTAGCGGTACGCCGTAGCCATTGCCACGCGGATAACGCATAGCGATCGGGCCGCTAGTATGGTTAACCCCAGTTACTACCATCCGTTGCAGTTCGGCTTCATCTTTGGGTGCCATCAATACCATATTCGGAATGCAACGCAGATAAGCAATGTCATACATACCTTGATGGGTGGGGCCGTCGGAACCAACAATTCCTGCCCGATCTAAGCAGAAGAAGACTGGTAAGTTTTGGATGCAGACATCGTGAACTATCTGGTCGTAGGCGCGTTGCAAGAAGGTAGAATAAATGGCGGCGATGGGGCGCATTCCTTCAGTTGCCAGTCCGGCTGCTAAAGTGACAGCGTGTTGTTCGGCAATGCCGACATCTATATATTGATTGGGCAGTTTTGCTTGAAGTTTATCTAAGCCTGTTCCCGTCGCCATCGCCGCAGTAATGCCGATGATTTTTGGGTTTTGTTCGGCAAGTTTTACTAAAGTGTGAGCAAAGACTTTGGCATAAGCCGGCGGTTTGGGTTTGCTGGAAGGAATAGCTTTGCCAGTTGATACATTGAAGGGACTTTGAGCGTGGTAGCCTACTTGGTCTAGTTCAGCGATTTCATAGCCTTTACCCTTGACTGTTGCCACATGTACCAAAACTGGGCCTGGTATTTGATGTGCTTGTTGAAAGGTGGCAATCAATTCTTCTAAATTATGTCCATCAACTGGGCCGATATAAGTAAAGCCGAGTTCTTCAAACACTGCGCCTACCTTAGGAACAGCCAAGCGTTTCATACCTTCTTTGATGCGTCCGAGTTCGGGAGATAAAGATTCACCAACGAAGGGAATTTGCTTAAACTGTTCCTCAAGATTATCTTTGATAAATTGCACCGGCTGGCTGAGGCGCATTTTGTTTAGATAGCGAGGAATTGCACCCACGTTGGGAGATATGGACATCTCGTTGTCATTAAGAACAACTAGCAAATTAGTTTTTGGCAAGTGTCCAGCGTGGTTGATAGCTTCTAAAGCCATACCCCCTGTAAGTGCGCCATCACCAATCACAGCCACCGCTTTAAATTTTTCACCTTTAAAATCTCGCGCTAAAGCCATGCCCAATGCAGCTGAAATACTGGTGGAAGCATGTCCAGCACCAAAGTGATCGAATTTGTTTTCACAACGCTTGAGATAACCAGCAACTCCGTCTTTTTGCCGCAGAGTATGGAAGCGATCGTAACGTCCTGTAAGTAGTTTGTGGGGATAAGCTTGGTGTCCTACATCCCAAATGACTTTATCCCGATCTAAGTCCAGTGTTTGATAAAGCCCTAATGTTAATTCTACAACACCCAACCCTGGTCCCAAATGTCCACCATTGATTGCTACGGTTTGGAGATGCTTATCTCGAATTTGACGGGCAATTTGTTGCAGTTGCCGAACGGATAAACCGTGCAACTGATTGGGATGGGTAATTTCGCTCAGATGCATATTACAGGGTTTTCCTCTCTAATTTCTGGTTTCGGTATCTTGATTTTCCCACGGTGGGGTTATCCTCATAATTAGACTGTTACATTGTTACTAAGTTGTAGCGTAAAGTATAACTTCGTAATTGATAACGCCCAAAAATAGGTTAACTATTAACAATTCGTCAAAAAAAAATTCAGAATTCTGACTTCTGAATTCAAAATCTAATCAGTCTATGGTATGAATTATCAATTTAATTAGCAGGCATGAGGTTTATCTATTCCCTATTCTCTTTTAAACCTATCTTACTTATCTTTGTTGTCTTGGTTCGGTATTGCAGATGTTCTAGTGTGCAATCGCCACTTTCTCAGGACAGGATAGATATATGAATAAAGTTATTCACTCATTACTTACAAATTCTGTAATCGCTTAGTAAGTTAAAATTCATTACCACTTAACAAATTTTATCAGATTTTTTATATAAATGACAAAAAATATGGTAGCCAGTAGCATAAAACAAGGGTAACAAAATTAACTTGTAGAATAAATCTATCCTAGACTACTGAGATGTAGAAGAAATAATGCATACATCCTATGTCAGTTTACAAAGCCAAAATAATAGGTAACAAATAAAACTTTTACTTTCATATATTAGGATGTATGTTGACATAGGTCGAGGTAGGAATGTACATCTGTACACCCCTACAGCCGATTGAGATGTTGCAAAGATTTTTGTCAATTAACAGGAGCATTCAAATTTTGCAAGAACATATTTGTCATTGTCAATGAAGCTCTACCGTAGTCAAGCAATCCTATATTTTGTAATTGCTTTGCTCCACTACGTTGCGATCGCAATCACAATTCATAGCCATTTGGAATGCTCTCCATATCAATTGCTCAACTTGCAACCACAAGTGACTTTTTGCGGGTGGGACGCTTGCGGTCTGATTTTTTTTTGAGTCCAACAGCTTGCGCTTCTTCACTGTCCGATCCATATTGTCCGCGTACAGATTCTTTCATTGCTAATACAGCATTGTGAAATTCCCATTCTGCTAATCGCGCAGCATCCGCAGCAGCACGGTATAAAGTTAGTTTCTCAGTTTCGGCTTGTTGCTGAGCTAACATAGCTTGATAAGCTTGCTGTAAATTTGCAATAGAGGCATTAGCACGAGTTGTGTTATAGGTGGGGATGGTTTGCAAACCGTGTAATGAAGTGACATCTTGACTAATCACTTGAGGGCGCAAACGGCGTGTTGTATCTGGAGTAGTCATATATGTATCCGTGAAAAATATATATTTAATGTGCCCATAATTACGCAAAAAATAACAGTAAGTTGAAGAAAAGGTAAGATGCCTTATGGATATTAGTCTTAAGGGAATTCTAAGAAATAAATTATTCTGTTTGAAGTTGCTGACTGATGACTGTTGACTGTGAACACTGGGATATTTTTTTATTTGTCAGAGTCACGTTTAAAGTTTGAGTGCGTAAGTTCTAATTTTGTACTTGCAAGTCGATGCATTAGCAATGCCAGTCGATGCATTGCCAATGCCAGTCGATGCATTAGCAATGCCAGTCGATGCATTAGCAATGCCAGTCGATGCATTAGCAATGCCAGTTGATGCATTAGCAATGCCAGTTGATGCCAAAGGCGAACGCGTTTGCGCTAGATTGAACTAAATCCCGATAGATTAAGGGAACTCCAGAAAATAAATTATCTAATTTCCCTCTTTCAAAACGACCTGCTTTCCCCCCGAAGTTTGAATGCCTAACGGCAAGCCCCTTCGGGTCTACGGAGTCAGCCTCCGCTCCAACTTCTCTTCCTGCCTCCTGCTCCCCTGCTTTAAAAGCGATGGGATATTTATTTGTCAGTCTCTAAGATGGGTATTCAAAAAAGCTAAGTCAGCTCATCAGCTTGTAAGTACAGCAATGTTGCCAGTTCTCCTAACCACGTAGGACTCGTAAAAACTAATAAGTTTAATGGTGTTGGCGGTAAATCTTTATTTACAAGATTTAAAGAAATTTGTTAACAAGTTAATTTATAAAGTTTTTAATTAGTTGCTTAAGCGAGGAGCTATTTATGGTATCACTTTTGACGCGATGTCTGGCAGAATTCGTTGGCACGTTTGTGCTAGTTCTTGGCGGATGTGGAAGTGCTGTTTTTGCAGCAGCATTTCCAGACGCGAAAGCTAATGAATTAGGAATTGGTTTTGTAGGTGTTTCTCTGGCTTTTGGTCTAACAGTACTAATTATGGCCTATGCAGTAGGTCATATTTCTGGCGCTCATTTTAACCCGGCGGTATCATTTGGTCTTTGGTCAGGAAAGCGTTTTCCTAGCTCTGAATTGCTTCCATACATTATTGCTCAGGTATTGGGAGCAATATTAGCCGCAGGTGTAGTTTATTTAATTGCCACTGGTAAACCAGGATTTACGCTTTCTGGTTCTAATCCATTAGCAACAAATGGTTTTGGAGTACATTCTCCTGGAGGCTATTCATTGGCTGCTGGTTTCATTACAGAGGTTATACTGACCTTCATTTTTTTAATTGTAATCTTAGGTGCAACAGATGGTCGTGCGCCTAAGGGCTTTGCCCCAATTGCTATTGGTTTGGCACTAACACTGATTCATTTGATCAGCATACCCATAACTAATACATCCGTTAATCCTGCTCGTAGTACTGGGCCAGCACTTTTTGCCGGTGTAGAACTGTTTAAGCAAGTATGGCTGTTTTGGGTAGCTCCAATTTTAGGAGCGATATTAGCAGGTTTATTCTATTCAAAGGCTTTAGGTGAATCAGGCGCACCAGTTGTAGGTGAAGCAGAACGTGAAGTTTCACCCGGTATCGATGATTATTCACGACGATAGTAAGTAACTCGATAGTGAAAAGTGGTAGTGGTAAATATGTAGTGAAAACGCAGATTTAACCCAATACCTTCGTTAAAAAAAGAGCATGAACAAAAAGACCCAATGTAGTGATATATTCACTCTACTCAATCCTATTTCTTAGCCTCTTGAATTGGCGAAGGTATTCTTATCTATTATTTAAGCTATATATCAGTTTTAAATAATTCGTGAGAATTTGAGACAAGTAGCTCAACCTAATTAAACGTCAAATCTGATTACGGGCAAAACGAAGTCAAGCGTACCACTTCCCTGCGGGACGCTACGCGAATGTGAAAGCAAGCTATGCAAAGCGTCTGGTAGAGAAGTAATCGCAAAGATTCTAGATTACGTTTTTCAATGCTGACCTACTTAGTTGTGAGATTCAAGCTTTGAACGACTCTAGTTGTTAGATTTGAAGTTGGTAAGCAATCCATAATCCACTAATGCTATATAGACGATTTGGACGCACAGAATTACAGATGCCAGTGTTTTCCTGTGGTGGCATGAGATACCAGTTCAAATGGCAGGATGTTCCTAAATCAGAAATCCCTGCTGATAACCAAGCAAATTTGGAAGCAACTATCAAAAAAGCTGTGGAAGTTGGCATTAATCACATTGAAACTGCGCGCGGTTATGGCAGTTCTGAAATGCAACTAGGGAGAATATTGCCCAAATTTCCCCGTGAAAAGTTGATTGTTCAGACTAAAATCAACCCAAAGGAAGATGCGAAAGAATTCCGCCAAACTTTTGAGAAATCATTAGAATATCTCCAGCTTGATTATATTGACCTTTTAGGTTTACACGGTATTAATACTCCTGAGATATTGGACTACAGCATCCGTCCCGGTGGCTGTCTGGATGTAGCACATCAGTTGCAAGCAGAGGGAAAAGTGAGATTTATTGGCTTTTCTACACATGGGCCGACAGATGTGATTGTGCAGACAATTAAGACTAACCAATTTGATTATGTGAACCTGCATTGGTACTACATTAATCAATGGAATTGGGCAGCAATTACAGCAGCTAACCACCACGATATGGGTGTATTTATTATCAGTCCATCCGATAAAGGAGGTTTGTTATATAAACCACCGCAAAAATTAGTAAATCTTTGCGCTCCTTTAAGTCCAATGGTATTTAATGATTTGTTTTGTTTGAGTCATCCACAAGTGCATACCTTGAGTTTGGGAGCAGCAAAACCAAAAGATTTTGACGAACATCTCAAGACTTTAGAATTAGTAGATAGAGCATCAGAAATTGTGCCACCAATTTTGGCACGGTTAGAAGCAGAAGCGATCGCCACTTTGGGAGAAGATTGGGTAAAAACCTGGGAGGATAATTTACCAACATTTGAGCAAACGCCGGGTGAGGTAAATATTCGGGTGATTTTGTGGTTGTGGAATTTAGCGATCGCCTATGATTTGGTAGACTATGGCAAAATGCGTTATAACCTGCTTGGTAATGCAAGTCATTGGTTTCCTGGTAATAAAGGCGATCGATTAAATGAATTAGACTTGCGCCAATGTCTCGCCCGCAGTCCCCACACCGATAAAATCCCAAAAATTCTCCAACAAGCACATCAATTGTTGGGGGGTGAAGAAGTGAAACGATTGTCTCAACAGTAATGTCTCTGTCACCAAAAGGGTATGAAAGTTTAGGTGTTGCTGAATAAAGGGATGATTGAGACTGACACGGAGACGGAAAGACGCGGTGACACGGAGATTATGACCGATCCAAATTCTAAAATCATCCTGCAATTATGCAACGCCAAAGTTTGAATACAGCAAAAGGAATCCCGGTAAATAAATTTAGGGGATTTCTTGGAGTTTACGGTAGCAGCTGTTGTGCCTTTGTTATTTTATTTACAGCAATTTGCAGTCGAATAGATTACAGTCGGGTAGCAAACCTGTGCTACCCGACAATAATTTAATTTTCTTTTTATCTGTATTCCATTCAATTGAAAACTGCTGGGAATCGGCAATCTGTATAGTCATAGAAGTCAATATTTAATCAGACTCTGTGACATGTTTGATTTGATTCTTTGGTACAACTAGCACCTTATCAACGCGGTTACCATCCATATCCATGACTTCAATTCGCATACCCTGCCATTCAAAATAATCTGCTGCTGCGGGAATACGACCTAAATTAGTGATTACAAAACCGCCTAAGGTTTGATAACTGCCACGTTCCTCAAATTCCCACTCTTCCATCCCAAAAAGTTCAAAAAACTCTTCTACAGGTAACATTCCATCCAAAAGCCAGGAACCATCTTCCCGTTGCACGGCTTGTGGCTCATCTTGCCCATCTGTAGAAGGAACATCACCCACGATTTCGCTCATAATGTCATTAAGAGTGACTAATCCTTGAATCACACCGTATTCATCGACTACCAGTGCCATGTGAGTGACGGTTTGTTTAAACAATTCCAAAACTTTCAAACCACGGGTGCTTTCTGGTACAAATACGGGTTGTCGCAATCCTACCGTCAAATCTAGGGCTTCAGCTCGAAAACTCCTAGCCAATAAATCGGTAACTGGGATCACACCCAATACATTGTCAAGTCCCCCTTGACAAACTGGATACCGGGAGTAGGCACTATCAACCATTTTTTGGCGATTTTCTTCAGCAGTGTCATCTAAATCTAGCCAGACGATCTCAGGACGGGGTGTCATTAAATAGCTTACAGGGCGATCGCCTAAACGAAAAACTCGTTCCACCATATCCTGTTCGGCTTCCTCGAAGGTTCCCGCCTCGGTACCTTGCTCGATTAAGATTTTAATTTCTTCTTCAGTGACTTGTGGCTCACTTGATTGTGTAACCCCTAAAACTCGCAGCACCAGATCTGTAGAAGCACTTAAAAGATGTACCATTGGAGAAGCGAGCGCCGATAACGCCCGCATGGGAATAGCTACAAAAGCTGCAATGCCTTCCGGGTTATTTAATGCCAGACGCTTTGGTACTAATTCGCCGATAATCAGTGACAAATAGGTAATAATCAAAACCACGATTCCAAAAGATATCGGTTCGCTATAAGGTGCCAGCAAAGGAACAAGGCGCACATAGATTGCGAGTCGGTTAGCAATTGTTGCTCCTCCAAAAGCACCAGTTAGAATACCGATCAGAGAAATACCTACTTGAATGGTTGACAAGAAATTATTTGGAGACTCCGCAAGTTTCAGTGCTACCTTTGCCTTAGCATCCCCTTGATTGGCAAGCTGCTGTAGTCTAACTTTCCGTGCTGAGACAATTGCCATCTCAGACATCGAAAACACGCCATTGGCAATAATTAGCACCAAGATGATTAAAATTTCAAAAGTGATGGAGGACATGTTTAAAGTTATCGCTTATCAGAGCGAACGTAGCTCAATCCTTAGTATCTAGTATTAAAGGTGTTTCGATAAATGCTTTAAGTGTTGACAAAGTAATAGTTATGGATTGACGGTTGACGGTTGACGGTTGACTGATGAAAGCCTAGTTATTTGGACTGTTGGAACCACCAACAGCACACTGTAGACTATTGACCTTTATCAGTCATCAGTCATCAGTCATCAGTCAACAGTTTTAAAATAGTGGACATATACTGCCTTAAGATTTTCAATCAGCGCCAAGACTTCCATTGCTAGTAGAACTTATGTCATTTTCTTCTATTGTGCGTGCCTTAGGGCGATCGCCCCTCACTATTGAATTTATTTCTAAGTTAAATCGTCAACAGGAATTACGCTTAAATGGCATTCCCCGGCTACCGAAGGGTTTGGTGGCTTCGGCATTAGCGCAAACTCAGGGCAGGAATTTGTTTGTGGTATGTGCCACTCTTGAGGAAACTGGACGGGTTTTTGCACAACTGGAGGCAATGGGATGGCAAACAGTACATTTTTACCCCACCTCTGAAGCTTCTCCTTACGAACCTTTTGACCCGGAAACAGAGATGAGTTGGGGTCAAATGCAGGTGTTGGCAGATTTGGTCAAAAGTCAAGAGTCATTAGAAACAAACCAAATAACTAAGGAAAAAGGACGAAGGACAAATATGGCGATTGTGGCGACTCAAGGGGCGCTACAACCTCATTTGCCACCACCAGAAGCATTTCAAGAATTTTGCTTGACCCTGAAGCGGGGGATAGAATTAGACCTTAATGCTTTTAGTGAGAAAATAACTATTTTGGGGTATGAACGAGTACCTCTGGTAGAAACTGAAGGGCAGTGGAGTCGGCGTGGCGACATTGTTGATGTGTTCCCAGTTTCATCGGAGTTACCAGTCAGGCTGGAATGGTTTGGCGACGAAATCGAACAAATACGCGAATTCGATCCAGCAACTCAACGTTCTGCCCTCGATAAAGTTGACCAGTTAATTCTGACTCCTACTAGCTTTGCTCCCATGATCGTGGCAGCACTCAAGGATAATGCCCAGTTAGGAGTTAGGAGTTATGAGTTAAATTCTGACTCACCACTGGACACTCAAAACTCACGAGTGATTGAAGGTAGTCGTCGTTTTTTAGGTTTAGCATTCGAGCAACCAGCATCCCTGCTAAATTACTTACCAGAAAATACCTTGATTGCCATTGATGAGCCAGAACAGTGTCATGCTCATAGCGATCGCTGGGTAGAAAATGCCGAAGAACAATGGTCACTCATTGCTCATCAGTCATCAATCATCAGTGAATTACCGAAAATTCATCGCTCCTTTGATGAATGTTTGCTTAATGTGGCGAAATTTCAAACATTATATCTATCGGAACTGTCAGAGGAAAATGATGGAATTAATCTTGCCAGCAGAAGCGTTCCGGTAACACCACACCAGTTTGCAAAACTAGCTGAAACTATCCGCCACGAACGCGATCGCAATTTCTCTATCTGGCTGATTTCTGCTCAACCTTCACGTTCTGTCTCGCTGTTGCAAGAACATGATTGTCCGGCTCAATTTATCCCCAATCCCCGCGATTACCTAGCGATTGAAAAGCTCCAAATCAACCATACTCCCATCGCACTCAAATATTCTGGGCTGGCGGAACTAGAAGGTTTTATTCTGCCTACTTATCGGTTAGTAGTCGTCACTGACCGAGAATTTTACGGTCAGCATTCCTTAGCAACTCCCGGTTTTATCCGCAAGCGCCACAAAGCTACTTCTAAGCAAGTTGACCCTAATAAGCTGCGTCCAGGGGATTATGTGGTTCACAGAAATCATGGTGTTGGTAAATTTATCAAGTTGGAAAGTTTGACGATTAACAACGAAACTCGTGATTATTTGGTGGTGCAATATGCCGACGGGTTACTGAGAGTTGCAGCCGATCAATTGGGTGCTTTATCTCGGTTCCGCGCCGCAGCCGATAGGGCACCAGAACTCAACAAGATGACTGGTAAAGCTTGGGATAATACCAAGAACAAAGTCCGCAAAGCGATTAAGAAACTGGCGGTGGACTTGCTGAAATTATATGCAGCGCGATCGCAACAACAAGGTTTTAGTTTTCCAAATGATATGCCTTGGCAAGAGGAATTGGAAGATTCTTTCCCCTACCAACCCACTACCGATCAGCTAAAAGCTGTACAAGATGTCAAACGCGACATGGAAAGCGATCGTCCGATGGATCGCTTAGTTTGTGGCGATGTCGGTTTTGGTAAAACGGAAGTGGCGATTCGTGCTGTTTTTAAAGCAGTCACCGCCGGTAAACAAGTGGCACTCCTTGCGCCTACGACTATTTTAACACAGCAGCACTACCATACACTCAAAGAACGTTTTGCTCCCTACCCGGTGAATGTCGGTTTGCTCAACCGCTTTCGTTCCGCTGAAGAACGCCGCGAGATTCAAAAGCGATTGGCAACGGGTGAATTAGATATAGTTGTCGGCACACACCAACTTTTAGGCAAAGGCGTATCATTCAAGGATTTAGGACTGTTGGTGGTGGATGAAGAACAGCGGTTTGGGGTAAACCAAAAAGAGAAAATTAAAAGCTTGAAAACTCAAGTTGACGTGCTGACTCTTTCAGCTACTCCGATTCCCCGTACTTTGTATATGTCTTTGTCGGGAATTCGGGAAATGAGTTTAATTACCACACCACCTCCAACTCGACGTCCGATTAAAACTCACCTTGCACCGCTGAATCCCGAAAGTGTCCGCAGTGCCATTCGTCAAGAATTAGACAGAGGTGGACAAGTCTTTTATGTAGTTCCACGAGTTGAAGGCATTGAAGAGACAACCGCCAACTTGCGAGAAATGATACCGGGGGGTAGATTTGCGATCGCTCACGGTCAAATGGATGAAAGCCAGTTAGAATCAACCATGCTCACCTTCAGCAATGGTGAAGCAGATATCCTCGTTTGTACAACAATTATTGAATCTGGCTTAGATATTCCGCGAGTCAACACCATTTTAATTGAAGACGCTCACCGCTTTGGCTTGGCACAACTGTATCAATTACGCGGTCGTGTGGGACGTGCAGGTATCCAAGCTCATGCTTGGCTATTTTATCCCAAGCAGCGGACGTTATCTGATGCCGCACGCCAACGGTTACGAGCAATTCAGGAATTCACTCAACTTGGTTCTGGGTATCAATTGGCGATGCGCGACATGGAGATTCGCGGAGTGGGTAACTTGCTAGGTGCCGAACAATCCGGTCAAATGGATGCCATCGGTTTTGATTTATACATGGAAATGCTCGAAGAAGCAATTCGGGAAATTCGCGGACAAGAAATTCCCCAAGTTGAAGATACGCAGATTGACCTCAACCTGACGGCATTTATTCCAGCAGATTATATTACCGATTTGGATCAAAAGATGAGTGCTTACCGGGCGGTAGCTACAGCTAAATCAAAAGGAGAGTTAAAGCAGATTGCAGCTGAATGGAGCGATCGCTATGGTACTTTGCCAGTACCAGCCAATCAACTGCTGCGAGTTATGGAACTCAAACAGTTAGCGAAAAAACTCGGATTTAGCCGGCTTAAACCAGAAAACAAGCAGCACGTCGTCTTAGAAACGCCAATGGAGGAACCAGCTTGGAATTTGTTAGCGGCGAATTTACCAGATAATCTCAAGACGCGCTTTGTGTATTCTCCTGGGAAAGTTACAGTGCGCGGTTTAGGAGTTTTTAAAGCCGACCAACAATTGCAAAGTTTGATTGATGCTTTCGGGAGAATGCAGGGGGCGATTCCAGAGGCAGCTGTTGTTTGAGGATCTCAATCAAAAGACATAGGAGTGAAAATCAATGTAGAGACGTAGCAATACTACGTTTCTACAAGGGTTTCCACTAACGCAGAATTAATTTCACCAGATGTCTAAACTAAAAGCATCAAATTACTACTCTGATTCATCTACTAACTTGCTTGGTTCGCCAGGGTAGAAGTCATAGTCTACAATCTCTGACAAACTGTAGGGACACTCTACCGGAAAAGTACGCTTGGGCAAATCTGTTTCTCCAACAGCTAATTCGACACCTTTAAAGTAGGCTTTGCCAAGTGCTTCTTCAAGGTAAGGCTTTAGGCTAGGATTGTCTTCAAGCAGTTCAGCAATATCTAGGCGTTGAATACGAAGCGTTGCTAACCAGCTACGGCTACGGCGTCCTGATTGGTACTCCCATTTTAGTAAATGTCTAATCAACACACTTAGACGGTTTCGCAATTCTTGACGTTGCTGTTTACCCAAAGATTGAATCTCCTCAATCAGATTTTGCACATCGATCTGACTCCACTGCTGATTGCGAAGTAAAGTTGCTTGTTCCTGTGTCCAAGCGTAAAAATCAGTTTCGTAGAGGCTTGCTGAAGGCATTGGAATCTTCGGGTTTGTTTCAGGTATACGCATTAGGTTAATTCAACCTCAACGTCTTTGCTTTTATTGTAAAACTGTCTCAAACTCTACTAATTTTGCTATGGAGAGCGATCGCTATGGTACTTTGCCAGTCCTAGCTAATCAACTGCTGCTAGTTATGGAACTCAAACAGTTAGTGAAAAAACTCGGATTTAGCCAGATTAAACCAGAAAACAAACAGCACGTCGTTTTAGAAACACTAATGGAAGAACCTGCTTGGAATTTGTTGGCGGCAAATTTACCAGATAATCTCAAGACGCGCTTTGTGTATTCTCTTGGTAAAGTTACAGTGCGGGGTTTAGGAGTTTTTAAAGCCAACCAATAATTGCAAAGTTTGATTGATACTTTCCTAAAAATGCAATATGCAATTCCAGAAGCAGGTGTTGTTTGATTGCTAGTTTTACCATATACCTCTTGTGACATTATTTACTACGCTATGTATTACGTTATTACTATAGTGGAAGGTTTACACCTAACATGCGATTTTATTGTTTACTCGGCTGCTTTGTATGGCTGTCAGCCAGATTACACACCTAGTCCCACAGGAGTACATGAAGTCTATCGTCAGCCATATGAATATCTTGGCGTGATTCCATTTAAAGATTACGCTCTATTTAGCCCTATTTCAGCAATGGATAATTTGACTTTAGAGATTATGGAAAGTCTTGAAAATAGGAGACTTAAGGATTTCACCTGCATTGCTTTTGAAGCAAATTTTAACGATCGAGATTTAGCTTCAATCGGAAGTGTAAACAACAACAACAAATTTTTACACCAATTACTGGAGCAGGGGGAAAGAATTATCGATGTAATTAGATTATTCCTGTTCAAACCTGGAAATAACACAAGTATCGGGCGTGTCGGGGCTGTTGGAAATGGGATTTATGGTGTGTGGATTGGTGATGATGGTCAACACGCAAAATTTATTGCTAGACAAGTTTCTTCCTATCAATTTGTTCAAAAACCAATGCAGGTAACACTTACAGATGTCCGGAAAATATATAACGACCCAGTATTTACAGAGCTTTGTTCTGCTGCCTGCAATACTCTTGACAACCTTGATCCTTTGCTCAAACGAATTTTTCAGGGATTATTTGCATTTCGAGAAAGTCGAGAAATTCAAAATCAAGAGGCAAGATTTTTGAGATTGGTTTCTCTGGCAGAACATCTAGCAAAAAAGGATGCGACTGAGCATCTCCAGGGACTCGAATTACGAAATCGTATTGCTCAGATAGCACAATCAGGTTGGGACGAAAAAAGTGATGTATTCAATATAGTAAAAGATTTGTGGAAGCACGTCAGAAATCCCCTTACTCATTCAGTTGAGACCTTCACTTCAATTGCTCGCGATCCAGAGCAAGACATACCAAACATGGAGAGGATTGTAATAGACATGCTGCAAGCAGTTGTTATTGCATGGCGTGATGAGCAATTTGGCACTGACGCATACACATCACTGCTATTAGAGTAAAATATACTTCCATAGCAACCTAAGTAAACTGCGGCAGAACAATATCATTAGCTGACAGTTATAGGTTGGATTGACAGGAGCAAACTCAACACTTGCTTCTACTCAAATCCTATGACTTCTGCTATTGAGCCGCTTGCAAACAACCCCAACAGGGTGTAAACAGAGATAATTGATAGTAGGACTTTCCTAACGATTAATATTTATGACCGAGCTCCTTGAACAAGCGATCGCACTGCAAAACTTTGAGAACTGTGGGTGTTACACTCAACTCAATGATGCAGGAGATTGACGGTCATGGCTTCCATAACCATTGATATTTCAGATAGCCAATTACAAAAGCTACAAGATTTAGCAAGAGTGCATGGCATTCCTCTTGAAGCTTTGCTCCGTGCGAGTATAGAAGACTGGTTGAGTTCTCCAAAAAATGAGTTTACTGAGGCAGCCAATTACGTGCTGAAAAAAAATGCTGAACTTTACCGCCGTTTGGCATGATGCGTTATTTATTGTTAGTTGAGGTGCTGGGGTTACATCGTCAAATTATTGAGCAGTCAGGAGGGAGATTGGGGATACGTGATTTAGGCGGATTGGAATCGGCGATCGCTCAACCTCGCATGACATTTGATGGTGAAGATTTGTATTTAACAATCATTGATAAAGCTGTTGCTTTGGGCTTTTCAATCATTATGAATCATCCGTTTATTGATGGAAATAAGCGCACTGGTCACGCTTCAATGGAAACTTTCCTCATTCTCAATGGTATGGAAATTGGTACTTCTGTTGATGAGCAGGAGCAGGTTATTTTGGCAGTAGCATCGGGTGAGTTAGAGCGTGAGGCGTTTGCTGAGTGGTTACGCCAGTATACAACCGCACGCTAAAAGTCAAAAGATTTATTTAGGGGAGCGGACAACACAAGAAAAAGCTCGTTAATTTCTCGGTAATTCCCTAACTCAATTGTGCCACAAGTTGATTTTCTAAAAGTGTGTTATTTGTTAACAAGTCCTCAACGGTGATTCGCAAAAAGCGTTTATCATCAACTTGAAAGAAGATTTTAATTCGATCGCTCCCAGGATATCCTTTTGGTGTCAGTTGGGCAATTGTTCTAGCGCCTTCTTTGTCGTTGAGGGGTTTGACGGTGGTTTCGCTAGTCTCAAGACGACGAGTAATCAAGCGATCGCCATCAAAATAAACTTCGGTGTTGCCTGTATCTGCTCCCAATTCTCCCATAATTAATTCAATGCTGGGCTGGTTTTCCATAGAAGCGCCTAAAACTAATTCCACTGGCTGACTCATGGGATATGGCTGTCCACCTTTAATAATCGGGTGCCAATGGTGGCGTCCATTGCGGCGATCCCAGTAGCGAATACCATAACTATGATAGAGAAAGTCTTTGATTTCGATACCTTGGGCGATTTGTAATGCACCTTGAGCGATCGCTTCAAAAGGACGTTCGCAACGAATTTTTTCTGGCTCAAAATACTGTTTGATCCATGTCTGCACTGCTGGCAATTGTACAGTTCCACCAACTAACAAAACTGCATTAATATCTGCAATTTCTATCCCTTGGCGTCTTGCTTGTTGCAACAGTGTGGTCATCGATTCATCTAATAACTCAAAAAATGCGTGTTCTTTGAGGACATTTTCAAATGTATCGCGGTTTAATTCCAGTTCATAACTTTCAAATGTCTCATCGTCAAAATAAACTTCACTGGCTTGATTTTGACTTGATAGCTGAATTTTCACTCGTTCTGCCAATCTTGTTGTCAAAGGACTTACCGCTAACCCTTGAGTTTTAGCAAAGTAATCTACTAACCAATTATCAATATCAGTACCGCCCAAATTCTGCCCTGCTTTCGCCAAGACACGGGCTGTTTTGACTTTTTGTTTGGAATCTTCAGCTAAGGATTTATTACCCCATTTCAGCAGAAATCCCACGGGTTTTGTAGTCGCTTGGACGCCTCGATCCAACCGTACAAGCGATAAATCCAAAGTACCCCCGCCAAAGTCAATTACCAACAGAATTTCTCGATCTGCCAAACCATAACCCAAAGCGGCGGCTGTGGGTTCGTCCAGCATCCGTACTTGTTCAACTTTGAGGGACTGGCAAACTTTTCCCAACCAATGACGATAGGCTTCAAAACTATCTACGGGTACGGTTAACACTAGCGAATCTAAACCACCTTCCACGGGTGCTAGTTCTTCAATCACTTGAGTGAGGAACCATTGCCCTACCTGCTCAAAGGTGACAATTTCCCCATCTAACTCAGGTAAGAAACCTTGAATATTTGTACCGATCCCACGCTTAAAACTGCGGAAAAATCTAGTTTCGCCTTTGAGGTCAAGACCGCGATCGCGTACTTGTTGACCGACTAAGATTTTACTTTCTGCTGCGTCTTCAACATAAACTAAGCTGGGAATCAGTGGGGGATTGAGACTTTGTTTAATTGATAAACCGGGTAGATTCAGGGTTTCTGGCTGCTGGGTTACAGGGTTCCAGCGAGCAATGACTGTGTTGCTAGTACCAAAATCGATTGCGATCGCCATATTTTATCAACAAGGAATTCAGAACTCAGAATTCAGAAGTGAAACTGGCTGTTGAGGAAATAGTCAAACAGCACACTAAATTTTTGATTTAGTAGTTAACAATATACTATTGAGTCGTACTCCTAACTGATTACATTCTGAATTCTCAATTCTGACTCCTGAGTCTTGATTCATTTGTGATTATTCTCCATCAGCCACCAAGAACGTAAATGAGCGATCGCTTCTTCTTTGCGCTTAGCTTCGACTTCTATCCAAGGTACTTCGTGGTAAACACTGGGCATATCGGTAATTAAGTCACTATGCTTTCTGTCGTTGAAAGCTTCTTCACCATTGGAAATATGGACTAATTGCCAATCTGGATTTGCCCAAGTTTCTCGTGCTGCGTATACCATAGACGCTACACTTGGGTCGTCATAGCTGTCTAAATTTTCATGACAAATATGGTGATGAGCATCGAATACCATTGGTATCCCTGCTTGCTGACATACTGCTAAAATTTCACTAGCACTATAAGCGTATTCATCATTTTCCAACGTCAAGCGACTTTTAATTGGTTCTGCTAATTCTGAAATTACCTTTATAAGTTGTTCGCTGCGTTGAGATTTGCCACCGTGAATATTCATCAATGACCAAGGCGATTGGGGTAAGCCTAATAAATCAAAGTTGCGGGCGTGTCGTTCCAGAATTTTGATACTTGTTTTTACTACTTCTGGAGAATCAGAACTCAGCACTACATATTGATCTGGATGCAGCACCATTCTGATGTTTAGTATTTTTGCCCGTTCCCCAATTTCTGCTAGTCGAGCGCTCATTTCCTCTAATATATTTGCGCCGATTTCATCTTCCATATCGCACAGAGGAAATAAAGCAGAGGAGATCCGATACAGTTGAATCTGATTTTGCTGACAAAAGGATAGAGCGTCATGTAAACGCTGCAAGTTATGCTGATACAGTTCTCTTAAGGCAGTTTCACGTTCCTCAAGAGTAAGTTTTAAGTACCGCGTACGCGTCATTGTCCGAAAGCGCACTTGTTTCTCAATGGTGATACAAACCAGCCCCAAGTGGGGTAGAGTGCCTTTTTGTTGCGGTGTATGAAGTAAATTCTGGAACTGGATTGCAGTCATGAACTAAATTTATTAACATCTTCTTGTGATTTAATTTTAAAAAATTTTGTTATCAACTGATGAGTATCTAGAGAAGTATTATTGACATTTAATACCCTTTTAGATTTGTCATTTGTCATTGGTTATTAGTCCCTGTATCCCCGTATTCCCCCACCTCCCCACTCCTAACTCTTTCAATTAAAGCAATCGTGTTGTCAGCTACAGTTGTATTTTAAGAAAGCAGGCAATAATTTGGATAAATAACTAGAAATGCAGCCCCGCCTGTAAAAGATGCTGCCGTTTCATGAAACCTAGAATTATTGTTTGTGGATTAGGACGTACTGGATATAAAATCTTTCGTTTGCTCAGACAACAAGGAGCATTTGTTGTTGGCATTCATCACCATTCCATCCCAGGTGAAACTGCACCAGATGTGATTGTTGGTGATTTGCAAGCAGCAGCTACCCTAAAAGCAGCAGGAATTGAGCAGGCGCACACTTTAGTAATCGCTGGATCTAAAGATGAACTAAATTTGTCAATTATGATGCAAGCACGAGCGCTCAATCCCCAGATTCGGATTATCAACCGCTTTTATAATACAAATTTGGGAGAGCGCTTAGATCAGACTTTGCCAGACCATTTGAGTATGAGTGTTGTGGGATTAGCAGCACCGGTATTCACCTTTGCAGCACTGGGAAGTCAAGCGATCGGGCAAATTAAGTTATTCGATCAAACTTGGCCAATTCACGAAGAATACATTGATGAAAATCATTTGTGGAATGGTCGAAAGCTGAGTGAATTGTGGGAAGACCGATCGCGGATGCTGATTTATTATCTACCAGTAGAAGGTGAAATGGATTTGGTATCCGCTGTCATCTCAGGACAACAAATAAAAGTCGGCGATCGCTTGATTATCGGCACACAACCTCGTACTCGTCCTTTCCGTAAATCGCTAATTAGAAAATTGCTGAAAGTTATAACTAATCTTAGAGAGTTTCAGCAACATGGGCGATCGGTAGTCATTGGTGCTGTTGTCTTACTGGCAGTTATTCTATTTGCCACACTCACTTACACATCTACTGAACTGAAGTTATCTGTAATCGATGCTCTATATTTTTCTGTAGGCATGATTACCGGAGCAGGTGGTAACGACAAAGTAGTAGAAAATGCTCCCAACAGTATCAAATTATTTACCGTTATTATGATGCTGGTTGGCGCAGTAGTGATTGGTATCTGGTACGCAATGCTCACCGATTTTGTCTTAGGAAGCCGCTTTCGGCAATTTTGGGATGCAGCACGAATTCCCCAGCGACATCATTACATTGTCTGTGGCTTGAGTGGTATTGGCGTCAAAATTGTCCAGCAACTCCACGCTAGCGGACATGAAGTGGTGGTAATTGAAACCGACTCCAATAACAGGTTTGTCAATACTACCAGAGGATTAGGTATTCCTGTAATTCAAGGTGATGCTAGCTTCCTTACCATTCTCAAGTCTAGCAATATAAATTCTGCTGCCGCAGTGCTTGTGGTAACCAGTAATGATGCCACTAATTTAGAGATTGCTCTCAAGGCCAAAAGCTTGACACCAAGTATTCCGGTGATTGTCCATTATGCCGATCCCGATTTTGCTGGCATAGCACAACAGCTATTTGACTTCGAGGCAGTACTCAGTCCAGCTGAATTAGCAGCCCCAGCTTTTGCCGCAGCAGCACTAGGGGGACGAATCCTTGGTAATGGGATTACAGCAGATAGTCTTTGGGTGGCTTTTGCCACAGTAATTACACCTTCACACGCCTTTTGCGGTCAGTGGATAAAAAATGTAGCAATGTTTACTGATTGTGTCCCTTTATACGTAGAAACTACTCACCAAACTCTCCACGGTTGGGATTTGCTAGAAACCAACCTCAGTCCAGGTGATATTTTATATATGACGATGCCAGCCACACGGTTATATCAATTGTGGCGTGATGAGGAAGTGTGCGAAACACACAGTTAATTAATTACTAATTTCCATTGATGACTGACTGGATTGTAAGAAGTTAGCGAACTGCAAGAAATAAGAACACCGCATCAAATTGCTGAATGATGACTGATGAGTATGAACAGTGGGATCTTTTTTAGAAAGGAAGTTCCTTGAGGTTAGATACCGTTTATCAATAAGCAATAGTACTTAAAATATGGCTAGAGATCGGAGTTGTAAACACAATTTTTCAGCAGACGATGTTTATGGTTTTTGCTAGCCCACCCTTAGTTTTAGTATAAAATTTTACATTAAAGATTTATTTTTGCTAAAGATTACAGGATAATTTCTAATTGACAAAAATAAGATTATCTGAAAACTTCACTAAAACTGTTAACTGTTAGCCGTCAACAGTCAACAATCAACAATCAACATTAGTTTGAACTTATCAAAGGATTTTCTACCACTGATTAGATAATATCTGGGTTACTTGTGTAATATATGGGACAGAGTACTGGATGTTTAGGGTTCTAATATCTATAGATAGTAGAGGCTAATCCTAGCGAAGTGTATATGGAATCACTGTCAAGCTCTGTTTTTCTTCTCTAAAGTATATCTCTAGATACTATGCACTTTTGTAACCAAAATATTATATTTTAAATATAAAATTGTAATTTTTGAGATAAGAAATCAATAAGTTAAAGAAATGCAATTTTTATATTTTCTTTGTTATTTTGTATTTAACGGGACAGTTCTTGAACATTTGGTGGGCTTAAATAACAATTAATCAAACTATTTCCCTCCAAAGATGCATGTAAATTATTTTGGATTTTGCTGATTTTACTTCGATTGACAAGCAAAATGCAAATTGTCCAGACAAATTACATGGCAATATTCTAAATCGGCAAATAGTTCATCTACACAAGTAGTTCATCTACAGAAGGAAAACCTTGCTCAAAACTATGCTTAAAACAAATAATCGGCGAATTTTTCTACCTGGTTTTATTAGCGCTTTACAAGAAAATAATCTAGCAGGTACTCAAAAACAAAGTTCTCAGCAAAAATTAGATTTACTGCAACCATTACGTCAATGGCTCGACAAAATCAAGATTGAGAATCGTAAATTCGCCAAATTTATTGCTAAGCTGATTCCTGCCCAGTGTCCATTCGAGCGTGATATCATGCTTTTCGGTCGCATAATCGGTCACATTCCTCCAATGTGCAAGCTTAATCCCCTTTATGACGAACTTATAAGCTTGCGTTTTCGTGCTTTGTGTTATTTAGTAGATCAATGTGGAGAGGATATTCAATCCTACTGCTAAAGAAAACTAAAGAAAACATAGTATGGAAATTCAAGTTGAGCATCAACCCAGCCAACAACGTCTCGAACAATTGGGTGTGTCCAAATGGGCAATCTGGAAAAAAGAAGTTTCAAAATTCCCTTGGACTTATGATTCTCAAGAAACTTGCTACTTTTTGGAAGGTGATGTAGTTGTTACTCCCGATCGTGGATAGCCAGTACAAATGGGTGAAGGCGATTTGGTAATTTTTCCCGCTGGTATGTCTTGTATATGGGAAATTAAAAGTAACGTAAAAAAGCATTATTACTTTGATTAATTAAGATTAGAGATTGATCCCCTTTGTTTTCTTAACGATCTAGAAAAGCAAAATCTTATAACTCAATCCTAAATCATTGGTAAAAAATACAGTAGAATTGGTGAATCCAGGAGTAAAATACGCTTAATACCTGGCTACCAAACTAATCTTGTCTACTTCAATAACTTAAAATCTACTGTAAGATCCCCGACTTCTTAAAGAAGTCGGGGATCTGTGGCTTGTAGTTCTGACAACATTGAAATACTAGCGATCGCCACCACTCAAAACAAAGAAACTTCATAATGATGTTAGTAGAAGTTGAATCACAGAAGATGCCTTATAAGAGGGAAATCATCAAAAATGTTACTACATTTAAGTACTTGGCAAGAAGTCGAAACTTATTTACAGCAATCAAAGGGTATTATTTTTCCGATCGGTTCCACAGAACAGCACGGGCCAACGGGATTAATTGGTACTGATGCTATTTGTGCAGAAGCGATCGCTCGTGGTGTGGGTGATGCAACTGGAGCGATCGTTGCCCCTACAATCAATGTAGGGATGGCACTGCACCATACTGCCTTTCCTGGTACAATCAGTCTGCGTCCTAGCACTTTAATTCAAGTAGTACGAGACTATGTAACTTGTTTAGTTAAAGCTGGTTTTACCAAGTTCTACTTTATCAACGGACACGGCGGTAACATCGCTACCCTAAAAGCCGCTTTTTCCGAAACTTACACTTATTTAGAAGATTTGCAGATTGCCAATGCCCAACAAGTACAATGTCAAGTGGCTAACTGGTTTATGTGCAGTTCAGTATATAAACTAGCTAAAGAATTATATCGGGATCGAGAAGGTTCTCATGCAACCCCAAGTGAAGTAGCCCTCACCCAATACGTTTATCCAGAAGCGATTAAGCAAGCACCCCTTTCACCAGAAGTTGCAAGCGGACACAGGATTTATAGCGCAACCGACTTTCGAGCGCGTTATCCAGATGGACGCATGGGATCGAATCCGGCTTTAGCAACGCCAGAACACGGTAAGCAATTTTATGATTTAGCGGTAAAGGAACTCAGCAATGGATATTTGGAATTTGTGAACGCAGAATAAAACTAAGCAAAGATACTATAGAGATCCGATTAAAATTGCATATGTGCATAAAATAGCAATTCTCAATCATTTCTGAAAAATACGATCCCCAACTTCTTTAAAAGTCGGGGATCAATCTTCGTGCCCTACTACTTAAAAGATGCAATTCATTAGGGATTACCAAGAAATAAATTACTACTACTTGTGGGGTGGGCGTCTTGCCCGCCCTTGGCTAGGTGCGGACAATATGTCCATCCCACAAGAAAAATTGTATATTTTTTATTTGTCAGTCCCTTAACTCTCTACCAACTGCTAATAACCACACCTATACGGACGGATACCACTACTGCTGCAAAGATTAAATTACCTTAACATTTCGTTACACTAAAGACATTGAGAGGAACAAAAGCAAACCTCTCGCAGATGAAATCAAAGGTGAACGACATGAATGGCACAATTCGCGTTGGTAATCTCTTCGGAATTCCCTTCTACATCCATCCGTCATGGTTTTTAGTTCTGGGTTTGGTAACTTGGAGCTATAGCAGCGGACTAGCGGCACAATTTCCCCAATTATCTGCGGGATTAGCTTTGCTATTGGGATTGATGACAGCGCTAATGTTGTTTGCCTCTGTCGTCGCCCATGAACTAGGACACAGTTTTGTTGCTATCCGTCAAGGAATTGATGTCAAATCCATCACACTATTTATATTTGGTGGTTTAGCAAGCTTAGAAAAAGAATCGAAAACTCCTGCTGAAGCTTTTTGGGTGGCGATCGCCGGGCCTTTAGTTAGCTTACTATTCTTCGGGATAGTTACAGTAATTGGTGTTACTACATCTGTATCGGGGCCGCTAGCTGCAATTCTCGGTGTTTTAGCTACTGTAAACTTGGCATTAGCGCTATTTAACCTGATTCCTGGTTTGCCTTTAGATGGCGGAAATATACTCAAAGCCCTTGTTTGGAAGATTACAGGCAATCCCTATAAAGGTGTGACTTTTGCCAGTGCAGTTGGGCAAATCTTTGGATGGGTAGCAGTTCTTTCAGCTATACTTCCCTTACTATTGTTTGGCAACTTCGGTAACTTCTGGAACTTATTAGTTGGCTTCTTCTTGTTGCAGAATGCTGGTAATGCAGCTCAATATGCCAGAGTGCAAGAAAAACTTACAGGTTTGACAGCTGAAGATGCTGTAACTGTGGATAGTCCGGTTGTCTCTGCTAATCTGAGTTTGAGAGAGTTTGCCGATGAACAGATTGTAAGTGGACAAAATTGGCATCGGTTTTTAGTGATTGATGATGATGGACAATTAATCGGTGCGATCGCAACTGATAATTTGCGAACCATCCCTACAGCACTATGGTCTGAAACTGAAGTTAAACAAGTTATGAGACCAATTGCCGAATCGACCACAGTTCAATCAGACCGACCTCTGCTGGAAGTCATGCAGCTACTCGAACAACAAAAGCTATCCACGCTTCCTGTAATTCGTAATAACGGCGTCTTGGTTGGAATATTAGAAAAAGCTGCAATTATCCAACTATTGCAAAGCCGAACCCAACCTAACCCTGCATAGTTGTTTCAAAAAACAATATTCTCTCTTCAACTTCCCTCAGAAATTCTGAGGGATTTTTTTGTGAACTGCACAAATTATTCATAAAATTTTGTGTTCTTCTGCCTTGAAATTTTAAGAATCGACTCCTTGAACAAGGCAAAAGGAAGAGAAAAAGAGATAGATTGTAAGTCGTCTAAATTTATTTATGGAGATTACTTTTTACTTTCCAATTACCACTTATACAAACTTATACCTAATTGTTATACAAGGATTTTTTCCGGGATATCAGATATATTCCTAGCAGGCATAGACCTGCTATTGTTGCAGGTTCAGGTATAGTCTTGATTCTGGCATAAATAGATGTTCTAATTGTGCCTTGTTCAAGGGCTTTGATGCCGAACTGAGAAATATTTGGATTAAAGCCTATTAACTCAAATGTATATTTATTGCCTGCAAACGTGAAACTGTGAGCATTGAAGTTTGTATCTAAAAATACAAAATCTGCATTGTCTTCAGGATTTGTTGAGGTATTAGGTGTATTTACCAAATCAAATTTGAAGTTAAAAGCTTGGTTGATTCCAACACCAGGGTTAAGGGATAGATTAAGGTTTAAAGGTACAAATTCAACACTTGTGCCTTTGAGTACTGTTTCGTTAAAGTACCTCAACTCACCAATCTTGAATATAGAGTCCGTGTTTCCTGAAAAAGAACTTCCATCAAAGATTAGTCTATTTGGAAGTGTTGATGGTGAATAAGGTTGACCCCAGGTAAATGTGTTAGTTCCCACACCTGTATATATAGGATTGACATCAAGGCTTCCTGGAGTTGGTTCTCCCCATGTACCACTGGAGATACCAGAAAAAGAGAAAGCTTGTGCTTGACCAGAGAAACTAAATGCTGTAGTTGCACTTACAAAAAAACTAGATATAGCAGTCGTGAAAACTAAACTTCGCTTCATAAACTTAGGTTTAAATTCTCATTTTGGAGCTTCTCTCAAGTAAGTCTCCAGTCTACGTTAGTCAATTTACGGAAAATATGCCAATATCTTTTTGTAGTTTTTATGAAGTATTTATATATTTTTTTCAAATCTTATTCAGTAATTTATATTTACTAAGCCTACTTTATGGCTACTTTAAAATATCATCATTTTATAACTTTTACTAAACTATTTATGACCACAAACTTACTCGATAATTTTAATAGATGTCAAGTTAACATCAAGTTAATGCATTTTATATAAATATAATAGTAGAGGAGCAGATAATTCATAATTTTAAGTTATGAATCACCTGCTCCTTATTTTAAGAATTAGAATTCACAACTCAGAAGCGGGCACCCACTTAGGGTGCAAGGGCATTACCCCGAATTAAACTAGCAATAGTTTTGGCAGTAATTTTCAATTGGGTAATGGGATTAGCTGGAACAACGGTTTTATACAGATAGCTATCGAATGTCAACCGTTGTACATCGAGGTCATCGCACATTTCCACAAAGGCTTCGCGGGTGGCGTCGGAACGATAGAAGACGCTTTGCAGAATGTCCAGCACCTTGTAAGTGAGTCCGTATTTTTTATCCCAACGCTTTAGGTAAACCTTGAGGTCGTCTTCTGTGGGAATACGGTTACCACCGTTAGACGTTTCAACAATGGTTTCGGCACACATCCGCCCAGATTTAGCGGCAAAATAAATACCTTCGCCA
This sequence comes from Nostoc sp. S4, assembly GCA_029379225.1. GTDB lineage: Bacteria > Cyanobacteriota > Cyanobacteriia > Cyanobacteriales > Nostocaceae > Nostoc. Next base: position 134,813 of record JAQYWR010000002.1, on the reverse strand, counting down.
GAAGACTTGGTAACGTAACCAGCAGCATCTCCCACTAAAGCGATGCGACCGACAACACGACGGGGGCGGGGATGTTCGGGAATGGGGTGCGCTTCTACTTTGATGATTTTACCGCCTGCCAGCTTCTCGGATGCACGAGCGCGGATGCCAGCTTGTAACTGTTTGATGCTAGCTTTATTGACGTGCATCGTACCAGTACCAACAGCTACGTGGTCGTATTTGGGGAAAACCCACGCGTAGAAGTCAGTAGAAACGTCATTGCCGACATACATTTCAGCGAGGTCGTTATAGTATGCCATTTTGTCTTCTGGCAAGCGAATCCGCTCTTGGAAAGCGATCGCATAATTATAATCCCCGGCATCCATTTCTTTAGCAACGCGGGAATTCGCCCCATCAGCCCCAACGATGACATCCACTTTTAAAGATTTGGCAATACCTTCTGTACCAGTTTCTGTATGGTCAACATAATGAATGGTATAGGGATCGGTATTGTTTGCAGGTATATCAAGTTTATGAACAGTGGCATTAATTAAATTTGCGCCGAGTTTTGCCGCACGATTCCGCAAAAAGCCATCCAGCACTTCCCGGCGGCACATTCCTATATATTCTTCTTCATTTACCAGATTGATATCTACCTCACGGTTGGAAGGTGAAATCATTTTCATCTTCCGTACTCGGCGATCGATAATCTCTGGTGGTAGGTCAAACTCACCCACCATACACAGGGGAATTGCACCCCCACAAGGCTTAGCATTGTCTAGCTTCCGCTCAAACAGATAGGTTTCAATCCCAGCTTTGGCCAATGTTTGTGCGGCAGATGAACCAGCAGGGCCTGACCCAATAACAGCAACCCGTAGTGTCAAAGGTCTTTCTCCCAATCTTCACATTTATCGAGAGCATACTACCACGGTCTTTCGGCTGATTTGGTGCTTTACCTCCAGGTTTTGATTGAAATGCAATATTCCTTAATCTTTCGATACAAAATAGTGAGATTGCGAATGCGGAATTTGTTTACTAGAATGCCAAGTAAAAGCCAATTACTATCCTTACCATCAATCGTTATAGTTATATAGTTGTGGGTCGAGAATCTCTATATTGCTAGGTGATAAGCTGTTCCACATCTAGTTTGCATATCTAAATTTCATTAAAGTCTTGTGGGGTGGGCATCTTGCCCGCCAAAATTATGCAATTTAAATGTCGAGCAGCTTACTTCCTTAATTCCACCAGTTGGATACAAGTCTTCTGGATTGAGAATTTCAATAATTATTTTAGAACCTTGACTACCTAATTGATATCCACCAAAAACTACATATTTACCTGTAGCCTTGATTTTAAAAATCAACTTGTAAACTTGCCCAAAACGATTAACAGCTTTGTACTCTCCACTTAACATCTATTTCTTCTAATTCAAACAATCTTTCGGTGATGGGGTCAATAATCTCTATTTCACTAAGCGATATTAATATATCTCTACCTGTAAAATATACAGCAGATTGCAACTAAGTGAGGTACAAGATCCAGGACTGATTTATCACAGATAAAGAGTTTCTACCTCCTGCCCCCTGCCCCCTGCCCCCTGCCCCAAAACCCGTAACTTTGTACTTCATGCGAATGAAAAGTGCTGTAAGTCTTTTGGATTTGGATTAAGAATTTTAGCCTTGATTTTAGAGCCTTTACTATCCAATAGATGTTTATCAAAAACTGCACATTCACCTGTACCTGGGCAATTCTTCGGAAAATAGGTTAGAGAATTTCTTCAGGGACTTCCAGAGAATAAATTAACCAATTTATTTAGATGATAGTTTTCTTTCTCCCCCAAAGTTTGGATGCCTAACGGCAAGCTCCTTCGGGTCTACAGAGTCAGCCTCCGCTCCAACTTCTCTTACTGCTAAGAGCAAGAACTGTCCCCCTGCTTACACAACGATTGATTATTTTTTTAATTGTCAGTCCCTCAATCCCCAGACTCCTCACAGTTTGCTATCTTCAATATGCTCCTAAATTAGGTGTGCTATTAATTTTAGTTCTTGAGATTGCACCAGGATTGGTCATAGCTAAATCTTGTTTATCCAAAAATATTTATGTATGGTATATGTAAGACACGGTAATCCTAGCAAGGAACTGTAGATTTAATTGCAGAGGTATAGTGGCAGTGGGTATTGTAGTAGAGAATGTCTCCAAACAATTCGGAAGTTTCAAGGCAGTCGATCGCGTGAATTTGGAAATTAAGAGCGGTTCGTTAGTTGCATTACTCGGACCATCGGGATCGGGTAAATCTACTCTACTGCGCTTAATTGCAGGTTTAGAACTGCCAGATAGTGGCAAAATCCTGCTCACCGGCAAGGATACAACATATCAAACTGTGCAACAGCGGAATATTGGATTTGTGTTTCAACACTATGCCTTATTCAAGCATTTGACTGTCAGGCAGAATATTGCTTTTGGCTTAGAAATTCGCAAGGCACAGCCAAAAAGGATTAAGGGACGGGTAGAACAGTTGTTAGAATTGGTACAATTGAGTGGACTAGGCGAGCGCTATCCATCACAACTTTCTGGTGGTCAAAGACAACGGGTAGCATTAGCAAGGGCACTAGCAGTAGAACCAGAAGTTTTATTGCTCGATGAACCGTTCGGCGCACTTGATGCTAAAGTCCGCAAAGATTTACGCGCTTGGTTACGCAGCCTGCATGATGAAGTACACGTTACCACGGTTTTTGTTACCCACGACCAAGAGGAAGCAATGGAAGTCTCAGATGAAGTTGTGGTTATGAATAAAGGGCGTGTGGAACAAGTAGGAACACCAGCAGAAATTTATGATAATCCTGCTACTGCATTTGTGATGAGCTTCATCGGCCCGGTAAATGTCTTGCCTAGCACCTCTAGGATTTTTCAAAGCAGTGGCTTAAATACAGCGTCTCCAGAAGTATTTTTACGTCCCCAAGATGTAATTTTGGAAACTACTGCTAACGGTGCCACCACACCTGCTATAGTCAGTCGGCTAATACATTTGGGTTGGGAAATTCAGGTAGAATTAACTTTCGATGACGGACAAGTAGTGACGGCACATTTAACACGCGATCGCTTTAATCAATTAGAATTAGAACCAAAACAGCGGGTGTATGTAAAGCCAAAAGATGCCAAGTCTTTCCCACTATCTTATTCAATTTAGACTTTTACCAGTCTGCTAAGGAACACAACCCCAGATTAATAGCTGAATTTTACAGTTATTATTCTGGGGTTTTAATCTTATGCAGATTTTCATCTACTTTGAGAAATTTTTAAGTATAATTACTTAATATATATTACCCAGTTCTAAAAAGAAGCGATTTCTAGAATCTTTTTAGTTGGTTTATTTGAGGAGACACGTTAGTTCGCTTGAAGTGGGAACTCCTGCAAGAAGCGACTGGCTTCCCAAGACAGTACTGGTTGCTCTTGACTCCTAACTTGATTATTGTTAGGAAAGCCTAATTTAAAGTTGCTAAATTTAAAATGTCTTGATAAGCTGAAACACCAATAGTATAAGCCTTCTGGCGGTTTTCCTGTCTTCACATTTCCCCAGCCGACGCAATATAGGAGTGTTTTTTAGTGAACGCATCTGAACAGGCAACTAACCTTCAACTCGCCAGCAAGATTGCTACGGTAGTTAATTTGTTTAAATTCGAGTTTCCTGATGCCAAATCTGACCTCAAACCCTGGAAGAACGACCCGGAAACTAGGGAGTTAGTCGATCCCGATTCTATAGATATTGGCTTTCACTTTCCTGGTATAAGCAAATCTTGGCAAAGTCGCAGTGTGTTAATTCAAATCCGATTTTATCAAGATCCACTCAATAATTCACGCCGAGCGATCGGTGTTGAGGTAGCTGGATTCGATCATCGTGGTGAGGCGTGGCGACTCTCTACGGTAGAAAATTGGAGTTTTGTCGGCGCATCTTTGCCTTCTGGTGAAATCGGAGATAAGCTTAAACAGATTTGCCGACAGATTTTAGAAGTATTTAATAGTTGAGTGTTGATTGTGAACAGTGGAATATTTATTTATTAGTCTCTAAGTATGAGAGCTAGGCAGTCTTAAGTTGGGTTGAGCTTTACCCGGATTTCTCGCAAAGCCTGAAATGTTAGATTTGGTTTTTCGACCCAACCTTGTATTTTAAAACAAGCACTAGACCCGAAAATATTTTTGGAATTTTCGGGTCTTAAGTTATTAACAGTTGAGATAAAATGCCACAATGGGTGCTTTAAGATTAACCTTCAGGTGCAGCAGCATGAATTAAGTCTGGATTATCCTCAATAGGAGGCCGCTTAATAGTTTGAGCGGATGTGGGACGTCGATGGCGATCGCGAGTTTCTATCTTTACAGGTTGCCCAATCTTAATTGACTCGTAAAGCGCTCGAATGATACTAACATCAATTAATCCTTCAATTCCAGATGGTTCTGGGTCTTTATCTTCAAGAATACACTCAGAAAAGTAAGTAAATTCGGCTGCTAGTTGATCGTGAGGCTCAAAGGTACGCTCTTGGGTTTCACCATTGATAGTCAGATAATGCTTGATTTCTCCTTCCCAAGGATAAGCAGGATCTACTCGCAAATCTCCCTTAGTACCGATAACCTGATAAGTTGAAACACTTGCCGCTCCAAAGCTACAGGTAAACGTTGCCAATCGCTCATCGGGAAAGCGCAAGATGACACTAGTCATTTCTTCGACTTCGCTGAAGCGTTGTTCTCCCTTATTAGCAGCCACAGCAAATACTTCGATTGGTTCATCTTGAAATAAATAACGTGCGGCATTAATACAGTAAATGCCAACATCATCGAGCGTTCCACCACCAGTTATATTTCGTAAACGAATATTTCCCTCTTCGACTTGCTGAGTAAAAACTGAGTTGAAAATACGTGATTCGCCAATTTGCTTTGAGCGAACAATTTCTACTGCTTGTAAATTTGCTGCTTCTAAATGTAAGCGGTAGGCAATCATCAGTTTCACACTATTATCATTAGCAGCTTTAATCATTGCCTCACACTCTTGTTCTGTCATTGCCATTGGCTTTTCACATAACACGTGAATTGCCTGATTAGCAGCCCGCACTGTATATTCACAATGTAAGTGATTGGGCAACGCAATATAAACCGCATCAATCTCACCACTTGTCAGACACTCTTCATACTCATCATAGGAATAAGTCCGCTTTAGTCCGTACTTTTTGCTCAATTCTTCTCTTTTAGTGGGGTCATCAGAAACCAGTGCAACTAATTCTGAATTTTCACTGTCAGTAAAGGAAGGTAAGGCGGCTTTTTGGGCAAACCAACCTAAACCCACAACGGCGTAACGAATTTTTTGCTTACCATTTGTAGCAGTCATATTTATACCTTTTAGTCAACAACTTGGTATTTTCAATGCACTATTTACATGCAATCTCGAACTAATTATTTACGCAAACACTTGGAAATTGAAGTTAACGTAAAAGGTGCTATAGATGAGGTTTTAAGCTCCAAAAATAATAAATTTTTCAGAAATATTGTGAAATATTGGAGCAATTTAATCTAGCTGTCTTAAAAAGATAATGCAGCTTCAACCTCTGGTTTTAATTCAGTTTTAGCTTTTTGAAACTGTTCACCAAGTTCAGTTAGTTCTTCCTCGTTCATACACTCACGGATAGCAGTAAAAATTTCGCCTTCTTCTTGTTCTACATGATACTGAAATAGTTCCTTTAATTCATTCATTTTGTCTTGAAACTCAGGGTTATTAGGTCTTAGTACCTTAATCTCTTCTAAAATAAATGAAATTTCTTCGTGTTCTTCTTCAGCTTCATCGACATATTGTTCCGTTTCTTCGTATTCTTCTAAAGCTGGGTAGAAGATTAATTCTTCAGTTCTGCTATGTAAACTCAATATTTTATAGATTTGACTGAAGTATTCGTACAATTTGCTTCCCTTAGCTTTTTCAGCCTCTACAAAAAGCTGCTCAACTTGGCGATGCTCTGCTTCAATTAATAAGAGAATATCTGTTGCTTTAGTTTTAGCCATTTTGTCCCCTCAGTAATAATCGATTTCTAAGGTTTAAAATTTGGAGTTGAATGCATGGTATCTTGTATATTCTCGATAATTTTGTAAATTAAAACCTCATTCTTTTAGTAAGCTTTAGTTTAGACCTAAGGAATATTTATAGTATTGCAACGTGACTGAAATTCATAACCTCAGCATGAGGGATGATAAGTGTGTAGCATTAGCAGCACGAAAATTTGGTGCAAGCTCATATATAAGTGGTGTGAGTCCTGAATATAACTAATATTGATTGTCTTTAATGTTACAACAGAAATGACAATATGATACTTAGTATATATGGCAACCGACCTCTACAAACAGCGATTATTGCTTCTGCGTCAAGCACTCGATAACTCCACAGCTGACTTTCGCCTTGGACAATGGGAAGCTATTGAAGAGTTACTCAATTGCTTATGTAGTTAACAAATCAGTAATTGAACTTTCTTTATGATGATGGTGTAATAGAGGATATTTTTCTTTTGATGAGAAATTAGAGATAATTGTGGGTATTCAAAATCTGAAACACAATTGATATATACAAAACACAGTGTCTAATACAAATAATAGGAGCTTAACAAGTGTATGGTGATACAAATAGAATCAATATATCAAACTTTATACGACCAAGATTATTACCTGTGGTTGAGGACAATTATCAACCAACTTCGCACTCGGCAATTTTCTGAGGTGGATTTAGATAATTTGTTAGAAGAATTAGAAACTAAGGGTAGGAGCGAGAAGCGAGCAGTGAAAAATCCCTTAATTCGACTTTTAGAACATCTGCTTAAGCTCATATATTGGGATGGAGAACGGGAACGAAATCAAGGGCATTGGAAAGGCGAAATCAGGACATTTCGTAGAGAGATTAAGGAGCGACTCAAAGATAGCCCTAGCTTAAAACCTTACATTTTAGAAATATTTGATGAATGTTATCAAGACGCAAGAAAAGAAGCAAGCGATCGCTCTCAACTAACTATTGACATATTTCCTCTAATACCCATTGGCTCTTTAGAACAAATTTTAGATGAAAACTGGTTCCCTGAATATAACCACAATCATCACGGTAAACCCGATTAAAATAAATACGCAACTTGGGTTTCCATTAGGAGTATGCAGCCGTGCAGCCGGACTTAATAGGCTTGGAAATTAGTAAAGGGGAACTAAGACGCTTGACTGGGTTCGACCCAGAAGACGTTTTTCGACCTTCTGTTCTGCGAGATAGCAAGAAGCGAATAGGATTTTTGCTCAATGAAATGGTGGTGACCTTAGCGCTAACACCAATCATTGTTGGCTTTATTTATGCGTTTATTATTCTGCCCACAATTGGGTCTTCAATAAAATTTGGTATTCTTTTACTAATTCTAGTGCCAATTCCGATATTAGTTGGGCGAACTCTGTGGCGACAGTTGACCTTTCCTGAAGGACTGACAATACTTTTAGATGAAGTTGATAAATATCATCATCTGATTAGCGCCATAGATATCAATGACCAATTGGCAGCATCAGGGAACGTAGAAAGCAGTATCCATGACCGAGAACGAGTCACCGCCGCTCTGCAACTGATTCGAGAAGATTTAGTCCGCGCTCTGAAAACAGAACGAATTTTGCGAGATAATAAAAATTTGCTTGCGAATAACCAAGAGTTATTTGTGAATAATTTAGCCCGTCTTCAAGCCTTACAAGTAAGTAGTCAAGCAGGAGAATACGCCCAACTTTTAAATCAATCATTGCAGATTGCGATCGATGTGCAAGCAGAAATCAGAAAACTGCACAAAGGCTAAGTGGAGTTTTCCTGTGCTGATGAATTTCTCAAAAAACAATTCCCCGGTTGACTTAAATGAGCAACAAACCCAAAATAATTGTCCTAGATGACGATCCTACAGGTTCTCAAACAGTCCACAGTTGCTTGCTGTTGATGCACTGGGATGTGGACACTTTACGCAGTGGGTTGCAAGATGATTCACCGATTTTTTTTGTGCTGACTAATACTAGAGCGCTAACGCCAGAGTCAGCTGCATCTGTCACCAAAGAAGTTTGCCAAAATCTAAAAATTGCTTTGCAGGCTGAAGGAATTGACGATTTTTTGATTGTCAGCCGTTCTGATTCTACTTTGCGGGGACATTATCCCATTGAAACGGATGCGATCGCTCAAGAACTCGGTCCCTTTGATGCTCATTTTCTCGTACCTGCATTTTTTGAGGGCGGACGCATCACCCTTGAGAGCGTGCATTATTTGATAATTGATGGTGTCTCTACCCCAGTCCATGAAACCGAGTTTGCCCGTGATTCAGTCTTCAGCTATCATCACAGTTACTTACCCAAATACGTTGAAGAAAAGACCCAAGGACAAATTCAAGCCGAAGCAGTAGAAAGGTTTCTAGTAGCTGATATTCGCGCTGGGAGTCTGGAACGCTTGCTCAAACTGAGTAATAATCAGTGCGCTGTTGTCGATGCTGAAACTCAAGCCGACCTCAACCGCTTTGCACAAGACATATTAACAGCAGCAAGTCAAGGCAAACGCTTTTTGTTTCGCAGTGCTGCCAGTATTTTAACGGCTTTAGCTGCTTTACCTCCCCAACCGATCGCCGCGGAAAACATGGCACAATATGTGCGTCAAGGTAAACCAGGTGCGGTGATTGTTGGTTCCCATGTGAAAAAGACTACTCAGCAGTTGGAGGCACTATTGCAAATACAGGGAACTGTGGGAATTGAAGTTAATGTAGCCCGATTACTTGACGAGCAGACTAATGAATCTGCTGCACTCTTAAGCGAAATTCAGGAAAGAACGCGGGTCGTACACGAGGCTGGTAAAACACCAGTGGTTTACACCAGCCGTGAGGAACTAAGTTTTAAGGATGTAAAGACAAGATTGGAGTTCGGGACAAAAGTTTCAGGCTTATTAATGGATATTGTGCGCGGTTTACCATCTGATATCGGATTCTTAATCGGTAAAGGTGGCATTACCTCAAACGATATCTTGAGTACTGGACTAGCTTTAAATTCAGCCCGCTTACTCGGTCAAATTTTAGCTGGTTGTTCAATGGTGCTGACACCATCTGACCATCCCCAGTTTCCCGATTTGCCTGTGGTGCTGTTTCCGGGTAATGTCGGTGATGCTGATGCTTTGGGAACAATTTATCAACGGTTGACTAAAACAGATTTAAGTGCTGAGTCAAGATAATAATAGTTTTCAACTACTTAAGGCTTTTTTGTTTAATAGTAATTAGAAGAATGATTGCGACAGATAAAGCATCCAAAAGCTGATTTAATCGACCTTTATCTACCAGACGCTCTTGCTAGCTTGCTTTCAACTAGGAGTACACAATCAAAAATCTCAAATCCAAAATCTTATAAGCATGTTGTTACATTTTGCAAGTGATCTAATATTAGTAATTATTCAGAATGTTCCTTGTCTTTTGGCTAGTATTGCATGACTTCTGATTCCGCATTTACCAATCTCAAGTCAAATTCTGCACTTCCTGATGCAGAAACAAACTCTATTCATTCTCAGGTAGAGGGAAATCTTACTTCCGATCTAGAGTCAGATTCTATCCTGCCGGATGCTGAGTTAAATTCTGTGCTGCTGTATTTAAAATCAAATGCTGATGCCAATGTAGAGTCAATTCCTGCCGAACCTGATGTAGAGCCTTCGGCAAATTCTATCCTGACTGATTTAAATAGCGGTGACTCGCCATTACCAGAACATCGGGTAAATCAGAATATTCAAGTCCAGTTAAAAAGTCAGGGGGGAGAGCTATTATTAATTTTACCCTCTGAATCTCAAGTATCTGCCTCGGAAGTCAGTTGGTCTAATATTTGGCAACAAATCAGACAGCGTTTGAACGCCAGCGATCGCTTCCGCATATCGAATACACCCGTGCATCTAATGGCACAAGACCGCCTAGTAGATGCCAGACAACTGCAAGAACTCGCGGAAGCTTTAAGTGAAGTTCAACTGCGATTAATATCCGTCTCGACTAGTCGCCGACAAACTGCGATCGCTGCTGTCACATCTGGTTATTCAGTAGAGCAACTACAACCCGTAACTTCCCTGAGTACAGAGCCAAAAGCTACAGCCATACCCCAGGCAGATGCCCTTTATTTGGAAATGACTGTACGCTCGGGAGTAGAAATTCGTCATCCTGGCACAGTAATTCTCTTGGGAGATTTGAATCCAGGTGGTATTGTAGTTGCAGATGGAGATATTATCATCTGGGGTCGTCTACGTGGTATCGCTCATGCTGGGGCCGGAGGAAATGTTTCGTGTCTGATTATGGCCTTGCAAATGGAACCAACCCAATTGCGGATCGCAGATGCTGTAGCTAGGGCACCAGAAAAATTGCCGATGCAGTTTTATCCAGAGGTGGCACACATTACGCCCCAAGGAATTCGCATCGCTAGGGCTACTGATTTTTCTAGAAATCAAGTCAGCAAGAACAATCAGCAACCCTGAATATTTACTTACAAGGATGAAGAATATGCAGGATAAAGTATAGCGATTTTCATGTAGATAGAATACACTACTCTAATCCCTAGACCTTTGCCGTAGCAAAGTGTATTGTACATCACTAAAAAATGCTATAAAAAAACACTCATACCTGACTCTGGTCACAGAGAATCAGATATTTCTTCATACTTGATACGATACTTGATAGCTTTATACTGCAATTTACTGTTTTATATTTTCTGAACCCTCATTGACCGCATTTCTATCATGACTCGCATTATTGTGATTACCTCCGGTAAAGGAGGAGTGGGTAAAACCACAGTTTCAGCAAATCTGGGCATGGCTTTAGCCAAAATAGGGCGTCAAGTTGCCTTGGTTGATGCGGATTTTGGTTTAAGAAATTTAGATTTGTTACTAGGGCTGGAAAACCGCATCGTCTATACTGCGGTGGAAGTCCTAGCCAGAGAGTGTCGTTTAGAACAAGCCTTAGTCAAAGATAAGCGACAACCCAATCTCGTACTCTTGCCAGCAGCCCAAAATCGCTCCAAAGATGCAGTCACACCAGAACAGATGAAGTTATTAGTGAATGCACTAGCGCAAAAGTATCAATATGTAATTATTGATAGCCCTGCTGGGATTGAAAATGGATTTAAAAATGCGATCGGTCCAGCCAAAGAAGCACTAGTTGTCAGTACACCAGAAATTTCCTCAGTTCGTGATGCTGACCGAGTAGTTGGATTACTAGAAGCACAAGGGGTTAAGCGTGTTCATTTAATAATTAACCGCATTAGACCCGCAATGGTGCAGGCAAATGATATGATGTCAGTGCAAGATGTTCAGGAACTTCTCGCCATCCCCTTGATCGGGGTAATCCCTGACGACGAGCGTGTTATTGTATCTACCAATCGTGGCGAACCTCTGGTATTAGGGGAAACTCACTCTCTGGCTGGCACAGCCTTTGAGAACATTGCTCGGAGATTGGAAGGGGAAAACGTCGAATTTCTTGATATCGACTCCTCCCAAGACAACTTCTTCGTACGTCTTAGAAAGTTGTTCTCAACAAAGATTGTTTAACCTAATTTCCCAGTCTCCGCCCCAGACCTATTCGTAATGATTGAACTTCTAGAAAAACTTTTTTCTCGTGGTCCTGATAGCAGTCGAACTCAAGTGAAACGTCGCCTGCAATTGGTGATTGCTCACGATCGCGCTGATGTTGACCCTCAAACGTTGGAAAAAATGCGCCAAGAAATCCTAGATGTCGTCTGTCGCTATGTCGAAGTTGAGACAGAAGGCTTAGAGTTTTCTTTAGAAAGCAACCAACGAACTACAGCTTTAATTGCTAATTTACCCATCCGCCGTGTCAAAGGCGCTATACCTGAATGGGAAAGAGGTGATAAATCTCTGTAATCTTAATCCTGGTGTTGAACTTTTATAAACTAGTAAGATTAATCACAATTACCAGAAATCATCCAAATTTGGGATTTTGAGGAAGGCCAAAAACTCTAACAGCTTGGGCAAAGTCTGAGCAAGAGTTCCCCCAATCAAATCAGAATTTCTGTAGTTTAAGTCAATAAAGTGCGATCGCCTTAATTTTGAGCATTACAAATTGCTTTAATCGGCTGTGTGTTTATTCATTAGTCTCCTCAATCAAGTTTAAAACCAACTAAAATGGTTAGATTTTACCTTCACTGATTACCATGACGAACGTTGGTGGGAGATAATTGAGAGTGCCTTATCTAGACTGAATAAATCAAAAAACCTTGAAGACGATTCTCCAACTCAAGACTTGTTTTTATGTCAACATTCTTAATGGAATAAATTGGTCGCTAGAATCATCAACTGAATAATTTAGGCTTAATCCTGCAATCATAAATTTATTATTACTTGCTTAAACCTTCGTTGCAATTATTTAACAGTCGGCATTTACAAGTTGTTTTTTAATGGCTAATTCAGGTGATGAATAAGTTCATTTATTTAATTTTTTTAATACCCAATCCGAGGATTTATATTTTTCAGCTGTTCGATATTAAAGTCGCACCTGGTTGGATTATTGCTTAACTGCTCAATTCCTCTTCCCATCTCCTCATCAGCCAAAACACATGCAAACTTTCTGGTTTTACAGCTTACTGTGCTTAGAGTAATTGAAGAAAGATAATTTACTTTTAGTTACAAAGTCTCAAATAGCGATCGCACCGCTACGCATACGTGTAGAAAGTGCAGTTACAAAAGAAGGCAAGAGGCAGGAGGAAAGAAGTATTAATTAAAAGTAAAGTTGCTGGGTATAAAGCTCAGTTGAAAACAGGATACTGGTACAAGCAAAAAGTGCGCGAGATACAAAGTGTCCATCTACTTAGTCCCACGTTTTAAAACGTGGGTTCCTCAAGCCGGACTGCCTCCTATCTCCTGCCTCCTGAAAACATCTCAGAAGATACTATTTATCGCATCCTAACAGTATTTTTTACAATACTATAAATTTTCAGTCACCAGTCCTAATGTATACAATATGTGATAATAGACTTCAAGCAAAAGTCACCGCTCAATAAACTCTGTCTGTCTGAGTAAGGCAAAGCTTATTATTTGCAACTCCATAAATATATGGATGGAGTTTTTCTCATTGCCATTTTCATGTGGAGATGAAATCACAAATTACATTTACTAAGTATCTATGCAAGAAGTCTGATACATTATTTAATTAAGCTGTATTATTTGTGACTACAAACAAAATTACTCCCGGACAAACACTTACTTCTACACAAAAAGTCGGCTTAGATTTAGTTGCCTTTTTGGGTGGCGGACGAGATGTTGTCTTGGCTATTGATTTGACAGAAAGTGTGGGATTGAATGATGAAGGTCGTATCCGTTTACGTCAGATTATTACAGATAGCTTGAAACCTGGAGATACTGTATACGTTATTCCTTTTGCTCAAGATATAGTTTTAAATGAAGTTAAATCGGATGTGAATCCATTGGGCACACCCATATATTTTAGTAGCAAAAATCAAGAAAATATTGACAAAATCTTAGCAAAAATTCCTTCGCCGGATCTGAGATTATATGGTACGGATATTCAGCAAGCCGAATTGACTATTTATCAAGGTATTGCTCAAATTAATCAAAATCGCCTACAAGCAAATCAAAATATTAAGCCGCAATCAGTAGTTTGGATTAGTGATGCACCCCTATTTACGGAACCAGGAATTAGCTCTAATATTTGGATAGAAACGCCTGCTGGTAGTCCTTTTCGACAAGTAGATTCTCCTGAAAGTCAACAGCGAAAAGCTTGGATTAACAGTTTGCCGATTAATAGGCGATCGCTATCAATTAAAACGCAGAATAATAAAGAATATAAACTTACAGTAGTAGACATTGCTCCCACAGTTCAGGAATTTTGTACGCCAGCACCAGGTAATCAAGAAACTTGTTTAGTTACACCTTATTTAATTAATAAATTATGGTTGTCTGGATTAATTTCCATATTAATATTCATTGCACTTATTTTAGCTGCATTAAAAGTATATCGTTTGCAAAAAAAATGGGAATTAATAGTTGATTTTGAAGTCACAGCTAAACCAGAAGACCAAAAATGCAGCTTGCCAAATAATAAAAGAATTGCAATTGGTGAATACGATTCTACTTGTGTAGATTCTATTGACTGTCCAGGTGAAGAAGTTAGAGCGTATTTGGAGCGCAAAGGTGAGAAACTGTTTTTAGTACCAACTAATTTAGCATCGATTTATTACAACGAGCGAGAAATTACTTCACGCACTCTCATAGAGAAATCCAAATTTCGCCTCAATTGTCCACACCGCAAGCGCGACTACGAAATCATTATTAAACTAAAAAAATAGTAATTATTAAGTGCATACTATGAGTCAAGCAACTACAAATGAATTTCAATATCGGGGAATTAACCGCACAATTTGTATCGGCTTAGGCGGTACTGGACGTGATGTTTTAATGAGAATTCGGCGGTTAATTGTTGACCGCTATGGAGATTTAAGCAACCTGCCAATTGTAAGTTTTATCCACATTGATACAGATAAAGCCGCAACCCAAGTAACTGGTATTCGTACAGGAAGTACTTATCACGGTGTAGACCTCAGCTTCAAAGAAGCAGAGAAAGTCAGTGCTACAATGTCTTCCAATGAAGTTAGCATGTTCATTCAAGGATTGGAGCGACGGTCAGAATATACTCGTCACGGACCATACGACCATATTGGCAGATGGTTTCCACCACAATTATTACGAAATATCAAAGCAGTTGAAGAAGGTGCAAAAGGTATTCGACCTGTAGGTAGACTAGCTTTTTTTCACAATTATCAAAAGATTAAAACAGCAATTGAAAGCGCAGAAAGACGCACTAGAGGACATGACTCTTTATTGCTAAAAGCAGGTTTAAAAGTCGAACCTGGACTGAGCATTTTTGTTGTCGGTTCTCTTTGTGGCGGTACTGGTAGTGGCATGTTTCTAGACATTGCTTATAGTCTCAGGCATCTTTATGGCGACCAAAGTGCTAAAATTTTCAGCTATTTAATCATTAGCCCAGAATTATATGGCAATGCTCCTAGTATGAGCGCCAATACTTATGCTGCTCTCAAAGAATTAAATTATTATAGTACGCCTGGTACAAAATTTGAAGCTTTTTATGATATTGCAAATTTAACTTTTATTCAAGAACAGCGTCCACCGTTTGACTACACTTATTTAGTATCTAGTCAAACTGGAGGTGAATATTCAATTCTTGTTCAAGGAAAGCTATGTAATGTCATTGCTCATAAAATTGCTCTGGATTTTTCCAGCGAATTAGCGCCAGCAATTAAAGGCAGTAGAGACAATTTTCTTCAGCACATGATTCAGTGGGATAAACACCCGCGTCCTAATAGTCAACGTTATTTAACATTTGGATTAGCAGCTATTTATTTTCCCCGCGATACTATTGTACAAATTGCCTTAAACCGCGTTAGTTTAGAACTAGTTAAATTTTGGTTAAATGGCAAAGGTCAAAGTCCAGATCCCGTAAAATTAATTGAGCAATTCCTGATTCAACATCATTGGCACAACGACCCAGAAAGCAAGGATAACTTTACTAGCAAACTAGCAGAATCAGTTCAAGAAAATAATAAAAGTTTCCGTAATACTATCAGCACTTGGAGAAATAAATTAGAACGACAAATTTCCGAATGTCAAAAGCGTGAGAACCGCAATGATATTCGGGGACAATTTCCAAGAGAATTTAGAGAACAATTTCGCAAAGTTCAGCCTGGTGAAACCGAAAGTACTAGGGGAATTTGGCTGACAAGACTGCTACAAATTTCTCCAAATATTACTAAGGAATTAAAAACTAATATTGATGATTATCTCAGTCAGTTACTCACACCAACAGATTCTAACTTTTCTATTAAAAGTACGCGTGACTGGTTAGATGCTTTGCAACATGAATTACATAATTATCAATTGAACCTCCAAGAAAAAATCACCGATAATGGAGGAATGAGAATTTTAGAGGATTTAGAAAGAAAGTGGCGAGATACTGAACAAACAATGGAGGATATTGAACAAAAACCTAGCATTCCCCTCTTGAATACTAAAAATAGTCAATTCCAAGATGAAGCTAAAAAATCAGTACAAGAAGCGTGCAAAATTATTCAGCATAACTTTGATGTTACAGTTGTTCAAGAGGCCTTAAAAATTGTTAATCAACTGCAAAAGCATGTTCAAGAAAGAACAACTCAAGTTGCTGCATTTAATAGCTTGATAGAAGATTTACAAAGTTTCTACGAAAAGCAAGATAGGGACTTGAGACAATTGAATTTTGATGAGATGAGCGGTGAAGCAATATTTGATAGTGAGGATATTGATAGCTGCTATCAAACGATCTTACCAGTAGATGAGTTACGTCGGCAGTTTGTGTTAGTCAGTTCCACAATTACAGAACAAACTGGTAGAGGACAATCTTTAGTAAGTTTTATAGACAAAGAACGCACAACTTTAAATCAGTTGCAAAAAGAAATTGCTCTCAAAGTTGATAAATTATTTGCTTCTCGAAGTATTAATATTGTCAATTCTGTAATTAAGCGCTTTATGCAAAACTACTCCCTAGCAGTGCGTTCAACTCGTTTAGCACAAGTGATGCAAGAAGCCGAACCACTCTTGCGTTTGCATTTAAGCGACCCCTATTTTCGTGAAGATCCTGCTAAAAGTAGTAAATTAGTCGGTTTTAAAGATACAGATGATTCAGAAGTACGACAGTTTAAAACTTTACTTACACAAGATATCGGAGTCGAACCCAGTGTATTAAAAGCAACACAAGCCGAAGACGAAATTTTAATTGTTAATGAGTATGCTGGGTTTCCTCTCAGACTAATTAGTGGTCTAGAGAGAATGAGAAATCCCTATTTACGCGAACAGTATTCTGCTTCTTCTTTTCTGCATAACGATTACAATGTTTCTTTTCCTGATATTATCCCGCCAGATGCTAAAAAGATGGAAGAATTAGAAGATATTTTTTATCCTTGTCTAGCATTGGGATTATTAAAAAATAATGGAGAAAATAAACAGTTAGAATTTCAATATTATGACCAATTACGCGATAGTTATAATACTGCTGCTTTAAGTCTAGAGTGGAGTCAAGCTTTAGAGGAACTTGCTAACCACCAAGATATGACTGAAGCTTTACGAAAGCTTTTAGATAATGAAATTATTGTGATTGCCAGACAACCTCAAGTCTGGGAAAATACATATATACCAAAACTAAGGCAGTTTGTCCAAGAGGTAGATGAATTACCAGAAGATAATCCTAATTTTCCCTATAAACCAGCATTAATTGGAACTTCTCCAAGTATCGATCCCACAGCTAAAGAGGGAATTATCAATCGCTTCCGCAGAAAGATGAATGAGCGATTTAAGACTTTTCCAAATAGCAGTTTTGCCCCAAGCAATAATACACTAAATCAACCAGTAATTACTGGGGAAATCATAATTGATTCTCCAGTAGATTCTAATGATAATCGAACAAAACGACGCTTAGCATTGGAGGAATTAAAACAAGACTTAGATAATGGATGTATGAATAAAGAAGAATTTGAGCGTGAAAAACAAAAAATATTCGCTCGATACCCTTTATAGTTTATTTTTCAGGTTGGTTAACACCAACCTCTTTTATATATATTTTTACACTCTCACAAATTGCTTTTATGCTACCAATACATCCTGAATTAATTTTTCTTATCTTTTTATTCGTAGTTTTACCATCTATAGTCACTGGTTGTTATCGTTTCCGTCTCTATCAACATCTTATATCTTTAGAAGAAAAGGTAAAAAGGTTAATTGATAGAGTTGCACCCGGACAACAACCAAAAATAGTAGAGAAATTAGAAAAAAGATTTAGAGAAGCTAGTAGTAACTTAGACCAGGTTAATACAACTGCATTAATAGACCAAGTTTATAGTCAAGAAAAAGTTTGGGGATGTACTTGCGAACAAATTGATTACTTCTGTCGTATTCTCCCCAATTTACTCTTAGCCTTTGGCTTATTAGGTACTTTTTTAGGTATTACTATTAATTTATCAGCACTTAGCCAAACAATTAATCAAACAAATAGCGCCAATGTTAATAGTTTAATTGCGGAATTAAAGAGACCGCTGGAAGGCATGAGTATTGCTTTTACCACAAGCTTAACCGGACTTTTTTTTAGTACGATATTAACTTTCTTTAATTGGTTAAAAAATACTAGTTTTGCCAAATACAGACTTATTAGTTCCCTTGAAGATTATCTAGATAATATTTACCATCCTAAAGTACAAGGTGATACTCGCCTCGATAAAATTGTCAACAGAATGGTATCCCAGCAAGATGAGTTTTTAACTAAATTTGGTGATACGGTACGTCATGCAGTTGAACAATCTATAGGAAATGTAGCAAAACAAATTGCTGAAGGAAATCAAGAAACTGCTAGATTAGCTAAGCAAGTTTATGAGAGTTTTTATCAAGCTGCTGGTACTATATCTGGTGCTGCTGATGAATTTGAAGGTGCTATTGCTGAATTGAATAAAAAATCTCATATATTTAAACAGTCTGCTGAAACCTTTGCTAAAAGTGAATTTCCGCAAAAATTATCAGCAGCAACAGCCGATTTGACTACGATGCAAGAAAGATTTTCACAATCTGCTATAACTTTAGCCGAGACAACTAAATTTATTGAATCAGCAGTAGTAGAAGTTCAGCGTTGTAGTCAAGAATTAATGACTTTAGCAGTAGAGATTAAAAATAGTAATCAAACTTCAAATCAAGTTTTAGAGTTCCATAAAAACAATCAAAACTCCCTTGGAGAGATTATTCCTCAACTCAAACAGGGAGCTAATAGTTTTTCTAAAGCGATTAACAAACTTGAGAAATTAGAGCGAGAAATTGTTAATAAATCTGAGACATTTACAAAGTTAGTAGAACTCGTAAAAAACTATACTGAACAGACTAATTTGGCAATTGAAGCTTTAGGCGATCGCCTAATTTTAAATTTATCACAACAAATCGGTTATAACAACCAACAAGTTAAAACTGTCGTCACCAATCTGGAGGAATTTGCTAATCAGTTAGGTGTGAAGTTTGATATGTCTAAATCTGATTTTATCGACGTTATTCAAAACAATAATGAAAATTTTAGTAGCGAATATAAAAATGTTAGCGCTATGATTATTAAAGGAATTATTCAGCAAACAGAAATAAATAAACAAGGGATAGAAATGTTAATTAGTAATGTTCAACAATTTAATAAAGATGTTAATTATATTAAAGATGAAATTTCCAAACTGAGACAGAGAATGGAAAAACAAGTAGAAAAATTTTAAATCCGGATTATATTTAATAACTGATAAAAATAAATTTAAAATAAAAATGTTAAATTATGGTTCGTCGATCGCGGTATAGTGACTACAATGAAGACTTAAATATTTGGCCTGCTTTTACAGATTTAATGTCTAATGCCTTCATGATATTGCTGCTATTATTGTTACTAGCTAGCACCAAATATACAATATCACAAATAAGTAATCCAGGAACGCCACCAATTTTACTTATTAAAGATGAGAATTCTCGATTCGATCCAGGTAGCGCTGTGATTCCCCCAACAATGTTGGATTATATTAGAAATAAACTCGTACCTGATATCGAAAAGACCACAAAAACTTACAATATTAATACAGTTGAAATTATTGGACACACTGATGAACAACCTATTGGCATTATCAATAGCAATTTAGACAATAATTTAGAAGTAGCAGCTAGTCAAAGGGGTTCAGTTAGTACACTTAAGCCTGGTTCTAACGCTGATTTAGGATTGATGCGTTCTCTAGCAGTCGTGAAAGAATTAATAAAAATCCAACAACAAAATAAGATGCCAGGAATTAGATTTCGTGCTTATTCAGCAGCACAATTAATATTACCAAGTGGGGAATTTGCTCCCATTCCCCAAGCAAAGCGTCACTCAGAACCTAATCGGCGACGCATTGAAATTCGTTTTACGCGCTTGGGTGAAGTGCGGGAAGTAAAATGAAATGAGTCAGAATTCAAAATTTAGTATTGAGAATACTGCATATTTTAAATATTTATTCAAATCCAGAAAATTTTTTTGATTTTCATCATTGCAGCAATTTTCACATAATTCAATTAGGTTATAGGAAGTCCCTACAAAAGATGTGCTTAAAATAAATGAAAACGGCTGTAAAATAACCAATTAAATTTAGCAATAATTTGCTTGATGTTGTACTGATTTCCTAGCTAAAGTATTTAGAAACGCTAGGATTTTAGACAAAATATTACTAAGATTTACTCTTATGCGCTTCTTTTTGTGCTGCTTCACTATATTTTTTATATAGTTGAGTCCGAATCTTAGCTTCTTGATAACGGCTGTGCTTTGGTTGTACTGTACTCATTAAATCTGAAGCCTGCTGCCATCTAGCAGCTATTTCTAACCACTGGGTCGAAGTTGTGGCTACTTTACCAGATGCAGAAGCTTGGTTAGCAATTCGCACTGCTGTTTTGAATGGGTCATCAGATGAGTCAGAAAGACTATTGTTAGGAGTAATAGGTGGTGTTTTGATTTTGCTTTCTTTAGTACTTTCTGTTGTTAAAGTTTTGGAAGTGTCTAGTTGTATGAGGTTTGGAATTTTATTACCTAATTTTGCATATACAACCCAACCCAGTGACAACAAAGAACACACACTAGCCACTGCTAATATCTTTGTTTGATGTTTATTTTTGTGTTTTTCTTTGTTAATCAGTACTAAAGAACGAGAAACTGGAGTTCTAGGAAAACTTGGTTTTCCTAGTTCAGCTTGGGCTTGTGATAAATCATTAATTAGTTGCTTTATTACATTGGGTTGAACTAATGTAATTTCCTCTGACCACAGTAATTGATTCTCGCGATCGCTAGATATTTCCTTTAACCAAAGTAACTGCTGTTCTCGAACTATTCTACTGTTGATATTGACTCTGCGGATATTACGCGGTGCAATCGACTCCAGAATTTGCTGGATTTGTTCTACTAGGGGAGATTGCTCGAGTTGCTCAACCTTAGCCGCTTCACATAAAAGTTGTAAGACACCATCAGAAAAAATGGCTCTGGTTCTAACGCCTGATTTAGCCAGCTTTTCGTTCAAAAGCTGAATAATCGCTGCAACGCTACCTTGATGAGCTTGCCAAGCGATATCGTTTATTCGGTCTATCATCTGGGATTGAGTGATAGCTCTTGCACCTTGAGTTATTGAGGGATTCATTAATTTAGGGACTCTTTTCTACTGACCTTTACCTTGTCTTCGATTTTACGAGTAAAAACATGAGTTGCCAAATAAAATCACAAAATAAAGCCTCCTTTTAAGTTTGGCAAGGAGACTTTATCACCATTAGTTAGTCTAATTTAGCTCTGTAACAAAATGTATTATATTTTTGGATGTTTACACCCCTATCAGGGAGAGACAAAATAGCAGTCTGGGGAACTCAAAGAAATAAATTATTCCGTTTGAAGTTGCTGACTATTGGCTGTTGACTGCAAACAGTAGGATATTTTTTATTTGTCAGTCTCTTAGGTAAAGGACTTTTCTAATATAGGGGACTTCCAGAGAATAAATTAACCAATTTATTTAGATGATAGTTTTCTTTCTCCCCTTGCTCCCTGCAAGAACTGCTCCCCTGCTTACACAACGATTGATTATTTTTTTAATTGGAAGTCCCCAGTAGCCATTTCATCTCGTTTTATGATTACGTAGAATTTCAGGTTGGTAGGACTAATCGTCATCTATCTGTACGTAAGCTCAAAATCATTCTGGATTCTTCGACCAAGCAGGATGAGATAATAAAGAAGCAAAAACCCGCACTCCTCGCAGTTGATTAGAGAGGGGTAAGTGACCTCTGGGCGCGCTCAAATCCCAAGTAAATTCATGGGGGTAGCGAGTCCAATTATTACTTTGTTTCCAACCAATCTTCGGCCAGAAATTCTCCCAGTTTTTGCCCAAACTCAACCAAATTTCTCGTTGCACTGAAAAGCCAAATTTGCCTTCAGAGTGGACTAACCATAAATTGTTAATAGTTTGTAAGTCAACAGCTGGGGAATTTTCTACTTCAGTAAAATACAACCATTTGCGTTGTACAGCCGTTGGCCCTGATAGTTCACACATTTTTTCAATAGTCATCCGATCGGCAGCTTGGAAATCTTGGAGGGCGAGTAGCTGTTGCAAAGGATTGTAATTAATCCCGCACTCTGATTTTAGAGGTACAATTCCCTCAGGAAACCAAGAGAGCAGAAATTCTTTGGCTTGAGGTGCATCGGACTTGTAGAGGACTTGGTAGGCTTTGCCATCAACCCAAGTTGCTGGGTTGTCACGGCGTTTGTGTAAAAATTCCATCAACACATCTAATCCCTGATTACCCAATTGAGCTAACTGTGAGATGATTTGTTGTTGGACTTGAAGAGACCCAGCGATTAATGGTTGTCGGAGGGAGTCGATGTCAGTAGCAGGGCCTGATAAAATCATTGGGTCTGTCATGCCATTACTCGTATTAGCAAAAGGGTGAAAAAGCAGTCAGCTATCAAGCATTCTTTAAGGTGAAGCACTGATAGCGAAAAGTAGTTTACTATTTTTGATCGTACAAAATTGCGATCGCTTCACCCAATCCCACACTTAATCGCCAAATTAATGTACAAGGAAAATAGGGGGAACATCTGCGCTTCATGGGATTGGGGACTGGGTACTAGGGACACTTCTCTACGAGAGGCTGCGCCAACGACAAGCTCAGTGCATCGCTGGGGACTGGGAGATCGGGGAAAGTTGCAGTAAGTCTTTCTCCTCTATACCTCTGTCCCTGTGACCCTCTGCCCCAATCCCTAATTCTAACGGCCTATCTTTTTAGGAGTGTTTAAAGTATGTACGAGAAGATTACCCCCCCCACAACTGGATCAAAAATCACCTTCAAAAATGGTGAACCGATTGTACCTGACAATCCAATTATCCCTTTTATTCGGGGCGATGGTACGGGTATAGATATCTGGCCTGCTACCCAAAAGGTGCTAGATGCAGCCGTAGCTAAAGCATACAAAGGTCAGCGTCAAATTAGTTGGTTTAAGGTTTACGCTGGCGATGAAGCTTGCGACTTATACGGAACTTACCAGTACTTACCTCAAGACACTCTCACAGCAATTGAAGAATATGGTGTAGCTATTAAAGGCCCTTTAACTACCCCCGTTGGTGGTGGGATTCGTTCTTTAAATGTAGCACTCCGACAAATTTTTGACTTATATGCCTGCGTGCGCCCTTGCCGCTACTATGCAGGTACGCCCTCACCTCATAAAAATCCAGAAAAGCTGGATGTAATTGTTTATCGAGAGAATACAGAAGATATTTACTTGGGTATTGAGTGGCGACAAGGTAGCGAAATCGGCGATCGCTTAATTAAAATTCTCAATGAGGAACTCATTCCCGCCACCTCAGAACACGGGAAAAAACGAATTCCTCTTGATTCTGGCATCGGTATTAAACCCATCAGCAAAACCGGTTCCCAGCGCCTAGTTAGACGCGCCATTAAACACGCCTTGCAATTGCCCAAACACAAGCAACAAGTGACTTTGGTGCATAAGGGCAACATCATGAAATACACCGAAGGCGCTTTCCGTGATTGGGGTTATGAACTAGCAACCACCGAGTTTCGCCCAGAAACTGTCACTGAACGGGAATCTTGGATTTTGAGCAACAAAGAAAAAAATCCCAATATTTCCTTAGAAGAAAACGCCCGCCAAATCGATCCCGGGTTTGATTCTCTTACTGAAGAGAAAAAAGCGCAAATTGTCAAGGAAGTTGAAAAAGTTCTTAACTCAATTTGGGCAACCCACGGTGATGGCAAATGGAAAGAGAAAGTTTTGGTGAATGACCGGATTGCTGACAGTATTTTTCAACAAATCCAAACCAGACCAGATGAGTATTCGATTCTGGCGACAATGAACTTGAACGGCGATTACTTATCTGATGCTGCTGCGGCAATCGTTGGTGGATTGGGAATGGGGCCAGGGGCAAACATTGGCGATAGCAGTGCCATATTTGAAGCTACCCACGGCACCGCACCCAAACACGCTGGATTAGATAAGATTAATCCGGGTTCAGTGATTTTGTCTGGAGTGATGATGCTGGAATATCTCGGTTGGCAAGAAGCCGCAGACCTAATCAAGAAAGGTTTAGGAGATGCGATCGCCAACAGTCAAGTCACCTATGATTTAGCACGCTTGCTAGAACCACCAGTTGAACCATTAAAATGTTCTGAATTTGCCGAAGCAATAATTCAACATTTTGGTTAATTAGTAATAGGTATGGGGCAAACAGGAAGTGTGGGGAGAAAAGGAGGTATGGGAGGAAACGAAGGTATGAGACCAGAGGGAAGAGGCCAAAAGCCAGAAGTATAAATTTTCTTTCCTCCCATACTCCCCACACTTCTCCATCTCCTCATCTCTCCCCCTCTCTTCCCACACTTCCCCATACTCTCTACTCCTGACAGACGCGATTAATCAGCCAGCGCCTTGCGGGGGTTCCCACGCCACTTGCTTCTCCTGTCGGAGACGCTACGCGAACAAGTCGGGCATTGCCCGCCCAACGCAGTGGCTCCCCGTTGTAGCGACTGGCGTCGCCTCTCTACCCAGTCCCAATTCCCTAATTTTTTGCAACCAGAATCTAAGAAAATGAGAACGACCAATTAATTGACATAGATTCGCTGCAAAAACTTATATGACTGTTAATCGACGCTATTTCTTGTTTTTACTCGCAGCAGGTGCGGGTGCTTTGACTTTGGATGCTTGTGCATCGGCAGAAAATTCTGTCCAGAGAAATGTTCCAACTCCCGACACAACACCAAACACAACACCAAACACAACATCAAACACAACATCAAACACTACTGGGGCTATCCAACTACCACCTTTACCTTACGCGTACGAAGCCCTGGAACCACACATTGATGCTAAAACAATGCAATTTCATCACGATAAACATCACGCAACTTATGTGAAAAATCTGAATACGGCATTAGAAAAACACCCAGAACTCAAAAGCAAAAGTGTTGAAGAACTGTTGCAAAAACTTGACACAATACCAGAAGACATTCGCAAAACAGTACGCAACAACGGTGGTGGTCATGTGAACCATTCGATGTTCTGGAAAATTATGAAGTCGAAAGGTGGTGGAGAACCAACAGGAGATATAGCCTCGGCTATTAATCAAAGTTTTGGTAGTTTTGCGGCTTTCAAAAAACAGTTCAACGAAGCTGGCGCTGGTCGTTTTGGTAGTGGTTGGGTTTGGTTAGTGCGTAACAAAGATGGCAAGCTGGAAGTAGCGTCTACAGCTAATCAAGATAGTCCTCTTAGCGAAGGCAAGTACCCTATCCTGGGTAATGATGTATGGGAACACGCATATTATCTTAACTACCAAAACCGTCGTGCCGATTACTTAGAGGCTTGGTGGAACGTGGTTAACTGGGATGAAATTAACAAGCGGTTTGCAGACGCAAAAAAATTTAAATTTGCTTAAATAGCAACGATCACCAAAAAGTAAATCTTAACTAAAGTGCGTTAGGCCAAAGTCTAGCGCACCGCCTTTTCAAAGAGGCTTTAGAGCAGGTACACCCGTAGTTCGGGGAAACTGAACTGGTGTAGTCGTTACCTTACGCAAATATATACAATGGCGGATACTCTTAGTTATAGGAGTGATGAATTTTTCGATTAATTCAATAACGCCACCCAATTGCTTGACAGCATTTTCCAAAGCTGTTGTCTCATCCTCTGTCCAATTACCACGATAAATTATTGCTAAACCTCCCTGTTTAACCAGTGGTAGAGTATATTCTGCACAAACACAGGCTGTCCCCACAGCACGAATTAAGGCAATATCATAAGCTTGTCGGTGTTCGGTTTGCTGACCAATTTCTTCAGCCCTACCAACAAGAGTTTTGGCATTTATTAAGGCAAGTTCAGTTAAGACTTTTTCGATAAAATTAATTTTTTTGCGAGTTGAATCCATCAAAGTTATTGTGCAATTAGGTGCGGCAATTGTCACTGGAATACCTGGAAAACCCGCACCTGTACCAATATCAATCGCAGACGCACCCTCTTGAAGAGACGAAATAAATTGCCTGTGGGGCGCAATTCCCCGCAATGAATCCCAAAGATGTTTTTCGCAAAACTCTTGGGGGTCAGTGATGCGAGTTAAATTTAATTGGCGGTTACCTTCTAGGATTAATTCATAAAGTCTCTGGAATTGCGCCTGTTGTTGGACACTTGGTTGCCAATTCAGGGTCTGCTGCCAAATTTCTGCCATTTCAGGCAATAAGTTGGTCATCTGTTATTTGTCATTTATGATTGGGCGTGGGGCATTGGGAGTATGAGGTGGTGGGAACAAATGCAGGTGTGGGAGGAAAAGGAGGTGTGGGAGGATGGGGAAGAAATCTTGCCCCCCTCTCTCCCCAGACTCCCCCATCTCCCTACACTCCTCATCACCCCATCTCCCTATTTCCCCATCTCCCTATCTCTTCACTTCCCAACTTACACCGTTGGCAGAGGCTCTTTAACTTTGACTTCAAGTGTCTTTGAGTCAACTGATTTTAGTTCACCGTGGTTGAGTGTCCAGCAACGGTCTGCGATCGCTAACAAATCTCCAGCATCATGTGTCACTACCAACAGTGTCCAATCTTGTTTGAGTTTTGCTAATAAATTTATCACCTGCCGCCGCATCGACCAATCTAACCCAGCTGTCGGTTCATCCAATAACAGTAGATTTGGCTGGCGAATTAATTGCACTGCTAAAGCTAAACGCCGTTGCTGACCACCACTTAAAGCATGGGGAGCAGTGGAAAGCGATAAATGCTCTAATCCCACCTCACTCAACGCGTGTTTTACTCGATCTGAGCCTAATTCAGGATGTCCTAAACGCAATTCTTCTAAAATCGAACTACCGCAAAAATGCCGCTCTGGAAACTGAAACACCAACCCAGCCAATTGTTGTAGCTGTTCGGGAATCAGTTCTTGTTCGCGCCAAAAGAGTCCGCCAGACGTGGGTTCGGCTAGTCCGGATAAAATTTCTAGTAAAGTACTTTTACCAGAACCAGAAGGACCAATAATCAGACCTAGCTGCTGGGGTGCTAATTCTAAGTCGATGGATTTAAGAATAGCTGTTGGGCACGCTGTGGGGTGATAAATTAGATTTCGGAGATAGAGCATTTGTTAAGATTACCAAAAAGTCAGCAAATTACTGATTAACTACACCAAGAGCAGCTGGAAAATTCAGCAAAAAATTTCTCGTACATTACTTGCGTTAACACCTTAATCTAGCAGCAAGAATTATTCACCTTTTCTCCATTGTGGCAGACTCACCCTTAAACAATGGCTACAACCTGCTTGGGAACATGAAAAAATTACTCAAGTCAATCTTGATAGAAAATTTAGCCTGAAGCAGACACAATTTAAAATTAACCATTTTTTGCATTTTAAGTAACACATACAACTATTTCAACCGCAATTATTCTGAGGGTTAAAATGACTAAAAGGTTTTCTGGTTCTCAATTAGTCGTGTTTGCTAGACTCAACTTAGTTGCTCAACTGGCTTTTGGGACTGCGATCGCACTTAATCTTTTAATAAATCCTTCACTAGCTGGCGATCCCTTTCGGACTAAAGAACCTCATCAAATTGGCGATCGAACTCAAGCAGCTTTTGAAGCGATTTTCCAACAAGGTAACTATCCAGCAGCAGAGCGTTACCTCACTCAAGCACTAGCCAAAGAGCCAAATGAACCTCTAGCTTATGCTATGAAGGCATCTCTAGCATACGGAAATAAGGATTGGGCTAAGTTAGACACCTACAGCCAAAAAACCTTGGAAAGCGCCCAAAAATTGATTTCTACTGACCCTTTGCGTGGTAATTTATACAGTGCTGTTGGTCATTTTTTTGAAGGATCGCTAATTCTCATTCGTCAGGGTACAGCTAATGGGGTGCCAGAGGCTTTTAGTCGGCTGCGGCAAGTTTATCAGTATTTAGACAAAGCTGAAGCGATTTCTGCTAACGATCCAGAGCTGAATTTAATCAAGGGTTATATGGATTTATTGTTAGCGGTTAATTTGCCTTTTGCCAATCCAGATCAAGCAATTGGACGCTTACAAGAAAATGCCGCTCCTGAGTATCTCGTGGAACGAGGTATCGCTCTTGCCTACAGAGATTTAAAACGGTATCCTCAAG
This sequence comes from Nostoc sp. S4, assembly GCA_029379225.1. Lineage (GTDB taxonomy): Bacteria > Cyanobacteriota > Cyanobacteriia > Cyanobacteriales > Nostocaceae > Nostoc. The sequence goes on along the minus strand of JAQYWR010000002.1, from coordinate 106,577 downwards.
CACTAGAATATGTTAACCGGGCAATCAAAAGCACAGGTGAGAATCCAGAAATTTATTATCTCAAAGCTCAAATTCTTAAACGACAAGGAGAAAAGGAAAAAAGTCACCAGCTAATTCAGGAAGCGATCGCTAATTTTGACAAAGCATTGACTAAAAAATCCCAACTCCCAAGTAATTTAGTCAAACAAATTGAGAGTGAGCGTAAAAATACTCTGAGCCTAAATAATTCAAGGTAATTGGGCATTGGCTATGGGGTAAACAGGAAGTGTGGGAGGAAAAGGAGGTGTGGGAAGGGTGGGAGGTGTGGGGGGAAAGATTTCTTTCCCATCCTCCCACACTCCCCATCTCCCCACGCTCCCCACTCTGATATGCTTATCTTCGATAAAAATAATTGAAATATTTGACTAAAATGCAAATTCAATTCCGTGAATTTAATCCTTTTGATGTATGGATTTGGCTAAAATTCAGCACAATTCCTTCTGAGCGTGAAAAGCAGTATGTTGAAGAAGCTTTTGATTCCTGGTTTTATCTAGGTAAATTAGGTGCATTTAATGCAGAAAATCTCCAGGTGCAGGAAACTGGACTCGATCTTAGCTATATGAATTATGATTCCCAAGGGTACGACAAAAGCTTACTAGCCTTGATGCACAATATGGGTGAATTTGAATATCAAGGACAGTGGGGGCGTTGTTGGTTTGACTTGGGAACTAGTGACGCGATCGCCTTGGATATTTTAATCAATGCTCTCACACAACTGGGTGAGGAATATGTCACGATTGAAGACTTATATATTGGCGGTGAAAATGAAGATTGGCCTGTTGAAGATAGCGAAAGTCGTTCTCACTCTATTTACGATAATTACGATAATTAATTACGACAATGAAGAAACATGGCGAAATTCGAGTGTTAGCCTTAGGACTGATTCGAGATGGCGATCGCATTTTTGTTTCTGAAGGCTATGACCCTACAAAGCAAGAAACATTTTATCGTGCTTTAGGCGGTGGCGTAGACTTTGGTGAAACTAGCTACGACGCCCTAAAACGGGAGTTTCAAGAGGAAATTCAGGCAGAGTTAACGAATATTCGCTATTTAGGTTGTATAGAAAGTTTATTTATATTTAATGGTAGGCAAGGCCACGAAATTATTCAACTTTATCAATGTGACTTTGCTGAACTGAAGTTTTATCAATTGGAAAGTTTAGTTTTTTTTGAGTCAGAAAAACATAAACATAGGGCACTATGGATAGATGTTTCTCGTTTTAAATCAGGAGAATTAAGATTAGTTCCAGAAGTATTTTTTGAATATTTATAAGTAGTAAAGGTTATTATTCATATTCTTTTACCATTAACTATATCCTGGCGATTAACTGCGGTTTTAATTTCTAGTTTTAGAGTTTTGCGTCCCTAATTTTTGAAAACGTGTAGCAGCACCAAACGTTTACCTACTGAAGCACACAAAAAAATACAGAGATTATTAAAAGTATTGTCTCAACTGATTTTAAAATCAAATTTATGCTAACTAAATTTCTATTACCTGTATTCGTACTTTTATTAGGATTAGCTGTAAATCAAACCCTTAAAAGCACAAATCGTAACGATAATTCGGCGATCGCTCAAACTTCACCTCAGCCAACGCCCCAAGAAATCGTCCAACCAGGTGAAGTTCTGGCTTTACCAGGTAAGTTAGATACAATACCCGTCTTTAACAGCAATAGCCCAGAATGGATTAAAACTGAGGGTATTTTACTTTCGACCTTTCCCTCAAACGGTAAAAAATTTCCAGCCGCGCATCTCAATTTCCCTTTCCAAGGACGCTTTGACTTATTCGCCCACCACTACACACACACTCCTAAAGATTTACAAACGCTTTACCTGGGCGTAATTGTGCATAACCCTGGGAAAAAACCCGTAACAGTAGATGTATTACAAGCAGCGAGTTATTTAATGCAGGATGCGCCCTTTGTTACCTTAGCTCCTTACATTGAAAATAACGATGGTAAGGCTTACTCAGGACCAGGCGATCGCGCTGTTGGCGATGTACTTAGAGGCGTTCGACAAGCCGATTTTCCCGTAAAACTGGTAATTTCTCCGGGACAAAGCCAGATGTTGCTAAATCATCCTATCCCTGTACGGAATTTGGAAAAACCAGTGAATGGTCGATCTAGCTTTATGCGGCTGCGTAGTAGCGATCGAGTTTATGCAGCAAGTTTAGCAATGTTTGCTAAGAAAAATTCTGATGGTAGCGATCGCCCACCTACTCTCGCAGAATGGCAAACTTTACTAGATACTGGTAACTTCGCTGGGCCACGCGATAAAACACCGACTCCTCCAAACGCTACTAGTGGCGGACTGATTTATGGACGTGTAGCTGGTGTATCCCAAGGTTCCCAATGGCAAATAAAACTAGTGGATAATCCTACAGCCACAAATCTGACCATTCCTGTACGTGGCAAAGCTATTTCTTATGCATTAGACACACTGCGGAGTGGTCGATTGGGTACCGAACAAATTCAAACAGCCAAGATGCTCGTACGCTATGCTGATACAGCATACGAAGCACATGGTAATTACGGTGTGGAGTATAAACTTACTTTACCCTTAAGCAATAACACTGCCCAAAACCAAACTGTAACTGTTACCTTAGAAACACCTTTAAAGGAAGATAAATTATCCCAAACTGGTCTGCGTTTCCGTAAACCATCTCTAGATTTTCCTTTCTTCCGTGGTACAGTGCGACTACGCTACTTTGATGACCAAGGTCAACAAAAAACCCGCTACGTGCATTTATGGCACAGAACTGGACAGGTATTAGAACCATTAGTGCAACTTGTACTTCCACCCTCGACTAAGCGCATAGTACAGGTAGATGTAATTTATCCACCAGATTCGACACCACCCCAAGTGTTGAGTGTCAAAACGTTATAAAAGTGAGGATTCACCAAGGAGTGGCGAGTAGGGGAGCAGGAGAAGTAGGGGGAGAATAACTCCTAACTTCTAACTTTACTTATTTGCCGCTGTAATAAAAGGCAATTTCTTTTTCTTTCAGGGGTGCGAAATCAGCATTTACAAGCAACTGGTCGAGTTCACCTTGGTCAATGTGTTTGGCACCGATTCGGACAATGCGCGATCGCATAGTATTAGATACACCACTGCGCTGTCTATTGCCCTCTAGCCCCATGACTTTACGATAAAGTTCTAATTTGGCAGGCGGAATCGGAGAACCATCAAAATCAATTCCGCGGGCGATCGCTTCGTCAACAGCATCGGCACCTGTAGTGGTTTGATTCCCTGGGTTAGTTTCAGTAGTCATGATGATTTGCTCTTGTTCCCTATGGGTAGATTTTACCAGTCTTGCTGACACCAGCGCTGCTTACGAGAAATTTATCTATTACTTAATTTTGAGTTTCTCGCGTCACCAAACCACCAACAAATGCCCCTAAAACTGTACCTGTCCACAATCCTGTTGTACTACCTTCCCACATTCCTCCTAGTGTCGCCCCTGTATTGCATATTACTTTTAAACCCCAATATTGATTTTGACACTTCTGGTTATGCAGCATAACGGTGATTTGTCCACTGGTATAAGCACCAAAAAACCCAGATGATAGTGCTAAAAATGTACAAATTAAAATTCTGTTTTTAGTCATTGGCAACAGCGAGTGAGGATTAGAGGCATAGGGAGTACTGCGTCTACGCTTAATAAGAGGACATTAGATATTGAGGATTGAGTCTTTGATACTCGCCGATAAGTCTTTAACACTCGTAAATTAGTCATTAATACTGAGCGACGAGCCTTGAATCTTTGTTAGTTTATTAGCTCCACTTTCCAATGCCCTGTTTGGCCAATTAACCTGTATTTCTCATCCCCGCAGCAATACCATTAATGGTTAACAATGCTCCTCGCAGTAATTCACCTTTACTATAACGGGAGTGAATTACTCCAGAAGTAGCAGTAGTATTTAAGGACTGGCGTAGGCGCTTGAGCAGGGAAACTTGAATAAATCCCAAGGGTACAATTGTGCCATTGCGTAACTGTACAGATCGTTGCAATATCGGATCGCCATCTAAGAGGCGATTGTGATTGGTGATTTTTAAGACTAAATCTCTAGTCAGATAGAACTCACTAGCAATTTGCTCAAAAACCTTAACAAAGCGTTCTTTATCTTCCGGTTTTGACAATTCTTGAACGTAGTGCTGTGCCATTTGCATATCTACTTTTGCCAAGGTCATTTCTGCTTTGGAAATCACCATTTTGAAGAAAGGCCACTTAATGTAAAAATAGCGCAGTAATTTTAAATGTTCTTCTGGTTCTGCGTTCAAGAATTCCTGCAAAGCGGTGCCGACGCCGTACCAAGAAGGCAGTAAGAAGCGGGTTTGTGTCCAACTGAATACCCAAGGAATAGCTCGTAGACTGCTTAAGTCTTTTTTGCCAGAGGGACGCCGCGCTGGACGAGAACTAATTTGCAGTTGGCTAATTTCTTCAATTGGCGTTACTTGGTGGAAAAAGTCGATAAAATCAGGTTGCTCGTAAATTAGGGCACGATAATGTTGACGCGATCGCGCTGCTAGTTCTTCCATAATCTCATTCCAGGGTTCAATATCATCAAACCCTGTCCGCAGCAAACTAGCTTGAATCACAGCGGTGGTGATAGTTTCCATGTGGTACAAAGCTAAGTCTAACAAGGAATATTTGGAAGCTAAAACTTCCCCTTGTTCGGTAATCTTAATCCGTCCATTGATGCTGTGACCAGGTTGAGCCAAAATCGCTTCGTAAGCCGGACCCCCTCCCCGTCCCACAGAACCACCGCGCCCGTGGAAAATTCGCAAGTTCACACCATAGCTTTCTGCTATTTGTTGCAGCGATTTTTGGGCTTTATGAATTTCCCAATTGCTGCTTAAAAAACCAGAGTCTTTGTTGCTGTCAGAATACCCTAGCATCACTTCTTGGAGGTTAGGAGTGAGTGTTGAGTCACTGTTCGCCTTTGGCCTTTCCCCTTGGGAGAAGTTCTCTAGAGCTTCAGCCGCCGCTTTGACTTTTCGCCCAGTGTTAAGCGTTGAGGAGCTAGTTGTATGTGTATTTTCTCTGACTTCAGCAGACTGGTGTTGCAAAGTAGACTCAGCACTGGCTACTCCTTGCTTAGCACTATTGTAGCCGCCAGCTAACAAAGCGCGATACAAAGGAAGTTCAAATAATTCTCGCATAACGCTTCTGGAGCGTTGCAAGTCTTCTACTGTTTCAAATAGGGGGATAACTTGAATAGTTCCTACAGCAATAGCGGGGTCAAAAAGTCTGGCTTCTTTGGCTAAGAGCAACACTTCCAGTACGTCGCTGACTTGGCGGCACATGCTGATAATGTAAGTTTGGCAGATGTTAACGCCAAATTCTTGTTGCAGCGATCGCAAGATCCGGAAGGTTTCAATCACATCATTGGTTTTTTCGGAAAATGGCAATTCTGGGGGAATTAATGGCCGCCGGGTTTGCAGTTCTTGGGTTAGCCAAGCGACTCTTTCTGGCTCTGAGAGTTCGTCATAAGGTCGGGGTAGTACTTGCAGGTACTCTAAAATTTCATTGAGTGCATCAGAGTGGCGCGATGATTCTTGGCGGATATCTAGCTGTGTCAAGTTAAAGCCAAAAATTTCTACCTGACAAATCAAATCTTCTAGCGCTCGGCAGTTTAAACCTGTTTCTGTCAAGTTGCGCTGAATTAACCGCAGTTCTGCTAAAAACTCAGCTCCAGAACGGTATAGAGGACTGTCTTGATTTTTTGGCGTTTCCCGATTGTATAAAGCTAAATTGCGATCGCGGGTATTTTCTAGTCGTTTGAGGACATAAGCCAGTTTCAGGCGATAAGGTTCTTGTCGATAACGCAGCGCTAAGGCGTCGTATACTTCACTCAATTGGGACTGATCCAATTCCAGAGATTCCAGCAAATCTGGCAAAACATCACTCCAGTGCATCGACACGCTCAATAATTCAATCAGTTGTTTCACTGACTGGATATATCTTCCTAGCACCATTTTGCGCTGGTAGCAAGCTGTCTTCCAGGTAATTTCTGGTGTGACTGATGGGTTCCCATCCCGATCTGAACCCACCCAAGAGCCAAACGAGCAGAAATTCTTACTCGGTGGTTCTAGCCAAGGAAAAGTATTTGCTAGCGTGTATTTGAACCGCTTATAGAGTTGGGGAATACCATCAAATAACACTTCTTGGAAATAATGCAGCGCATAATCTACTTCATCCAGTACCGTCGGTTTGAACTGGTGGAGTTCGTCTGTGCGCCACCACAAACGAATTTCTTCGAGCAATTGTTCGCGGACATCTGCTGCTTCCCAAGGATATCCCACTCCTGCGCTACTGGAGCTATTTTCCAAGCTATCGAGTTTTTGCAACAGTTGTACAACTTGTCGCTGTTTATCGCGGATGGTATGACGCACAATTTCTGTTGGGTGCGCGGTGAAGACTAAGCGGACATCCAACTGGGCAATTAGACGTTGAATTTGCTGGGGGGGAACATTCAGTTTGAATAAATGGGGAAATAAGGCTGCAAAAGTGCCTTTTAGTTGGACTTGAGCTTTTTGGACATAATTGTTTGCCAGCAACTCTGCTGCTAGTCCCTTGCTTACAGGTGCGTCCTCTTCTCTTTGATTCGAGGAATAATTGGCATTTGGTGGCGTTTGAGGCTCTGTTGCTTCTGTTTGGGTTTCATAGCGGCTCAATTGCTGCCTTTGTTCGTATTCCTGCTCTATGATGTTAATCAACTGAAAATACAGAGCAAAAGCACGAGCCGCCCGGATTGCTTCGTTGATATTCAATTGTTCGATCAACTTAACGGCTGAGGAAGCTTGGTCGTTTGTTGTTTGTCCTTCCGGCGAACACAAATCCCGCAATTGCCGCAACAAATCTACCATGTTTTGGCCGCATTCTTGCCTCAGAACTGACTCCCACAATTCTTCTACTACCTGTAGACGATGACGCAAAAATAATTCCGACACCGGGTATATATTCGCAGTTGGCGATGAAGAGTATAAAAGGGAACTCATATTCTCGATAATTGTAAAGCCAATTACTGTTTACACTTGGAGGTTTTGCACTTGATGCTCATGATGTTCTTCCTGAGCAAATAATTGTTCGATGTATATTTTCTAAGTTTGTTCAGTTTCGTTATCATCTGGAAAGTCAAGGATGGGTAAGCGATCGCCTCGAAATAATTCTTCACTGGCTTCCCCTATAGCTTCTAGTGCCTTGACTGTAGTTTTTCCAGTAATCAGCAGCAGTACCATAGACGCTGTACCTATTTGTAAGAGGAATGATTGGGGAATGCTAAAAAAATCCAGACTGGATGGAGGGTTAGCTGAGGGTTGTTGGTTAGCTGCTGTCATTGTTAATTCTTGGTTGGGGAAAGATGAGTTAAAACAAGTCAAAATTCAGAATTTAGGAGTTACGAGTCAGGATGACTTCACATATCAACACAAGGAGTTTAAATTGGATCGGATTAGTTGTTTGTTTAGCCTGCAAGGAGTATTAGCTTAGTCAGAAGCGATTCTGACTCAAAAAGACAATTTCTTAGTTACTCACATAAAATTATTCTGACTTGTGAATTTACCAATTCTGACTCCTGACTTCTAACTTCTGAATTTTGCCTCCCTGCGAGTAAAATAAACGCAAAACTCAACATTAGTCTGACTTGCAACCGTACAAGACTATCTTTGCTGATTTTGCAAGCTACAAAGGTAACAAAATTGTTAAAAAAAACCGTCAAAGTGTGATACACCTATGGTTCTAGTTTACAAGTGCAGGCACTATCCCCTAACAATCGCTGACTGTTAAAGTTAATTTCCCATGAAAACAGTATTACCAGACCGCCAGCAATCCTTAGTGCAATGGATCAGCCAAGCAACAGGGATTAACACTTTCGGGGTGAAAGTCCGATTACGGGGAAATGACCTTCATATTCTTTGTGAGGGGACAGAATGTCCGCAGCGTTGGCGTACCTTATCTGATTTGCTGCAAGCGCTACAGCAAACAGATTTGGATACCCTGACAAACAACGAACAACCCTCAATATACCAAGTATTTGTCTATGGTCGAAGAAAAGGGGAACAGCGCCCCAAATGGTGTCATCGAGTTTATTTGAATCAAATTGAAAAGCATGTAGAGCAGGTGCAGCAAGCTTTACTAGCAGATTCAGAAAAATCGAAACAAGTAGGTGGAGCGCTGATTGTCTCTAATGAAAGTTTGGCACGCCAAGGTAACCCAGATGCGATTGCTCGCTATCTGAGTGAAACTCTGAGTACGTTGGGTGTGTCAGTACAGGCAAAGATTAAGTTATATAAGCCCAAGAATTCTCAAGTTGAAGAAAATCGCCTGTGGATATTTTGCCAGTCAAGCTATAGTCCCGATCCATCGTTGCTGGCTGAACCGATAGCCCAGAAGTTACGTTATCTGAAGCTTTCAGGCTACCCAGATGCAATCATTGTTTCTCAAGTAACTGGTGAAACTGCGCCTGATTGGCTGGTACGGGTGGATTTAACGCCTCCAGAGGTGATGCTCAAAGAGTGGGCGCGTTGGGGGGATGTGCAAGCGATCGCTAGATTACTAACTGAGGTATTGTCAGAGTTAAAAGTTGCTGTCCATGCTTCTCTCAAGGAATCAACCCTGCATATTTTTTGTACCCCAGCTTATGACCCGTTGGGAACTGCTCCAATACCAGATAAAGTAACGTGCTTGGAGACAATTTTACCGCAGCTAGAAGCGATCGCTCCCCAAGGTATTCTCGCCGCCACCATCTACGGACAAAAAGCAGGTGATAAGGAACCTAGCTGGATTGATTGGCTAGATTTACCTGCGAAAGAACATCCCGTATTTGCGACATCACCACTAGATTTAGCCAATACAGGCGACCAACCAGCGATCGTTTTTTTATTAGAGCGCTTACTCAATCCCGACCTCGATTGGCGTCTTTTGACGGGTGGAATTCGCATCCTGCTGCTAATCAAAGGTGATTTATTACACATTATGTGTGATGCACCTGTTTGTCCCGGACGAACGCAAGTAGCCAACAAAGTTACACAGTTTATCCGTCAATTAAAAATTCCTGGTATTAAAGGAGTCCGCGTCTACGGACGGCGTGCTGGGAATAAGGAACCTTTTTGGCATCATGGTATCGATTTAGAACATCGCCAACGTTTAGTACCAGAAGCAACCCCAGAATTTGCTGTTGCTTCTAAATATGTTAACGATTTGGTAACTGCTGAAACTAGCGAGCCAATTTTGCGCCCAGACTTGACCACACAAGAAGTTCAAAGTTTTGTTACAGAAGTAGCGCTCGATTGGTTAGCAACAGCAAATGCAGCAGTAAAAAAATTCCTGTTAGCAACTCAGCTATTTACAGAAAACCATCAGTCAGCAGAGCTAAACCCTGATACTCAAGGAGTTAAGATTACTTTGGTTTGGGGCACACTCGGATTATTGCTCACCCTTCAAAGTGATTGGGTGTTGAGTCAAATTATCGCGCACACTACGCCGAGTTCTCCAATAACTAGTGTCTCACCTTCATCATCTTCTGAGCAAAAAGCATCATTGACATCTGAGAAAAATCCGAATCAGCCAGCGAAATTTTTTCCTAGCACTGCCAAAACTAAATCTTCTCCAAATCAAACTTCTGTATTCAATGCTTCTCAATTTACCCAAACCGATGATACACAAAGCGGAAATTTAGCAGCCGCACCACTGAAAGAAAAAGCAACCGCGACTGCTATTCTTTTAGCAGCGCGATCGCAAATGCCAAGTTTCAATGTTAGACAGTTAGACGAGCAATTAGCCCTCTATAAACAACGTCTGGCTAGAACTGGTAGTCCGCCAGATGTATTAATCATCGGTTCCTCCCGCGCCCTTAGAGGAGTTGACCCAGCAGCACTTTCTAAAGCTTTGGCAACTCAGGGTTATCCAAATATTGACGTGTTCAACTTTGGAATTAATGGTGCTACCGCACAAGTTGTAGACTTTGTGATTCGCCAGGTTTTAGAACCATCAGAACTGCCAAAATTAATTATCTGGGCAGATGGCGCCCGTGCTTTCAACAGCGGACGTGAGGATATTACTTTTAAATCCATTACTACATCAGCTGGCTATAAGCAAGCCTTGCAAAAAGCCTCTACAAGTTCAACTAGTGGTGATTTGCCTGAAAATTCTAAACAAGAAAAGACCAAAGAACAAAAGCAAGAAATTAACGGTTATCAAGCTGTTAATGATTGGTTAAATCAGACTTTAGCATCTGTTTTTACTAGCTATCAAAACCGCGACCAAATTAAAAGTTTACTCCAAAAACAACTGCTTGTATTTGGTCACAATCAGACAGTTACATCTCAAAAACAGCAAACAGATAATAATTCAGAAGAAGGTACTTCTAAGCAAGCAGTTGATTTTGATGGATTTCTAGCTTTATCTATTCGCTTTCATCCCGCTAGATACTATCAAAAACACTCTCGAGTTCCAGGAAATTATGACAACGACTATAAATCTTTTCAACTGGGAGGAGAGCAAGAGGTCGCCTTCCAAGAAGTGCTTAATTTTACACAGGCTCACAAAATTTCTTTAGTCTTTATCAATATGCCTCTAACAGAGGATTATTTAGATCCAGTGCGTCAAAACTATGAGCAAGAATTTCAACAATATATGTTGCGTTTAGCAACTAATCCCAACTTTATTTATCGTGATTTGAGCCAACAGTGGTTGAAAGTAAATGATTACTTTTCTGACCCCAGCCACCTTAACCGCTTTGGTGCCTACGAAGTCTCGAAAAAGCTGGCTAATGACCCGATGATTCCCTGGCTAGCTAAGTAGGGAGACGTGAAGAGGCGGGGATGAGCCACATGAGGGTGATGACTGTTAACTGTTAACTGTTAACTGTTGAGAAAATGACCAATGATAAATGACTAAAAAATGAACTTTATCTCAATTTTCTATGGGCTTTTCTTGTTAAGTGTACTCGGAATTTACTGGTCTTTAGCACAACAGAAATTACGATTGTGGACACTGCTAATTGCCAGTTTGGTTTTCTATGCTTCTTTGCATCTTCAATACATACCATTGCTATTAGCATTGACTTTTCTTAATTTTCGCTTGGGAGTAGAAATTGGCAAAAATACATCACTAGGGAAACATTCTTATGACTGGCGAATTTCTAATGAAGAGTGGCAATTTGTCGAAAGTGACTGGAATTTACGTCGTCTTAAACTTTTGTGGCTAGGAATAATTCTCAATGTTTTACTTTTATTAGTTTTTAAGTATCTTACTCCTTTATATAAGTTTGTTTTTCACATCCAAACAAACCTATCAGATAACTCTTTTAAATTGATTGCACCATTAGGAATTTCCTTTTTTACTTTTGAGTGTATTGCCTATTTAATAGATGTTTATCGAGGTGCCCCTGCTACGGATAATTTTCTGAAATTTGCCTCATACAAATTATTTTTTGCCAAACTAATTTCTGGGCCAATTACCCGTTACCACAACTTAGCAAATCAATTTAATACTTTACACTTACCTACTACCAATAGAGTAGTGGAAGGATTGTGGTTAATTGCTAGGGGTGCAGTTAAAAAAGGTATTTTGGCAGACCACCTGGGAATTTTCGTCGATTTATGTTTTGGCAATATACAACGAGCGGGTAGTACCGATCTGTGGTTAGCTACATTTGCCTATGGCTTGCAGTTATATCTAGATTTCAATGGTTATGTAGACATTGCCCGTGGTAGTGCTTTACTTTTCGGTTTAGTTCTACCTGAGAATTTTGATTTTCCTTATTTTACTACTAGTATTGCGGAATTTTGGCGGCGCTGGCACATGACTCTGGGCGATTGGCTACGTAACTATATTTACTTTCCTTTAGGTGGCTCGCGTCAGGGTTTGACTCGCACCTGTGGGAATTTATTTATTGTGATGCTAATTGCTGGTATCTGGCACGGAGCTGCTTTAGGTTACGTAGTATGGGGCATACTTCACGGATTAGCATTGGTGGTTCATCGTCTTACGGATGTTATTAGCGATCGCTTTGAAAAGCTAGAGCATTTCTGGCAAAATCCTCTCGGTATATTTATAGCTTGGTTGTTGACTCAACTGATGGTTTTTACTTCTTGGATTTGGTTCCGTCTACCTAACCTCCAAGACTCTTTTGTGGTAACTCGACACCTTTGGGGCTATCCTGCCGACGCACAGTTTGCTGAAAAGGTTTATGTGGAAGCTTTAAATGTTAGCCAATACCAACTTGCTTGGATACTAGCAACTTTAGCTACTCTCATGGCTATTACCTATGCCTTCAACCGGATGTTGAAGTTAGAGTTTAGCTGGCCTGTAAAGCTTGTTTTCGTGCCCTTATGCTTCTACGGAGTTTGGTTATTAGCTCCTGAAGGCAGCTTACCGTATATATACTTTGATTTTTAATCTGCCTTTTTGCTAGACAAGTAACTATGGTGAAAGCGTTACTCAAGCATAAACCAGGCAGTAGCTAACAATTCAAGAGCGAAGCTAAAGACACTCTGCCTCTAGTAAGAATCGCTAGAAAATCAAATGTGGTACTACTGCCTAATTTTGCTCAAATTCTCAATTCTGAATTCTTACAGGATATTTTTTCTTAGAGAGTTTTAAGTCTATTTATCAAGAAATGTAAAGCTAAGTAAATAGGGGATCAATTCATTGAAATTGATTTGGTTTCTCAACTCCCTAACCTCAAGCAAATCAAGGCTTTTGGTGGTTTTAATCGCTGGGAGAAATCCGACCAAAAACTTTACAGTTAGATGAGCTTATACAACTCAATTGTTACAGAATGTTAAGCAAAATGTCAGATCAAAATAAATTCATATAGACTTATTTTAACAGGCAAAAAAGTTCGCCTGTTTCATATTTAACAAAACATAGCACTCATAAAACAATGACAACTACCTTACAACGGCGTTCTAACGCTAACGTATGGGATCGGTTTTGCGAGTGGATCACCAGCACTGACAACCGTATTTATGTAGGTTGGTTTGGTGTACTGATGGTTCCCACCCTGCTAGCCGCTACCGTCTGCTTCACAATCGCTTTCATCGCTGCTCCTCCTGTGGACATTGATGGTATCCGTGAACCAGTTGCAGGCTCTTTGATTTACGGAAACAACATCATCTCTGGTGCAGTTGTTCCTTCTTCTAACGCTATCGGTTTGCACTTCTACCCCATCTGGGAAGCTGCTTCCTTAGATGAGTGGTTGTACAACGGTGGTCCTTACCAATTGGTAGTTTTCCACTTCTTGATCGGTTGTGCCTGCTACATGGGCCGTCAGTGGGAACTTTCTTACCGCTTAGGTATGCGTCCTTGGATTTGCGTAGCTTACAGTGCACCTCTAGCTTCTGCTACCGCAGTATTCTTGATCTACCCAATCGGTCAAGGTTCTTTCTCTGATGGTATGCCTTTGGGTATCTCTGGAACCTTCAACTTCATGATTGTGTTCCAAGCAGAACACAACATTCTGATGCACCCCTTCCACATGTTAGGTGTGGCTGGTGTATTCGGCGGTTCCTTGTTCTCTGCAATGCACGGTTCTTTGGTAACCTCTTCCTTGGTTCGTGAAACCACCGAAACCGAATCTCAAAACTACGGTTATAAGTTCGGTCAAGAAGAAGAAACCTACAACATCGTTGCAGCCCACGGCTACTTCGGTCGCTTAATCTTCCAATACGCTTCTTTCAACAACAGCCGTTCCTTGCACTTCTTCCTCGCTGCTTGGCCTGTTGTCGGTATCTGGTTCACCGCTTTGGGTGTCAGCACAATGGCTTTCAACCTGAACGGTTTCAACTTCAACCAATCCATCATTGATTCTCAAGGTCGCGTCATCAGCACTTGGGCAGACGTAATCAACCGCGCTAACCTGGGTATGGAAGTAATGCACGAGCGTAACGCTCACAACTTCCCCTTAGACTTGGCTGCTGGTGATGTTGCTCCTGTAGCAATGACCGCTCCTGCAATCAACGGCTAATACTTCAGTAATAGCTGAATAAAAAGCGCCCCCTTTGAGGGGGCGCTTTGTTTTTATTTAGGGAGCTTTAAGAAATAAATTATCTTGTTTCAAGTTGCTGATTGATAACTAATATTTTGTGTAGAGCGAAAATAGAAAATAATAGATATATGGACAAACGCTATTTTTTAGAGGCTAGTGTAGTAATAGTCGGCACGGCCTTGTTATCAAGGTATATCAATTGGGGGTCAGAAGAAATGACAACTTCTAACAGTAGATTTGAAATTAACAAACCTGAGGAAGAGTGGCGCAGTGTTTTAACGCCAGAACAGTTTCGTGTATTGCGTAAACATGGGACTGAACCCGCTCACACCAGTCCACTCGATAAGCAATATGATGAAGGCACTTATTATTGTGCTGCGTGCGAACAGCCACTATTTACATCTAATACCAAATTTAATAGCGGTACTGGCTGGCCTAGCTTTTTTAAACCTATTGAAGGTGCGATCGCCACTACTGTAGATAAATCACATTTTATGACCAGAACTGAAGTGCATTGTAGTCGCTGTGGTAGTCATCTGGGTCATGTCTTTGAGGACGGGCCTGCACCGACTGGCGAGCGTTACTGTATGAATGGGGTTTCGCTGAAGTTTGTTCCTGCATAATTGAGATGCGATCGCACTGCCAAGCTGAATCATTAGTGTTGCCACGGTGCGGCCGCTCATGTCTGTTTTGTAGTAAAGTGCGTTAGATATTATTGGTCTAACGCACTTTAACGCGAGTTCAATAGCTAGAATTTGACGGCTTTGTTGGGTTTTCACCTGTAAACCCAACTTCCTATTTTATTAACTTTGATTAATTCACCAATTACGAATTGCCAAAGATACCTCCTGTAATGTTATGGGATTTGCCTCTAACCCTGCACTTCCTCACCCTCTTCAAATAATCAGTTAAGACAAACTTTGCAATCCGCACAATATCCACCTCTACCATAAATAATATCGTTACCTGCATAGCCAAAAATGGAGATGTCAGCAGATTTAGTACCGTTTAAGTTGTCATTACCAGAAGTGCCGTAGATAGCCAGAAATTAATGTCCTTTTAGAATTTTTGTTAGGACTGATGTCAGTTTCATATTTTTTAGTTGTCCAGAGAGGAGACAAAGGCTCTACTCTAGACGCCATAAAAGAAGATATATTTTAGTCCTGACATATTCTCCAATATGAATATTCTCTGTTTCAGATTTCTTCAATTTCCTTAATTGTTTGTGATGTAATCTACCAAGTTGTACCAACTTTTTGAGATTAAAGTTGGTAAATTAGGGATTAGTTGAGCTAATTTCTCCTGACGCAACTATGCCATTGGATTTATCGCCTCTTTGGATATCACTCAAAACTTCATTACTTGCCACATTTATTACTTTCTTTTTGGGCATTGCTGCTGCCTACTGGATGCTGGGATATCCTGGCAAAGGCAAATCGTTGATTGAGGGTATCTTTATTGCTCCTCTAATTTTACCGCCGACAGTTGTAGGTTTCTTGTTGCTGCTATTTTTTGGCAAAAATGGCCCTGTAGGGAAATTCATGCAGACTTTTGACTTCTCCATTGTCTTTACTTGGTACGGTGCAGCGATCGCGGCCACAGTCGTTTCTTTTCCCTTAATGTATAAAACTGCACTAGGAGCCTTTGAACAAATAGATCGAAATCTGCTGCGAGTAGCCAGAACCCTTGGTGCAAAAGAAACTATAATCTTTTGGCGTATTAGTTTACCCCTAGCATTACCTGGTGTTTTAGCTGCCACAACTCTTGCCTTTGCCCGTGCTTTGGGAGAATTCGGGGCAACATTAATGTTGGCTGGTAATATTCCCGGACAAACGCAGACAATTCCAATGGCAATTTACTTTGCTGTAGAAGCGGGAGCAATGAACGAAGCGTGGTTTTGGGCGATCGCGATTATGGTGATTTCTCTATCTGGAATTATTGGAGTTAACTTCTGGCAAGAAGTGAGGGAGAAGAGGAGAGCAGGAGACATAGAGCAGGGGGCAGGGGGCAGGGAGCAGGGTGCAGAAAGAGAAATTTTATATCCGCCACACTCTACTTTTGAGTCGTTTAGATTGTTTGTAGATATTGAAAAAATACTTCCTAGCTTTCATTTAAAAGTTGCTTTCACTACTGATGACCAGCCTTTGGGGTTATTAGGGGGTTCGGGAGCGGGTAAGAGCATGATTTTGCGCTGCATTGCGGGCATAGAGACACCAACAAGAGGGCGTATAGTTTTAAATGGCAGAGTGTTGTTTGACTCGGAAAAAGGAATTAATGTACCTAGCCGCGATCGCCGCATCGGTTTTTTAGTGCAGAATTATGCTCTGTTCCCACACATGAATGTGGCGCAAAACATCGCTTTTGGCTTGCCCAAAGGATTATCAGCAGGAAGTATTAGAGTACAGATAGAAGAACTATTATTAACTATGCAGTTGCAGGGATTAGGCGATCGCTATCCACATCAACTTTCAGGAGGTCAACAACAACGGGTAGCTTTGGCAAGAGCATTAGCCAGTCAACCAGAAGCATTGCTTTTGGATGAACCTTTTTCCGCACTCGATACCCATCTGCGTAGTCAATTAGAGCAACAAATGACAGAAACTCTGGCTGACTACCAAGGTGTGACTTTATTTGTTACCCATAATATGGAAGAGGCTTATCGACTTTGCCCGAATCTATTGGTACTGGAGCATGGTAGAGCCGTTCATCATGGTAGCAAATACGATATTTTTGAGCGTCCTACCACTGTGGGTGTTGCCCAAATCACCGGCTGCAAAAACTTTTCCCAGATTATTCTTCAGTCTCCGCAACAGGTGGAAGCAACTGATTGGGGTTGTACTCTCCAAGTCTTGGAAGCAATGAACAGCGAATTATCTCATATCGGTATTCGTGCCCATCAAATTCTATTTACCAATGACTCATTGAGTGAAAACACCTTTCCCTGTTGGCTAGCACGGACGAGCGAAACGCCCCATCGAATGACATTATTTGTCAAACTACATTCTGCTGCCAAGAATTCTCAAGATTACCATTTGCAAGCTGAAGTTTTTAAAGAAAAGTGGGCGAGTATCAAAGACCAACCTTTTCCTTGGTATGTGCGTTTAGATCCTTTACGCTTGATTTTGATGCAATAAAACGCACAAATGTATAGTGGGGAAAAAGGAATAGAGAACAAGGAACAGGCAATATAGTATAGGAGCAACTGAACTACACTTTAATATCATGTCCGCCTAATTAGTTATAATTCGGTGTATCTGTGCAAAAACTAGGAAAACCTCTTTCCCCCTGCTAAGAGCCCCCTGCTCCCCTGCGGTCTTAATAATAAGTCTTTAACCGGACATGATATAACCAGTACCTCACTGAAAAACTGGAATCACTCAAATGGTCTTTACTTCAAGCGCCCAGACCCAAAGAGTCTGAGCGCTTGAATATTAGGTTGCAGAGAAACTTCTGCGAAGTAGGAGAATTATGCAGGCATCATGTGCATAGATCTGCAAGTTTCTGCACATTTGCGGCAAGCAGCAGCACATTCCATCATTTTGGCATCGTCGCTCATCATTTCACAGGCCATAGCACAGCGATCGCACATTTCTGCACACAGCATACAAGTACGTCCCATGAACTCAGAACCGCCCATCATCATGTTCATACACATCATGCACATTTCTGCACAATCGCGCATCATAGTCATCATGCTCATCATATTCTTGTCCATCTGCTTACCGCCTTTACTCATGCAGTAAGTCATGGTTTCCATGCACATTTTGTGACAGTCCATACAAGCTTTCATACAAGCTTGCATTTCAGAAGTCATGGTTTCAGCCATCATCATCATCATCGGAAATACCTCTTGATTTCTTGATGCATTAATGCTGTCCTTGTCAGGACTACTTATAACAGTAGTTCTATATTTTTAAGGAGTCAATGGGGTATTTTATCGAGAATTTATAAACCTACTATTCCGATATAATTACCGGAATTTTAAATTAATTCTACAGATATTTAGTGTTGTTTTTCTAAAAATTCATATGTATTAGGGTTTAAATACTCCCACTTTGAAGTAGGGTTTTATTAGGCAAATCAACTTTAGGTTTGAGATTAGAAGTTATAGTTAAATTTAGACAGCAAATAATGTCATTTTTTTTAATAAATACCTAAAAATATTTATTAACTTCTATTAATTTGAAGATAGATACGCTTGAAAATTACGTAACCATAATCAAAAAATCTTTTGACCCCTACACACTGTAGGGGTTCAGCAATACTAAATCTTAACACTACTCTCTAGTCGCTATTTTCAAGTTAGAGCATTTTCTAAATCAGCTTGTAAATCTTGCTGATGCTCAATTCCCACCGAAAGACGAACTAAATTATCCTTTATTCCTCGCTTGTGCCGTTCCGCTTCCGGTAGGGAACCGTGAGTCATTTTGGTGGGATAACAAAGCAGTGATTCTACTCCCCCTAAACTTTCAGCTAGCAAAAACAACTTGAGTCGGGAAGCAAATCTTTCAACCTCAGCAAAACTACCTTTTAATTCCAAACTTATCATCCCCCCAAAGCCAGACATTTGCTCTTTTGCTAATTGATATTGTTCGTGACTAGGTAATCCTGGATAATAAATTCGCTCAACTTGAGAATGTTTTTCTAAAAATTTAGCCAAAAATAAAGCGTTTTTTTCATGTTCGCGCATTCTTACAGCTAGAGTTTTAATACCTCGCAGTACTAACCAACTATCAAAAGGACTAGGAATTGCCCCGATCGCATTTTGATAAAACTTCAGTTCAGTGTATAGTTGCTCATTAGATGTGATAACTGCACCACCAATAATATCGCTGTGTCCCCCAAGATATTTGGTAGTGCTGTGAACGACAATATCAGCACCTAAATCTAACGGTCTTTGAAAATAAGGACTAGCAAAGGTGTTATCAACTACTAAAATAATATTGTTTTTACGGCTAATACTTGCTAATCTTGCAATATCAATAATTTTTAGCAAAGGATTGGTAGGAGTTTCAATCCAAATCAACTTCGTATTTGGTGTAATCGCAGTTTCAAAATCAGCAATATTATCAATATCTACATAGGTAGTTGTCACGCCCCAATTTTTTACAACCTTTTCTAACAAACGATAAGTACCGCCATATAAGTCGTCACCAGCAACAATATGGTCGCCACTTTTGAGCAGACTTAATACTATGGTGGTTGCAGCCAAGCCAGAGGCAAATGCTAAACCAAATTTACCATTTTCCAGAGAAGCTAAAGCCTCTTCCAAAGCAGTGCGGGTAGGGTTTCCTGTGCGGGAATATTCATATCCTTTGTGCTGACCTATGGCTTCTTGCTCATAGGTGGAAGTTAAATAAATGGGAACAATTACTGCGCCTGTTTGAGGGTCTGATTGTTGACCTTCATGAATTGCTCTGGTTTCAAATTCCATTGTTTTACCTTTATAAATAAAGAATTCAGCATTCAAGAAAAATTATCTAGGATTAGTTCGATTTAATGCTTCATAAAATATGCAGATTTAATTCAAAATAATTAGGAATTAGTCTGAAATTATATTTAATTGTCGCTACTAAATTCTAGATTTAAACTGATGATTTATGATTTCTGGGTTTGATTAATCCAATATCTAATTAAATCGGCTCTGGTAATTAATCCAACCGGAACATCACACCGCTTAATAATAATTCCTGTAGTTCCCGATAAAAGTACTCGATAAGCTTCTGAAATATCCACATCTTCATCGAGAATTGGCAATGGTTTACCCATAACTGCCGAAACTTCCTGATTAGAAAAGTTAATTCCATCGTGAAGAAATTTCATTAAAGACGCTTCGTTGACACTTCCTACTACATGATTGTTATCAATCACTGGTAACTGGGAGATATTTAACTTTTGCAGGTAATTTGTGGCTTTACTCAAGGTATCACGGGGACTGACAGCAACTAATGAAGGAAAATCTATTTTTTGAGCCAGAATTTCTCCAATTTTCGTGCTTCTGACTGTTGTACCTTCCCAAAAACCATTTTCCTGCATCCAAGCATCGGAGTAAATTTTATTAATGTAATTTCTTCCCGTATCTGGTAATAGAACTACAATATACTTTGATTGCGTTAATCTGGCTGCATACTTCAAGGCTGCGGCTACTGCTGTACCACATGAACCTCCTACCAATAAACCTTCTTCTCTTGCTAAACGACGAGCCATATTAAATGATTCTTTATCGCTAACTCGAACCATTTCATCTACTAATTGGCGATTAAAAGTTTTAGGAATAAAGTCTTCCCCAATTCCTTCAACTTTATAAGATTTGGGTGTGTCACCTGAAAGAATTGAACCTTCTGGGTCTACACCAACAATTACTATATTTGGATTTTGCTCTTTCAGATATTTGGCAACTCCGGAAATTGTACCGCCTGTGCCCATACCAGCAACAAATACATCTACTTTACCATGACTATCTAACCAAATTTCTGGACCTGTAGTTAGGTAATGTGCTAAAGGATTATTCGGATTTTCAAATTGATTTGGTCTGTAAGCTTTGGGTATTTCTTTAGCGAGTCTTTCTGCTACACCGTTATAACTTTCTGGTGAGTCAGGCGGTACAGATGTGGGAGTAACAACTACTTCTGCACCATAAGCTATGAGTAAATTGATTTTATCCTGGCTCATTTTATCTGGCATGACGAATATGCAGCGATATTTTTTCACTGCTGCAATTAATGCTATTCCTACACCAGTATTGCCTGCGGTAGCTTCAATAATAGTGCCGCCAGGTTGGAGTTGACCTGTTTTTTCTGCAGCTTCAATCATAGTGAGGGCAATTCTATCTTTGGTACTCCCGCCAGGATTAAGATATTCTACTTTGGCGTAAATATTTGAGTGAATATCTTCAGCAATTTTATTAAGTCTGACTAATGGAGTTCTACCGATTGCTTCTAAAATATTGTCGTAATTAGTCATATAGCAACTCTAGATAATTTTTAAAATTGTTTATTTCTTTCCTTTGCTTCCCGAAATGGGTGTAGACGCGAAGCGGCTTGTCGCCAGACATCGCCCCAAGTAATAGCATATTAGTTAACATCTGCTTCTATTGCTTCGTAGGCTGGCTGTTTTAACTCCTGAGGACAAGGAAAATCAGGAAATCCCTGGGCTAAATTGACTGCACTATGTGCAGGGCCACCCTTGTTATTTCTCGAATCACCGACTCTGTAAATTGGTTTGCCTTAGGTAATATTTTTTGGCGTTGCATCTGAACTTACCCCCATACTTTTGTCGATCTCCATCACGGTTATGCGGGAATTTCTTTAAACCCGATTAAATACATAATATCGATAGATTTATCGTAGTATAATCAAATTTTAGATTAAGGGGGAAAGGGATGGGGAGTGGGGAGTGCTGGAGATGAGGAGATGGGGAGGGGAGCAGAAGGATACACGAGAGAATTCCAAACTCTTAACTCCTAACTTTACGCCTGGGCACTGGACACTCCCTATGACCAATAACTAATCTCCAGTCACCTCATTATCTATATACTGAATTATTGAGATTAATAGTCAATTATTGAAGGTACTAATCCAGAATCATCATGAAATCTTTGCACCGTCCCGATCTCTACAGCTGGTCTAATTTCAATCCGGCAAGAAATATTGATTTCAATGGGATTGCCTGGATTCGCCCAGATGGCAACATCTTGATTGACCCAGTAGCCCTATCAAACCATGATTGGAATCATCTGCAATCCCTCGGTGGTGTGGTTTGGATAGTGTTGACAAATTCTGAACATATCAGGGCAAGTAAAGAAATTGCCGATCAAACTTATGCTAAAGTAGCTGGTCCTGTGGCGGAAAAAGATACTTTTCCCATACATTGCGATCGCTGGCTGTCTGATGGTGAAGAATTTGTACCTGGACTAAAGGTAATTGAACTCCAAGGTTCTAAAACCCCCGGTGAACTGGCTCTACTACTGGAGGAAACGACTTTAATTACAGGAGATTTAGTCAGGGCACGCAAAGCAGGTAGTTTGACAATTTTACCCGATGACAAGCTGCTGAATCGAGAGCAGGCTGTTGCTTCTGTGCAGAGGTTGGCTAAACTGACTCGGGTAGAAGCAGTGTTAGTGGGGGATGGTTGGCCAGTCTTCCGAGATGGACGCCATCGCTTAAAGGAACTTGTGGCAACATTGTAAATCGGTAGGGCGAAGCTTACGGCAAAGGCTTAGCCCTATACCAAATTCATACTTTGCAGCAACTAAGTAGGTCGGTATGAATATTTATTGTTGGGATGAGGCAGGGTGAAAAGGTAGAGGGCAGGAGGCAGCTATGCTGGAGGAAAGAGGGTTTAAGCCTATTTAATTTTTACTAACATAGTTTTGTTTTTCTACATTGTTCTATTTATTTTTGATTTTTGAGATTATCGCAGAGGTGGCGATCGCACTTTTAGGAAAACTTTGCAAGCTAGCGATCGTAGTCCTAAATCATTCATCAAAAGTTTGATCCCCGACTTTTTACCAGAAGCCGGGGATCGAATCACTGACTACAAACTTTTACCTAACCTAATAGTTTCTAGATTAATCCAATTGAGTGCTGTAAGCGCTAAAACCATAAGCCAAAGTTTCTTTTAAATTACCCGATGGTTTGAGACTTCTATTGATGGCTTTAGCAAACGGTACCGGAATTCCTTTAATAGTTTCTGGCAAAATTGCATATTCTGCTGTGGGTTCGACAATATACTCTGGACATTTTGTTTTCATTCCAGCAGTTGCTAACATTTCCTCTATTTCAGCAGATGAATATTGTTTCAAATAAACTGGATTTCTCACAAATGGGTTCAACTTTCTCACAAAATTATGGATAATATGAGAAGGACAAGATTTGTTGTGAAACGAATGATTAAAAACAAAAATTCCACCAGGTTTGAGTACGCGAGATATCTCAGCTAATAAGTTTCTTAATTGTGCATCTGGTATATGCATAAAAACACAATTAGAAATTACCAAATCTATAGAATTATCTCCTATAGGTAATATTTCAGCAGAATTGCAAATTAAGTTAAACTCAGCTTCTGGAAAAAAATCGTATTCTTGTTTAACCTTGATTAACCGCCGCAACAGAGGTTCAGAAATATCAATGCCATAATATTTTTCACATCTTAAATTTTTGGCTTTAGAGAGATGCAAAGGTGCGCGACCATAACCGCAACCAATCTCCAGAATAGAATCCACAGATTTGTTCAACGGAAATTTATTCCAAGTACCTCCAGGTGTACCAGTTAGCAGAGTGTAATCTTGTTTGATGGGCGATTTCTCTGCAACTTTTTCAATTTTCTGAGAACCATAGTAAGTTTTACCAATTTTATCCCAGGTTTTTTTGTGTTGAGTACTGTTTAACTGTTTGTAGTCACTAGGAAAATAAATACCATCTCGTAATTCATAATCATCCAAGCTGAATTTTACATTTGCTAATTGAGTCATTAGGATTATTCCTCATAAATAACTAAATCTGTCTTCTGTTATACTCTTAAGCCAGCATTAACCGCAAGGAATTGTACTCAACCACTTCCTCTAATAAAATTTTAGATTCTAGATTCTGTAGTCCTACGGAGAATCTACGCTATACATTAGTTGTTGGACTGGAAGAATCGGAGGCTAAGATGGTAGAAGGGTCACAACAAAAACGGGTGGTGGTCGTAGGTGCAGGTTGGGCAGGTTTGGGAGCAACCTACCATTTGGCAAAACAAGGCTATGATGTGACACTTTTAGAAGCAGGTTCTTATCCCGGTGGACTGGTAGCAGGTTGGCAAACAGCAACCGGAAAATCACAAGAAGCTGGCATTCATGGCTTCTGGTATCCTTATAGAAATATTTTTTCCCTGATTAATGAATTAGAAATTAATCCTTTTACTACTTGGACTCGTTCTTCCCAATATTCGCCTGCGGGTTTAGAAGTTGAATCACCAATTTTTCAAGACTTACCAAGACTCCCTACTCCTCTGGGAACTTTTCTCTACACTCAGTTTAAACGATTGCCACTAATTGACCGTCTGAGCGCCCTACCTTTACTTTATACTGTTATTGATTTTGATAATTCTGATGCAGCTTGGCGGCGCTATGATTTTGTCACTGCCCGTGAATTGTTCAAAAATTTTAATGTTTCTGCACGACTTTACCGCGAAGCTTTTGAACCAATGTTATTAGTGGGTTTGTTTGCCCCTGGCGAACAATGTTCAGCCGCAGCAACTTTAGGGATGCTTTACTTTTTTATTTTGGCTCATCAACCAGATTTTGATGTGGTTTGGTGTCGGGGAACTGTAGGAGAAAAAATATTTCGTCCTTGGGTGGAACGTATTGAAAAAGCTGGGGCGCGAGTGTTACCCAAGCGGCGGGTGACCGACTTAGTTGTTGATAGTAATTATCGAGTAAAAAGTGTGGTTTGCGGTGATGAAGTTTTTGATGCCGATGCTGTGATTTTTGCTGTCGGGATCGCAGGGATGAAGAAAATTGTTTCAACTAGTCCGAGTTTGCAAAGTCGTGAAGAATTCCGGAATTTGAGCAACTTAGGATCGATTGATGTTTTAGCAACTCGCTTATGGTTCGATCGCAAAGTTAATATTCCTCGTCCTTCTAATGCTTGCTTTGGATTCGACGCAACTACCGGTTGGACATTTTTTGATTTGAATGCTCTACATGATGAATATCGCTACGAACCAGGAACAGTGGTTGAAGCTGATTTTTATCACGCAAATCAGTTTGTTAACTTAAGTGATGAAGAGATTTTACCAATAGTTCAGCGTTATTTAGCAACTTGTGTACCAACGTTTCAGGAGGCAAAGATTATTGATAGCAGTGTAATTCGGCTACCTCAAGCGGTGACTCATTTTGCACCTGGTAGCTATCGTTATATGTTACCTGCTAAAACAAGTTTTGAAAATGTGTTTATGAGTGGAGATTGGATTGTGAACCGTCATGGTTCCTGGTCGCAGGAAAAGGCTTATGTTACTGGCTTAGAGGCGGCAAATTTAGTAGTGTCTTATTTAGGAGAAGGTCAACCATCTGAGATTTTACCTGTAGAAGAGGATGAAGCGCATATAAAAGTAGCGCGATCGCTCAACCAAATTCTGCGTGATTTAGGTAAATCTATCCTGCCTGAATTTTGGTTGCCGTAATCTGTAGGGATGCACTAATTGTGCATCTCTAATTTTGGCAAATTATAGTGAATTATTAATTGTAATCTGAATTCGGTAAGCTAAAGAAAGTTATTGCGATAACATCCTTATAATGTAAATCAAATCACATAAGCTTATGGAGCCAGACTCTTTACAAACCGAGGTGATTCTCACGCATCCGCGTGAGTCCCTCGGTAGAGTGCAACTTGATTGGACACCCCAACCGGGAAACTATCTCGATTTTCAAGGTAAAACCTACGCTGTTTTAGAACGCCGTCATCGATACCAACTTAAAGCCGGACGCTACCGTTTAAATAATATTGCCATTTACGTCCAGTCTGCCAAACGACCATCTGAGAAAAGTTTAGTAGAAGGACGTTGGGTAATCGGTGATGCTACCTGCTGCTACAACGCTCATTCAGAAATCATTCGCTGTGCAGTCAACCCAGATGGCCCTTGCGAATCTTGCCGTTTTTATGAAAAGTTAGGAGTTATAAGTTAAAAGTCAGGAATGAGGAGTTAGGAGTTAAAAGTGATTCTTCCTCATCCCCCTCGACTCCCAGCACCAAATACTTCCCCCACAGTTAACCGCGTACCATTAACAAAATCCCATCCGGACTGGGGACGTTTACCAGCTAGCTGAACTTCTCGCAACAGCAACAAACCTTCCCCAGTTTGGACAATCGCCCCAATTCCTTTAGCAATGCTCGATACCTCTCCTGGTCTGTTCGATATATTTGACAAATCAGGCAATTTATGTATTAATTCTTGGAATTGTGGTGGGAGATGGCGATCGCCTAGTCTACTAACAGGAACAGAAGCAGTGATTTTTAGCGGGTTGTCACGAAAGGTAGCTGTGCAATTAGGGTAAAAGCCTCTAATTTGATTGTGTAATTGGATAGCGCTTTTTGACCAATCCAAACTATAATCTTGTTTTTGAATCAAAGGTGCATAAGTCGCTTCTGAATTATCTTGGGGTATTCGTTGAATTTCTTTACTTTCCAACTTCATTAAAGTTTCCACCAATAAATCTCCACCAATTGCAGCCAGTCTTTGGGCTACATCTTGAGCATTATCTAACAATCCAATGGGTGTAGTGGCTATTTGTAGCATTGCACCGGTATCCATGCCTGCATCCATTAACATGGTCGTAATCCCCGTTTGGGTTTCACCGTTATACAAACACCATTGAATCGGCGCTGCACCACGATATTTGGGTAAAATCGAACCATGCACGTTAATGCAGCCCAACTTGGGCATATTTAAGATTTTTGAGGACAAAATCTGTCCATAGGCGACGACAACAAATACATCTGCATCTATTTGTTTGAGTAGGTTCAAAGTTTGGGTGTCTTTTTTCACCCGTTCTGGTTGCCATACTGGCAAGTTGTGAGCAGTGGCGATCGTTTTTACGGGTGAAGGAGTAAGTTTATTTCCACGTTCCCGACGTTTATCTGGTTGGGTAACAACTGCCAACACCTCAAATCTGGAATCATTTAATAACTTTTCTAAAGTAGGGACAGCAAACTCAGGAGTACCAAAAAATACGATTTTCATTAAAAATTACTTGTTAGTCGTTAGTAATTAGTTAATCGTAAATGCGCTCCTGGTAAGTGACAACTTTTAATTTAGATATTTTATAGTTCGGTTGTTTAGTGGTAGAATATTCTCGTATTGCTGAAACTATTGGCTGCTTGATTAACTTGATTATATAAGTTAGCAAGTATAAAAGTTAGTATCAACTGCATCTTTCTCTAGTAACCCCGAACGGACTGTCTGTGCTTTGGAGTCGCTAGAGCATCTACCCAGTAAATATTGCTGCTTTTTTGATGATTTTCCCAATATTAGGATTCAGCGCAGTTGCTTTTGTAAAAAAGCATTGCGTAACAAGTATTTATATAATTTAGATTGCAATTTCTAACTTAGGGTTGCTGGCAACAATATTTTCTGAGTATTATGTATTATGTGTCTGCTTTCCCAGCTTTTCAGGTAACGCCTCACGTTTACTATTATCGGGGTTTCCACTGTTATAGTGTGTGAACTAGCTTGCTGCGTGTTAGCGATCCCTAGCATGATTGTCAGCGTGCAGTTTGAGACTGGTCTGAGTTTGCACTTTCACTAGCCTGAACTCTCAGCTTAATACCCCTTAAGTATAAACGTGCTTTTTATGTAGTTCATGCCTACACCAAAATTGCATACATTATGTAGTAATTACTGAGTTATCAGCATAGTTACTATACTCGCATATTTTAGTCAAAAAAACATCCAGTACTCCAAACAAAAAAGGTGTAATTAATAATGCTTATTTTTTCTCATGCTCTAGAAATGAAGAAATTATTTAGTAAAAGCTTTTAGTTTCTTGTTATACATATAATTATCGCTTCTTCCATTGCTGCATAGGTATTGCTCCTCACATAAGCAACCGCCCCTCTAGAGAGTCTACAAATGCTTAAACCCCTTTTGCTGTCAGGATGGTTCCGCGCACAACCATTTCTAAATTATGTTGTTGTTGTGATATTGATCGCACCCTTGTTCGGGGCATCTGGTAACTCGGCTCCAGTAAAATCCGAAGTAGTTAAACAAAGTTCCGTTACTGAAGAATCTGAACCTGTATCAAAGGAAATAGCCTTAGTTGAGAAACCTGAGATAGCTAAGACATTAAAAGTAGATCGAGTCAACTCATCAACAGAAAAATTTGATGTATCAACACAAAGCAGTGCTATTCAGGAACCGCAAGTATTACCTGAAGATAAAATTGATTCTTTAGCTCAAGTAGATAATTCTCTCTCAAGCAGCGATTCAAAGGTTCCCGATTCCTTGGCAGCAGTTGAACTCGCGCCATCAACAGATGTTCCTGTGAGTCAACTTAAATTAGTACAAAAACTAAAAGCAGCTAAGGTAAAATCTTTGAGAGAAGAAAATTCTTTCTCTACAGAGAAACCTTTTACTAAATCATTAGTAGCAGTTCAAGTAGCACCAACTCTTAAAGAATCACAACCAACTGCAACAACGACGGAAATACCTGTTAGTGAACCAGTTGATGAATCCCAAGCAGAACAAACAGATCCCCTCGGCAGTCCTCATCCAATTCCTTGGAAATGGATTACAGCTACTCAAGAAGCTATTGGTTCTAAGGGTGGTTCTGGAGTACGCCACTACCGGAGCGTACCAGTAGTTTCTCCTGATGGGAGATATGCTGTTTATAGTCGGGTGCAGCTAGAGGTCAAACCAGAAATGTACAACAGCCGCGTCACCAGCGTTCTGTTTGTCCAAGATATGCAAACTAAGAAATTGTGGGTGATGGCTTCAACAACTCCTGTTAGCGATCCCCTATTAAAAACCAAAGCTGTCAAGGCAGTGTCAGCAGAAGAAACTGACACAAACGGTGAGATTGGGGTATTAGTTCCTGTTAGTTGGTCAGAAAAAGGCGATCGCTTTTTGGCACGCAAGTTTGAAGGCGTATTTAACACAGGTGATTCTACAGATAGTGCAGTGATTTGGGATCGGCAAAACAATCACGCCAACATTGTTGCTCCTGCTAATCAAGAAAATGAGGATCAGAAGATTGCGGTCTTGTTAGGTTGGAGTAAAAGCCAACCCGATCGTGTGTTGTTTCGTGCAGGCGAACTAGGTGAGGAAAACTGGCCTTTGGTGAAAGTTGCTAATAATGGCGAGACTGTCACTACAACAGACGACGATCAGCCCATAACTTTTGGTAAACGGGTTACAGAAATTTGGGCAGGTCCACAAGTTGCTTATCGATAGTTAATATAAAATCTAATAAACTCCCGTTGCCAGTTATGATAGCACCGGGAATTTTTTTAGGTCAAAGCGTTGAATATCGAAGGTAAAAGCAAAATGAACAAAGACGAATTAGTTAAAGCAATTTGTCATGCTAAAAGCTAAATAATTTTTCAAAGTAGCGCAATCGCCTTGAAAAAGTTGGCATCAGAAAAATATCTTCAAAATTCTATAAAACCGTCCGTCGCAACTCTGGAAAAACCTTAGATACCTTATTCAACAGATAATCACCATAGGTTCCGTGAAAATCACGAACGCTAGTCCGATCCCAGCGTTCCTTTTTGTGCCCCAGCTGAGTTATTGCCTCCATATATTCAAGTACTGTCTCACGAAATAGTGGAATATTAGACGGGAAGAGGTTAGAACCATGCATAGGAGTATCATTTTGCACTAATGGATGTTGCTCTCCCAGTTCTCCACCAAAGTAAATACCTTCTTTTTGATCTAGTTTATCTGATGTCAATTCGCACCCGACCGGGAAATACCCCTGCCATGCTTTACCACCCAAAGTCATGCGGATTTTCAATTTAGTTTCTAAATCCTGGGCAAAAAATTGTCGGCTCAGTAGTTCTAAGCGTTGCTGTAAATTTTCGTCTATGCCATGTCCAACGATATAGAAAAACCCATACTCGCAACATGCTCGCTTGATTTCAGAAGCGACTGTGTGGCGTTCACCAGTTTTAGAAACCAAGGCGCTACTAATATCAACGATCGGAATCTGCAAAAACCGTTCATTTACAACTGGCAAGATTTTCACGTTATTATCCTCCTCGTTGTGTGCGGTTTCATGTTTAGATAAACACAATTATGATGGTAATTTAAACTTTGAGTTGATTATCCACAAATCGAGCGTCAGAATCGGGCAAATCCACAGGGGAAGGTAAGCAGTGCAATGGGCTGTGATTTTACATCGTGGGTGCGTAGGCTAGCAAATACCGCAGGCATGGCAGACTGATAGCATCATAATATTGATAATATCTATCCACCTCTGACTTTTTCTTGCGATAATTCCCAAGGTAGACGCAAACAAAAGGGACGCGAGGATGAGGGAACTGGGGAAGCAAGATCGGAATAATAACTCACTAACTCCCCACTCCATACTCTCCACTCACCACTGAGTACAGTAAAAGGGGGATAGATGACGATCAAGCGGTTGATTTTAACTTTTATAATGACGCCAATAGCAGTTCTGTTGGCAGTTTTGTCTTTATTTGGTAGTTGGCAAGAACCTCAGTTTCAAAGTCGCTTAGAACTGTACCAGACCAATATCGCTCTACAAGCCCAAGCTTGGCAATCAGAAGATAGTAGCGATGACAATTTCCAGGCGATTCGAGAAGCGATACTTGGCGACCAACCTCTAGAAAGTGCAACAAAGCAGTATCAGGAGGCGCGTCAATCTGTTCAAACTAATTTAGATAAGGTGAACAGCAAACTTGCACAGTTACGATCTCAACCGGAAATAACTCCTATACCTCCTAAACCTCTACCAGACGTTTCTCCTACTACAAAAACTTCTCAACAAACACAGCAGCAACAGTTACAGCAGTCCCTTAAGAAACTAGAAAAATTACTAGCTGAATTAGACTTGCGGTTGGGAATTTTACAAGCCCAGCAAGGACAAACGGATGCAGCCTTAAAAACTTGGAACGAATTACAAAAGCGCTCAGATATCAATCCAGAATTTGGGCAAACTGCTGCTATATTAAGTGGACTGTGGAGTAATCCTCCTCGGCTGCTCCCCAATGCTCAACAACCGATTCAAAAGAATTTAGAAGGTTGGTTTGGCTCTACTGCCTTGATTCGGCTATATCAACTTCAGCAACGACAACAAGCTTTATCAGTAGTTAAAGCTGCACAACAAGAAGCTGCTACGAGTGCAGTTTTAAAATTAGCAATTATCGGTACTATTCCCACTTTAGCAGCATTAATTGGTCTAATACTGCTGATTTTCTTATTTGCTCAACGTTTGCTCAAAGGAAAAGCTTCTTTATTAAGTCAAAATGCTGATTTACCTTGGTCAACGCCTTGGGATGGGGAAACGGTTTTGCAGGTTTTTGTCCTGGGCTTTTTCTTCATGGGACAACTTTTTGTCCCCGCACTGCTATCGTTGCTCCCTATAGAACGTCCCGTCACTGATGTGCGACTTCAGGCTTTTTCAGTTTTAGTTAGTTACATACTGGTAGCATCAGGTGCGTTATTGGTGCTATATTTCTCTATTAAACGCTTTTTTCCACTCCCAGAATTCTGGTTTCGCCTGCGCTTTCAAGATAAGTGGTTTTTGTGGGGACTAGGGGGCTATTGCGCTGCTTTACCTATAGTTGTAGTAGTATCTTTAATTAATCAACAACTCTGGCAAGGACAAGGTGGTAGCAATCCCCTGTTGCAACTAGCTCTCGAAAGTCAAGATGGTGTAGCACTTGGCATATTTTTCTTTACAGCAGCAATCGCGGCTCCATTTTTTGAAGAACTTCTATTTCGCGGCTTTTTGCTTCCCTCGCTAACCCGCTATTTACCCGTGTGGGCTTCAATTCTGGTCAGTAGTTTATTGTTTGCGATCGCTCACCTGAGTTTATCGGAAATTCTACCACTGACTGCATTGGGCGTTGTACTGGGGGTAGTCTACACGCGATCGCGCAATCTCCTTGCTCCTATGCTCCTCCACAGCCTCTGGAATAGCGGTACATTATTAAGCCTATTTATTTTAGGTAGCCATTGATACTAATTTTCTACTGTTGCTAAAAATGGAAATATCTGATTTTATCTCCATAGATAGCAACAATTTACTAGTTGTAATTGGTTGTAAATCTAAATACTTGCTAAAAGCCAAATAAACAGTGGCGAAAGCAAATTAAATAATGCTTTGAACATAGACAACAAACTATCTAGCTAAGCATTTATTCTCATTCGAGTGACTTTAGCCATTTTTGAGATGTTAATTGCTTTACCAAGTTATTTGTTTCTGTAATTAATTCGATTGCGAATCTATTTGCACTGGTGTAAATAGTGATTGATAACTGAAAAGAAGTTACAATAATATACTTGTAATATTCAGACTACCAATACTGGTTATTGCTGCGAGCATAAAAAACTCCGGAAATAATACTGATGGACTTGTAAAAAGTTGTGTGCATACCAGTTGTTGCTGATGACTGAGGTAAATTCTTCTCAAGATAAAAGTCTTGGTTGAAAATCTGCACAATTGTCGCACCAGGATTTGCAATCAAATCCACCAAAACCCTTAATGAACTAGAGATTTTTAGGCTATGTAGAAAGACATCTTATGTCTCATATTATCAGCGTTAACTATTCACTAGAAGCACGCTGGTTTTAATCGTCTATCTTGGTGCTTATTCATACTAAAAAATTGAAAATATATTAGCTTACCAAATATATTTACTCACTTTTATTTCCATAAAGACTTTATTTTTATACCTCACTTATTAAGGAGTAGCATTTATATGGCAAATCTCAATCCCAGTCACCCTACCAAACAACTTTTAGCTGGTTACTGTGGCATTATCCTTGGAGGATTTGGCGTTCATAAGTTTATTCTCGGATATACCTCAGAAGGCTTTATCATGTTGGCGATTTCTGTAATTGGAGGTTCTTTTACCTACGGTGTTGCCTTATTAATTATGCAACTTGTAGGTTTAATTGAAGGCACGATCTACTTAAATAAATCTCCTGAACAATTTGTAAATACCTACTTTGTGAATAAGCAGGGTTGGTTCTAATACATTGTGGCAGAATGCCTAGATTGAATAAGGGGCTTAAGCCCCTTGCTTGAAAAGGTAGCTAGATTTCCGCCCTGCTTTACTAAGTTGATTTATCTATAGTAGTTATACAGCGCTTTTATATTTATTCTGATTGATATGGTTGTTGTCAAACCTAAACCGCTTCGCTGGACTATGTTTTTCTTGTTAGGCATAGGGTATTTCAGTATAATGTCTCATTTGGAAATCAACTATTTTTTGAGAAGCCTAATTATGCTCATGCCATTGCAAATTGCAGCTATTATCTATGTAACTTATATACGCTGGAGCCGTCGTGACGCTCAGCACGGTACGATAAATTAATAAATTTAATATGGTTGACATACAGTCGTAGTTCCATATTTCGCCTACGCTCGAATTAGAGACGCTTTTAGTCAGGCGTTGAATTTTCGTAGCGAATCTAAACATTTGCCATGCAACTTGTTCCCAAAACTAAGGTAGACCAAGAATTTGCTCCAATCCTAGAGAAAATTATTCTAGATGTTGGAGGAATGAAGTGTGCTGGGTGTGTGAACGCAGTAGAGCGACAGCTAACCCAACATCCAGGAGTCAAAAGTGCCAGCGTCAACCTGGCGACAGAAGTAGCAGTTGTAGAGTCACAAGCTGGTGTCGTAGATGCAGATGCACTGGCAAAGCAGTTAACAGACGTTGGATTCCCGACTCAACCCCGAAAAGCCAGTCTTACAGTAGCAGGCGAAATATCTAACTTAGCAGACCCGGCACAACGTCAACGCCAACAAATGCGCTCTTCACTCAGGCAATTAGCGATCGCTGCTCTGTTGCTTGTGTTGTCGGCAAGTGGACATTTTGGTAATATTGGTAGCTCAGTGCTGCCAATATTGAATAACATTTGGTTCCACTGTGGACTAGCAACGATCGCCATATTAATTCCCGGTCGCCCAATTTTAGTAGATGGTTGGCTGGGGTGGCGGCGAAACGCACCTAACATGAACACGCTAGTGGGATTGGGAACTCTCACAGCTTACATTGCTAGTTTAGTAGCGCTGCTGTTTCCCCAAATGGGTTGGGAGTGCTTTTTTGACGAACCAGTAATGATGCTGGGCTTTATTTTACTAGGAAGGACGCTAGAGCAACAAGCTAGAGGTCGCGCTGCTGCCGCATTTAGACAGTTGCTGGCACTCCAACCACTGTTAGCGCGGTTAATTGCCAATCCACAGAAAACAGGAGTTGGGTTTTCTAGTGTCGAGATCCCCGCTGAACAGGTGCGGGTTGGAGAATGGTTACAGGTGCTACCAGGTGATAAAATCCCCGTTGATGGCGAAGTCGTAGCTGGTCAAACAACAATCGATGAATCGATGTTGACTGGGGAAGCAGTACCAGTGAGCAAGCAGCTGGGAGATCTAATGACAGCCGGAACAATAAATCAGTCAGGGGCGATCGCTATTCGAGCAACACGTGTCGGCAGCGATACAACTTTAGCTCAAATTGTTGCCCTAGTAGAAGCTGCCCAAACTCGCAAAGCCCCGGTACAAAAATTAGCAGACACAGTAGCAGGTTACTTTACCTACGGGGTGCTGACAGCATCTATATTCACATTTATCTTTTGGTACTTTTTTGGCACTCACATCTGGAGTGATGTCACCATGTCTGGTGGCATGGAAATGGCTCACCAATCCTCACTCAATACAGACGCGATTAATCGCGTCTCTACCCACTCGCCACTCCTAGTTAGCCTAAAGTTAGCAATCGCCGTGATGGTAGTCGCCTGTCCCTGTGCTTTGGGACTTGCCACACCAACAGCCATTCTTGTCGGCACTGGTATGGGCGCAGAACGGGGTCTATTAATCAAAGGCGGCGATGTTTTAGAAAAAATACACCAGCTAAACACCGTAGTTTTTGATAAAACAGGTACATTGACTACAGGTAATCCTATCGTCACGGATTGCTTGTCAATTGAGGGACTCTTTACTGGGGAAGAAGCAGGGGAACAAGGATCTCTGAGCAAGAAACAAGAGTTTTCTCCTCTGCCCCCTGCACCACATCTTTCTTGGTCTTCCCAATCTTTAATACAACTAGCCGCAGCTGTAGAAAGCGGTACTCACCATCCCTTAGCAAAAGCAATTCAGCAAGAAGCACAGCAGCAGGAGTTATCGATCCCAGAGGCTGTAGACTTTCACACAGAACCCGGATTGGGAGTGTCGGCTGTAGTAGAGGGCACAGTTGTACTGTTGGGTAATTCAGACTGGTTGAGTTGGCATGGGGTTGCCATGAGTGCAACTGCACAACAAGTAGCACAGGATTGGGCAACATCTGGAAAAACAGTGGTTTTTGTGGCAGTTGGGGGAACTTTAGCGGGAGTGATTGCTGTTTGCGATCCTCTCAGACCAGATGCCAAAAGCACCGTAGACAAGTTACATCAGATGGGCTTACGGGTAATGCTGCTCAGTGGCGATCGCTCAGAAGCAGCCAACGCCATAGCCAAACAATTAGGGTTAGATAGCATCGATGTCATCGCAGGCGTTCCTCCGGCTAAGAAAGCGGCTGCAATACAAGTCCTTCAGTTAGAAGGGACGAAAAGACAAGGAGGCAAAGAAAACTCCTCACTCAGCGCCAAGCACTCAGTAGTCGCAATGGTCGGTGATGGCATCAATGATGCTCCAGCTTTATCCCAAGCTGATGTCGGAATTGCTTTATACTCCGGGACTGATGTGGCGATGGAAACTGCTGAAATTGTCCTAATGCGCGATCGCTTAAATGATGTCGTCGAATCTATTCAACTTAGTCGCGCTACCTTCAATAAAATTCGCCAGAATCTCTTCTGGGCTTTTGCATATAATACAGTTGGTATTCCTTTAGCAGCAGGTGTTTTGTTCCCTAGTCTCGGTTTTGTGCTTAACCCATCGGGTGCTGCGGCATTAATGGCTTTTAGCTCTGTTAGTGTTGTCACAAACTCAATATTATTAAGGCGCTTGGCTCATCACCCGTAAAAGGTCATTGGTTATTAGTTATTAGTCATTGGTCATTAGTCATTAGTTTTCAACAAACAAGACAATAACAAAGCGCAAAGTTAAAAGCTCAAGCTTCTTGAGATTGGAACTTTGCAACAGAGGACGAAGGATAAATGACTAATAACCAATGACAAAGGATGAGTAGAACGGCCATATTCTACTTTTTCAAGGTATTATGCAGTTTTAAAACTGATTTAAATTGCCATCACAAACTACGGTGCGTGAGAATGGCAAGATATGATACTAAACAAATCTTGATTAATCAAAGTTCCACCGATTTTAGCAACGATTTGTCAATGGCAGCAGAAATCAATGAAAACCATCTACTGATTATTGAAGACGATCAAGGTCGCAAGGAATTTTCTTTGGAGCAGCCCGTCTATTCTATTGGTAGAGACCGCGAATGTAATATCCGTTTGATGTCGCAGTTTGTCTCCCGCCGTCATGCCACATTAGTGAGATTGCCACGAGAGCATAATACTTATAGCTACTATTATCGAATTGTAGATGGCGATGCCAAAGGAAAGCCTAGTTCCAACGGTTTGATGATTAATGGACGCAAGATGCCAGCCCACGATCTAAAAAATGAAGATGAGATCGTTTTTGGTCCTCAAGTACGTGCCATTTATTATCTGTTAAGAAATAGTCAGCGTTTGGGGCAAACGGATTCGAGTGAGTATGACATTACATTAATAAACCCCGGTATGACTGAGGATTTAGAGGATTTAGTAGACTGAATTACAACTACTAAAGGGACTTTCAGTTAAAAAATATCCCATCGTAGGGGCGTAACGTCTTGCACCCCTACAAATTTACAAATAATTTGTCAGTCCTTAAAATGGAAAGCCCACCAATAAAAGTCAGAAAATCCTACAGTCCAAAGCTGTAGGGAACATTAGTATCACCATCAAAACTAGCCTGCAAGACTTTCAATCAAATGCCAATGACGGCTAGTTTCGATCGCCTGCTTGAGCGATTCAAACATTTGTCGGCAGTAATTATCCACTTGCAGTGGCAACTCTTCATTTTTAATTACAATACTCATCCGGGTTTCTGTTTCAGTACTTTTTGATTTATCAACCAGTACTTCCACTGTGACTAATTTAGAAAAAGAAACATTACCAGGAAACTCACGAGCGATAATGTAATCGCTCGTCTGGTATTGAATATCCAACTGATAGTCCTGTAGAAGTTCTATAAGTAACGGCTGAAGATGGTCACTAGGAACAGAAACAAGAAATGAACAGGTATAGCGACCCATAATAGCCCCACGCCTTGCAACACTCTGTCCATCCTATAATACCGAAGCATCTAAACAGAAAGTCATTAAAAATACAAAGTTTTTTTGTTTTGAGATTAATTACTACAAGATATATAATCACATCTGTTTTATCTACAAGAAGATTACCGTAAACTGAAAATTTGATAAAAAACTTTAAAATAAGGCTTTGGCAGAGGTAAAAAATGAAAGTAGCAGTTACAGGAGCAACAGGATTTGTTGGTAATCGTTTGATACAACGACTCCACCAGGAAGGCCATAGAATACTGGTGTTAACTCGGAATACCGCTTTTGCCCAAAAAGTTTTTCCGTCTCAAGCTTTCCCTAATCTGGAAATTGTTGCTTATACGACTCAATCTGGTTCTTGGCAAAGTGCGATCGCACTTTGTGATGGCGTAGTTAATCTGGCAGGAGAACCTATTAGTGAGGGACGCTGGACACCAGAACGCAAGCAAGAAATCCTCAATAGTCGCAAGCTAGGTACACAAAAAATTGTCCAAGCAATAGTCAACGCTAACCCTAAACCAACTGTGTTAGTAAACGCTTCAGCTATTGGCTACTACGGTACCAGCCAAACGGCTAGCTTTGATGAAACCAGTTTATCTGGTAACGATTTTCTCGCCCAAGTTTGCCAAGCTTGGGAAGCAGAAGCTGCAAAAGTAAAAGACGGTGGTGTGCGGCTAGTAATTTTGCGTTTTGGTATTATTTTAGGCAATGGTGGCGCTTTGGCTAAAATGATTCCACCATTTCAACTCTTTGCTGGTGGACCCATTGGCAGTGGTCGCCAGTGGTTTTCTTGGATTCACGTGGACGATTTAGTTAACCTAATTATGGAAGCTTTAACTAAACCAGAAATCGAAGGCGTATATAATGCCACTGCCCCTAACCCAGTGCGGATGGCAGATTTAAGTCAAACTTTAGGACAAGTGATGCATCGTCCTTCTTGGCTACCCGTCCCTGGTTTTGCGATCGAAGCCCTTTTAGGAGACGGGGCAATAGTAGTTTTAGAAGGTCAAAAAGTTTTACCCAAGCGTACCCTAGAAACAGGTTTTGAGTACCGATATCCTAATTTACAATCAGCACTAACAGAAATTCTGACATAGAGTTAAAGGGACTGGGGATTGGGAAATGAAGGGCACAGAGGATAATTCTTAATTCCTAACTTTTAACTACCCAACTGGAACACTGGACACTCCCAATCCCTTAACTATTGACTAGAAAAAAATTTTTTGGAAACCCAACTAATAATACCGCTAAGAATGGCACCACCCATCAGGATACCAATTGCTGGGTTAAATAAGGATTGCCATAATTGATGCCACAAATCTAAACCCAGGTTTACTCCCGCAGCATCGCCAATCGCAGCGATCGCTAACCAACCAAAGCCAAACAAAACTAAAAATACATCTGCTACTAAAACCACGTTTAGCCAATTTAACAACTTATCTTTCATGATCTCGATAGGTACTGGGCATTGGGCATTGGGCATTAGGCAAACAGGGAGTGTGGGAGGAAAAGGAGGTGTGGGAGGATGGGGAAGATTTCTTGCCCCCCTCTCTCCCCACACTTCTCTATCTCCCTATCTCCCCATCTCCCCACTTCCCTACTCTTCAAACAGCCATTTTTTGACTTTAATCAAATTCTGCCAATCTGGTTTTCTGTTTAAACCATCTTGAATACTATTTTTTATTTCATCTGCCCATTCTGGATTGACAAAAATTAACTGTTGTGCAAAGTCTATGTGTTCCCGCAAACCTTTTTGACCTGTTTCTAGCATTGCTAGGGCGAGATTGATTCTCCCTTGTGGATCTTGCGGATTTAATTTGACTGCTTTATTTGCAGCTTTATAAGCCAAGTTGGGTTTGTTATTGAGGAGATATAACCACGATAAACATATCCAAGCTGAACTAGTTCTAGGAGCGCGATCGCACACCTCTTTAAACACAGGGATTAAAGAATCTACTGATTCTCCAGCTTTATAACGTTCTAAACCTGTATCAAACAGGGATTCAACTGTTTGAGTCATATTAAATTAGTCAATAGTCATTAGTCATTAGTCATTAGTCATTAGTCATTGGTCATTGGTCATTGGTCATTGGTCATTTGCTTTAAACAAATGACAAAAAACGAATGACAACTAACAAACCACAATCTTACACTCCAAATGACTTGCCGCAACCGCAAGTTTGGCTGGCGTTGGGGTTAGTAAACTGGAAACCACCGCCAATCATTGCATCGCTATAATCGAGCATTAGACCGTAGAGATATAATAGACTCTTGCGATCGCAAACAATTTGGAAGCCGTCGTAGTCGAAAACTTCATCCTGAGAACCGATTTTGCTGGCGTCTTCAAAGTCCATCATGTAAGACATCCCAGAACAGCCACCCTGACGTACTCCTACTCGTAAGCATAAGTCTTTGCCTTGCCTGTCTTGGAGGAATTTTACCTGGCGCAATGCTGCTTCGCTCAACAGAATTCCGCGTTGTTGAAGCTCAGTTGCCTGTGTCATCTGTTTTTTCAACTCCTTAATTGGTTTAAGGTTACCCTATGCAAGCTTGTTGTTGCCTCTAGGTTGCCTTGGTATTTTTGTATCCATTCTAGCGGCATAGATGTCGCTAAATACCAAATTGTAAACACTCTGTCAAAAGCGCCCAAAGATTTTTATTCTAGAATTGAGAGACTCACTATATTTTATAGATTCGTCTTTTTGGAGTTCGAGTTTTTTGGCAGCCACAGATGCAACCACCCTTCTGGTGCAGCCATGAAAATTTAATCCGAGGCTAGCCATCCCAAAAGTTTACTTCCTAAATTGCTTGTTTTGATTAAGTTAGTTTATGACAAGTTTTAATCGCTCTACCAGTCGTCGGTTGAAGAAATTAACTCAAATTCCTTCTGTATGGGAGGGCGATCGTCGTCCGTTGTCATCACCAAACCAGCATTCAGACTCAGAGGCCAAAGGAGAATGCATTCTTTGGGTAGATTTCTCTCAAGGTATTGTCCGAGGAATGGACGTGGTAGCTTCAGATATCGGCCCGGAAGCAATAGTTCGCACCTTAATGCGAGCAATGGAACATCCTCACAGTCCAGCAAAACCTGCTAGACCGCAAAGAATTGTAGTCAAAGACCGCGAGATCCAATTTTACCTGCGAGGGGTGCTGCAAGATTTGGATATCGCCATTGACTACGCATCAGAACTACCTTTAATTGACGAATTGTTTCGCGGATTCGCTGATATCCTTGATAGTCAAACCCCCGATTTACCACCACAGTACGCACAAATTTTGCGAGAGAAGGCATTTGCAATTTGGCAAGCGGCACCCTGGGAATTTTTGGAAGAACAGCAAATTTTATCAATAGAAATTAATAAGTGGGATGTTGGCACAGTCTATGCCTCCATTATGGGAATGCTGGGAATGGAGTATGGGATTTTATTTTATCGTTCAGAAGACTCTCTCAAGCGGTTTCGCGCCGCAGTTTTAAGAGATGAAGAATCAAAAGAGCGTTTAGAAGAAGCTTTCCTCAAGCAAGATTGTCTGTTTCTCACTTTTGAGAGTGCTGACGAAACCGACGAAGACGAGGATGATGCGAGTGATTTGGCAGATCTGCCACTTTCAGATATTGACCCTACTTTTGGTAATATCCACCCCTTAGAAGGACTGCGTTCTGTTTTGTATGATGAGGAAGCACTGGTAATCTTTGTTGCGATCGAAAGCTTGAGCCGCTTTCTTCGCGACCACCGTCGCCAGCTGCATTCCGAAATCTTCCCCCCCCTCAGTCGTCGCTATCGTATTTCTCCTCCACAGTCTGAAGAATCAACTAAATCTGTGTCTGTGACAGTCTCTACCATGCCGCAGTTAGCAGCAGAATTAGAGGAAATGGCTGGCTTTGGTGTTGAGGATCGGGAGATTGACAACCTTGGCTCTGAGACTTTCCGCTCATTACAAGATGACTTGATACCAGAAGATTCTTTCCTTAGTTTAGGTGTAGTGTCCTGGGAAATGTTGGAGTATCTGCGTAAAGGTGTCAACTACCATAAGGCTGGTGAAATCAAACCAGTGGGTGACGGTTTACCAGTAATTTTAATTCAAACTTCCCGGCCGAAAGCTAAGACTGTAATCGAGAGGATTGAAGCAGCAGGTGGACTCAAAGCAATTTGCTTTAATCCAGGTGCCGACCCCTTTGATGGCGATCGCTATGACCTCGGTTTATTACAAACTCAAAATGGCGAATTGTTTCTATTTGGTGAATTTTTAGATGAAGATCCCATCCATCTAGAAGCCCGAAAAAAATGGAATCAGCGGTGTAAAAATACTAAAGGCTACTGTGGTTTAATCATTGCCAAAGGACTCACCGGAGCTTCCCGAGGAAATCCCCAGTTACGAGATATGATGGCTTTGTTTGAAGCGCGATCGTTTTCACCTAAAGATTTAGGCATTGGTACTCTTCAACTCATGCCACAACTCAAATTTGAATAGTTACACTTATCGCTGTAATCCTCAATGTCAAATTGCAGTCATGAGAAATTAATATCTCATAAGACTACACATATTGGTGCAATTCCATTTTGGGAGCAAAAGGGGCAAAAAAGTAAAATGGTTAAGCCTTCAACTTTTTCTATTCTTCATTAGCATACCCCTGAAGGTACAGTACTTTTCAATAGCCACTTGGAGCAATTTGCACCTTATTTGAATAATTTAGTTTCTATTACTACTCCTTACTCACCCAAAATCAAAGTTACGGTTTACCAGGTTAATATTGTTATGATGTCCTTTTTGAGGATAATCGGTTTCCCTCTTGCCCAAGTCTTCCCTCTCCATGTCCTCTTATGGACAAGGGTTTTTTCTTCTGTCTAAGTCTTCCCAACCCTTGTTCTTTTGTGGTTAATCTCAAGAACCAACCTTACCACTGATTATAAGTTTACTTTATCCAAATTTCATGAAGTACCTATATTCTCAAGTTTTCTAGTATTTTACTTTATCGATTTTTTAGGATTATTTATTACAACTTTAACAATTTTATTTATAGATTATTTTTTAATTAAACCTAGCTTATACAGCTAAATATACAAATCTTTTTTTTCAAGAATTTTCTTTGTCTAATATCTCAGTATGTATCAATATTATTAAGCAAAAGCTCAAAAGTATATGTTCTACTTTGTAAGTTTTTTATAAAGAGTGAAAAATCGATTATTTATGTCTAAATAAAGATTATTTAAAGTGCATATTTAGTGGTTATAATGAATACATCACCTAAAAAACTTTGAATATAAAATTATTTATTAGTAAGTATACTTATTAACAATAATTAAATATCAAGTATTTTTTGGCAACTATTTATATCTTAGTTTAGCTCAATTCTAAATTTTACTCTCAAATATGTAACACAAGAATTACCTAAAAATAATTTATATCATCTTCAGATAGATGAAGACAATAAACAAAAAACAATTTATTGTCAAAACAATAAACTATATCGCTAGAGGGAAGAGAAAAAATGTCCAAAAATTCATCGTATCTTTACAGGAAGTTATTGTAAAAGCATGAAACAGAACTAAAATATTTTTCTTAATAACACTCAAGTAACATCACTTCTTAAGTAGATTAATCTGTGTAATATTACAGATAATGCTGTCAAATTTTATCAGTAAATCTTCAATATTTACACTTCAGTTTTTCTAAGTGCAAGATTGATACAGGAAATGAATCTCTTTAATTAACAAAACCTCAAGTTAAAACCGTTGAAATAACTCTTAACTAATTGATTAGTGTAATGTGTGTAGATGGTCTTTAGTCTAGAGCGATGCCTATTTACCTACTTTTAAGTGAGTGTTTACTAGTTATGTACACTATTCCAACCCGTTTTTGGGTCAGCATTTAACCTTAGGTGTTATACCAGATGTTCTCTCCAAGAACGTTAGGTAAACTTGGCTAATAGACAAGCTCAGATGGTTTCGTTAGAAAATAGTTTTGGAAATCCTGATTGAGTCAACAGTAGGTGTCTCAAATTCAGTCTTGAAATTTAATTGTCAGGGTTTACTCATGCTAGTACTAAGGTTATTATTTTCACAAGCAAGTATGTGATTTTTATGCTGTCACAATGGTAACAAAAAGTATAGTTTTTTGATTTTTTAGAAGATAATGAATCCTTTGACAAAACGGACAATCTTAATATTAATGGTATTACTTGTTTCCTGACACAAACTCTGATAATCTTATCGTTTTCCTCTTTA
Source organism: Nostoc sp. S4 (assembly GCA_029379225.1). GTDB lineage: Bacteria > Cyanobacteriota > Cyanobacteriia > Cyanobacteriales > Nostocaceae > Nostoc. The sequence goes on along the minus strand of JAQYWR010000002.1, from coordinate 63,330 downwards.
GTTAGACTTTTTCGATGATGTAAATGTATAGCAAATAGCATGATAATGACAAATAAAAAATGGGCCGTAAAACGTATAACTGTGAATCTCGCAACACAGGAAGCAGAAAAGCTAGAAAAATATTGTCAACAAACAGGTAGACCAGCAACCGATGTCATTCGTGAACTGATTAGAAGTTTGCCTTTGCCTGATGAAGGCAAAGATGTAAATAGGTAAGAAGATGCTTTCATAAGTTAGCAGATAACTGCTTTACCACTAAAAAATAGCCATAATACTTTTTTGAGTCCGCTGCAATAGGCAAGAATTTGTTTAATTGATACAGACGCCTTTTTCTTGCGTCTGGTCATTTAGTGAGACTAAAAGGAGTAATCAAAGATATTTTGATATTGACATTGCCCAGTCTTAAGATGCTGGAAAGTTGATATTAAGTAGCGAATTCCGACGCCAATCCAGTTACAATCTGTAAAGAAACTGAAAAGGAACGACGGAATGCGTGTTGCAATTGTAGGTGCGGGATTGGCTGGGCTAGCAACCGCAGTAGATCTAGCTGATGCTGGTTGTGAAGTACAGATTTTTGAGTCTCGTCCATTTGTGGGTGGTAAAGTTGGCAGTTGGGTTGATGGAGATGGCAACCATTTAGAAATGGGGTTGCATGTATTTTTTGGGTGCTACTACCAATTATTTGACTTGATGAAGAAAGTGGGGGTGTTAGAAAACTTACGCCTCAAAGAACATACCCACACTTTTATTAACAAAGGAGGGCGGACTGGTGCTTTAGATTTTCGGTTTATTACAGGTGCGCCTTTTAATGGCTTAAAAGCATTTTTTACTACTTCTCAATTATCATTGCAGGATAAATTGCAAAATGCGATCGCTTTGGGTACTAGTCCGATAGTTCGCGGGTTAGTGGACTTTAATGGGGCGATGAAAATTATCCGCAATTTGGATAAAATTAGCTTTGCCGACTGGTTCCGCAGTCATGGTGGCAGCAATGGTAGCATTAAACGAATGTGGAACCCGATCGCCTACGCGCTGGGATTTATAGATTGCGAAAATATGTCTGCCCGTTGTATGTTGACAATATTCCAGTTCTTTGCCGCCAGAACAGAAGCTTCAGTCCTGCGAATGCTGCAAGGTTCTCCCTATGAATATTTACACAAGCCGATTCTGAAATATCTGGAAGTCAGGGGCACCAAAATTTACACCCGTCGCCAAGTGCGGGAAATTCAGTTTAAATCAGACGAACAAACTCACGTCACTGGGATAATAGTTGCCCAAGGTGATACAGTAGAAACTATTACTGCTGATGCTTATGTCTTTGCTTGTGATGTTCCAGGTATCCAGCGAATTTTACCCCAAGAGTGGCGTAAGTGGTCAGAATTTGACAATATTTATAAACTAAATGCAGTGCCAGTAGCAACAGTGCAATTACGCTTCGATGGTTGGGTGACAGAACTCAACGATGGAGAACAGCGTAAACAGCTAAATCAAGCGGCTGGAATAGATAATTTGCTGTATACAGCTGATGCTGACTTTTCTTGTTTTGCCGATTTAGCGTTGACTAGCCCTGCTGATTATTATCGCCCAGGACAGGGATCGTTGTTACAGCTAGTGCTGACGCCCGGAGATCCCTTTATTGCACAAACCAATGAAGCGATCGCTCAGCACGTCCTCAAGCAAGTCCACGAACTGTTTCCTTCATCACAGGAGCTAAATATGACTTGGTACAGTGTGGTAAAACTTGCTCAGTCTCTTTATCGAGAAGCGCCAGGAATGGATGTGTATCGTCCCAACCAAAAGACACCAGTGAATAATTTCTTCCTTGCCGGAAGTTATACTCAGCAAGACTATATTGACAGTATGGAGGGAGCAACTATTTCTGGACAGCGTGCAGCAAAAGCGATTTTGGAGAGTTTGAAAAATTGACATAGACACGCACTAACTTCTGTCAAAGAGTAGGACGCTAAGGAAGAAAAAATAATGTCAGATTGGTTAGAGCATACTGTGCAAATAGAAGTAGAAGCTCCCATAGATTTAGTATGGAGCCTCTGGTCTGATTTAGAGCAAATGCCGCGATGGATGAAGTGGATTGATTCAGTAAAGGTTCCGCCAGATAATCCGGATATATCTCTTTGGAAATTGAGTAGTAACGGTCTAGAATTTACTTGGAAATCTCGAATTCTCAAAGTTATTCCCAACCAAATTATTCAATGGGAATCGGTTGATGGTTTGCCAAATCAGGGAGCAATTCGCTTTTACGATCGCCACGGTAGTAGTATTGTCAAAATGACCATTTCTTACGCCATTCCGGGTGTTATTGGCAAAATTATGGATAACTTATTCTTGGGGCGGATAGTAAAATCAACAATTCAAGCTGATTTGGAAAGGTTTAAACAATATGCGCTGAATGTTAAAGGTAATTGATATAGATAGCAAAAACAGGCAGTAGAAAACAATGTGTATAGGTTTCTTACTGCCTGAACAATTGTTCGTGCAAATTGAGTAGTATTAACCCTTCAAATGCCTTTATTAAAGCATTTTCAAAACAGTTCGTATTTATTTTAGACTTTGTAAAAAATCCAAGGCTTCTGCAAACGCAGCAGGATCTTTATCTTTATAAATTTTAACTACTTTGAGAATACCATTATCATCCTCATAAGCAAGAGAAATTATAGCCTTATCAAAATTTGTGTCGATGAAACCGCTAAATTTATCTTTATAAATCTTGATAATCTCGTTGCTGTTTTGCACTGTCATGTAGTCTGACATAAAATTTATCTCTGACAACCTACTTTAATTGGCTCAAATATTCATATAATTCTCCGCCTGTAAAATACTGTTCCGGCTCATTTGCAGTCTTTTTGACATACCAAGGTTTAGGTGGAACTGGTTTAACAGATTCTGTTGTAGAATCATAAGTCTCATAAGTTGGAGTCTCTCCACAAGAATATACCAACCTATAATCAACAGCAGATGCACATAAGTCACGAAGTTTTTCGTGTGCTAATTCACTTATACTCATACGCTTTTACCATTGACTTGCATAGTGAAAAATCAATATACAAATTATATTCTTGTCAAAAAACAGTAATAATACGTAAAACTAACTACTATTTGAATTAAAATAACCTGCGATTGTTCGAGTAAATTGTGCAGCATTAGTCACTAGCTACTAAAGTGCGTTACTATACCCTACTTACTGTTGGTTCTGGAAGTGAATCACCCGTAGCTTCATAAGCGATAATTAGAGACTCTAAGGCTTCAATCCCATTTGCCACGGACAACTCGTAAGTATCCCCATGAGTCCGCCAGGGTTGTCCTGGAAAATCAGGGAATCCTACCAAGAAGCAATTATCTTCTTCAGACCATTGAATAATCATTTGGTACTTAAGCACATTACCAAGTTGGGTCACTAAACAAATTAATCGTTAATTCCTCGCCTGGTGGTATCGCTGTAATACAAGCACGGATGTTCTCTCCATCTTCTAATTCCACAGTACAAGCGTAACAAGACCCCATCAAACAACCAGTGGGAATAAATATTCCAGCCCGGTCTGCTACATCCAAAAGGGCTTCGCCCACTTCAGCGTCTACTGTGACATCATCTGGTAGAAATCGGACGCGAACAATCATCAATCTTACGCTTTTATTTAGTGTTGTCATTTGTCATTTATCCTTTGTCCTCTGTTACAAAGTTCCGATCGCTGGAAGCCGGCGCCCAGACTTTGCGCTTTATCTAAAGCAAATGACCAATGACTAATGACTATTTCAATGCATTTTAGCTTAAGACAAAAACGGAGCTAAATCTAAATGGCTTTCAACTTCAATAGCTAATGAATCCAAAATCTGCTCTCGCTGTTCCCGGTAGTTAGCAACACCAGTGGGCAAAGATTTTAAACCTCGTTGTTGACGGAGGCGATTTAACCAAGCGCGTCGCCAAGGCCCATTATCAAAAATTCCGTGAAGGTAAGTACCCCAAACTGATTGGCAACTATCCACTAACCCTAAATTAACATCGTCAAATAGCGCATGGTACGATTGACTATCTATTCCTTGCTGTTCAATGCGCGATCGCCCTTGGTGGATTTCAAAGCCGTTGACTGGCAAGCCCAGTTGAGGATAATTCGAGCTAACTTGTCGCTGGCGAGCAATTTTCTGTCCTGTAATTACAGTTCTGATTGGTAACAGATTTAACCCCTGATATCTGCCAGCTTGTCCCTCTATCCCTTCTGGGTCGGCTATGATTTGTCCGAGCATTTGATACCCACCGCAAATACCTAAAACCGTACCTCCAGAAGCAGCATAATGTTGAATAGCTTCTGCCATACCACTTTTTTGCAACAGTAGCAAATCAGGAATTGTGGTTTTTGTACCTGGGATAATTACTGCATCTGGATGTCCTAAATCTTGCTTTGGACTAAGAAACTTTACTGAAACTGTGCTTTCTGATTCTAAAGGGTCAAAGTCAGTGAAGTTGGCAATTCTAGGTAAGCGGATAACAGCAATGTTGAGGTCACTGTGGGCTTTGATTGATTGACGTTCTAGCAGACCGAGAGAATCTTCTGCCGGAAATACTTCTTGTAAGTAAGGTATAACGCCAACAACCGGAATACCAATGCGTTCTTCTAACCATTTTATTCCTGGTTCTAGGAGCGATCGCTGTCCTCGGAACTTGTTAATTACTACACCTTTAACTAAAGCGCGTTCATCTGGTTCTAATAACTCTAGAGTGCCTACTACATGGGCAAAAGCCCCACCCCGGTCAATATCAACTACTAGTAGAGTTGGCGCATTCAAATATTTTGCTACCCGCATATTCGTTAAATCGCGGTGCTTGAGGTTAATCTCCGCTGGACTACCGGCACCTTCACAAACCAACAAGTCAAATTCTGTTCCTAAATGCTGTAGCGATTCTTCAATTGTCCGCCACCCCAGTTCAAAATATTGCTCGTAGTAATCTGCGGCACTTACTTTGCCCACAGGTCTACCTTTAATAATTACTTGCGAAGTCATATCGCCTTGCGGTTTGAGTAAAATCGGGTTCATTTCTACCCAAGGTACGACTCCTGCTGCCCAGGCTTGTACTGCTTGGGCGTAGCCAATTTCTCCACCATTGGCAGTGACATAAGCATTTAAAGCCATATTTTGACCTTTGAAAGGAGCCACTCGCCAGCCGCGCCGCGACAAAATCCGACAAATAGCTGTAGTTAAGAGTGATTTCCCTGCGTGGGATGTTGTCCCCACCACCATAATTGATTTCATAGTCACTATCAGATTTTTAATATATAGGGTGAAATTTTGGGGGCATGAGGGAGATGTGTTCGACTTCTCTACGAGACACTACGCGTAGCTTGCTTTCCCGCAGAGGTACGCTCACCAAGCAGGAGATGAGGGAGATAGGCGAAGCTACGCCCATCACCCCTCACACTCCCAAAGCGCAATGCTTCATACCCAATACTCCACCACATTGTAAAGACTTCATGAATGGATGTGATGTTTCCGTATATTATTGTTCCCTTTGATTGGCTAATCCTAACTCTTTAGTTTTCTGTTCTAAAAGGGTAACCGCAACCAACGAATCACACCATTGTATAAACGATCGCGCCATGAAGGAGTACGCCAATTTTTTCCCTGGTATTGTTCTATCAACTGGCGTCCTAAGGGAGTGAGGCGAAAACTATCTGTAATTCCCTGGCCATCAACTTCTCGCCGCAATACGCCTACTTGAATCAGCCAACCCAAAGCGTCATCACATGCTAATTCTGATAAAGGACGTTGAGTATAACCCTGTTTGAATCCATTTTCCAGGGCGATCGCACTCAATGACACACTCTGGTGTCGCATGACTTCAAATAAAGATGGATTAAAAGGGGAACATATCAGTGAGCGATCGGCTCTTTCTATTGTGCTAGGAGGATAAACAAAAGTTTTTGGGTTTTGGGAATCAACAGGAGGCATTGTGTATGGGTAGAAATTTTTCTTTTGATAAAAATTAATTCCAGAATATATTTTTTGTACCAGTTACCTCGTCTAAGCAAAATTTGGTTACTGAAAGTATATTTATGTGATTTTTTAGTAAATATATTTAATCATTATAAATTAATGTAAAATTTCAAGTGCATCAACAATCTGAAACAGGAAAGGTTAATTATGCCTCTAGCAGTTGGTACGGATGCACCTGCATTTACCGCCAAAGATACAAACGGCAACACGGTCTCTTTATCTGATTTTGCTGGCAAGACAGTTGTTTTGTATTTTTACCCCAAAGATGATACTCCTGGCTGCACTAAACAAGCCTGTAGTTTCCGGGACGCTCAATCTAAATATCAAGGAAAAGATGTCGTCATATTGGGAGTCAGTGCAGATGATGAAGTCTCTCATCAGGCATTTACCCAAAAATATAATTTGAATTTTCCTTTACTGGCTGACACCGACAAATCCCTGATCAAATCTTTTGATGTGGATGGTGGCGGTTACGCCAAGCGCGTCACTTACGTAATTGGGCCTGACGGTAAAATTACCCATGTTGATGCTGCTGTAAATACTAGCAGTCATGCTGAAGATATTTTAGCTACACTTGGGTTATAGTTTTTTGCCTGAGAATTAAGGATTTTTGGAAGTCTAACCCCAATTCGTAATGGAATTGGGGTTCTTTGTTTGAATTCAATTACCTGATGGTGGTATAACCAATGGTTGGGTAACTGATGGTGATGTAACCGTTGGCAAACCAGGAGTTGTTTGCTGTTGTTGACCTTGAATTAGTTTTTGTTGCCTTGCTTTAAAAGCTGCTGCGGCTGAGTCTAATTGTTGGTTCTGTTGGTCAGGATTCCAGTTGAGAGTCCCAAAATTCGCTCGGTGAATTAGGTCAAACATGTTGAAATTATCTGAGTTTGAGCGAGAGAAGGGATCGGTATTTTGGTCTGTTGTACTAGTGCTGGGAAAAGGATCGGTTGGGCTAGCGATCTGAGCTGAACTGGGTTGAGCCAGGAGCAAGGAAGCGAAACTAATTCCTGCGACTGTAGCCGCGAAGAGTCTAGGAATTTGTAAAAATGCTTTTTTCATAAATTTTGACCCTTAAATGGCTCTATTTTATCTTAAGCAAGAGTCCGCCGCAGTTGGGGCTGAATGCTAACTAAGGCGACAAGGGCAAAGCCAAACAAGACCAACAACGCTCCGCCAAAGGTAACATCGCCCCAAGGAGCCTGCATAACTACACTATCCAAAGCCCAACTACTATGGAGATAGAGATAGCGAATCGGTTCGATCGCATAACTAAGAGGATTCAGGGTAGCCACAATCTGCAACCACCCAGGCATAAAAGATAGAGGAGCCAAAGCAGTACTAGCAAATAATAATGGTAGGTTAGTGACAAAAATCACTGCAATCAGTTCAATGTGGCCGGGTAAAGCAAAAGCTAAGCCCAGAGAAATAGCTGTCACACCCAAGGCTAAAAGAAAAACAATTAAAGCGATCGCACCCAAACCAGCTATATCAGGTAGTCCTGCACCTAAAAACGCTGCTGCTGCCACAATTACGGCTGCTTGGAGTAAACTTTGACTGATAATGAAGATTGCCGAAGCAAAGACAATGGAAAATCGTGATGCTAAAGGTGCTACCAACAAACGATTTAAAAAACCGAACTCGCGGTCAAACATTACAGGCAAACCAGCATTCAGCGCTCCAGCAAAGGCTGTAAATACAATTACTCCAGCAGCCAAAAATTGTCCGTAATTTGTCGTACTACCAAACAAGCCCTTGGGTGCGTTTTGAAATAAAGCGCCAAACAGCACTAACCACATCACCGGCTGAATAATTCCAGCAACTAATGTAGAGGGACGCCGTTGCAACTGAATAAACAGCCGACGAGTTAAAGCCAGCGTCTCTTGTACCAATTCAGCAAAAAAATTAGGAGCAGCATTAGCAACAACTTGGGGTGATGCTAGTGTTTGCCACTTAATATCAGATTTAGGGGTAACACTCATGATTGGAAATTGGAGATTGGGGATTGGAGATCGGGGATTGGAAATTAGGGATTGGGGATTAGGGATTAGGAATTAGCAAAACTCTTTCCCAGTCCCCAGTCCCCAGCCCCTATCTCATATTCTGCTTTTTCTCGGCTTTAGGATCGCGAGTGGCAATGGCTGCTAGTTCTGCATCCATTAATGTGCGTCCTGTAGCGGCGAGGTAAACATCATCAAGACTGGGGCGAGATTGAGCGATGCCAAATATGGGCAAGCCAGCAGTATTTAGCGTTTGCTGTATATTAATCAGAACATCATTTTGGGGTGTGACCACCAAATTGAGAGAATTACCTTGAGCGCTGTTAACAATAACTTCTTGGACAAACGGCAAAGTTTGCAAGAGGTTTTTGGCTTTTTCGGCTTCTTCTATTGGGGAAAATTCTTGAATTCGCAAAGTAATGCGATCGCCCCCTAATCGGTCTTTCAATTGTGAAGGTGTCCCAACAGCAATTACAACACCGCGATCGATAATTGCCACGCGATCGGCTAGGGCGTCAATCTCTTCTAAATAATGGCTGGTAATTACTACCGTTGTCCCAGAGGCGCGTAATTTTCTTAAGAATTCCCAAACCACAAAACGGCTTTCTATATCAAGTCCCACAGTTGGCTCATCCAAGACTAAAACATCCGGTGCATGGAGTAAGCCAGCGGCTAAATCTAAGCGCTTGCGTAAACCGCCAGAGTAGGTTCCGGTTTTTTTATTGGCGTATTCTTGTAAACTGAGTAAATCTAATACTGTCTCAATACGCTGTTTGGCTACTGTGCTTGGGAGGTGATAAAGTGCTGCTTGCAATTGCAGTAATTCTCGTCCAGTCAACACTTTATCTATAGCGACTTCCTGAGCTACATAGCCTAGTCGTTGTCTTGCCACTCTGGGATTATCTAATACAGAGATGCCGGATACTTCGATTTTGCCAGCATCCGGTGTGGTGAGTGTACACAAGGCACGCAAGGTAGTAGTTTTACCAGCACCGTTGGGGCCAAGTAAACCAAAGATTTCTCCTGACTCTACCTGAAAGGAAACATCCTTGACGGCAACTACCGTGCCGTAGGATTTTTGCAGATTTTGAATTAAAACGGCGGGAGCCATGACAGCTTTTCCCCAACTATACAAATCTCAACAAAGTCTATCCTTATTGTAGAAGGTAGGGACAAGGAAATAGCGCATGAGCGAAAATCTCTAAACAAGTTCGCTTCATGCGCTAAGCTGCCAAAAATTTCTGACTATTTTAGGGAAGTTAGGGACTTACGTTTGTGGCGAAATACACCAAATACTACAGCAATTAATCCTAAACCTGGAACATTTGCTGGCTCTGGAACCTGAGTATGAGTGGGAGGATTCGGCTTAGTGTAGTACTTAGTCGGCAGACTTGGCAGATCGCCATTAAACAGATAGTTGTGAGACTCACCATTTCCTGTCAAGGAAGCTACTACCACATTACCGTTAACTTGACCGTTATTGAAGTTGAAATTAGCCAAAGGAGCAAGAATACTACCTTGGATACCAATACCACTGGCAGTTAGATTAGTAGCTTCATAGAAGTTGTAAATCACCTTTTGTTTATCTGTGCCAAGGATGTTGAAACCAAAGTTTTGCAGCGATACATCCTTACCGCTGATATTGACAAGGATAGTTGAATTTGGGTCTCCCTTGATTTCAAAATAGTTTGTCTTGGAGACATCCGAGCCTGCGAGATTAAAAACATTGAAAGCAGTACCAGTGCCACTCAGGTTAATAGCACCCCAAGGTTGAACTGTTGTCTTACCAGTAGGAGTTAAGGTTGCAAAATATTGCGATAGCGATCGCAATTCTTCTTCTGCTGCTTTAAAGTCGATGGGATTAGCTTTACTAAGAGTTCCTTGGGGAAAACCCACATTACTGGAGACATTAGCGGTGGCTCCATAGACAGCATTTCCGTGGTAGACTTGACCGTTGCTCAAAGTTAAGTTTTGTCCGGCTACTACTACGTTGCCACTATTATTGGAAAGTCTGCTTCCAAGTCCCCCGACGAAATTCACATTCCCGCCAGCAGCAAGTTTTCCTTCAATATCTGTATATTTTTGAGAGATATCTCCCAAAACAAATACATTGTAATCAGACGCAGCGCCTAACTCAACTGCATTCGCTTTTGTTGAGAAACCCAGTGCTAAAGTCACTATAATCGGAACTGCTACTCGTCCGCAAATATAATAAGTTTTTAATTTCATCTTCTAGTTTATGAATTATCAATATCATCCTAGAAATAGAAATCACAAATTGCATTCATTTAGTAGACCTTTTTATAAAAGTTTCATAGCTGCTCCTACATCTGTATACTTTTCTATAAATTATCTGCTTAACCGCATATTTACTATTGACTAGATAAATAAAAATTTTATTAAAAATAATTTTTGAGTCAGAAGCTAGAAATCAAAATGCCTGAAAATTCAATTATAATAAGCTATTTAATTTTTTGAAAGTTATGAAGTTAAGTTTAAAAATTTGATAAATTTACGGATTCTAAATTCTAAGTTTTGATAAAATTAGTAAGTGATTTCACCACCTTCAAAGTTTTGAGGCTAGTGTCACTGCAACCACCAATCAGTCCTCCCATCGCCTGAATTTGTTGCAAGTAGTCAAGAACAGGTTTGGTGATGAGTTCCCCTGGCATTAATACGGGAATTCCCGGAGGATAGGGACAGACGATTTCGGCACAAATGCGATCGCTTGTCTTTGCAAAAGGTAATGTTTCACTAGCAGCAAAAAAAGCTTCGCGGGGAGACAAATACAAATTAGTATCCAGTTTTGTAGGAAGATTCTGGCAAATATCATTTTTAATACTTACATTGGTTCGCCCATATTCTTTGGCAAGGATGGTAAAACCTTGGACTAATTGCTGAATATCGGCTGCTGTATTGCCCAAACTGATGATAAAAGTCAGATGTTGCTGGGAGGGTAGTTCAGCAGTAACGGCAAATTTGTCATCCAAAATTTCATCTGCTGCAAATCCGGTTAAACCTAACTTAGAAACAGTTACAGTTAGTCGCGTTTTGTCTAAAGCCACAAAGCCAGGAGATCCTACCAATCCCTGTTGATTCGCAACAGGAGTCTGTAAAACTGATAATCTAGGAATTTGGCTAATTTTGGTTCTGGCTTCTTGTGCAAGTTGCAAAGTCTGAGACATTAGCATTTTTCCGTGGAGTGCCATTTGCTGACGTGCTGCATCTAGAGAAGCTAAAAGTATATAACTAGGACTGGTAGACTGTAGGAGCTGCAAAGCTTTACTAATGCGATCGCTATCTATTCTGTTACCTTGGATGTGCAACATCGATGCCTGTGTCATCGCACCGAGTACCTTGTGGATGGATTGTACAGTTAAATCGGCACCTGCGGCTAAAGCTGAAATCGGTAATTCTGGATGAAAGGCAAAGTGTGCGCCGTGTGCTTCATCTACAAGTAAAGGAATATTATGTTGATGAGTAATGTGGGCGATCGCACTCAAATCTCCACAAACACCGTAATATGTTGGATAAACTGTCAATACTGCTTTGGCGTCAGGATGTTGTTGGAGTGCAGATTCTACCGCAGTAGGTGTGATGCTATGGGCAATATCTAAAACTGGATCGTATTCAGGATTGAGAAAAATTGGTATTGCACCAGAAAGAATTAACCCAGCTATGGCAGAAGAATGCACATTTCGAGGCAGAATTATTTTATCGCCTGTGCCACAGGTAGCGAGAATTGCCGCCTCAACTCCACAGGTAGAACCGTTGACAAGAAACCATGTTTGTAAAGCGCCAAATGCTTCTGCGGCTAATTGTTGTGCTTTTTGAATTACGCCTTGAGGTGCAAAAAGATGATCTAAATCTGCCAATTCGGTTAAGTCAGCGCCAAAGACGGCTGTACCAAATAAATCGGCTAAGGGTTGAGGAATTCCCTTGCCTTGTTTATGTCCTGGGGTGTAAAAAGGAGCATGGGGGCGTGTTGCAGTGGTTTTTAAGGCGTCTAATAAGGGTGTTTGGTTTTGATTGAGCATTACTGAATCAATATTATGAAAAGCTCACGCAGAGGCGCAAAGGCGCAAAGAAAGAGAAGATGAGACCTTATCATCAAATTCCGATTTTTGAGTGTGGTGAACAGATGATGGAGATTCCTTTGAAGTTGTTTGCGGTGGAATCTCCTCATCCTTATGAAAAGTTAGGTGCGCCTTATGGAAAACACTCTCCTTATTATCTCCGTCAAAGCGTTATTAAAAATTTAATTCAAGCGCAAAATTACCTGGAATTGTTGCGTCCTAATTGGCGGATTCAAATCTTTGATGGCTATCGCCCGATCGCAGTCCAGCAGTTTATGGTAGATTACAGCTTCGCGCAAGCAGTACAAGAAAGGGGACTGATTGAGGTAGAGTTATCGCCAAACCAACGCCAAGAGATTTGGCAAGCTGTTTATGAAATTTGGGCTGCACCGAGTTTGGATGAAAAAACTCCGCCTCCTCACAGTACTGGTGGGGCGGTAGATGTGACGCTGGTAGATGATAGTGGGGAAATACTGAATATGGGTTCGCCCATTGATGAAATGTCAGAGCGATCGCATCCCGATTATTATGCTAATAGTAATTATCCAGAAGCACAGAAATATCATGCTCACCGTCAGATATTACGGGATGTAATGTTAAAAGCAGGGTTTCAACGCAATCCTAGAGAATGGTGGCATTTTTCTTTTGGCGATCAAATGTGGGCTTGGCTGAATAATCAATCCAATCCAGCCAGTCCTGTGAGCGCACGTTATGGGCGTCTTGTTTAAATGCGTTATCGCAAAAGAATTCAGGAGCAAAGCCAAAGACGCTGCACGGCTTGGCGTTAGAATTGATGAGTCCTTCTTCAAGCATCTTGAGGATTTAATTCCTTTAACTCTTCTGTGGTGTAAGTCCCAATGGGAGTCCAAATTAGATAAGGAAGAAGTAATAGCGCTGCTACTGGAGAAATTAGTAAAATGCAGATACCAAGGACAACGGCACAAATTAAACCAAAGACTCCGAGAATTTCCCCAACTTTGAGACTGCGAAATCTCAGCATTACAGGTATATAAGCGACGGTGATAATTTCCACTAAAAGATACGAAACCATTAACAGCCAAGTAATTAAGCTTCCTGGATTTTTTTGCCAGACAATATTAGCTGAAGCTGCACCACAAATAAAAATCACAGTCCAGATGAATGGAATCAGCGGCTCAAAAACTAGCCATTGAGGACGACTTAACTTGGCGAACCATTTAACATCACGCGGGGTGATAAAGAAACTCCCAAGGGCAACCAAGAAACTTACAGCCCCAATTATTATCCAAGATGGAATCATATTGCACCCTTGCTTGTGTATTTTGTCAAGTCCTACACTGCAAGTTTGACAATTCAGAGCATAAGTTGAATCATTCGCTGGTGCTAATCTTAGGCATCTTGAGGGTTGAGACTAGCCATCTGCCAAGTGGTATAAGTTCCAATAGGACTCCAGAGCAAATAAGGAACTAGTAACAGTGCTGCCCAACCAGAAACACTTAAAACTGCAAGTATCAACAAAATACCAATAATAAAACCTGCGCCGCCGAGAATTGTACCTACTTTTAGGCTGCGAAGCCTAAACATTACAGGTGTATAGGCAATGGTGACAATTTCTAACAGCAGATATAAACCCATGATTAACCAGGTTGGAGTGGTTCCTGGGTTTTTTTCCCAGATAATGTAAGCCGACCAAGCACCGCAAATAAATATTACAGTCCAAATAAGTGGAATTGCGGCCTCGAAAGTTAGCCATCTTGGTCGTTGTAAGCGCTTGAACCACTGGCGATCGCTAGGCGTAATCACGTTAGCTGCTAGGGCAACTAAGAAAGTCACACCCCCAATCACCATCCAAGATTTAATCATGCCCCTTATCCTTTACAAGCGCTATCTACCGCTTAAATATCACTCTTTATAGAGTTATTTTGTCAATTTAATTGCTAAATACTCATCATCCTTGAGTTTGATAACTTTTTATCGTTTGGCAGGATTTTAAATTATGGGCATTGGGAGGGTTGACTGCTAACTGTTGATTGAGGAGTTATTATTCTAACCTCTGCCCCCTATCTCCCCATCTATTCCCCAAGATTATGAGCCGATTCTATCTAGGGGTGGGGGTATGGGGCAAACCGCAGAAATATTCTGAGCAGTAGGGAGATAAGACAATCAAACTCAATGGTGAATGATATGCAAACTGAATCAGAAGTGCATTCGCTAGCACCAGAAACTCGAGGAATTGGTAATACTATTCGGATTACAGGCTGGATTAGTTTCTGGCTACAATTGGCAATTGGAGTAGTTTCTGTCTTAGCTTTATTGTTTGCCTTGACTGGTCGTGGCTTGGTTCAGCAACAGAATACCGGTCTTGGAATTGGCATATTTTGGGCTGTATGCGGAATTTTAGTATTATTATTCAGTCTCTATTGGAATTTTCGTTACACTCGCATAGGCAAAGCTTTAGAAAATCGCAATCTAGCTTTACATCCGAGTAAGCCAGATACAACTAAAATTCTGCGTTTAGGGATAATTGTGGGTTTAGTGGGAATATTATTAACTCTCTTAGGTGCTGGTTCAACCGTATTAGTGCTAGTGGCAAAATCTATATCTCAACCTCCAGGAGTAGCAATCACCGACCCCTACAGGATTATTCGACCGATGGATGTTTTTGTGGCTGTGGCTGATATCACAGGAATTGCTGCCCATTATGTGGGTACTGTCGCTTCGTTATGGTTGCTAGAGCGAGTGCATCAACACTAGTACCGCAAGGCGGAAGTCACGCATTCAAAAGTATAATGTGATTGACCTTTTTAGGGATTTTAAATGGTTGCTCGTCTTACAAAGTTCCGATGCCTCTGTCTTGCCGCCCTCCGGGCGTCTACTGCAGGAACCGCCACTTAGACTTTGCGCTATTTACGCCGTAACGTACTAAAGACTTCCTTTCTAAAAAATATCCCACTGTTCACACACACTCATCAGTTATCACTCATCACTCATCACTCAATCACGATTCGTAATTTGTAATCTTTCTTGAAAGGGGTTCGAGTCAGCTAAACTGAAAAAGAGACTACTTAATAAGTTGTAATAATTGTGTTATGAGTACGGGTTTACCAGCTAATTCTTCCGAAAAGTCTGAATCGACCTTAGCCAAGCGTTTGAGAAACTTCTTAATTGCAATCGTAGCGATCGCTTTGGCCATTGCTCTGTTCTTGGGATTGCGAACAGAAAGAACTTTAGCTTCCCTGCCCAAGTTAAGTGATAGCTCCACACCCTTAGAAGTAGCAATGACTAACGGTAAACCATCTTTAGTGGAGTTTTATGCTGATTGGTGTACTGTCTGCCAAAAAATGGCGCCAGATATTGCCCAACTGGAAACACAATATGCTGACAAGTTGAATTTTGTGATGCTGAATGTGGATAATACCAAGTGGCTACCAGAAATGTTGAAATATCGCGTGGATGGGATTCCGCATTTTGTGTTTTTGAAGCCAGGTGGAGAAACTATCGCTCAAGCGATCGGCGATCAACCCCGCACGATTCTGGCGAGCAACTTAGAGGCTTTAGTTATTGGCTCGCCTCTTCCCTATGGTCAATCTAACGGGCAAGTTTCCAAATTTTCAGCCCCAGCAGCTCCAACGTCTACTCAAGATGACCCCCGTAGTCATGGTAGTCAAGTAGTAAATTAGCAAAAACAAATGGGCGTTACTGAATTTAATTAATAGATTGCCGCTTGAGACGTTTGTGAGCGTACATTAACTCGTCCGATCTAGCAACCAGTTGTTCTAGTGACATATTGCTTTCTGGTGAGTAACGCTGTATTCCCATACTCATGGAAAGTAGATAACTACGGTTTTGCTGTTGATTCAAGTTGGCAATATTTGCTTGCAGATGTGCTTGTATGCTATCTGCATCTTTGAAGTAGCTGGAGATAAAAACAATGAATTCATCTCCACCCAAGCGAGCAACAATATCTGAGTTACGAAAACTTTGCTTGAGTAATCGACCAGCATCAATAATTAAGGCATCTCCGATGTCGTGACCAAGGGTATCGTTAATCTGTTTTAGACCATCTAAATCAATGAAGATCACCCAGCACAACAGTTTCATCCGGCGAGCAATTTTTAGTTCCTGTTGGGCCAGTAGGAAGAAACCACGCCGATTATGCAAACCTGTTAATTCATCGGTTAGTGATAACTGCCTTCCCTCGATTTCCGCTTGTTTGCGGTTACGAATTTGCTGGATGAGTTCCATCTGGGCAATAGTCTGACGACTTAGGCGGTGTAGTGCATCTAACTGCTGAGAACTCAGCTGACGAGGAATAGTATCGATGACACACAATGTCCCTATGGGAAAACCATTAGGTGTAACTAGTGACGCACCAGCATAAAAACGAATTTTGGGATTATTTGTAACTAAAGGATTATTAGCAAAACGCTCGTCTTTAGTAGCGTTAGCAACTACCAATATTTCATCTGGTTGCAGAATAGTATAGGAGCAAAAAGCCCAATCTCTAGGTGTTTCCCTAGCTTTTAATCCCAGTTTCGATTTAAACCATTGGCGATCGGCATCAATTAAACTAATTAAAGCAATGGGAGTCTTACAAATGTAGGCAGCTAGAGCAGTCAGGTCATCAAAACCTTGTTCTGGTTGGGTATCCAGAATACTGTAATCCTCCAATGCTTTGAGCCTTTCTACTTCATTTTCAGGTAGAGGAACAGGTTGTGTTTTCACAGATGAGAGTCTGAACTTTAAGCAAAAAAGTTTGCTAGACTGAAAATTTTGCAATAATCGCAGGATTTTCTCTCGAGTGTCAAACCTGTACACTCGAAACATCTCTGCAACGGCAATCAACAGTCGGTTGAATCTTATACAGAGATATTGTATTGCATTATCTTCTTCATGCCTTCGGCTTGCTCTGTTGTTCATTTGACTCTGACTTTCAGTGTGCAAATTCCCTGAATATGTAAATGCTTACAAGGTCTTGTGCCCAAAGCCAGGTTGAAAAGGAGCAAAATAAGCTAAAAATTATCAAAACTTATTAAATGATAAAAGTACTTCGTCAAAAATTGATGTTTTTTATACCACAAATTTCTCTAAACTGTAAGAAAAGTTTGGGCTTCGGTTTGCAAAATTCTTCAGTAATTGAGAATTATAGCAGGAGGCAGCTACGCTGGAGACAGTTCTTGCTGGAGGTAGAACTATTATCCCTCTTTCAAGAAATAGATATGTTTCTTAGAAGCTGTATACAGACGCACTCGTGTCCGTTATCGATGAAACAAACAAGTCAAATCGTCTTCCCTTGTGCCTCCTCTTCCTGGTCACTGAGCGAACGCGAGTGCGTTTCTAAGAGTTGCCGAAGTGTGCCTCCCGCCTTGTTTCTTATAAGAGGGATAACAGGAGGATGAGTTTAGGCACATACAGAGAGTAGGAGAAGAGATTTTATAATTTGCTAAATCATCCCACTTTATCTGCAATGCCAACTTATTTCACTTGAAAATTCAAAATTCAGAATTATTATAGGACTCCAAAATCCCACTGCGAATAATTAGTTGCGGCCAGATTAACACAAAAAATACCATCCAGGTGACTACAGGGATAAAGACGAGAATTGTTAGCCAAATAGTTTTAAATAATAACCAGCTACCACCAATCAGAATTATACCTGTGAGCAGTATAGACCAGGGTTGACACCACCAAGGTTTATAGTTCCACGGATTTAAAGGCTTTTGTTCAGACATTACTTTTATTTGATAAATGTACAAATGTTGCTGAAACAAGTTGAAATTTTTTAAGTTTCAAATTAAATGTGAAAATAGTGCTACACATAAATAAATTTAAATGACTTGCAACCATTTTCTACCTAATTGATTTTACATTTTAAATTTTAACTTTTTACTTGTTGGTTATATTCTATTTGTCCATAATCAAGTTTAATAATTCGGTCTGCTAAATGAAAATAGCGATCGTCATGGCTAATCACTAGGACTGTTTTACCACGCGATCGCAGTTCTGGTAACAGTTGAGTATAAAATATTCCTTTAAATATTGGATCTTGATCGGCTGCCCACTCATCGAATAGATAAATTGGTCTATCTTCCAAGTATGCTGTAAGTAAAGCTAGGCGCTTGCGTTGTCCTTGAGAAAGAGCAATGGTAGAAAGTTGTCCATTTTCAACTTTTACCTTATGGTCTAATTGCAGTTGTTTGAGATATTTTGTAGCTTGAGTATCTAATTTTAAATTTTTTAATCCCAAAAGTTCGTCGAATAAATAGAAGTCAGAGAACACAACGGAAAAATGCTGACGATACCATTCTCGATTTTGCTCGTTAATTAACTCCTTGTCAAACCAAATTTCCCCATTCTCTGGAATATAAAGTCCAGTAATTAGTTTAGCTAAAGTAGATTTCCCACTACCATTGCCACCAACAATGAAGACTAATTCTTGAGGATATAAGATTAGGTCAATGGGGCCGAAAATAAAGCTGTTGTCTTCTTGATTGGTGTAGTAAGTATGGGTCAATTTTTTCAATCTTAAACTGTGCCATGAAGATTTAATGGTAGCTGGAACAGTCGATACTTCCGAACTACGAGCTAAAGATAAACCCAGTGAATCTATTTTTTGCAGGGCAATGTTGGCTTTGCTTAATAAAGGAAGTTTACTGATGATGTTATCCATTGGTAACACTAAGTAAGTAAAAGTCAAAATATAGCCAGAGAGGGTTTCGGAATCAATAGTAAGTAAATTAGGCAGCGCAAACAAGACAAAACCGATCGCAAAAAAGAAGACGAGTTGACCCCAGCTAGAAGTTGTTGCAAAAAGAGTTAAACCGTTAACATTATGATGACGAAATTCACTAGCAGTTGCTTGCAGTTTTTCTTCTAAAAAAACTTGACGGCGCTGATAATTAAGCTTGAGTTCCTTGACTCCTTCGGTTATCGTGCGAAAGTGCTTAAACAGGCGGTCTTCATCCTCACGAGCTAAGGCTAGCAACTTCCCTCCTTTAGTCAATAACCACTGGCAACTGCCGATCGCTACTATGGAAATAGCACAAACCATCAGTAGTACCAACCAAGAAAGCCAGGTAATATATGATATACAACCGAAAACGATCGCTAAATTAATAAACAAAAAAGGCATCTGATAAACAGCATTAGCAACTGCTTGAATATCCTCTGTTAGAGTTGCCAATAATCGAGGGTTTCCCAAACGTTCCAAATGACTCAACTCAGAAGCGAGAATTTGCCTACTCAAACGCATCCTTAACTGCAAAACTGCATTTTGAGAAAGGCGAATTAGCATCACTTGGGAAATAATGCTGGTAATTAGTGCAACTATTGCTAGTCCCGCAAAAGCCCAAGCTACGGATGTGAAGCGCTCAGCACTACCGCTACTAGCAGCACGACTAATCAAAGCAATCAAGCCAGCACTACTACCGCCACTCAGGAATCCAGTGACGATCGCGATCGCTACCATACCCCAAGCAGAACGTAAAAGAAAGTAAATCAAATTCACTCTAATAACCTTTGACTGATATTAAAAACCCCTACTTTAGTTTAGGGAGTTAGTTATCACTTTTTGGCGATCGCGTCCATTAATGCTTTAAACAGCAGCTTAGCTATCTTGGATATTAACTTACCTTGCGAATGCTTGCCATTGAGTAATTGTCAGCTACAGTCATCACTCTTTGAGCTTGATACTTTACTAGAGCGTAAGGGCGACGGTATTAGGTAGTCGTTCGATTTTCACCTGACATAGGACATACAGCATGGCACAGAGCCTATTCTAATTGGAGAATTCACCAATTCTGACGCCTTGGCGAGCGTCTCCGGCTCCGCTCCAGACTGCTGTATTTACAGAATGTGGAGTAAATATTATTAGCTTGGAAATACAGAGTCAATAAAAACTCCTAATAAATAATGTTAGGAGTTCCTTTATTTCACTAGCAATTTAGCATGACAACTAGGTCAAATTAATTAGGCTAGATTTTAGATTTTTTCTGTTAACTAAATCTTTGATTCGCTAACAACGCCTAATTTTTGTTGAATCCTGGTCTTAGCAGCTTTGAATTCACTAGCTAGTTGCTCGCTTTGTTCAGTACTCAAGTTGTTGCGAATTGCAGTAAACATTGTACTTTCTTCTTGACGAATATGGTCGCCTACAATGTCCATTAGCTGTTTGATTTTTTGTTTGAATTCAGCAGCAGAGGGGCTAATAGATTTAATTTCATCTAAGCGCCGCTTCATGTCAGCTTGTTCGTCATACAGTTCTTGAGTATTGTCTTGACCATAGAAAGAACGTACTCTTGGGTAGACAACTTCCTCTTCGGCTTCGGCGTGAGCAGTGAGATCCTTGTAAATTTGACCGAAGTATTCTTCAATCTTTTGCAGATTGTTGCTTTGTAATAGTTCGGTAAACAGAGTATTTACCTTGCCATGATCGAGGCGGATAACATCCTGGATATTCAGATCCTTTTTGTCACTGGATTGGGTGACAGCACTACCCACTACGCCACTTACCGCAGCCATAGCATCTTGAACCCGCGCCCAAATGCCTTGATCTGCATCTTGTCCAGTTAGTTCGCGGACACCCAGAATTTCTAGAATACCTTTGAGTTGTTCTTGGTGAGCGCGGTTTTCAAAGTTAATCGTATTCAAAGGTGCGATCGCCACCATTACGTCAGCGCCAACTTTTTGAGCTGCTTTGTGAACTATCAAGCCACTCATTACTAATTGATGTTTAAGTAATTCATGCTGAGACACTTTTTCATATAAGCTTAGCTCAGAACTTTTAAACAATTCTCTTGCTTTTTCAATGAATTCTGTGACAACTTTTTTTGGTTCAGCTTGAATACCATATTGAGTAATTACAGTTTCCAAAACGCCAAGATTTTTTTCATCATCTTTAATGAAATTCCGAATCCGGTCGGCAATTTCGGCATCAAGTCCTTCTCTCAATAGTACTTGTTCGTTTTCAATAACCAATTTTTGCAGTGCTTTGATACTTGCTAATTTCACAGCAATAGTATTGCGCTTCGTATCATCTAAACTAGCTACCATTGGTAGTTCTCCTCTCTCAAACGTTCGGATTTATTACTAATCTCACGTTGACATATAGGAAAGGTAGATTCCCTCTTTCTTTTGAGCGATCGCTTTCACTAACTATGGGTAGAAAAACATTAAGTTGATTGTTGCAAAATACAGATACGAATTAGAGCAATTACTTTAATTTTTTAATGCAATCAAGGCAATCTAATTGTTAGATTCAAATTAAAAAGATTACCTATTTTAGAACGAGCAAACTATATCTTGAGAATGATTTCAGTACTTCCAATGCCGCAGGCGTACCATCCTTAACTATCTTCAAACAACACCAACCCATACCTCTCGCCAGTAGGCACAAAACCAATTCCTCGATAAACTGCTTGTGCTGCCTGATTGTCATCACTTGTAAACAGGATAGCGCGTTTTACTCCGTGCGATCGCGCTTCTAACAATGAGCCTGCTACAACACTTTTGGCGTAACTTTTACCCCGCAAACTTGGCGGTGTCCAGACTCCACCAATTTGCACAATATCAGGCAAGCTGGCATTAAACGCAGAGTAGGAAACTAGAGAATTTTCTGCTACTAACACCCAATGCATAGCTGTAGCTTGACGTGCTTCTACTACCTGACGGCAAGCTGGTCGTAAATTCAGAGTTTCTGTTTGTCCTAAAGCTTCTTTATTAAAGGCAGCACACCATTGACTCAATAATTCCAACTCTTGTGGATGTGGTAAACGACACTGCACTTCTTTGGCTGCTAAGGCTGGAGGTATTTTCAAATCTTGTAGCGTTAGAGAAAATAATATCTCAGACTCATCAAGCTGAGTTGGTCGCTTGCTAAGCCCCAGAATGCTTTTTGTTGCTTCAACTTGTGCTGCTGGGCCGCTAATTCCAGCAATAGCACGTCTGGATTGAGTGACTGCTGCTTGCACCACCTCTGCTAAATGTACAGGCGCTTGGACTACTACCATCCCATTCCAAAAGTGGGCTGCAACTGCCACGATAATTTTATCTATGTAGGCAGCTATATAAGTTCCTTGAAATCTTGCACCTTGGTCAAGCAGCCCCGCAGCTCGCCAATTAGAGCGCAAAAACATCGAAGTATCGGCGTGTTGCGAAAGGAAAGCGTCTAGTAGTGGCTCGTCTCCAGGTTGTAGGGTTTTCAAGGTAGGCACAAAAAAATCCTCATTGTAATTAAACTCCAGCTTGTGTTGTTGATTCGGCAAGCTGGAGTGATTAATCTAGGTTCAGGACTGTCGATAGCAGGAAAATTCCATTGAAAATGTAGCCATGCCAGAAGTGAGAGATCGCAAGTCTGTAGAATACCCAAACATTCGCGCTAGCGGTACTTCTGCCCGAATCACTGAATATCCTTGCATTGTCTCGGAACCCAATAGCAAACCTCGACGGGATGAAAGGTCACCCTGAACTCTTCCCATGAACTCGCTTGGTGTTTCCACTTCTACAAGCATAATCGGTTCGAGGATGTGAGGTTTGGCTTTAGCAATCGCACTTTCAAGTGCTTGATGCGAAGCCGAGCGAAACGCCAATTCTGAAGAATCAATTGGGTGATAAGAACCCCCTTGGAGAACGACTTTCACCCCAGTCACCGGATAACCTTCGAGCTTTCCTGATTCCATCGCTTCCCGAAAACCTTTCTCACATGCAGGGATGTACTCTTTGGGAATCGCACCCCCAACTACCCGATTCTCAAAAACAAATGGCCGATCTGTTGGTTCAATCCACCCAGTAACATGAGCATACTGACCAGGGCCACCCGATTGTTTTTTAAGTCGGCAGTCAAAGCTAGCTTTTTGGGCAATGGTTTCCCGGTACGCCACGGCGGGAGTACCAACGTCAACCTCAGCATTGTATTCCCGTTGAATCCGCTCTAAGTAAATTTCCAGGTGGAGTTCACCCATGCCAGAAATCAAAGTTGCTCCTGATTCCGGGTCAATACTCACTCTAAAAGTGGGGTCTTCCCGTTGAAAGCGGTTGAGTGCTTTGGAAAGGCGATCGCTATCTTCCTGTTTTTTGGGCATAATTGCCAGCGTAATCACTGGTTCTGGCACATACATCCTTTCCAGAGAAACTAGTGTTTCTCCAGTACAGAATGTATCGCCAGAGGCACAATCTACACCCAATAAGGCAACAATATCTCCAGCTACTGCAACTTTCACCTCTTGGCGCTTGTTGGCGTGCATTCTCACTAAACGACCGATTTGTACTCGTTGTCCTGTACGGGAGTTGTAAAGGGTATCACCCGGCTTTAACGTCCCAGAGTAAATCCGGGTGTAAGTCAACTGTCCAAAGGACTCAAGGGTGAGTTTAAAAGCCAAAGCTACCAAAGAAGCATCAGGATTAGAGTAGACACTTATCGATTCTACTGTTTTGACTACTTCTCTATCCATCGGAGATGGTAAATAAAGAGCGATCGCATCTAATAGATTTTGCACTCCTTTGTTTTTGAATGCCGAACCCAGCAATACGGGTGTCAGTTCCAGACTCAAAACTCCTTGGCGGATAGTTTGCCAAATCAGTTCTTGAGGAATCTCTTTACCTGACAACAACATTTCGGTCATCGGTTCACAGAACAGCGACAAAGTATCTAGCAACTTCTCCCGCGCTTGTTGTGTTTCTTGGACAAGAACGTCGGGAATTGGCTGTTTAACCCAATTTTCCCCGTTTTCACCTTCAAAGTAGTTAGCAGTCATTTCTACTAGGTCAATCACACCTTGGAATTGGTCTTCACTGCCGATCGGATATTGCAGTAATATTGCGTTTAATTGCAAGCGATCGCGCATTCCCTGTACTACACGAAATGGATTTGCACCCATCCGATCCATCTTGTTGATAAATGCCAAACGTGGCACGCGGTAGCGTTTCATCTGCCGATCCACTGTGATGGACTGGGATTGCACACCCGCCACAGCACACAGCACCATCACCGCCCCATCCAGTACCCGCAGGGCACGCTCTACTTCAATAGTGAAATCTACATGTCCTGGTGTATCAATTAAATTAATTTGTGTATCATGCCACTGACAGGTTGTTGCAGCCGAGGTAATGGTAATACCATGTAGCTTTTCCTCCGGCATATAGTCCATTGTTGCACCCTTGCCACTTCCCTTCACCTCCTCAATAGCATGGATTCTGCCTGTGTAGAAGAGAATTCGCTCTGATAGCGTAGTTTTACCAGAGTCGATGTGAGCAGAAATACCAATATTGCGGATGCGTTCTCGGGGAATCATAAAATTTCCTTTTGTTAAAGCGACAAACTGTTACTGCTAAAGCAGTGATATATCTTGTATTATATATGTATTATGTTAAAAAGAAAAAACTGATAATACAGAAAAACCGTTGATGTTTGCCCTAGCTAACTCTCAAAAAACGCCCTAGTGTAATATCCTGCTAGGGCGATCGCTGCATGGTGTTACAGAAAAATATTGGCAATTAAATATTTTGAATTATGAGATGGAATGCGGCACGCTGTTTAAAATGGCAGGGGTATACAATTTTGCCGCAGCAGCTATTTGCGCTGTAGTTGCTGCGCGTACCGTTAGTAAAAATATCATTTTAGAACAGAAGGATATTGCTGTTAAAAATGCGATCGCCACTGTTGTACACCCAGCGACCTTTAAATCGGGTAATTAATAAAAGAGTAGGAAAAATAAATTTTCATTGCTCCCTACTCCTTGACTACACAAATAAGTTTAAAAATCAAAACACATTACTATATTTACTTGAGAAATCAACTCTCAGTAGTTTTATCGTCTCTTTACCTAATCTTTAATTTCTCACTCAGTAATTTTAGCTAATATAATTAAATATCTATAACTAGTAGAAAATAATATTTTTAATTAAATGTATTTCAAGTTGGAGAAATTAATAAATATCAAGAATTTGGAGAATTAAAATAATATGAATAATGTTTGGAGGCATGGAATTAAAACCATTAATTTAAGTGGGTTTGCACTGATGCCGACACTAATATTTTTAGTATTATTTAATCAAGCATCAATTGGAGATCCAGGAGGATGTTTTATGGTAACCTCTTCTGGCGAAACCATTGGATTGGCAAGGCTTTGTGGTGGTACAACCGCTGTACCTGCAAACGCACCTCCAGACGAGAGAGTTTTTCGAGTTCCCATCAAACGCCGCTTTGGTGGAACTCCGATAATTGATGTTACTTTCAACAACAAAAAAACCTTTGAAATGATTGTAGATACAGGTGCTAGTGCTACTGTGATTACTCGAAATATGGCTAGTAGCCTGCAACTAGAAACTACAGGTATGATACAAGCTCAAGTTGCTGATGGAAGTGAAGTCCAATTTTCAACCAGTAAGGTAAAATCTATTACAGTGGGTGGAGTTATAGCGCATAATCTTCAAGTAGCGATCGCTCCCCAAGCTGACATCGGACTACTAGGTCACGATTTTTTTGGTAACTACGATCTCAAGATTTTAGAAAAAGAAGTGGAATTCGATCGCCGCTAATAAACAAAATTAAACATATTCAATTCTAGCTTTTGACTTGTTTCTCAATCTGTGTTCGATTATTGTTTAGTATAAAATTATTCAAAATTCAGTCAAGCAAGTAGTTTGTCGTATTTTTACGTAAATGATTATTATTTAATAATTTTATACATCGAACTTAACCAATTCTTAGCTTTTGTTGACACTGGATGTGTCATTGTAAAGAATAAATGAAGGGTAATTTATAGTCAAACGGCGTAAATTGCCATAAAAGTCCTGTCAAATAATTAAGTTACGAATGTAACATCGTTTCAAACTCATTAATTACTTTTTCAGACATGCGAACCAAAAACTTAGTTTCATCCTTAACAATAGGTATGGCATTAACAGCGATACCAACTTATGCCTTAGCAGCACAAACACCTGACTTGTATCAACTGCAAGGGCAAAATGTGAATGTGACTTACTCAACAACAAGTTTTGATGGTAAACCTCGCTTAAGCTATAAAGACCAGCAACGGACATTGGAGTTTGTGGGAGATGAAATCCGTAGTCAGGAAGTAGAAATTGGTACGTTGGTGACGGTGACTCTTTATAAAACAAGAAATAACGGTTATGTCACATTCAGCTTACTGTTACCTCCTGTGAATCTTGGACAAAGTAACGAGTCAAAAATCGTGACCAAAGGTATTACAACTTTTAACTACTCTCCTAAGATTTATGAATCTAAACAAGGCCAGACAAAGTTTTACACAATAATTCCTTTATCTGGTACAGCTCAATTTGTGTTCTTTTAAGTATTTGAAAAAACAGTGGAGAATAGAGGGATAAGGGAGGTAATTTTTAGCTAAGTGAATTTTAAATTTTGAATTTGAGATTAAAGAAAAAATCTCAAATCCTAAATCTAATCACTCCCTTATTAACTTTGAAGATAAGCTTCTAAGCTGGGTACATTCACCCAGCTGTTTATTTCATGGGATTTATGTGATAAATCCATCAATAGCTGAGAATAAACTCCTTCTCGCAGGGATGGTACTGTCTGCTGTTTTTGGTCTATTCCTTGTACCCATTGGTCTATGACACGAATAAATGCAGAAATTCGCCCGTCGGTGTAATTTTTGGGGAAAATTAATCGATTTGGTATTTCTATTTCTGTGAGAGGTTTACCTGGCTGGGAACCCCAAACACGAAAGCCGTGTATATAATCTTTTTGATTTTCACTACCTACAATTAAAGTACCGCGATCGCCATATACTTCTATCCAATGGGTTCTTGGTGCATGAACTACCGCGCTAATTGTAAGTTGACAAGGTGTACCGTCTGCTAATTCCAGCGTTAATATACAGTTGTCATCTGTATTTACTGGCTTTGATTCTTTATTTTTTGGGTCAATTCTTGTCGGAATTGCAGTACTTAAATGTGCGTTTAATTTCCGGACTGGGCCAAATAACCAGTGAATATAATCGAAGGCGTGGGAACCCAAAGACCCCAATGCACCGCCTCCTTTTTCTTTGTCAGAATACCAATTCCAAGGACGGGAAGCGTCAGCACGAGAAGAACCTAACCAATCAATTTTTATTAGGCGCAATTCACCCACATAACCTGCTGACAAAAGTTCAGCAAATAATTGCCATCCGGGTACAAAGCGAAATTCAAAATCTACAGTAGCAATTACACCTTTTTCTTTAGCTAATTGATAAAGTTTTTTGGCTTCGTCTGCATTTAAAGTTATAGGTTTTTCTATTAGTAAATGTTTGCCTGCTTCCAGGACTATTTTTGCCATTTCATAGTGCAAAAACGGCGGCGTCGAGATACTGACTGCTTGCACTTCTGGTAATGCCACAATATCTGCAAGTGTGTCGCACGCCTGGGGAATGTTATGGGATTCTGCTATGGCTTTGGCTTTATTGATATCTCGATGATAAACAGCAACTACTTCAGTACGAGGATGTGCTTGGAATCCAGGAATGTGGACTTTTTGACCAAATCCAGTACCAGCGATCGCAACCCCAATCATATCATCCTGTACTTGCATACTTCTACAAATTACTATTTATTTAATAAAATCATTTCATCTATCATATCTAATATATCCGAGTCTTTACTTGTATCAAACTTCCTAGCGAATAATTTTTCTGATTGCCTGATTTTTTCAAAATCACTTTTATCTAAAACTCTTGGATGATATACTTCAACGTCATCACCCCAATCTATATATCTCATGTTATCGTTAACTACTTTATCTTTAAAAGGGGAATTTAAAATAATTATTTGGTAAAATAGCTCATCTGCCAGTGAAGTGTAATTAAAGCGATTAACAAACTTCGGGTTTTGTTTCACAAAATCATTTATATACTTTACACATTCTCCGGTTAAACACCAAAATGCAGACCCTCCATAAAAAGCAAAGCCTTCAGGAAGTTTGCGTTTTTTAGGTAAAAGCAAAATCAATAATGAATATAATAAAGATCCAATTGGGGATTTAAATTCACGTTCTTCTGGAATAAAATAATCTTCATCATGCCAACGAATGTACCAATATTCTATTCTTCTAAAGCCTCCTTTTTTCCATTTACTGTGAGGTAGCGGAAAATATTCTATAAATTCTTTTCCTTTATTTTCTTGGAGAAAGTTACATATTTCACTTGTTGATTTTATTAAATAATCTTGCCCAGACAAGTGAATAACATAATCAAAGTAAGTACCTGTTTCGACTATTGACTTTATTCCTTCAAGACTAGCTCTAACAGCATTAAAACTTCCCCATGCTGAATTATATCTTTTGATAAAAAATACATTGGAAAAATTTTTTAAATAAGCAAATATTTGAGAATATATTTGACTATCTGTTTTTTTATCTATATGTATAAAAAATGAAACATTATCTGTATTTAACTTAGAAATAAGACGCCTCAATTGTTCAGGATGATTATGTGCCAAAATTATATATGCTATTCTCATAAAAATTATCTTAGTGTATAATAAAATTGTTTTCTTTGGTTATCCTTATTCTATAGTATTTCAAGCTTCATTACAAAACGATGAAAACCTCAAAAAAATAACCAGATACAGCATAAGTCACAAAGAAAGCAGGCTTTATACTTGCTTTTGAGACTTAGAATATGTACTTCTGTTTCTCTCAAATTCGCTCTATTATCATTATAGGAGACTTATTGAGAACATAGTCTGAGTAGGTTTTCCAGCGAAGAGTTTAATGTCTAATATTTGAGAAAATTTTTTTAGCTCAAGCTAAGTTATACTATAATTTTACCTGAAGTTAACAATAAAGATATAAATGTTTAATCTTTTTGGAAAATTGTAGATACTCAATAACAGAGAATTAATCATTTATTATCGTAATACTCTAATTGTCAAAGGATAACGATAATACTCGCCATTGTAAGCTTTTATAGCAGCAAAACTCACTAAAAATGATTGTATTAATAGGATTAATGAAATTAAGCACATTATTACAATTAATAAACTATCTAATGTTATTTCTACTTGATTAACTTTACTATTAGTAGTTACTGCCAGACTCAAGCTGGTTAACACAAAAAACAAACAGATGATTATGAAAATCAATGTATAAAATGTCAAAGAAATTTGAAAATTTAAAGATTCTTTACCTTGTAAATCAATCCAAGGATATTTGACTTTTTGGAATTGCCAAATCACGAGTGGAGGTAACAGATTCAGGGGCAAATATAAAGGTATACCAATAAATACCAAAAACAACACTAATATCCATGCCAATAAAGCCGAGAGGTGACACAACATCGCCCATATACGCATTTGTTGTTTAGGTTTTTCTCTCATGGCTTTTTATGTTTAGGTGGAATTAGCGGATAATTCTCCACTTTACTACTAATAAAATAGCCAAACAATAGCTTAAAATCTGAGTATTTCTCGGTCATAGTTTTCGGGAAGAGGTTCTATTTCCCAGACTATGCCTTCTGTTGGTTCCAAGGCAACCTCTACGTAAAGTTGTTCTACGGCAGTTATAGCAATATCTTCGTTGTTGGGGAAGGGCTGTAAATCTTCAGTCAGGAGTCGGAGTTTAAAACCACCAGGGATGACTCCACCCACAGTCAAGTTACGTAACTCAAAGCGCCAAATAGTTGCATCTGGTTCGCCTTGGGGTGTAATCAGCAGTTCGTAGATTTGACCTGCAATCGCCAACTGACGAGATATAATCGTCTGCGGTGGCGTTTGTTCGACACCCCGCGCCCCAGCTTCACTAACTTGTAAATCAAAGCTTCCCCAACCAACAGCTTCGCCAACTTGGGAAACACCACTTTGCAACCATTGAATAACTGACCACTGTTCTGGTAGTCCCAAGCGGCGTTGATATAAGCTTTTGCGCCAACCAGGGTGTGCAATTAATCCCGCCCATAGTTGAAAAGGAATAGTGAGTCTGGGTGTAAGTATTTCCGGATTTCCCAGACGGGCAATTAGGTTTTGTGCTTGTGGTTGTGGTAAAGTGCTTATCTCTTGAATAGCGCTACGTGTTGGTTCTTCTGGGCAAAGTTGCCGCGCCACGGCTAAAATGCTGATGTCATTAATGATATCATTAGCATCAAGAGAATAAGTGCGATCGCCTGGATCGTAACTTCCTCTAGCTTTGAGTTGTGCATGGGTGCAGTAACCCCAAATTCTTACATAGCTTTCATCTGGTTCTACCTGCACGGCTAAATAATAATCACCTATCCAACCGGGAATATCGACCCATTCTTGCGGTACTCGTAATTCACTTAAATCTATTGTTTCACTCGGAACCAGAATAAATCGAGTTGTGTCTAACGTAATTGCCGTTCCATTTACTAGTTCCCAAAAACTGGATAAGACGGTGGTAGTTGGCCAGACCTTTGCTTGCGGTGTGAAATCCTCTTGTAACCACTGCAAGACAGCACCCAGGCAAAGTTCATTAATATAACCTTGATAGCCAGAAGTCGGGTTAGAAAAAGATTGACTGCGAGCATCTGCATAATTTTGGGTAGCGGTGGGAATTTCTAAGATCAGGTCTGTTGGATTAGCAAAAGTAAATACGGTGGTCTCAGCAGTCATGGTGGTTACTCCGGGAATCGGGATTGGGGGGGATGGGGGAGTGTGGGGAGAGAGGGGGGAGTGTGGGGAGTGTGGGGAGTGTGGGGAGTGTGGGGAGTGTGGGGAGAGAGGGGAGAGAGGGGGGAAAGATTTGTTTCCCATCCTCCCACACCCCCCACACCTCCTTTTCCTCCCATACCCCCCACACCTCCTTTTCCTCCTCATCTTTCCATCCTTTATTTCCCCAGTCCCCAGTAATTTATCAGCCATTCTTCCATAACTGTATTTATACTTTTGAGTAGGTCTGATGTTACAGTAATATGCAAATTATCTCGACTCCAGTTAGCTAAAGACCGCAATAAAGCTTCTTGGGCTTTTTTTAATCGCCGGGAGACTGTATATTGCTGCATTTGTAATTGTTTGGCAATTTTGTCTTGAGTGAGTTGTTCGCCGTAGTAAAGTTTTATAATTTCTTGTAATTGCGGTTCAAGTTGAGCGATCGCCATTACTAAAGCTTTGTTAATCTCAGTTTGCTGAGAAATTCTTGTTTGTTCTTCTTCTTGGGCGACAATTTCATTAATCAGAGATTCTTGTTGGCTTCCTGGGAGATTATCTAACCACTCCCAAGAATCATCGCTACCTTTGGGGATATTTAGAGACTCCGGTGTTGGATAACGATATTTGCGTACAGCTTTAGCACAATTGAGCAGCCATTTTTCTAGAGTTTGAGTATTGACTTGTTGACTACTTTGTAAAGTATAAGCTTTAGCAATTGCTTGCCAAATTGCATCGTTGGGTCGAGACAGTTGGCGAGAAGTCCCAGTTTTCGGAGGAATATACAAGGTTTTAAAAGATTCCCAAGCCAGAATATAAGCATTAATATCCTCTGGAGATAAACCAGCATTTTGCAAGGATTCTACCAAAAACTTTTTAGTGATTTTCCGCAACAGTCCCCAGTCTGTACAGATATCAACTTCGCTATTTTGACGTAAAGTATCGCGGATAGCACCGCTAAAAATGGCGTTGGCATAGTTTTTTAAAGAAAAACCTTGATTGGGATTAAAACCTTTGAGGATTTTATCAACTTGGGCGATCGCAATCTGAAAACAGTCTGATAATTTATACTGAGTGCTGGCAAAATTAGTCGCTGTTTTTTGAGATGCCCAATAACAAGGTTCTTGTAAATAAGCTGTGAGATGTTGTCTAGCCAGTACCTCAGTTTCGGGAAGCTGCCAAAACTTATACCAATAAAGTGCCCAAAAATATTCCGAACTTTCTTGTGGCGTCTGGTTGACACAACTTTGGATACTGCGACGCAAACTTGATTCTATCGCCCAATGACTAAAGCGATCGCCAGCAAATTGCACAAAAGTAGAAAATATTTCAATGATGGTTTGTCGAGGTTGCATAAGAAGTGCTGAGTGGGGAGTGAGGGATACGAACTGTATTGACTTTTAAATTGCACACTTATATCATGTCTGGTTAAACAGTTGTCATTGCGAACAAAGTGAAGCAATCACATATCATAAGTAATTTGCTAAACATGATATTACTTCCTAACTTCGTTAATTGTTGACCCTTAATTGTCAACCGTCAACAGCCAATACGAAAAGATGTGCAATTTAGATGCAAGGGCAGCTTAATTCATTACATATTAAATTTATGATGTTTGATTGGCAACGTAATAATGAACTTTGCCCCTTCCCCAAATGTTGATTGACACTCCAAATTACCTTGATGCTGCTCTACAATGATTTGGTAACTGATGGATAATCCTAAACCTGTACCTTGACCTACTGGTTTAGTTGTAAAGAAAGGATTAAATAAATAAGGCTTGATATTGTCATTAATCCCAATACCATTATCGGAAATGCTAATTTTTATTTGATGAAGTTCCGAAATAATTGTTGAGATATAAATGCATAAACTTTGAGACACTTTGCCACTACTCATTGAATTTTCTAAAGCATCAATTGCATTCATTAGTAGATTCAAAAATACTTGATTGAGTTGCCCAGCATAACATTCAATGTGCGGAAGTTGAGCGTATTGTTTAATGACAGTAATTTCCGGACGTTCTGGTTTTGCCTGGAGACGATTTTGCAGAATCATTAACGTGCTATCAAGACCTTGATGAATATCAACAGCTTTAATGTCTGCTTCATCTAAACGGGAAAAATTTCGCAGCGACATCACAATATCTCGAATTCTTTCTGCACCTACTTGCATCGAATTGAGAAGCTTGTGCAAGTCTTCGGTGATGAAATCGAGTTCAATATTGGCAATTTCAGCTTGCAGTTGTGGTGTGGGATTTGGATAGTGTTGACGATAGCATTGCAAGACGTGCATTAAATCATCAATGTATTCAGTAGCTGGCGTGAGATTACCGTAGATAAAGCTGATAGGGTTATTTATTTCATGAGCAATACCTGCTACTAGTTGTCCAAGGGAGGACATTTTTTCATTTTGAATTAGTTGTGCTTGAGTAGTTTGTAAGTTTTTGAATGCTTCTTCTAATTGTTGAGTTTTAGTATTTAATTGGGATGTACGCTCTGCTACCTTTTCTTCTAGAGTGTGGGAATAGTCTGCTAATTGAGTGTTTGCTTGTTTAAGTTCTGCTGTGGTTTTCGATAAATCAGTGTAGAGTTGGGCATTTTTTAGGGATATAGCAGCTTGACTTGTCAACAGTTGCACAACTTCTAAGCGATCGTGTGTGAAAGCTTTGGCTGTCAATTGATTTTCTAAATAAAGCAACCCGATCCACTCACCTTGATTAATCATTGGAGTACACAACACGCTTCTCGGTTGGTATTTAATAATGTATGAATCAGCGCTAAATCGAGATTGTGTAGCAATATCATCAATTACCAAAGGTTCTAACGTGCGCTTGACATAGTTAATAACAGTGAGTGGTACATCCTGGCTTTGTTCTAGGGGTATGGTTGACTCACAGACAGCTGTTTGAGAGAAAACTTTTCCTTTACGAAAGCTAGCTACCGCCACTATCTCTAACTGGTTTTTGAGCAACAAAAGTACGCATTTTTCTGCTCCAGCATTCTCTAGCATGACTTGCATCAAAGTTGAAAGGAGTTGTTCGAGTTGAATTTCTCCAGCCATAGCTTGTGAGGCTTTCAAAAATGCTGCAAAGTCTAATTTTTCTAAAAGATTGTGCTTATTCTTAGAGATGGTGGTTTGTTGATGATATGTTAATTCTGATTGGGATAAAGCATGATTTTCTAAGAAAAATTGCGGGTAATGTGCTTCTAAACATTTGACTTGTGCTATCGCTCCCCATTGCTCGTAGGCACTCGCCGCCTTAGCAAAATAGAGTTGAGCAATGTTTGTTTTACCTTTAGTTAGCCAAAACTTCGCTGCCAATTGATTTGCTAAGGCGACATTTTGGGTAAATCCATGAGCTTGAGCAGAAGCGATCGCGCGATCGTAAAAATCCATTGCCTCTAATTCTTGGTTACTAATCCGAGCAATCTCTGCTTTCATCAATAGATATCGATGCTCAAAGTTCTCTGGACAATAATTTGCCCAGATTCTCATCTGGTTTTGATGGATAATTAAACTTTTCCAATATTGGCGTTGTATTTCCGGCGGGGCTTGGAGATAAAGAGCCGCTAAAATTAGAGCATGGTAAAAGGGATAACTAGCTGAGGTTGTAAAGCCTAAAATTGCTGGCAGATAAGATTCTGCTTCGGTTATTTCCTGCAAGGCAACCTGATACTGTTGTTGTAAATAAGCTAATTGCGCTTGCAAAATGTGGCCAATTGCCAATGCCATTGGTGTCTGACACAGATGATGTCGTTCTGGAGAATATTGATAATTGCAATTTCCAACTAAATTATCTATTACCTGTTGTACTTCCAGCAAAATCTCAAATAACAGGGTGTTTTGCGTTTGTCGAGCAAAGGGAAAAAATTTCTCAATATCCAGACGAATCCGATTGAGATGAATCCCTTGGAAAAATTGATTGCATATATTCCCAAAAAGATTATAACCAGCAAATTGTAATTCTCCAGATTCTAGTCCTGCTTCATATCCAGCATTGTTGATGGAAACAGCTAAATGAGCCGATTTCATCCAATTATTTAACCAACTGCCCAATAACAAATTCACCTGACACTTTTGACCTTTATGGTGAAATCGTTCGGCTGTTTTGGCAGCTAAAACTCCAAACTCGTATCCTGTTCGATAATCTCCGAAAACAGAACCTAAAATAAAACCATAATTGGCATAAGCTTTAGCAGATTCGGCAATATTACCATGTTGAATCGATAGATTGACTGCTTTAACTGTAACCAAAGTATACAAATCAAGTGCGGAAGTAATATAACTAGGTGGATCTAAATTAATCAGTAATTGAATAGCACAACGGTAAATAGGGCTGGTATTTTCTGGTAAATCTAAAAGAGAAACAATTTGACGGTTATGCAAACTAGTTTTAATTCCCACAATTCTGGTCTGAATCAGAGATTGCATATTATCGTCTGGTAAATTAATACCTAGAAGTAATAGAGCTTGTTTACCAGCTTGAATAGCTAGGGAATAATCTGCTTGCAGTGTACGTTGCACGATTAACAAGTAATATAATTCAGCTTTGTCTAGCGCTGATTGTACTTGGATTAATGCTTGCTGAATCAGTGCATTTGATTGGGCAAAATTGCCGTTAAGATATTCAACTGTTGAACGTTCTTTATAAATCGCATAAGTTAATTCATACTGTTCTATCCAGCTATCATCAGCCAATAATTGCATGGCGATCGCCAAATATTCCGATGCTGTGGCATAAGCTGTAGAATTTTTGGCTTTACGTCCTGCTTGCAAATTTAATTGAGCAACTTGCTGCTGTTCGTTTGGCTGAGCGAGCAATTGTAATCCCATATTTAGGTGATTGACAATTTCAAAAATATGCTCCTCTTGTTTTGCCGAAGGAATATTTTGAATAAGTAGTTGCCCAATCTGCAAATGAGTGATTTGTTTTTGTGCTTCGTTAATTAAAATATAAGCTGCTTGTTGCACGCGATCGTGGAGAAATTCGTAGACATAATTATCAGAATTCAGCAATGATAAATCCAATGAAGTTTGAGATTGGAGATTTGAGTTTTCCAAACAAGATTGCTGATTTGATTGTTGAAAAACTTTGTACGTTTGACTTGTTGGCAGAATTAGTCCTTCAGCTAAAGCTAACCATAAATCCGCTGCGGTTTCCACTAAAGATTTTTCATATACAATTGCCAAAGTTGCCAAGTCAAATGTATTACCAATACAAGCTGCTAACTTCAAGACATCTTGCGTCACCTCTGGTAACTTCTGCAATTGCAGTACCATAAACTCCACAACATTATCCGTTAGTTTCAAATTTTGTACCTGATTCAAATCATATTGCCACCTGCCAACCTCAGGAGCAAAAGTAATATGTTCTTCTGCATGAAGTGTTTTTAACATCTGAAGGCTAAAAAAAGGATTCCCCTGTGTTTTTTGGTAAATTAATTGGGTCAGTGGTAATGCCTCTGCTGAGGTACAAATAAGGGTATCTGCAAATAAATGATTGATATCTTTAGTAGTAAGTGGCGCTAAAGTAATAGTCGTTATTGACTCTTGATATTGAGAATTATGAATTTCATCTAACGTCAACATTAAGGGATGGGTGTCCGAAACTTCATTGTCTCGGTATGCTCCGATTATTAACAAATGACTTATTTGTTTTTCAGTCATTAACATCTGTAGCAACCGAAGCGATGCTGTAT
Source organism: Nostoc sp. S4 (assembly GCA_029379225.1). Lineage (GTDB taxonomy): Bacteria > Cyanobacteriota > Cyanobacteriia > Cyanobacteriales > Nostocaceae > Nostoc. Next base: position 26,961 of record JAQYWR010000002.1, on the reverse strand, counting down.
CTGCCCACTGTAAATCATCCAAAAATATCACTAATGGATGTTCTGGGCTGGTAAAGACCTGAATAAATTTACGAAATAAGCGATTAAATCGTTTTTGAGCCGCATTTCCAAAAAGTTCTGTCACTTGTGGTTGTAGGCCAATAATTCTTATCAGTTCAGGAATTACGTCAACAATAACTTGAGCATTATCTCCTAATGCAGCTAGAATTTTAGTCTTCCATTGAGCAATTTGTGTATCGCTTTGGGTGATAAGTTGTAACATTAAATCTTGCAATGCTTGTACAAAGGCAAAGAAGGGAATGTTACGTTGAAACTGGTCGAACTTACCTTCGATAAAATACCCTTTCTGCCGAACAATTGGCTTATGAACTTCATTCACTACAGCAGTTTTGCCAATACCAGAAAAACCTGCTATCAGAATTAGTTCGCTTCTGGGCGCTCGTGTTTGATTTATCTGTTCTCTATTTCCTGCAACTCGGTCAAATACTGTTAGTAACGTCTCTACCTCGCTTTGACGACCATAGAGTTTTTCTGGAATTAAAAAGCGATCGCTAATATCTGTTTGTGCGAGTTTCAAGGGAGCGATCGCTCTTTTTTCTTGCCATTGACAACAACACCACTCCAAATCATACTTCAAACCAGAAGCACTTTGATATCTGTCTTCGGCGTTTTTCGCCATCAACTTGATCGCAATATCCGAAACTGCTTGGGGAATTTGAAATTGCTCCAAAGGGATAGGTTGTTTGGCAAGATGACAGTAGACTAACTCCATTGGCTCTAATGACTCAAAAGGCAATTGTCCACTTAGCATTTCATAAAAACTGACACCCAAAGAATAGAAATCTGTACGGTAGTCAATTCCACGATTCATTCTTCCAGTTTGTTCTGGAGAAATATATGCTAACGTTCCTTCTAAAACATTAGGATTTTGTAGCTGTTGAGTTTCTCGTGGTAGTAGGGAGGCGATAGAAAAGTCAATTAGTTTAACTTGTTTAGTTTGTGGATGAATCAGAATATTAGCAGGTTTAATGTCCTTGTGAATAATCCGTTGGCGGTGAAGTTCGCTAAGGGTTCTAGTAATCGTAATGGCAATGGAAAAAAATTCTTCTAAAGAAATAAATTTCTCTTTACTAGTATGTTGATTGATATAACTGGATAAGGAAATACTGCCATCATCTTCCATTACTAACACATAGCCATTCCTATATTGTTCGAGGCTGTATGGTTTGACAATCCCTGTAATATCAAGATTTTTAGTAATAGTATACTGATTACGAAACTGGACGATTTCGTTGAAGTTGGGATATTCATTCCGCATCAGTTTCAGAATCACAGGATGTGAGTCTTGTTCTCTAATTCCCCGGTAGATAAGGCTTCTGCCGCCGACATATATTTGTTCATGAACTTGAAAACCTGGAAGCCTAACTGATGCTGTCACCATAGTTACTTGTAACACTGTGTTAATAATGTCTTAGTTAGTATTCCCATTAGAGTAGAGTTGTACAACACTATTCAACGTACTACCGGAAGGCGGAAGTCACAAGTATTATGGAATCGGCTTTTTAGAGATTTTAAATGGTTGCTCATCTTGCAAAGTTATGATTGGCAGGAACCGCCGCTCAGACTTTGCGCTATTTACGCCGTGACGTACTAGTACAGAGGGTAGAGATAGGGGTGATGACAAGTGACGGAGATCGGAGGATCAGCCTCTAATTCTTTGAGTCAATTTAATGTATGCAATAAAAAAGGCAAACTTGGTGCGATCGCCTTTTTAAATAAGTATCAAATTTTTCTCAGTTTATACTGAGTAAGGTTCGGGTGAGTATTTATTTAATTTTTTCAAAATTCTTAATTGTCAGATATATTTCTTCATCAGCTATTTGACTATTGTAATCGACATTAATTTGGGTTGGATAGCCAAATTTAGGATTGTAGTTTATATTCAGGCTGTAGGCTCGACGATTGATAGCATCCTGAATCACATTAAAAAGCTTAGGAATTGTGTTGTACTTTTCAAATAATTGTGGATTCTGAACTAGTTGACGTGTATCTACAGAAGTAATTGATTTGGTTTTACCATTACGTACTTCAATAATGACTGGGCCTCTAGCTTCTGGCGTACAAAAGCAACCATTACTAAATGTATAACGATAGTTGTAAATATTTTGCTTATTCCACAAACGGCGATTAAAATTTAACCGTCTTAAACTTAAGTTATTGTTCGTTGCTAATTGCCTTATCTCTGTAGGAGATTGAGACATTACTGGTAGGTTGAGACCTGCAAATACCAACATGCTGACACTGATAATGATGGGCAAGCGCATATCAATCTATTATATAGTTACAAAACTGTATTCTATTATATTAGTAAATTTACTTATTTAAAGAGACTTTATCTTTTTATTAAAACACCTTGGTGTGTGGTTGAGGGTACAAAGTAGTGACAATCCGATCGCCCTGAGTTAATCCCAAGTCTCAGCCAAAATCGGTATGATAATGTTAAATTCGGTTCCTTCGCCTAGTATAGAATTAACATCTAGAGTGCCACCATGTTTTTCTACTATAATTTGCTGGGCGATCGCCAAACCTAAACCCGTTCCTTTGCCCACAGTTTTCGTAGTAAATAAATGGTCAAATATTTTTTGTTTAACTTGTTCTTCCATGCCAGTCCCATTATCAGCAATGGTAACTTTAACTTGGTTATCTTGAACTGAAGTGGTAATTATAATTCGGTTAGGCTTGGCTTTAATCTCTGCAAAACTGCGTCCGTTGTTCGATTCTTCTAATGCATCGATGGCATTTGCCAGAATATTCATGAAAACTTGGTTTAATTGACCAGGAAAACACTCAATTTTCGGGATATTACCATACTCAGTTACCACCTCAATAGCTGGACGTTTTTGATTTGCTTTTAAACGATGTTGGAGAATCAAAATTGTGCTATCGATACCTTCGTGGACATTAAACGGTACTTTGTAATCTTTATCAGCACGAGAAAAAATCCGTAAACTAGTACTGATATTTTTCAGGCGATCGCACGCCACCATCGTAGCATCAATTATCTTTGGTAAATCTTCTAAGCTATAATCCAAATCAATTTCTTCGGCATGATTGAGAATTTTCTCGCTCGGTAATGCTAGAGTTTCTTGATAAAGTTTCAAGTGTGCAATCACATCCACAACAGTGGGTTTCACTTCTTGAAGACTAGCAGTAATAAAACCCAAGGGATTATTCATTTCATGACCTACCCCTGCAACTAAATTACCTAAAGCAGACATTTTTTCACTTTGAACTAACTGAAGTTGAGTTTGCTGGAGATACTGGAGTGTTTGTTCGAGTTCGGTTGCTTGTTTTTGAGTTTTGACTAATAAATCTGTTTGCTCAAGTGCAACTCCCATTTGTGCGCCGATTTGTTGGGCAAATTGAATCTCAGAAGCTTCCCATTCACGGGGGCGATCGCATTGGTGGATGCAGAGTAATCCCCAAAGTTCATCATCTTGCATAATTGGCACAACTAATGATGCTCTCACATGAAATTGTGCTAGAATTTGCCGATGACAATCTAAAATATCAGCTGTTTGTAAATTATTGATTGCACAAATGCGTCCCTGTTTATAAAGATTTGCATATTTTTCGCCAAAGCAACGATCTTGAATTTTAACCACTAGGGCAGAAGGAAATGCAGGTAGTACATCTTCGGCAATAAACTCACCATAGTCATAATTTAAATCTAGATCGAAGTGATAGATTCCCACGCGATCGGCGTTAAGAATCCGACGAATATTTTGGGTAACTGTACAGAAAATAGCATCTAAATCTAGAGACTTTCGCATCTGGTTAACAACATTAAATAAAGTCTTCTGTTGTTTGAGAGATTGTTTTAACTGTTGAGCTTTTTCTTGAGATTCTTGATAAAGTCGAGCATTTTCTAGAGATATTGCTGCTTGGGAAGAAAGCAGGTTAATCACGCTAAGGCGATCGCTAGTAAAAACACCTGGAGTCAGTTTATTTTCTAAGTAAATAATTCCTATCAAATGTCCTTGATTAATAATTGGCGTACATAATACACTCTGGGGCTTTATTCGATCCATATATTCCCCAATCATTCCAGGAATGTCTGTTTGTAAATTATCAATTACAACTGTTTTCTCAGTATTTTTTACGTAATTAATAATATTTTTAGGAATATCTTGACAACTATCTAATGATTGTGAATTCAAAATTGTTTGAATTTGAATATGAGAATTTGCTTCATGATTAATAAAAGTAATTGCCCTAACTTGCCAAATATCATCTTGGCGAAGTATTAGTACAGATTTTTTAGCACCAGAGTTTTCTAGGATAATGCGGGTAAGACTGGTAATGAGTTGATTGATTTCTAAAGAACTGGAGATAGCTTGAGAAGCTTTGAGAACAGAGTTAAAATCTAAAATATCAACAATATTAGTAATGCCAGTCGTAGAATTGCAGGTAGATGAAGTTCGATCGAAGGCAATAGTTTCTGAGGTGTTGAGATTGATTCGTTGCAGTTGTAGGATAGGTTGTAACAGTGTGGGATAATGTTTTACTAAATTATCAGTTTTAGCTTTTGCTCCCCAACGAGCGTAGCAGTAGTATGCTTCTTGCATATATGCTTGGGCGACTTTTTCTTTACCCCAGTGCAGATAAAACTTGGCTGCAAGTTCGTTACTCAATCCTTCTTCTTGGATATAGCCGTTTTCTTTAGCAAAAGAAATCGCTAAGTCATAATTTTTCATTGCTTCTAAATATTGATCTGTAACTCGATTTTGTTCTGCCTCCACTAGATGAAATTTGTGTAAATGATTTGTCGGATTGTGGCTTATCCATCCCTGCATAGTTGTTTGATTAGCTGCGACTTGTTGCAGGATATTTTCTTGCTCAGACTGAGAGAGACTAGGCAAAACATTTAACCAAGTCAGAGAAGCATAAAAATAGAATACAGGAATATTAAACATTCCTTTGCCACAATTAGAATAATGTTTTGCACGTTCGATATATTCAAACGCCTGCTCAAATTCTGCAAACAAATAACAGAGAATTAATTTGTTTAGAAAGAAATGCCATAATCCTGTTTTGTCATCTTTTTGCTGATATCTTGCTAAAAGTTCCCCTTCTTTGTCTGCTTCACCAAGTAATATAAATGGACTTGCCGTTTGAGCGAGCAAGTTTAAAATTGATTGTCGATAAAGTTCATTGTAGTTAAATTGTGTTTGCTGATTAATTTGTTCTAATACCTTGCTATAAGCTGCCATTTCTTGTTCTAGTTTGGATAATTCATAGCCCATGAAATAGGCATGGTAGCCATAACCATAAGCTGCATAACCCAAGTCAGTTAAACTTCCACTATCCCAACCACTAGAGTAAGCATTTTGCAGCAATTTTAAGATTTCTCGGACATGAACTTTCCAATGAAATATAAAAGTAGAGGTGACAAATAAAACTCTGGCTTCAATCTTTTTCTCTTGAAATTTAGATAATAAATTCAAAGCTAACTGACCAAATTCATAGCCCTGTTCAATATCGCCAGCAACAGCACAAAGAAATAATCCGTAGCTACAGTAGCCTAATGCAGAAATAGGTGCATTTCCATAAGTCATTGATAAATTCATCTGCGTCATGATGATCGATGAATTAAGATTTGGTTTTGTTAAATAAGCAGGGACAGATATTTCATTAATAATTCGCATCACTGCCAAAATTTCAGGATTTGTCATCTCTGGCAGATTTAGCAAATCCGCAGGTTTTTTGCTACCTAAAAGAGTCTGTGTTTCTTGACGCAGATGTGCAACATCTTCTAAATTTGGTGATTCAGGCAAATGAATATCAAATTGTTTTAATATCGTCAATCCAGTGCTGATAGCTTTGAGAAGTTGACCTTGTGAAGTGTGGGCGCTAATTCTCACAGCATACACTTTAACTGTATCTAGTGGGGTTTTTGCCTGTTGCAGTACCACTTCTATCAGGCGTTCCATCTCCTCTATATCAGTATTTAGATAAGCTGCTTCTACAGCTTCTACATGCAGAGTCAGTGTTAGATTATACTGATTTTGCCAGCGATCGCTTTCTAAAAGATTGCGTCCAACTGCAAAGTATTTAACCGCCGCACTATAAGCAGTAGAATTTTTTGCTTTCCGCCCAGCAATTAAATTTAATTTTGCTAATTCTTCTCGTGCAGTTGGCAGTGTAATTAATTCGATAGCAACATTAATTTGATTAACAATCTCGAAAATTCTTTCTTCTTGTTCGCTGTCAGATATGTTCTTTAATAACTGTTGACCAATTCGATAATGAGTTGTTTTCTTTTGTTCCTCTGGAATCAGAGAATAAGCAGCTTGTTGGACGCGATCGTGCAAAAATTTATATGTGACAGTCTCTTGAATTTCTTGAGTAACTGTTTGATTTTCTTGGGCGACATAAAATTTATAAATATCACTAGCAGGCAAAATCAATCCTTCTTGTAAGGCTTTCCATAAATAAGCTGCTGTTTCTATGTGTGAGTTTCCCGAAACAATAGCCAAAGTTCCTAGATCGAATTGATTCCCAATACAAGCAGCTAATTGCAATATATTTTGAGTTGATAATGGCAGTCTTCGCAATTGAAATGCCATAAAAGTTACAACATCATCTGTAACTGCTTCCTGAGTTACTTGTGTAATATTACATTCCCAACAGCCTGAATCAAAGTTAAATTGAATGAGTTTATCTTGATGTAATGCTTTGAGAAACTGAGTAGCAAAAAATGGATTACCTTGAGTTTTTTGACATACGAGTTGAGAAAAAGTCCATGCCAAATTTTCTGGACATTTGAGTGTATCAGCAACTAATTGATTGATTTGGGTTTGACTCAGTGGTGCTAAATTAATCGTATTAATCGTTGCTTGTGTTTTGGCGATTTCACTCAAAGTCAACATTAATGGATGTGCTGGATTGACTTCGTTATCGCGATACGCACCAATCAAAAAAAGATACTCTGTATCAGCCATTAATAACTGCATTAACTTTAGTGATGCCGAATCTGCCCATTGTAAATCATCTAAAAATATCACCAATGGATGTGTAGCAGCAGTAAATACTTGAGTAAACTTTTGGAACAATAAATTAAATCTATTTTGGGCAGCCGTTCCCGATAATTCTGGTGTTGGTGGTTGTTGACCAATAATTCTTTCTAATTCCGGGATGACTTCAATAATTATTTGTCCATTTTCTCCAACAGCTTCTAATATCTGGCTTTTCCATTGCTGGATTTGAGCATCACTTTCTGTAAGCAACTGCCCCAATAAATCCCGGAATGCTTGCACAAAAGCACCCAAAGGAATATTACGTTGAAATTGGTCAAATTTACCTTTGATAAAATAGCCACGTTGCCGCACAATCGGTTTGTGAACTTCATTAACAACTGCTGTTTTACCAATACCTGAAAACCCCGCAACCAGCATCATTTCTGTTGCACCTAGGCTGACTCTATCAAATGCTTCGAGTAGAGTTTTTACTTCGATTTCTCTGCCATAGAGTTTATCGGGGATAATGAACCGATCGCACAGATCGCGTTCGGCAATTTCAAAGTCTTCTATCTTCCCAGTTTCTCTTAACTGCTGTAAACATTTTTCTAAATCAAATTTCAGTCCTAATACACTTTGATATCTATCTTCAGCATTTTTCGCCATCATTTTCATGACAATATCTGACAAAACTTGCGGAATTTCTTGACTTTTAATTTTTGATTTTTGATTTTTTAATTCCCGCAGGGATGGTGCTGTTTTAGCAATATGGCAATGCACTAACTCCATCGGGTCATTTGATAGAAAAGGTAACTCACCTGTGAGTAATTCAAAGAAAGTTACACCTAAAGAATAAAAATCAGTCCGGTAGTCAATCCCACGATTCATTCTACCGGTTTGTTCTGGAGAAATATATGCAAGCGTGCCTTCTAGGACATTGAGATTGATAAGCGTCTGTGTTTCCCGTGGCAGTAAAGATGCAATACTAAAATCAATTAATTTAATTTGTTTTGTTTCGGGATTAATTAAAATATTGCTGGGTTTAATATCTTTATGAACTATCCGATTGCGATACAATATCTCTAAGGCATTGCAGAGCGCGATCGCTAAAAGTAAAAATTCCTCTAGAGACGTTACATGTAACGTCTCTACATGAGTGAAATAATCCTTCAAAGAAATTCCCCCAAAATCTTCCATTACTAATGCGTAACCATTTTGGTAGGGTTCTAAACTATAGATTTGGATAATTAAATGTGAGTTAAGATTTCTGGCGATTGTGTATTGATTGCGAAATTGTACCAGTTCGCTAAAACTCGGATAAGGATTATTCAGCAGTTTAATAACCACAGGTAAAGAGTCAGTCTGTCGATATCCTCGATAAACTAAGGTTTTGGAACTATTATGAAGTTGTTCGCTGAGGTGATATCCGCCAATACTCACTGGGTTCATGATTGTACAACTAAATCTTGACAGTTTGTAGATTTAGTGTTCCCAAGTTCATGCTGAATTCTTCTTCATAAAGACTTTTTTATGTGTATCACTCTTTTGATTTTTTACTTTTTACTTATTAATCCGGTAAAGTATCTCGCCAGCCTTGGGTACAAGCAAAATACCTTCATGCTCCCGATAAGACCATTCTGTTAGTTGAATCGTAGCCGGCTCGCGATAGTTCAAGTTATGAGCAGCACAACGTTCTGGAGAAATGCCAGTAGCTAAAGTCACACGAATCCGGGCTTTTTCCCCTTCTATAGGATCGAAAGTGCCCATCCCTTTCAAGTGAGTACTATGAGCTAACACTCCCGCAGGATATGCTTGGAATTTATCCCATTGTTTCAGAAAATAATCCCGCACATGATAACCAATTTCGGCTAATATCTCGCCGTGTGTATAACTAAATTCAGTAATATGAGGTGCATAGATAATTACTTCTCCTCCATCCGCGACTACAGGCTCTAATTTGTACATTCCTTTAGCAGCTGTCCAAATGTCATCATACATTTCGGGCATGACTGAAAGCACTTGGTTAAAAGGCCGATCTACATATTTAATATGCAGTCTAGCTGATAATTTTGCCGCAGCTTCCCAGGCTAACTCTGGTTTATCTATATAAAGTCCAGCTAACTGATTCGTTTTCGGTGCAACCACCATTGCCAAGCAAAGTTTCGGGGTAGGAATTAAACTAGCGGCTCGGTCGATTAAGCGTCGAACTGGTGTGATTCCCAGTGTACCAATAATTTCATAACAGGTGATTAAAGCACCTAACCAGTGTGATAAATTAATTACTTCTTCACCGCTAATCCCGGGGAAAAAATATTTATTTCCCCCAGAAAAACCAACAACTTCGTGAGGAAAGACTGGGCCACAAATAATTATTAAATCATATTCTGTTACCAATTTATTCACACGCACGTCAACTTCTTGATGCAGCATTCCCCCGCTAATTTCTGCAATTTCTGTAGCCGAAATTACTCCACAAGAAATAAAAGTTTCTGGCAGATGCCAAAGGTGATTAAAAATGTGAACTCCTTTAAAAGTTGTCTCTCGCTCCTCTGGTGTTACCCCAACTAAACGATTGATTTGTTTCTCACTCATGGGATTATGTGTACCCAGAGCAATCAAAAAATCCAGTGCAGCAACCCTGTTATTTAACTCCTTGTGAAGCAATCGAAACATTTGCGGGATGGGAGCAGTGCGAGTTCCATCTGGAATTAATACTAAGATGCGCTGTCCATCAAACCTAGAATCTGCCAAAGCTTGATGAACTAGTTGGGAAATTTCCTCATCTGCAAGTCTGCCATTATTAGTTACGGCTAATAAATACATTTCTAAACTCCGCTGTAGATGCTAAACCCACCGTCTACCGGCACAACTACCCCGTTGACGAAACTAGAACCAGAACTACATAGCCAAATCAAGGTACTGAGTAATTCGTGCGGTTCTCCAAAACGTCCAGCTGGGGTTTGGTTAATAATTCTTTGTCCGCGATCGCTTAAACTTCCATCTGCATTTAAAAGTAAATCTCGATTTTGTTCGCCAATAAAAAAACCCGGGGCGATCGCATTAACTCGCAAGCTAGCTCCATATTTTTGAGCCAATTCTACAGCTAGCCAACGAGTAAAGTTATCTATCGCTGCTTTGGCTGCTGAGTAACCAACCACTCGACTGATTGCACGGATAGCAGACATCGAAGAAATATTCACAATACAACCTTGGGGTTGATTTCTTTCGACCATTGCTTGACCAAAAACCTGACTAGGTAGTAAAGTACCCACCAAGTTGAGGCTAACTACTTGCTCGAATGCTGTGTGAGGCATATCAAAAAAACTAGCATCAGCAGTAATTGTGGCCGCTGGCATATTACCACCAGCCGCGTTTACTAAGATATCTATCTGACCCCAATGCTTTAAAATAGTGTGTTTGGCTATTTCTAATTGCAAGCGATCGCCAACATCTGCCAATACAGCCATACTTTCGCCACTGTTGGTGCTAATATCAGCCACAACCGCATCCGCTCGTGCTTGATTGCGACCAATAACGACTACTCGCGCTCCCGCAAGTGCCAAACCCCGCGCCATCGCTCCACCTAGCACACCAGAACCGCCTGTGATTACTGCTACCTGGTCTTTCAAGCTAAAAAGTTGATTTAAAATTAAATCTGGTTTATTCAATAAATCTGGCATTGATAATTCCTCTATTTAGGTAGGGTGCGTTACTTCGTTAATTCATCATTTTGATTTCATTGGCGGTGCGCCATCGCTTTTGCCATAACGTTTATTAAATCGCTAGATTTTGCTCCCTAACTTCTTTAAAAAGTTTGGGATCTAGGCAACAATTTTTATTCCCAAATCTCAAATCTCAAATTCAAAATTTATTAGTCTAATTTGTAAGCAAGCTTAGCGAGGTCATAAACTAAAGCAAAAGCCATTTCATAGCCTTCTTCTTCCTCAATTAACCCGCGTGTTACTAATCCTGCTAACCAGTTACAAGCTACGCGTCGCCAGACTGTATGGCGCGCAGGAATGGAAACGAAAGCGCGGGTATCGTCGTTAAAACCGGCGGTGTTATAAAGTCCGGCTGTTTCCATCACCTGATTGAAGTATCGCTCCATACCATTCATGCTGTCGTGAAACCACCAAGGCGGCCCCAGCAGGACTGCGGGATAATGACCGGCTAAGGGAGCTAGTTCGCGGCTATAAGTGCTTTCATCCAATCCAAACAGAATTAAGTGAAAGTCCTTTTGATTACCGTACTCTGACAACAACGGCTGTAAATTTTCCGTCCACTCTATTTTCAAAGGAATATCAGCACCTTTATCAGACCCAAACCGCTCAAAGACAGCCGAATTATGGTTACGCATAATACCGCAATGCATTTGCATCACCAAACCATCTTCTACACTCATTCGAGCCATTTCCATGAACATATGGCCAGTGAAACGCTCTGCATCGCCTGGATTTAGTTTGTTGGTTAATGCTTTAGCAAAGATTGCTTCTGCTTCCTGGTCAGTAAGGCGCTTGGTATAAGGTGTGGCTGCACTATGGTCGGTAGCTGTCGCGCCTATTTGTTTAAAAAAAGCTCGACGTTCTTCTAGAGTTTGCACAAAAGTAGCGTAAGTACTAATTTCTCGCCCAACAGTGGTTTCTAGCTTGGTTAGATTCTCCCGCCAACCAGGAGTATCCAAGTTGACTACTGCATCTGGCCGAAAGGTAGGTTTGATCTGAGTAAAACGTTTTTGGTGTAGGGATTGATGGTACTCAAGAGTATCGCTGGCCGCATCGGTAGTACAAAGCACTTCAATATTAAACTTTTTGAATAAAGCCCGAGGTGAAAACTCAGGTAACAATAACAGCTTTTCCAGGTAATCATAGATATGCCCAGCATTGCGAGAATTTAAAGGCTCATCCACCCCAAAGACGTTAGTGAGTTCGTCTTTCAGCCACAACCCAGACGGAGTACCTTGGAATAAATAAAAATGGTTGGCGAAAAGCTGCCAGATTTTGCGGTGGTCAGTTTCGACTGGCGAACCATCACGGCTAGGTATGCCTAAAGCTGACAAAGATACGCCCCGACTATAGAGCATCCGGAAAATGTAGTGGTCGGGAATAATCAATAATTCAGTTGGCGAACCAAAACGCGCTCCTGGGTCGGCTAATAAAGCTGGGTCTACATGTCCGTGGGGACAGACCAAGGGTAGAGTGTATACGCTCTCAAAAAATTGACGCGCTAGTTGTCTTTGAATTGGTTCTGGAGCAAAGCAGCGATCGCTAGATAAACTCCATTTTTTAGTTAACATAGTTTTTGTCCAAAGTCATTGATCATTGGTCGTTAGGTTATTTCTTCCTATCTCCCCCATCCCCCACCCCCTTGCTTTAATACAGCACTACTACCTCGCTTTATTAGAAAAGGAGATAGAACGAGGTTTTCCACGCTTTTTTCCTCTAGTAAATCGAGCAATATTTGCATAGCTGAGCGACCAATTTCCAACATTGGTTGGCAAACTGTTGTCAGTGGCGGCGTAACGTAAGATGAAAGAGCAATACCGTCAAATCCAACCAAACTTAAATCTTGTGGTATTGAAATACCTCGTTCCTGGCAAGCTAAGAGAGCGCCAACTGCTACCATATCGTTGTAACAAAAGATGCCTGTTACGCCAGCTGTAAATAGTTGAGATAGCAGCTTTTTTCCGGTATCAACATCGCTGATTCTGATATTATCTTCAGCACTAATTGCCACCCAATCACTGTTTTGTGATAAATTAGCTTCCTTAAGAGCCATCTGATATCCTTCTAAGCGCAGCTGGTTTGAGTTACTGCGATCGCCCACACCCAAATAACCAATAGCCCTATGTCCCAAGCCGATCAGATGCTCTACCGCCAATCGACCACCTAAAAAGTCGTCCACTGTCACTGTGTGAAATGTTTCAGGTTGCTCTTGTGTCTGACTATTAATCAAAACTGTTGGCACGGCAATTTGCCCTACTTGGTCGGTATTATTCTTATCAATTCGCGAGTCGGTAACTAATATCCCGTCCACTCTGCGACGATGAAAATTATCAATAGCTGCTATTTCCTGCTGGAAATCTCGGTGTGAAGCAGTTAACAAAACACTCAAACCAGCCGTTCTGGCTACCTGTTCAATTCCCTCTACCACCTCAGCGTAAAAAGGATCTGCGATTGATGTCACTACTACCCCAATGGTATTAGTGCGTGAAGAAAGCAAGCTTTGAGCGATCGCGTTCGGCACATAGTTCATCTCCCGCGCTATTTTCTTAATTTCCTCTCGCACCTTCGGGCTAATTAGAGAGTTATCTCGCAAAGCACGTGAAACTGTGGAATGGGAAACACCTGCTCGGCGAGCAATATCTTCGATTGAAACTTTTCGTTTCTTCATAATCTTAACTATAAATAATGCACACGTTTGCATTACAATTTTTATTATTAGCAAAGTTGAGTCATCTGTCAATGTATTTATTCCATTCACAAAGCACAAAACTTAGGTCAAAAGCCAAGTGTAACAAAAAGTAAAGTTAACTAAAACTTTGTTGTTTTCAAAATAAATATTCCAGTTGACTTACTTTATTATTCCTGAGGCAGTTGCCGATGGTGGCGATCGTACTCAATATCATCTTGGGTAAAAGATTTATAATTTAGGCAGCGGAGAAATTTTAATAATAAGCAATTAGCTAGACTGATAGAAATTAACTTTTTTTGCCAAACTATGATATGTAAATCAATGATTATTATCATTATGGGTGTTTCTGGAGCTGGCAAAACTACCATAGGAAAACTGCTAGCAGATTCTTTAGACTGGCAATTTAGCGACGCCGATGCTTTTCACTCGCTAGAGAATATTGAGAAAATGGGGCGCGGTATTGCTCTGAGTGAAGCAGACAGAATACCTTGGTTAGAAGATTTGCAAACAGCTATTAAAAACTGGCTACAAGAAAATAAAAATGTGGTGCTGGCGTGTTCGGCTCTCAAAGAAAGCTATCGGCAATTTCTGGTTGTGGATAGCGATCGCATTAAGCTGGTTTATCTCAAAGGGTCTTATGAGTTAATTCAAAAGCGGTTGCAAGAGCGTCATAATCACTATATGAGCGAAAAACTCCTTAATAGCCAGTTTATTACTCTAGAAGAACCATTAGACACTCTATATATAGATGTTATCGAGACACCTCAGGTAATTGTCCAAAATATCAGAACAGCTTTAGGAATTTAGCATCTCGTGGGTGTGTTCCCTTGGACGCGTCAAATTAAACATAATCTTAGGTTATATGTACATAAACAAGATTAATGCTATCTGTGCGAAAACTCATCTAAAACAAATATAAAGCGATCGCATTACTGTAGTGATAGGAGGAAACTAGTGTTTCTTAGATTAGCCCAACAATATCAGGAAGTCGTCCAAGAATTGGTAATGAGCTTGCAAGCTTTATCAACTGTACTTGAGCAGCGTGGATATCTGACGTCTTGTTATACATGCGGCGACCAAATCAAGAGTGCTTCATTTATGGTAAGTCTAGGAGAAAAGCACCTGATTCGGTTTTTGGTGTCTGATTACGGTATTACTTGGATGGAAATCTGGGATGACCGCGAATTAATGAAGTTAGAGGGCGCAGAAGCGATAAATCAATTGCAGGAGTTGTGCGATATTATCAAGTATCCAGAGCAAAAAATTGATATTCTTAAGCATCCATTGCAAAAAATTTATTTATTAAAATAAAGAATGTTGGTTAAAGGTTAAATGCACCCTTGTGTAGTTAGATAAAAAACTTAGCATAGGTGTGTGTGTCGATTGAGGAGAATTTGACAAAAAAAAAGAAATTACTTGAATCTGTCGCTTGCTAGAGTCAAAAAAATTACTGGTTTTTTAAGATGATAAAGTGGTGTTAGAGGCAAAAAGTTGTTGAAAAGGCTTAAAGTACTTCTTGGATTGTTAGTTGGCTTGGCGATCGCACTAGTTTATAATATGCCCTCGCTTGCGGCAAAAAGTGGCGCTCTACCGCAAGGAAAGACGATTGGCAATATTGAGCAGGTTGTTGCTTTCAACGGTCCAATGCCAACAGGGGTGACTGTATCAGCGGGCGGTCGCATCTTTATTAACTTTCCACGTTGGGGCGACAAGGTAGATTTTACAGTTGCAGAGATCAAGAATGGTCGTGCTGTAGCTTACCCGAATGCCCAAATCAATCGACCTAACAGTAGCGAACAGTCGAAATCCTTAATTTCTGTTCAAAGTGTTGTTGTCGATCCCCAAGATCGCCTTTGGATACTGGATACTGGAAGCATCGAATTCGCACCTACTTCTTACGGAGGACCAAAACTGGTTGGTGTCGATCTCAAGCAAAACCGCATCTTTAAGACTATTCTTTTTCCTCAAGAAGTTGCTTTACCAACGACGTATTTGAATGATATCCGCTTTGACTTGCGCCGGGGTCAAGCAGGTATGGCGTTTATTACTGACTCATCTGATAAGGGTGCAAATGGGATTATTGTCGTTGATTTAGCCAGTGGTAGAAGTTGGCGACGGTTAAATGACCATCCTTCTACGAAGGCGGAGCCGAATTTTTTACCTAGCGTTGAAGGTCAACCGTTGATGAGCCGACCACCTAATCAACCCCCTAGTTATATTAAGTTAGGTTCGGATGGCATTGCAATTAGTGCAGACGGTTCTCGTCTATTTTATTGTCCACTTGCTAGTCGCAAACTCTACAGCGTTAGCGTTGATGCACTTTCCAATGAACAGATGACTGATGCACAGGTTGCAGTGACAGTCGAAGATAAGGGTGATAAGGGCGGAGGTTCTGATGGGCTGGAATCAGATGCGAATAACCGAATATATCTGACGAACTACGAGCAAAACGCCATTTTTCGTCGGAATCAGCAGGGGATGATTGAACCTCTGATTCATGACCCGCGTGTTCTTTGGCCGGATACTCTTTCAGTGGCAAAAGACGGCTATCTTTACTTCACAGCTAATCAGCTGCATCGTCAAGCCAGATATCACCAAGGAAAAGACCTGCGTCAGAAACCTTACAGTCTGTTCCGAACTCGAATTGATGCCCAACCAGTTGCTTTGCTCCCAAAATAGCTGTCAGTGGAATGAACTACAAGAGTGCTTAAGCAGACAGCTTAATAATTAGAGTATTTCACTTTCACCAGAATGATAGTTTAACTGTCTAAGTCGTTAGACTTTAATAGTGAACTTTCAATCTCCAAGCAAGGTTAAATACTAGTATGAAAAATCCCTGAGATTGGGAAGAAGAGGATATTGATTTACTAATTCAGAATCGAGTGCAAGAAAGCCTTACACTCGATTACAAAGGATGCAAGTCATTAGATAAAAATAATCCTAAGCGAAAAAAAGATTTAAGCTAAGTAACATTTTAGGAACTTTGAGTTACTTCCCTTTATTTTCATCTAGTGCTTTGTGAATAGCTTTTCTATAAAATTCTGGTGGGTTCTGTTGCTGTTGCACTTCCTCTTCAATTTTGGCAAGCATTTGCTTTCCTTAAGAAAAATTCCTCTATTAATAACGACTTTTCTGGAAGCAAAAACCAGTCTCTATTATAGGAAGACCTAAGATTTTATTAAGGAACTTGAAACGGGTCTAGTTAACCGCGGTATTGCAACGCCAGCTCAACAGAAGCTGAATGCACAATGCTTTGATAGCGATCGCCTGTAGTTATCGATGAGTCGCGGTAAGCTAATAGTAACTTAGATCACAAATTTAGGTGAAGTGGGTTATGGGCCATCACACCGTGACTGTGAATACTATTGCTCAAGAGTTACAGCAAGTTACTGCCAACTTACACCAAGTTAACCCTAGAGCCGGATTGCTACGTTTTAGTATATTAGGCTTGATATTTCTCGGCTTAGTCATCTTAGCTTGGTCAGTACCAAACGGTATTTTATTTGTGGCTGCAACAATGCTGGCGGGAGTTTTTTATAGCTTTTGGCTGATTTGTACACATGACATGACACATCAAACCTTAACAGGTTGGAAGTGGTTTGATACGATCGTGCCTCGGTTGATGAGTTGGCCAATGCTGTGGCCTTACAGTATCTATGCAGAAATACACCGCTTGCATCATGCCTGGAATGGCATTGACTTGCGAGATCCAGAACGAGTGCAATGGACTTGGCAAGAATACCAGCAAGCACACTCTATAGTGCGTTGGTATGTAAGTCATCAGTGGTTGTGCGATATTTTTCTTTTCGGAGGTATGGGGCTAATTATTAAAACCTTTATTAAGGGTGTACGCTTGCAAAAGTTAGTTACTAATATGCGGCGACAGTTACTACTGGATGTTACAGGTATACTGTTTGTGCATAGCGTTCTAATGATGCTGGCAATCTTTGAAGGAGAAATACTGCGCTACGTTTTATTTTGGTTAATTTTAGAACGGATAATTGGCATCATAGTGCAGACACGCGATCGCTTAGAACACTACGCGCTATGGGGGAAGTTTACCACTCACCAATTAACGCAGCTTTATGCTTGTCGTAATATTGGGACTAGTTCTTTAGTTGACTGGTTGATGGGTGGACTAGATTATCATGCAGTGCATCACGCCTTTCCGAATATTCCCTTTTACCAACTACCATTCGCATTTGAGCGAATTCAAAAGGTGCTACAAAAGTATAATCTGCCACTAATGAAACTGGAGGCAGGTTATCTCAAATCTGCATATTGGTTTAGTCGCCATCCATCATTAATAGGGGAAGTTGACTCCTCTAACACCACAAATCGTCATCAGATGATTCCACTTATAGCAGAAGATAGAACATAGGAGGTGAGTTAGTGTGCATAAAGGGAGTTTGGCATGCTTTCGCCTCTTTAATAGTGTGGTTAAAACAACAAAGCGATCGCTCTACATTGGCGCTCACAGTTCTCAACAATGGCTTCATGTTGTCATTAATTTGATGCATAAATCTTGCATCTGGTTGAGATTACACCTAGACTGCCGATCAAGCAGGTAGACTTGGGTGTTTGAACGCCACCCATTGCCTGACAATTGATTACCAATTATTATCCTAAACAAGGAGGAGCAGAATGTTTATCTGCGTTATTGCAGACTACGGTACAGGAGATCCGGCATTTACCGAAGTCACGCAACGTCTTCTAATGGCTTTTCCCGATGCCCAAATTCATTTACTTTCGGTTCCGCCATTCAGTACCTTAGCAACAGGTTTCTGGATTGCCCAATTGGGACTGAACGCAGGCCCGAGCCAGCGGCTGATTTATCACAATTGTGCGCCTCGTCAGGACGATCCACAAGCTCGTCGGGACAACGAAGGTGAAGGACTAACTTACGCCCTTTTATCAAATGGTATAAAAGTAGTTGGTGTAAATGCGGGATACACCCTCTCGTTTATCAAAGACCATACTAAAGAGTTGCGAGTAGTCAATGTTTCTCGTGGTGGTTCGCAGTTTCGCTCGCGGGATGTGTTTCCTGTGGCGGCGGCGGCGATCGTGGGTGAAGATTTCAGCCTTTTGGGAGATAGCCTTAAAAGCGAACAAATCCCGGATGTTCCTCCAGATCGAATTGCCTGGATTGATGGCTACGGCAACATCAAAACAACTATTGCAGCGCATACGCTTAACTTGCAGCCTCAAACTAAAATCGCGATCCGGATTGGAGATGTGGTTAGTGATGCAGTCTATTCTGATGGCAGTTTCAAAGTGTCTGAAGGAACTTTGGCTTTTGCTATTGGTAGTTCAGGTTGGTCAAGAGGCGACTCAGCAGAGCCATTACGCTTCTTAGAGCTATTTCTGCGAGGAGGAAGTGCTTGGGAGCGCTTTGGCCGTCCCCGTGTGAATCAGCAGGTAACTCTAATTGCCTAAAATCGGCGATGTAAGCTAAAAAAGCGTCATCTAATATAACGTTTTTACTCGTATCAGTGTTAATAATCAACACTCCACCCAGATGCTACTGAGGGTGGGGCTTTTGAATGTCTTAAGGATGACGGACTTAGGAAGTAATATCATGTCCGGATAATCGCTTACGATAGAAGTAATGAGTGCAAAGATGACTAATGCCGAAACGAATTAGTGTAGCTACATATCTAAGTATTGAAGAGCTAGAACAACGTTACCGTCAAGCTAAAGATGGGATAGAAAGCCGTCAGTATCAAATTATTTGGTTAGTGGCACAAGGGAAAAAAACAGAAGAAGTGGAGGAAATAACTGGCTACAGCAGAACATGGATATACGCATTAGTAAAAAGATACAACAATTCAGGGGTGGAAGGCTTATGCGAGCGCAGACAGTTAAACCAAGGTAAACAGCCGCTAGTAGATGATATCCAGCAGGCACAGTTATGGCAGGTGTTGCAAGAAAAAGCACCAGATGGAGGATTCTGGAACGGAACAAAGGTGGCAGATTGGTTAACTGAAGCGACTGGAACTGATATTAGCCGACAGCGGGGATGGGAAATACTACGGCAGATGACTTTTAGACTCAGAGTACCCCGCCCATATCACACAAAAAGTGATTATTTTGAGCAAGAAGCTTGGAAAAAAAACTTGCAACAGAAGTAGAACAAATCCAAACTACCTATGCGGATGCAGAAGTTCAGTTGTGGTGCGGAGCCGGAGACGCTCCGCCTCCGGTGAAGATGAACACCGTCTAGGACTCAAACCTATTTTGCGAAGAGTTTATGTACCCGAAGGAGAAACACCCATCGCTGATGTCAATTGGCGGTTTAAATGGTTATGGCTGTATGCTTTTGTACATCCTCAAACCGGAGAAAGTTATTGGTGGATTCTTCCTTACGTCAACACAAAATTGTTTAATCAAGTTTTGGCTGATTTTGCTCGTGAATTTGGCTTGGGTGCGAATAAACACATTCTTTTAGCCATTGACCGCGCTGGGTGGCATACCAGCAAGAATTTAGAGATTCCCGAAGGGCTACATTTAACATTTTTGCCATCTCACTCACCTGAATTACAGCCCGCACAAAGGCTGTGGACTCTAGTGGACGAACCAATTGCTAATCAATCTTTTAATACACTCCATGACTTAGAGAATGTCTTATTTCATCGCTGTCAATCTTTACTTCAACAGCAAGATTTTATTCGCGGGTTAACGGGTTTTCATTGGTGGTTTCAGATTGGAGCTTAATCGTAACTAATTACCCGGACATGATATGATGGGATTTTTGCGGCTGTTAATTCAAATTCTATAGGTAAAGTAGATAAACTCATTAATTAATAATTTCCTTGAATACTGATACGAACTTTATTGAAAAACTGATACCCTTGATAAAAACTGTTTACTACTGAATTTTTTGATGTTCACTGAAGTCCTACAGTATCTCGTTTGGGTTTGCGTTGCCCAACACGTTGGGAAGACTTTTTAGGCGTTTCCTGTTGAGTTGCGGCTTCATCATCAATCGTCTTCTTTTCTACCGTGTGACTGGCGGTAATATTTGTTTCTAGTGGTGTCTCGCTAATTGAAGAATCAGCTGGTTTTGTCTTCTTGCGAGTTTGTTTTTTCTTGGGGGCTGGCTCGATAGGAATTTCATCTGGTGTTGTGGAAGCCGTTTCATCGGCCGTAGAACTAACGGGCTTTTTACGAGTCCGCTTTGTTGGGGATGGTGGTTTGTCAGATTTCGAGGGCGATGCAACCACATCTGCTGCGCCCTTTGATAAATCCACCGCAGTTTTTGGCACAGATGTAGAACCCATTCCCATCTGTAGCAAATGCCACAAATGTTCACGACGACTTTCCATGTAACTAAGTTTTTGTTCACCCTCAGTAGTATCCAGCGCCATGCGTTCACATTGGGCAAGAGAGAGCGTATGTTCATGAAATTGTTCTAAACTCAGAGTATCGTGTCCATCATGCAATGCCGCCGCCACAGTCCGTATAAGCCAGTCCTTAAGTACCCCAACACAACCAATGGAACGTTCATAGAAGTAAAGCCAATGCTGCATTAGTTGCGGAACATCCACATTCATAGGTATTTGCATCAGGAGTGCCAATAATGCGGATTGAAAGTCTTGGCGGTCAAGTTCATTCTGATACAAATAACGCGGAAAATGGATATCCAGTCCCCGCCGGGATGCTTGACCACTTAAATTGCGAAAATTGAGCAGTTCGTAAGTCCCAATCAGAATGTGTAGCACACCCGTAACATTGGTCATGGACTTAATCCAGTCTAACTGGTCTAAAAGCTTACCAGCACTAGCACCAGTCCCAATCTTCATTAAGTGCTGTGCTTCATCCAAAATCACTGCTCGTACACCACGTTTGGTCATTACCTCTTCTAATGCGTGACGCAGTTCAGGCGAATCATTAAACTGTGCTGTTTTAGTCCGGGAGCGTCCTTTTTTCTCCCAGGTCTGCTCCGCATCAATATCGATCAGCATCCGCCGCTCATAGAATGGTTCTCCCAAAAGTTTAAGTTAGCGCAATTTTTTCAGAGATTTTTTGTGCAAGTTTCATTCAATTGTGTTTTTTCAACTCATTTTCTAATTATGCTTCAGAATTTCAACTCTCTCTCATGATTTGATTCAAAGTTTTATGCTGTGATTAGTGAGAAAGCCCGAAATTACGTTAACTCTTTTTCGATTTATGGTTCAAAATTTTTCCCAAATTATGATTCAAAGGACAGAACTCGTACCCCAAGACCCCAACGACGAACCTGCATCCATCCTGCTAGAACGCATCCGCGCAGAACGCGCCAAACTCCAAACCAAAACAGTAAAAAAATCCACCACCAAAACCAGCGCACGACGCACCAAAAAAACACAACCGCAAGAAGAATCGGTGCAGCTAGAACTGGGGTTCGAGTAGTGAGGACAAGCTGGCGACTCAGCCAAGTCAATAAATCATCCTCTCTAACCAAAGCGTGACACCACTACTTATCACTGAAAAGCAGCCAGAGCAAGTATTTCACCCTAAATAGGGGAATGTCTCTAAATTGCTGCCGAACTTCTAAAAAGCTAGAATAACAAAAAGCTAATTTTACAAAAGTTTAAAAAGCTAATTAACTAAATTTATTAATTGACAAATTAATAAAATGAGTTTAAGTTAATTGGCTAATTTAATAAATTACTAAAAATATATGTTGACGATTACCGTAAGCTCCTTGAGTGGCGGTCAGGGCAAGACGACAACATGCCTGTTTCTTGGTCGGCTACTATCGCGCCAGGGCTTGCCCACCTTGATGCTAGACTCCGACCCCCAACATAATCTCACCACTTATCTGGGTTTCGAGTTAGAACCCAACCAACCAACCCTATTGGAATTTCTCAAAAAAACAGTCGCACCAGAAGACTGCATTTACCCAACACAAGACAATGATAATTTATTTTTAATCCCTGCTGACGACCAACTCGATACCGTACAAGATTATTTATCTAACAGTGGAGTTGGTGCAACCTTACTCAAGCGACGATTAGAAGCCGTCAGCAAAATATTTAAAGTGTGCATAATTGATGCCCCACCCCAGCGATCGCAAATTTGTTTGACAGTCATCGGCGCAGCAGATTTTTTAATTATCCCCGCCGAAGCATCAGTCAAAGGTTACGGTTCGCTGGTGCGGACGCTGGACTTACTAAGCGGCTTGCGAGATGTCGGCGCAACGAATGCCCAAGTATTAGGTGTTTTACCATTCCGCGATCGCTGGTTTGGTAACACTCAAGCCCAAGAAAGTCGGGCAGCTGTAGATGGAATGCGTGACGAAGTAGGCGAGGAGTTAGTTATACCCTCAATCCGCGAATCAGAACGTTATAAACAAGCCATCAACAAACGTACAACTTTGAGTGAGTTGGGATATACCGACTTGGAATATCCATTTGAAATTTTAATTGAGAAAATTCGCACTTCTGTTGGGAGTAAATAAAAATGTCAGATAACGTACTCAATCAACTACGCAATAAACGCAATCGCTCAACAGTTGAACCACGCCAGGATGCACTCGTTCCGAAAGTACAACCCCAAGCAGAAGAACAAAACTCACCACAAGAACCCAGCCCAGTTACCGAACTTCCTAACCCAACTGCTACACCAGCAGACACAATATCCGAACTTACAGCGGAACTTGAAAAATATCCCGAAACCAGACGACATTCAGCGATCGTTTTGGAAAAAGACCTCGACCAAGAATTAACACGATTTTGTAAAGACAGGGGAATTACAGTTGAGGTTTTTCTAGAAGCAGCCTGGGCTATTGCTAGTGCCGATAACGCGCTTGTTGAAAAAATCACTACAGAAGCCAAGCGCCGCTACGACCGACGCAAGCGAGTTGGGCAGATTAAACGGTTAATTACAATGTTGAGTAATTCGTCAAAGTAAGAGATGTTTATCTTGCAATGTTCAAATGGGGAATTATTCTTTGAATTTTTAAGCATTTCCAGTTCATTGTTTTTGAGTAATATCTCAAGCACTTAAACGTATATTAACGCTGGGATAATTGCATGAGTCTATGAGGACGGCGATCGCAAATTGGGTTTACCAAAAGTTACTTTTTGGCTAATGATTGTGACGCTAGTTAGTTTGTTGCTTTGTGCAGCACTTACTCTCATAACCAGCATCGTTTCCACCCCAAGAGTTTTTCCCGTTTCGGGAATTTATCTTGTGGCAATCGCTCTCACCTTGAAGAGTACTTAATATCACGGTATATCGTGGAGCTGAAAGTGGACAATTGTCTTTATTTTCAGCAGGAATTTAATCCGTTTTTATCGGCAACTTTGAGTAATTATTTAGCGATCGCCCCTCGCCGTTGATTGACTCAGATTGCGACCGATTCCTCTGGGACATCGACCCCATCATGCCAACTGACTAGGTGCGGGAATTATTGGCGATTTTACTAATTGTTAGCTATCCCGATTTATCGCTGACTGAGCGATCGCTGTAGGTATTAAAAGGCTGTAGCAGTGTAATGTCTTCACTCTTTTCTAAATCTTCTGTCAAGATGCGGATTAGCTTCAGTTTCTCAACTTGAGAAAGTTATCGGACAGCAGGTAATAATTCAGCTAGCGTCATATTTTCACCCTATTATTTCCAGGCAATTTATTTCACCTTAGAGGATGTTTTCAAAAATATCACCAATCTAAGCCACACCATAATCTGTATACTGCCGTTTATAAGCAGGTTGCAAACCCAAAACAATATCTTCTCGTGGTACACCCATTTCTACCAACTCCTCAGCCGGATTTTGGTCAGTTAAATTTTGTTGAAGCCAGATTTTTTCATCTTTAATATCAAAATGAATGATACAGCGATAAACACGCTTTAAACCTGAACATCCCACATTCATCCACTGATAATGGTCGCGCTTTTCATCAAAAATTAGCTGGACTTCCACTTCACCAAGAGCGACATATTCGTTAGCATAACGAGTTAATAAACTTTGCACGCACTCGCGATACTTGGCTAATTTATCCATTGCACAATCTCCGCATCGTTGATTGATCGTACAGCAGAAGCCTTAAGAAGTGAATATGAAGGAGACTTCTTTCAACAGGAATTATTTTTTGATGCTACTCGCCAAGAATCAATTGTTACTCACTATTTACCAGAATCAATGTCCCTTTATGAGTTTGAGAATTAGACACTTAATACATACACTTGTAAATTTACGAATTTAAGTTGAATTCTCCTTAAAGGCAAATTGGTTGGTCTACATTTAGTAAACCTCTGGCACTAGCCCACCCACGGATAAAGTCTTGTATTTCATTAACGCGGGATGTACGATCTACCTTGCCATCCCTGATGCCCAAGAGGGAATTATGTTGTTCGAGGATATACGGGATAAATTCAAAGTCATCATTATATTTTTTGGGGTCATCATAGCCAGGGTTTAGCCATTGAATAAATAGATCATATTCTTGTTCTATAAAATGCTGAATCGTTGCCCCTCTTGCATCATCTGGGTACTGCATTGAGCAAAGAACAATACGTGGGTTCTCAAAATTAATCAAACCTTTGGGGTTAAGAATTTTCTTCACATCCTCCCCACGCTCTGCTGGTGAACCATTGATCAGAAAAACCCATTAACCGACTAACAGGCGATCGCTCTTACTTTGAACAGCATCGAATATCACGCCACGGTGTACCGTGAACATGATGGTACTGGCGAGTTGACGATATCGCATCTAAAGCTCAAAAGGAAATTGATAGTTGTCATCATCTTCAGTTTTTTTATAATTTGTAGTGCCAAATTTTAGTTTTTTGGCACTACAAAAATTAGTCTATATCTCTTACTCTGGCGAGCCAAAGAAATAGATGTGATTGTGGGTGAGGGCAAGGGAGCGATGCCTGCGGCGGACTGCACCTATGCCCCCTAGTTCCAGTTTCAAGCGAGGAAAAAGGGCGATCGCAACTTTGATATATGCTCTGAACAAAGGGCGATCGCACCCTATATCTAATTAGGAGGCTTTGGGTTTAATAAACTTGAGGGTCATGCGATCGCTCTCTCCAATGGTGAGGAAGCGTTGCCTGTCCTTTTGACCCTGGCTCAAGGTTGGAGGTAGTGTCCAAACTCCGCCCGGATAGTCCTTGGTATCTTTTGGGTTGGCATTAATCTCTGATTTGCCTACCAATTTGAAGCCAGCCTTCTCTACAGCAGCAATTACCCCATCTTCAGACATATAGCCAGTTTTAATACTCTCTTGTAAAGAAATATCTGGTTTGCCACGGTGTTCTTCTACCCCTAAGATGCCCCCTGGCTTGAGTGCTTTATAAGCCGCCGCATAAACCTGCTCGTCATAGCCAGCTTTGACCCAGTTGTGAATATTACGGAAGGTAACAACTAGGTCTACAGAATTGTCTGGGGCTAGGGTAAGTTCATTTGGGGGATTGATTTGGGCGACTTTGACCTTACCAAAAACCTCTGGATTAGCTGCCAGTTTTTCTTGGAAAGCCAAAGCGGGTTTACTCGCCTCAGGCAAATTAGTAACTATGAGTTGCCCCTTTGCTGCTAGAAATGGGGCTAATATCTCGGTATACCATCCGCCCCCTGGCCACAATTCAACTACGGTCATATTTGGGCGCAGACCGAAGAATTCAAGGGTCTGGGCTGGGTGGCGGTACTTGTCTCGGTCACGATTTGCAACGGAGCGATGACTGCTGGTGAGTATGGTTTGGAGCGTGGTTGTGCTGTTAAATGTTGCTTTTTCACTCTCGTTGGCTAGAGTTGGGGGCATTACGGATGCCAATACAAAGATTGCTAAAGTCAAGGCTTTGAGTAAGCCTTGGCGGGGGGTGAGATTTTGTGCAAATTTCATAGCTGTTGTTTTTACTTTCCGCTTCAGCATAGGACAAATAGTGTTCTCATAAATGAGTGCGATAGCGTACCCGCCCGCCGTTTAGTTAGAAAAGTAAAGTTTAGTGTCAAAGCAAATCCCCTTCAACAGCAGAATAATTAGTTAATTCTTATTGGTATTAATAGCTATTATTAAGGTTTACCGAACTGAGTAATTAGAGTAAACCGTAATCTTTTATCATGCCTTTGAGGGTGCGGTAATCATCCTTTTATTAGGTGATGACAACCGAATTTACATGATTTTTTCATAATTTATTATGAATACATAAGCACTAAATCAAGTGCAAAAACAATTAAACAAGAGCTAATTAATCTGAAAAAGAATTATGGTACTAGTTCGTTACAACCCTTGGCAAGAATTGAACGCTTTAGAACGTCACATCAACGGCTTACTTGGAGATACCAGAGTACCATCTGCACGGTTTGACAGAGATCTTATCAAAGTTCCGGCTGCTGAACTACAAGAAACTGATGATGCTTTGCATCTAAAGCTAGAACTGCCAGGAATCGACGCTAAAGACCTAGATATTCAAGTTACTGAAGATGCTGTTCACATCAGCGGTGAGCGCAAGTCTGAAACTAAAACCGAAAACAATGGCGCTACAAGAAGTGAATTTTACTATGGTAAATTCCAACGTTTAATTCCTCTATCTGCTCGAATTCAAA
>JAQYWR010000021.1 GCA_029379225.1 Nostoc sp. S4 | reverse complement strand
CCATTGAGTTTTACCCACTTGACAAGTTTCTATTTTTCTTAACTTGACACCAATGGCGAGACGCCCACCCCACAAGAAATATATAATTTAAGATTATGCAAACTAGATGTGGTTTAGCTGACAACAATTATTCTTGACAATTTTACTGTGTCCAAGAGCCAATTATCTTTACAGAACTTACGCCAGATATGACCGAAAACCTTATTCTTGCGTAGCGGTAATTCATGTAGAGGCAAAGCGGCTTGCCACAAGGTATTACCAGTACTTTCGTTATCCTTTGCGTAAGTCCTGTGAATGAAACAAACACCTTCTTTCCTCATTCCCTGTATTTCTTAAGAGCGTTATAGAATAAGAATAAAGTTTATATACATTTCGTTGATTAAGCATAATTGCCCATGACCACTTCTAAACGCCACTATCACATCACTACCTTCGGTTGTCAGATGAATAAAGCTGACTCAGAGCGCATGGCTGGTGTTTTGGAAGATATGGGCTTTGAGTGGTCTCAAGACCCAAATAGTGCAGATGTAATTCTCTACAATACCTGCACAATTCGAGATAATGCCGAGCAAAAGGTATATTCTTACCTTGGCAGACAGGCGAAGCGTAAGCATGAGCAGCCTGACCTAACCCTGATTGTTGCTGGTTGCGTTGCCCAGCAAGAAGGCGAAGCGCTGTTGCGGCGTGTGCCAGAATTAGATTTGGTAATGGGCCCACAACACGCTAACCGCCTCAAAGATTTGTTGGAATCAGTGTTTGAGGGTAACCAAGTTGTGGCAACCGAGCCGGTTCACATTATCGAGGATATCACCCAGCCGCGACGAGATAGTAAAGTCACAGCTTGGGTGAATGTGATTTACGGTTGTAACGAACGCTGCACCTATTGCGTAGTTCCCAACGTGCGGGGTGTAGAACAATCTCGCACACCAGAAGCTATTCGTGCAGAAATGGCAGAATTAGGACGACAAGGTTACAAAGAAGTTACTTTACTCGGTCAAAATATTGACGCTTACGGCAGAGATTTGCCAGGAACTACACCAGAGGGTAGGCATCTGCACAACTTCACAGATTTACTTTATTACGTCCACGATGTGCCGGGAATTGAAAGGATAAGATTTGCCACAAGTCACCCCCGTTATTTTACTGAAAGATTGAT
This sequence comes from Nostoc sp. S4, assembly GCA_029379225.1. Lineage (GTDB taxonomy): Bacteria > Cyanobacteriota > Cyanobacteriia > Cyanobacteriales > Nostocaceae > Nostoc. Next base: position 123,436 of record JAQYWR010000021.1, on the reverse strand, counting down.
CCGGGCTTGTGCTGAGCTGCCTAAAGTCTGCGAACACTTCCACATTCCCTTTCAATCTGGGGATAATGAAGTTTTAAAGGCGATGTCACGGGGTTACACTCATGAAAAATATCGCCGAATTATCGATACCATTCGGCGATATATGCCTGATGCTTCAATTAGTGCTGATGCAATTGTCGGATTTCCAACAGAAACAGAACAACAGTTTGAAAATACCTTGAAACTTGTGGAAGATATCGGCTTTGATATGTTGAACACAGCCGCATATTCGCCGCGTCCAGGGACACCAGCCGCTTTGTGGGACAATCAACTGAGTGAAGAAATTAAAAGCGATCGCCTGCAAAGATTGAATCATCTAGTAGCCATCAAAGCAAGCGAGCGATCGCAACGTTACTCTGGACGCATTGAAGAAGTTCTAGTAGAAGACCAAAACCCCAAAGATAAAACTCAAGTCATGGGACGCACTGGTGGTAATCGTTTGACCTTCTTCACTGGTGACATCGAAGAATTGAAAGGGCAATTAGTAAAGGTAAAAATTACTGAAGTTCGCGCTTTTAGCTTGACAGGTGAACCAGTTGAAGTCAGACAAGCTATATCTATCTAATATTTAGGAATATGGTACAGCAGATTTCAAGCAAAGTAATGACGTTATAAATAAAAAATCAAGGCTGAAGAATAAAAGCTAAAAAACTTCATACTTCATGCCTTTAAAGAAAATCACAGTCTTTTATTGAATCAGCGATCGGTGATTCAGTTATCAGTTGTCAGGTGTATGGTAGGGAACTTAGACCCACCACCAACGCTTAGCACCAGATGGTGGGGAACTCTGACCGAACGATAAATACATCACTGTTGACTGATAATTGTTCACTGATAACTGTTGACTAGCGGAACATACTACTGACTGAGGTATCTTCATGAATTCGCCAGATAGTTTCTCCTAAGAGATTAGCGACTGACAGTACCACCAGTTGGGGAAAGCGATTGCTTTCTGATAAGGGAATTGTATTTGTGACAATGACTTCTTCAAACAAGCCACTGGATAATCGCTCCATAGCAGGTGGAGAGAACACTGCATGAGTTGCACAGGCGTATACCTGACTAGCTCCTTCTTCACGCAGTAATCGCGCTCCTTCAGCGATCGTACCACCGGTGTCGATCATGTCATCCACTAACACTGCGGTTTTGCCTTTAACATCGCCGATCACATTTAACACTTCTGCAACATTGTGTGCCTGACGGCGTTTATCAATAATTGCTAGTGGAGCATCATTGAGTTTTTTGGCAAATGCCCTGGCTCGTGCTACGCCACCAACATCTGGAGAAACAACCACAAGGTCAGGTAGTTGTTTTCTTGCTAGATAATCTAACAATACTGGCGAACCGTAAACATGATCGAAGGGTATATCGAAATAGCCCTGAATCTGAGCTGAATGCAAATCCATTGCCAAAACGCGGTTAGCACCTGCTTCGGTAATTAAGTTAGCAACTAGCTTGGCAGTTATTGATTCTCGTCCTGCCGTTTTGCGATCGGCCCTGGCGTAGCCATAGTAGGGAATTACAGCTGTCACCTGTCGTGCAGAAGCTCGACGACAAGCGTCAACCATAATCAATAATTCCATCAAGTGATCGTTGACGGGTTGACAAGATGGCTGGATTAAATAGACATCACAACCCCGAATTGATTCTTGAATTTGAACGTAAAGTTCTCCATCCGCAAATCTTTTGCGGATCATTGGTCCCAAGTCCATGCCCAGGTAACGAGCGACTTCTTGAGACAGTTGTAAATTGGCAGAGCCAGAAAACAGCCGCAGGCGATGATTATCAGTCAGTCCTGTTGCAGATGTTTCCACTTTAAAAGTTGCAGAACTGAGCACAGCAGATCCTCGATGTGCATTCATAGCAATATTATCATTAGAGATTTTATAGATTTAATCAAGAAATAGCCTAAAAAAACATCTGTGAGTTTTATTGAAGCTTCCATACAAAATTTAAACATTTTTCTATAAAATTATCATTTGTTAATTGTCTAATCTTGTTATGTAACAAATTATCGATCCCTTACCTGACATGAAGTCAAGTCAGCCAGCTAGATATACTAGTTGAATTTTTTTGGTCTTGAGGTAAATAACCACTATCTCTCAAACATTAGTGCGATAGATTGTTCTAACTACCTCATTTATAACTGAGAGTAAAGCATTTACAACTTAAGTGATATTGAAATTTGTTCAAAGATAGAAGAAGGTGATGACTAAGTGCTTAGGCGGTATCTTATTATATTCTAAGATTTTAATCGGAATAAATAATCTGATAGATTTAATTGTAAGTTGTAATTAACACAATATAAATCAGAATATATGCGTATTTAACTAAATTCTTACAGTTATGGGTTATGGTGAAGCTGACATATAATTGCTGGCAGCTAGTTTTTTCCTCTAGCCTACTGACTAGAAGAGGACAAGGAAAGGGAGTTGCAAGGGACTTCCGATTAAAAAAATATTCTATTGCTTTGAGGGCAGGGGGGCAGTTCTTGCAGGGAGCAAGGGAGAGAAAGTCGTTTTGATGGGTGTGAAATGGGATAATTTATTTTCTATAAGTCCCCAACCAGTCTTTTTCCTTGTCCCCAATTTGCCTTGTCTCCCCATCCTCTTTGTTAACGTGCCCTATTCTGGAAAGCCAAGATTGCTGTGGAGAGTTTCTCATTAGGAGTATACCTATTAGGTAAGGTAAAATATCGCTGCATGTAACTGTCCGTCGCCACTTGGACTTAATCTTTGTCGGTGACTTCCTCCTCAGTTGCCATTACACTCAATTATTGGATCATGCAATCACCCATTACAGTTGGTACTGTCTTGCAAAATCGTTACCGCATAATTCAAATTCTCGGACAAGGGGGATTTGGTAGAACTTATCTGGCAGAAGACCAGAGGCGCTTTAACGAACTTTGCGCGATCAAGGAATTGATTTCAACAGCAACGGAGGCTTTCGCTAGGCAGAAAGCACAAGAACTTTTTCACCGAGAGGCTGCTATTTTATATCAAATCGAACATCCACAAGTGCCGAAATTTCGGGAAAGATTTGAGCAAGACCAACGCTTGTTTTTAGTAGAGGACTACGTAGCAGGTCAGACCTACCGAACTCTACTGAGCGAGAAGCAAGCTGTGGGTCAAACTTTCATACAAGCAGAAGTGTTCAGGTTAATTCAGTCTTTGTTGCCTGTTTTAGAGCATATTCATAGCCGAGGAATTATTCACCGGGATATCTCGCCAGAAAATATTATTTTGCGAGATAGCGATGGTAAGCCTGTGTTAATTGACTTTGGAGTGGTAAAAGAACTTGCAAGGCGTTTGCAATCTCCAGATAGCCTTATGCCAATAACTAATGTAGGAAAATTAGGCTACTCTCCGAGTGAGCAAGCGCAAACAGGAGGAGCTTATCCTAGTAGTGATTTGTATGCATTAGCTGTGAGTGCGATTGTTTTGCTAACCGGTAGAGAACCAAGAGATTTATTTGATGAAAATCAATTAACTTGGAATTGGCAGCGATGGGCAAAAGTAAATCCACGATTCGCCCAGATTTTGAATCGAATGTTAAATTATATTCCCAGCGATCGCTACCAATCTGCTGCTGAAGTATCCCAAGCATTACTCTCTTTACAACAATCCAGTGCCCCTACCCCTAATTCCAACTTGCAGACAATAGCTGTTGGCCGCCGTCCTGACTTGGTATCACCAGCAGCTTCACCGAAAAAACCTGCTCCCGTGATTCCACCAAGTCAGACTAGTTCGCTATTGGATAATCCCTTAGCGATCGCCGCAATTGGCTGTGCTGTAGTTATCGTCGCCGGATTTGGTTCCTGGGCATTGGTAAGTTCTATTCGCAGTCAGTCAAAAGCATCACCAGATGAAACGCTTCCCCAAAATTTTCCTTCACCAGTGATTTCTGGTGGTACTACATTTACATCTACACCCACACCTACTAACGAGCTACCTGTTGTATCTAGTAGACCCCTGAATTTTGGAGCATTAAACAACACAGCTACAGTTGAAGATACTCTCAAACCAAATCAAATAATTCGCTACACTTTTTCTGCACAGGAAGGAGCTAAGTTAACTACTTTTATTCACCCAGAAAACAACGTTTTGCTAACAATCTTAAATCCCAATCAACAACCAATTGATATAAATGCCAAACAAGTAACATCTTATGAAGGCACATTGCTAATTAGTGGTAGATATACTATTGAGTTAACTCTGGTTCCAGGAGTTGCCGAAAGTAATTACAACCTCGATGTTGCATTAGAAAAACCTGTCAAACCAACACCGACAGAGACATCACTGCCATTTCCGACACAAACACCTACCCCACTTCCCACAGAGACACCACTGCCATTTCCGACACAAACACCCACCCCACTTCCCACAGAGACACCACTGCCATTTCCGACACAAACACCAACCCCACTTCCCACAGAGACACCATTGCCATTTCCGATACAAACACCCACCCTACTTCCGCCTAATAATGAAACACAAACTTTTCCGCCTAATAATGAAACACAACCATTTTCTGGCCAAAGAAATTAATGTTGAATACACTACTGATTACTGGAACTGATACCGACGCTGGTAAAACTGTTTTAACCACAGCGTTAGCAGCTTATTGGCAAAAATATTACCCGCAGCGTCGCTGGGGAATCATGAAACCGATTCAATCGGGGATTGGCGATTGCGAGTGGTACCAAAATTTATTCGCGCTAGAACAATCTCCCCAAGAAATTACACCTTTATATTTTCAAGCACCCTTAGCTCCACCAATCGCCGCAGCACGAGAAAATCGTCGAGTAGATTTAGCACTGGTGTGGCAAACTTTGTCTAAATTGCGCTCAGAGCGTGATTTTTTATTAGTAGAAGCCTTGGGAGGGTTGGGTTCGCCAGTCACGGAAGAATTAACGGTAGCTGATTTAGCAGCAGATTGGCGCTTACCAACGGTATTGGTAGTACCCGTAAAATTAGGAGCGATCGCTGGTGCAGTGGCTAATGTAGCATTAGCTAAACAATTGCGCGTGCATCTGGTAGGCATTGTGTTGAACTGCGTACAACCCCGTTCAGATGCAGAAATAGCCGACTGGACACCACACCAATTGATTCAATCATTGACTAATACGCCAGTTTTAGGCTGTTTACCTTATGTAGACAATCTCACTGATTTAGATAAACTTGCTCAAATAGCATCAAATTTAGATTTAGAAACACTAATGTAAGTAAATAAATTGCCAAAAATTCCTCGATTGTTATGACTGTAGAACTTCAGAACAAAAAAGAAAAAATACAAGCAAGCAGTAGTATCAAGATAAATCAAGAAATAGAAAACGAAAAAGTTCTATGTTCTCATTGTCAGCGCACTGCTACAAACGGTATTAAATGTAAAGGAATTTGCGTAGCTGACAGTGACTATTAAGGAACTCCAAGAAAAACAACCTCTTGAAGTTGGTGACTAATGACTGTTGAGCGTTGAGTGTAAACAGTGGAATATTTTTTGTTTGTTAGTCGCTTAAGGTATAAACTCTCAAATAGCAATTAAGTAAGTCGGCGCAATCAAACCAAACTGTATAAATAAAAGTAAATAACGCTCAAACTCTTTCTCCCCCTGCTCCCTGTCTTATTCCAACAATAATTATTTACGTCGACCTACTTAATTTGGGCTTTGATGCGTAAAGGATATGAGACTCGTCAAACTCACGTTAAAGTAGGAAAATAACCCGAGTTAGCTCTACTGTAAACTACCTTGTCTTGATAATGGTTTCCACTTTTCCAAATCCATCTTCTGTTGACCTATCTCGAATTCGACTTTCAATCCGCTCATTGCAACCGCAATTAATAAAGTGGCGGCGGCGATTACATCAACAACCAGAGTTGGGTTTTCAAGAAAAACTGACTGCTGAGTTTGTTTCACAAAAATTGCAAGAATGGGGAATTGAGCATCAAACTGGTATTGCCCAAACTGGTATTGTCGCCACTATTAAGGGTAACAAACTCGCCACAGAGGCGATTAATCACCTTTGTACAGACGCGATTAATCACGTCTCTTTACCCAGCACACAGAAGGTTTTGGCAATTCGAGCGGATATGGATGCTTTGCCAATTAAAGAACTTAACGAAGTGTCTTACAAATCACAGCATGATGGAGTAATGCACGCTTGTGGACATGATGGACATACTGCGATCGCTTTAGGTACAGCTTACTATCTGCAACAGCATCGTCAAGACTTCTCAGGTACGGTGAAAATTATCTTCCAGCCAGCGGAAGAATCGCCAGGAGGCGCAAAGCCGATGATTGAAGCTGGGGTGCTAAAAAATCCTGATGTTGACGCAATTATCGGTTTGCATTTGTGGAATAATTTACCTTTGGGAACTGTAGGTGTTCGCAGTGGTGCCCTGATGGCAGCTGTGGAATGCTTTAACTGTACAATTTTGGGTAAAGGTGGACACGGCGCACTACCTCATCAAACTGTGGATTCCGTTGTCGTCGCTGCTCAAATCGTCAATGCTTTGCAAACTATTGTGGCTCGGAATGTCAATCCGATTGATTCGGCTGTGGTGACAATAGGCGAACTTCATGCTGGAACCAAGCGGAATGTAATTGCTGACACAGCGAGAATGAGCGCCACTGTTAGGTATTTTAATCCGAGTTTTAAAGGCTTTTTCCATCAGCGCGTTGAGCAGATTATTGCCGGAATTTGTCAGAGTCAGGGTGCGAATTATGACTTAGATTATTGGTCACTTTATCCACCAGTAATTAATGATGTGAAAATGGCACAATTAGTAAGGTCTGTAGCAGAAGAAGTGGTAGAAACTCCTGTGGGAATTGTGCCAGAGTGTCAAACTATGGCTGCTGAAGATATGTCGTTTTTCTTGGAAGAAGTGCCTGGTTGCTATTTCTTTTTGGGTTCTGCGAATGCAGAGAAAGATTTGGCTTATCCACATCATCATCCGCGGTTTGATTTTGATGAAACGGCGTTGGGAATGGGTGTGGAGATGTTTGTCAGATGCGTGGAGAAGTTTTTTAGTTGAGTCTGGTTGCTAATTGTACTTGACCAAGCAAGCGCAAGTGATTTACAACGCTAGGCACACCTTCCATTAAGAAGGAACAGTGGTTAGTATCCAATAGATACATAATTAAAATTCTAGAGGCATCCGATTGTCATAAACTAGTTGCAAGCATTCTCTGATATCTAAACCTTCCCAACTGCCCACAAATTCTAATAAATCTTCAGCAGTAGAACCTGTTAAGGTATGCTCTGTTATCAGCATTTGAGCAGGTTGGCTATCTGAAGATATACTGTTTATTTAATGTTTGACTTGCAAAAATTGCACAAAGTCTAAAATTTCCTCTAATAACGGTTCAGGTAATTTTTCTAGTTCTTGATTAATTTGTTCTTTAATAGTCATTATTACCCCTGTATTTACAAGGTTCAAAAAACTGGGTATTGATTTATATATTATCTAATGTCGATCGCACTAATGTCGATCGCAGCTTTTTGTGTTTGCCAAGTGTGCGCCTTGGTGCCTTGCCTATTTAAACAGCGTCAGGTATCGAAAAGCTAGAATCTGCAAGGCTTGGTGGAATATATGTTGTTTACAAATTTTTACAAATCTCTGAAACCTTTATAGATTATAATTTCCAAGTCTGGACGCGAGGGAAGAACACGAGTAAAGATGCTGTCGTTGAAAAGGTATTTCCATGTTGGACAAAGGAATAGATAGGCTGGGGAGACGCCCTTGTTGAGCATGATTCAGAGACTTATATTAATTCTTGCATAAGATGATTTTCGTTTGGCTATGCATCTGTGGCAATCATTTTCAAATTGGTATTAGTTATATTGAATTAAACTTGAAATTGCCATGAGTAATTCCTCTGGTGTCACGGGTTTAACGATGTGCTGTTGAAACCCTGCTTGGAGTGCTTCTTGCCGATTGATTTTGCCTGCATATGCAGTCACAGCGATCGCTGGAATATTTTGTCTTTTTGTTTGTGCTTCCCAAGCGCGTACTTGTTGTATCAGCGTATAGCCGTTCATTTCTGGCATTCCAATATCGCTGAGTAAAATATCTGGTTTTGACTTTTCTAAAACTTGTAATGCTTCACTTGCTGATGCAACTGCGATCGCTATCACTCCAAATTCTTCAAGTACAAAGCTGAAAAACTCGCGGTTGTCGTCATTGTCATCTACAATCAAAACTTTTATGCCGATCGGGGGAGAGAAGGCACGAACGCCAGTTACAGAATTAGCATTTATTTGATAGTTGGTTGTTGCACTGTCCTTGATTAGTGGTAAGCTAACTGTGAAGGTCGCTCCCTGCTCATCGCCGGGACTTTCAACCCAAATCGTGCCGCCGTGCATCTCGACCAAGTGACGAGCGATCGCTAAGCCTAATCCTAACCCACCAAATTTTCTGGTTGTCGTGTTGTCGGCCTGACGGAAATAGTCAAACACATAAGGCAGAAACTCTGGGTTAATACCTTTACCTGTGTCGCTGACGGTAATTTCGGCGTGAGCCTCGATGCACTCCAAGCGCACATTTACTCGTCCGCCTGTGGCTGTGAATTTGACGGCATTCGATAATAAATTCCAGACGACTTGTTGTAAGCGAGCCGGGTCGCCCAAAACTTTGCCTACTATCGGATTGAGCATCGTCTCAATCTTAATGGTTTTTGCCTCTGCTGCTAAACGCACTGTTTCCATTGCCGCTTCAATGGTGGATGCCAAATCGACAGATGCCATGTTGAGGTTGAGTTTACCTTGGAGGATACGAGAAACATCCAGCAAGTCTTCAATCAGTTGAGCTTGTAAGTTAGCATTACGCTCAATGGTTGAGAGTGCTTTTTGGAGAGTTGTTTCATCAAATTTACGGCTTTGTAAGAGTTTTGCCCAACCGAGAATTGGATTAAGAGGCGATCGCAATTCATGGGAAAGCACCGCTAAAAACTCATCTTTGATGCGATTGGCGGCTTCTGCATCCGCACGGGCTAATTTTTCTAGTTGCAGCAAGCGATCGCGTTCTTCTTCGGTACGTTTGCGATCGGTGATATCGGTTAACATGGCGATCGCACCTAAGAATTCATTTTGGGCGTTAAAAGTAGCTTTAGCAGAAATCAACGTCCAGATATAAGAGCCATCTTTGCAGCGCCATCGACCTTCTTTTAAATCGCTCTCTTGTTTCTTCAGCCATTCGAGTTGTTCTGCAAACTCAACACCATCAACTCGCTCGATAAAATCAAATATAAAACGGCCGAGCATTTCTTCTGCTGGATAGCCTAACATTTGTGACATCCGCAGATTCACAAATTCTGTTCGTCCTTGGGAGTCAATCGTCCAAATTCCTTCATAAGAGGTATCAACAATTCGGCGATACCTGGCTTCACTTTTGTGTAAAGACTCTTCTACTTGCTGGCGTTCTCGACGTTCTTTGGCTTCCCGTAATGCCCGTTGCACCGAGGGAACTAATCGCCCTAACCGTTGCTTCAAGACATAATCAGTTGCACCTTTTTTTAAAGCTTCGATTGCTAATTCTTCACCCAATGCGGCAGAAACAAAAATGAAGGGAACCTCTGGACATTTATTTCGAGCAATTTCCAGCGCTGAAATTCCATCAAAAGATGGCAAGGCATAATCGGCAAGAATTAAGTCGAAAGCTTCTGTGCAAATAGCAGCCAAAAAGTCAACCTTAGTTTCGACTCTTCGCAATTGGCAATTAATTTCTCCTTCGGCTAGCATCGCTTGGGTGAGTTCTGCATCCAACAGACTATCTTCTAACAGCAGGAAACGTAGGACACTCATCAGTTGCTCTCCTGTTGACGATTAGGTGCAGGAGGTAAAGCGCCAAGAGGTGGCTGATTAATCACTGCCCAAAACAGTCCTACATTCTTAATCGCATCGGCAAACTCATGGTAATCTACAGGCTTAACGACATAAGCATTAACGCCTAATTTATAGCATCGAACTAAATCTGGTTCCTCACGGGAAGAAGTTAGTACCACCACCGGAATCACTTGCATTACTGGGTCAGATTTAAGTTGTGCTAGCACTTCTAGTCCATCGATTTTAGGTAATTTTAAATCCAGCAGAATCACAACAGGATGCCCTTCCATCCGCAACCGGAACAGTCCCCGGCGATAGAGATAATCTAGGGCTTCTTCTCCATCGCGTAACACTACTACTTCATTAGCAAGATGGTTTTCCGACAAGGCAGCCAATATTAATTCTGCATCATTAGCACTGTCTTCAATCAGCAGAATTCTCTTGAGTTCTTTCATTCACTCTCCTTCTTCAACAACTTTGGCAGTGAGAAATAAAAGGTGGCTCCACTGTCAATTTCACTCTCTGCCCAGACTCGACCATCATGCCGATGAATAATTCGCTGCACGTTTGCCAATCCAACACCTGTGCCTTCAAATTGTGAGTCGCTATGCAGGCGTTGAAATACTCCGAATAGCTTGTGGACATATTGCATATTAAACCCAATGCCGTTATCTTGCACAAAAAAGATGACTTCGTTTTCATTTTCGCTAGTCCCAACGGTGATTTCTGCTATGGTGCGAGTTTGGGTATATTTAACGGCATTGCCCATCAGGTTGCGAAGCACCAGCCGTAACATGGAGGAGTCGCCTTGGACTTGGGGTAATGACCCGATGTGCCAATGGATTACCCTTCCTTGGGTTTCTATAAGCAAATCCCGTTTTACTTCTTGTACTAGCTGCTCAATATTGAGGATGATATAACGCATCTCAGTGCGCCCCATACGGGAAAACGTTAGCAATTCATCAATTAGTACTCCTGCCTGTTTTGCAGTTTGGGCGATGATTCTTAAGTAACGCTGACTAGTTTCATCTAAGGTTGTTGAACTCAGCTGCTTGGCAAGCAATTCTACAAATCCGGCGATGTGGCGAAATGGCGCTCGCAAATCGTGAGAGACTGAATACGAGAAAGATTCTAGTTCTTTGTTGGCGGCTTCTAACTGGGCTGTGCGGTCTTGAATCCGTTGCTCTAGGGTTTCATTTAATTGTTGTAAGGCAGTTTCGGCTTGTTTGCGATCGCTAATGTCGCCAATCAGTCCCAGCATCCGCACTGCTTCTTTTCGATCGTTATAATAAACATGACCCCGCCCCCAAATCCAACGTAACTCTCCATCGGCGCGGTAAATGCGGCACTCATAATCCCAAATATCGCTATTAGTTAAAGCAGCCAGAAATTTCGCTTCAACTAAAGGGCGATCCTCAGGCAAGACATGTTCCAAGAACATTTCATAAGTCCATTTGGGTAGCAAAGACTTGTAGCCAAAGATTTGGTCGTGTCGCAGCGAACGGCGGGCTGTTCGATTAATCAAGTCCAAATCCCAGTCGCCTAATTCTGCCGATTGTAAGGCAAATCTGAGTCGTTCCTCACTCTCACGCAAGGCTTCTTCTGCTAAAAGGCGATCGCGCAGCGCTGCTTGCTGTTCGCTGATGTCACTGATTAGTGCTGCATATCCTTCAACGGTTCCCTGCTGATTAAACTGGGGAACGTAAATAGCATTAACGTAACGTGTCCCACCTTCTTGATAAGGAATTTGACTTTCAAAAGTAACCTGCACTCCTGAAAGTACTTGTTCCACATAGGGACGAATTACTTCATAGGCAGATTCACCCAAAACTTCCCAAATATGTTTTCCATAGACTTCTGCGGCTGGTTGCCCAAACCACTCTTGGTAAGCTCGGTTGTTAAAGCGGTAGCGTTGTTCTGAATCCACAAAGGAAATCAAAACTGGCAGTGTATCTGTAATTAAGCGAAGTTCTGTTTCTTGTCGCCGCACTACTTCTTCACTGGACTGTACGAAGCGATTAAACTGTACCTTACTTTCTTGGAGAAACTTCAGGCTCTCCTCAGCTTTGCGTTGAGCTGTGCGGCGTGATTCGTTGAGCGAGCTGATTAATCCTGCTGCCAACATGAACACAGCCAAGGAAACTAAAATGTTCAGATTTGTAGCATTTCCTGGATAAAGCGGGAGCAAAAAAAAGTATTTAAGTGCCAAAGTAGACAAAATAGTTGCGAATAATCCCGGAGCTAAGCCCCCATACCAGGCACTCACCATTACCGCAGCAAAAAATAGCGCCCCAGGCGTTGCGCTGATATATGGATTTAGCAGCAGGGTGACTCCCAGTGCTAAGGCAACAGATAGCAAAGCAACAGCATAATATAGGAACTGCTCCCGAATGAGTGCGCCTTTTTTTCTTTTAGCAGCAAGGATATTTTCGGGTTGAGAAACCCTCACCTTATGAGTCATAATCGGATTTTGCTTCTAGAAAATACTGGTTTAGCAGTTTTTTGCCGGGTTCACCCATCTGGTAGGTCATTTCTTGTATGAGTTTTAGCGCTAACCGTCAGGGCAGTGTATGGGCATTCTCCCAACGATTGACTATGTTGAATGAAACCCCCAATCTCACACCAAACTGTTTTTGAGAAAGATTGAGTTGCTGCCGCAGTTTGCAAATTAAATCTAAAATTTCCAGTCGTTTTGTTACAGATATCTCCTTTTTCTATTCCTATGGTATGACTAAACTAAGACACTTGTCTTATTATTTGTTTCTTACTTAGGAAATATTTTCGGGGTTGATGACTGTTGACTGTTGACTGTTGACTCAGAGCAGTGGGATGTTTTTTATTTGGAAGATGGGCGTCTTGGGTGGGCGTTAATTTTAGAGGGCAGGCGAGATGCCTAGGTTACAAGAGTCATGACTGTTTTATACAATGCTGATGATTTGCTAATTAACTCAAGTGTATTGGTTTGGAAGGTCAAGGTTGAGGATAAAAGGTGCAAGTTCTAGGATAAAAGCCGCAACGTTGAGGCTAAAAGGTGCAAGTTCGAGGATAAAAGCCGCAACGTTGAGGCTAAAAGGCGCAAGTTCGAGGATAAAAGCCGCAACGTTGAGGCTAAAAGGTGCAACGTTGAGCTTCAGAAGCTCAATGTTGAGGTTCAGAGGCTCACATTTGAGTCTCTAAGGAGAAACTTCAACATTCCAATGTTCGGGTCGTTGAAGATTTTCCGGTAAGATTGTTGTGCGATCGCCTTTTGCCGATTCAATCTGGCAAGGATATATCTTACAGCAGTTTTTATGTATTTGAACCACATCTGTTGTAGGGGCGCAAGGCCTTGCGCCCCTACCGCGTGGTCTATCTACCTGAAAATAGCTGTAAACAGAGTAAGCGGCCATAATAGATGAAATAATAAATAATGCAAATACAATAAGTGAAATTAAAAATATAAATTAATTTCTGGGTGTGTCTGTGTTGCTATTAGACATAACTCTAATTTTCTTGGTCTCCAGAATTGTTAGGGAGACTTTTGGGAAAAATTATCGGATTTAAGATAAATTGAGAAGGATTTTTTATTTAGCGCAGAGGCGCAGAGGCGCTCCAGAAGATGCAAGAGTAAGTGAAATTGGTAGATGTACGCTTAGATAACTAACTTGATGCTGAGGTAATCCCAATTTGAAAAATGATTGCCAGAGATGGACTCGAATTAAAAAAGATGCACGAGAGATTCTCAATCGAAAATCGGATAATTTACACAGATTGTCGCCAATGGGTGGGCGGTTCCATAGAATCGGGTAGGCGAGTGGTGCGATCGCCAACTGCTTTTTTAATCTGCTGCAACTCTAAGTTTTTTGCTCCTGTCAAAATTGTTCCTTCAAGTTTCACATCACTGAGGTTGGCTTGGGAAAAGTTAGCTCCCATCAGATTTGCCTGAGTCAGGTTAGCTTGATAAAAGGTTGCCCTTTGGAGGTTAGCTCCGATGAGGTTTGCTTGATACAAGTCTGCTTCGGTTAAGCTGGCTTCTGAAAGGTTGGCAAAATAAACTTCTGTTTGCTGGAGTTTGGCTGCATTCAAGTTAGCCCCAGAAAGGTTAGCACCATTTAAGTTAGCCCCACAGAGGTTAGCACCAATCAACCCAGTCATGTGCAAGTTAGCTTTACCCAGTTTTGCTCCTTGCAAGTTTGCTAAAAATAGCTTTGCTCCAGAGAGGTTGGCAATTTTCAAGGTTGCTTGTTGCAAGTTCGCTTTATAGAGGTTTGTCCCTTGCAGATTTGCTGCACGCAGACTTGCACCACACAGGTTGGCTGAACGCAGATTTGCACCACACATGTTGGCACGGTTGAGGTTCGCCCAACATAGGTCGGCTCCATGTAGGCTGGTTTTGAGCAATTTAGTTTCATAGAGAATAGAGCGAATGAGTCTAGCGCCTTCCAAGTCAGCTTCAGATAAATCTGCTCCACGCAAATCAGCCCCACTCAGGTCTGCTCCACGCAAGTCAACTTGTTGCAAGTTAGCTCCTACTAAGTCTGCTCGCCTGATATCGGTATTACGTAAATCAAGTTTCTGGTCTTTTGGATCTTCGAGTAAATTACGTCTAGCGATTACAGTTAAGGCTGCTTGAATATCGGTACGTATTTTTGCTATTTCTTGATGGAAATTTGGATGTAACTGCTGTGTTGAACGCGACCCACTTTTGCGCCTATTTGAGTAAATTATTGGAGAATATTCTGGCTGTTGCTCCGGTTTTACTTGTTGGATTGGTGTATTTTCTCGAACAAAAGCAGTGAGGATTTCCATGATTGTCCAGTGTTCTTTCGGGAAATCTTGAGCAACTCTTTCTAATGCATAAATTGCACCTGTACGAGTTTCAATTTTTTCATGTCCTAGCTGGGCAATTGCTCCCATAAAGCGTTCGGCAATCAATCTGTCTTGATTGAGTTTTGCATTCTGAATGTCAATTTCGAGATTTTTCTCAGCTGCGATCGCATTTTTGTGCAAAGCTTCGGCACGCTTTGCTGCATAATAAGCATTAAATATTGCTGCCGATGCTAGAAAAACTATTGCAGTGGTTGTCAATGCTTGGTTTCTATACTGAATTTTCTCCTGAATTGACAATTCTTTAATACTGGACAATGCAAAGAAAATTACAGTCAATGAGCCAGCAAATATAACTGTTATAGTTATCAACCAATTCAACAGAGTATCTGTCTTTTTTGAAGACATGGTAAAAATTTTCCTTACAACCTAGAATTATTACTTAGTTATTTGGACAAAATAGTATAGCATTTAGCAAAAAATCATAATATGGTCACAAGAGTCATTTAACTCAGGCATGAAATCGGATATACTAGTGCATTACGGCGTAAATAAACCACCTACTCTCAGGGGTTGTGTTGCAAAAATTAATTAAGGACAAAAAACTCCTTATAACCTTTGCTAAGAGTCGGCTATATTCAAAATTAACAAGCTAAGCCAGTATTTCCCCATTGTGAATGTAAATGGCTAAAATCAAAGTGTCTACTCAACATATTTGTTCTAAAAGTTTTGGCTACTGTATCTTGTCCCCGCTGCCATCAACTGATTGATAGTCAAGCTCTTAGTTGTCCCTACTGCCGGACAACACTCAAAGCTTACGGTCATCCCGGCATTCCATTGCATCGTGCTACTGGGGACGAGTATTTGTGCGACACCTGCACCTATCACGCTGATGATACTTGCAATTTTCCCCAGCGTCCCTACGCCAAAGACTGTACCCTCTACCAAAGTATTGCACAGACAAAATTAGATTTAGAACAGCAGCGTTATTCCAAAAGTTTTATGGTAACTATGAAAACTTGGCTAAAACGCAATCAGGCTTTGCTGTTGCTATTAGGTTTATTATTGGTCTGTTTGTTCTTCAGTCTAGTAACTTAGATAAATTAGGACTTACGCAAGCACCAGAGCAATGTCATTGCGACCGGAACGTAGTGTAGGGAAGCAATCCCAGAGTTTTGGCGATTACTTCTCTACAAGACGCA
The DNA here is from genome assembly GCA_029379225.1 of Nostoc sp. S4. GTDB lineage: Bacteria > Cyanobacteriota > Cyanobacteriia > Cyanobacteriales > Nostocaceae > Nostoc. Next base: position 107,566 of record JAQYWR010000021.1, on the reverse strand, counting down.
CTCGCGTTCGCTTCTCTACAAGACGCACTCGCGTTCGCTAAATTTTGCTTCCCTGAAGTTTGCGCCATCAAGTATGGCATCATCAAGAATTACCCCGTGCAGCTTTGCTAGATATAAACTGGCATGGTGCAGGTTCGCTCTTTGGAGGTTAGCCCCTTGGAGATTACTTGCACTGAGGATTGCGCCTTTAAGGTTAGCTAAATATAAGTTAGCTCCTTCTAAATTAGCTGCACTGAGGATTGCTCCTTCTAAATTGGCTTCTGTTAGGTCAGCTCCAGCAAGATTAGCTTGATAAAGATTTGTCTGTTCTAGATTAGCTTTATTTAGATTTGCTCCTCTAATGTCGGTATGACTCAAATCAAGCTGCTGATATCTTAAGTCTTTGTTTACATCTCTTCTAGCGATAACGGTAAGAGCTGCTTGAATATCTCCACGAATTTTTGCTGAGGAGTTACTGATAACTTGCTTTTGGGGGATGTAAGAACTATTTTTGCGAACAAAATTAGTCAGAATGTCCATGATTATCCAGTAGTATTGTGGATGATTGTGGGCAATTTGCTCTAAATCATCAATTATAGCTATACTGCTTTCCATTGTATTATCACCTAACTGTTCGATTGCTATCTTTAAACGCTGTTTTGGTGATTTTTGCTGACTTAGTTGAAGTTTTTCTGAAAAATCATATATCTTAGAGAAGATTTTTGCTAACTGATTGTTACTTGTTGAAATTATATTTCTCATAACATGAAAAGCATTAATAATTACTGTCAACATATCAAGATACTTACAGTGGCTTTTAACAATTTACTTGTCTAAGGTGTAGTTTCATGCATGGTCAATATTTGAATATGCTAACGCAATCAACAAAACAGATAATATAACTATTTAGTAAACAGTTAATAACATACATACTGCTTACCGTCATCAGTCATTAGTTGCACTCCCGATTTTTTATTTTTCACTAACAATTACTCCCGGTCGTGAGAATTTTGTAAGTAATATAGAAAAATCCTATTTAATTTTGCTAAAATCCCAAGCGTTAGATCCCCGACTTCTTAAAAAAGTCGAGGATCTGGTTTTTCGTGAAATTCTAAATCAATCAAACACTGACGGTATTAAAAATTACAAATTAGGAATTACTAAGTTGTTTAATTAACTGAATAATTTGTTGATAATACTCGATATTTCCTTCTTGATAATACAAGTCTGCGGATTTCTGAAAATCGGCAATTGCTCGTTGATAGTCACCCAAATTTCGATAAACATCTGCTCGAAGGATGTAAGCTGAAGCCCAATGAGGTTGACGCTGTAGAGCTTGGTTTAAGTCTGCTAAAGCTAAATTAAAGTTTTCTAACAGAGAATAGCTACGCCCCCGATTGTACCAGTCTTCAGCAAAGCTGGGGTCGATCGCAATTGCCTGAGTGTAATCTTTAACCGCACCTTGATAGTCTTCTATGGCATAGCGAGCATTAGCCCGCTCGCTGTAAAATACAACAGATTGAGGATTGATGTGCAAAGCTTGGGTATAGTCGGCGATCGCACTTTCATATTCTTCTAGAGCGTAGCGGACACAAGCGCGGTTATAATATGCTTCGATTAAATTGGGATTGATTTCTAAAGCCTTGTCATAATCTGCTATTGCTTTGAGTTCATCTCCTAAAAGACGACGAGCATTGCCCCGATTGCAGTAAGCTGGGGAAAAGTCCGGAATCAACTTTATGGCTTGAGTGTAATCGTTTATTGCTCCTCTGATATCTTGCAAAGCTTCACGAGCGATACCCCGACCATAATAAGCTGCGGCTAAGTTATGATTAATTTGCAATGCCCGGTCGTAATCTTTAATTGCTCCTTTATAGTCTCCTAAAGAACGACGAGCCGCCGCGCGATCGCAATATCCTTCAGCTAAATTAGGATTGAGTTGTAATAGGCGATTACCATCTTCAATTGCACCTTGATAATCTCCCAATCGGCGCAGAGCATTTGCCCGAAAGCCATATACTAAAGCTAAAGTCGGATTTTCTTGCAATGCTCGGTCATAATCTGCAATTGCTCCTTGATAGTCCTCAAGAGTGCTACGCACCAGACCCCGCTCGTAATAAGCTTGCACATCATCGGGATTGAGTTTGAGCGCTTGGTTAAAATCCTCAATTGCTGCTTGATAGTCTTTGAGGTGAGACAAAACCAGACCCCGATTGTAATATGCGCTAGCAAAGTTGGGGCTAATTTTTAAGGCGTGGTTGTAATCTGCGATCGCACTTTCATAGTCTGCTAAAGCATAATAGGCATTACCTCGGTTATGATAAGCCTCTGCTAAGTTAGGATCTAATTCTAATGCCTGGTTATGATCGGCGATCGCTTCGTGATAATTTCCTAATATTTGGTGAATATTACCCCGATTGCTGTAAGCTGCGGCAAAATGGGGATACCACTGTAAAGCTTGCTGAAAATCTGCGATTGCTGCTTGAGAATCGCCGCGATCGAGACGAGCTACACCGCGATTGTGATAGGCATTGGCAATATCAATATTGATGTTATCAGCTAATTGGGTGCTAATTTCTATAGTTTGGATATAATCGGCGATCGCTTTGTCGTAATCTCCTAAGGCAAAGTAGGCATTTGCCCGACTGTGGTAAGATTGGGCGAGATTGGGGTCGATTGCTAATGCTTGGTGGTGGTCGGCGATCGCTTTTTCATAATCTCCTAAAAAGTAGCGTGCATTCGCGCGCTGACAGTAGGCTGTCGCTAAATTGGGATTGATTTCTATTGCTTGATTAAAGTTAGCGATCGCACTGTGATAATCTTTGAGTTGACTACTTAAAATAATCCCTCGATTATGGTAAGCTTCGGCATACTTAGGATTGAGGTTGATTGCTTGGGTGTAAGCTGTAATCGCTGCTTGATAATCCCCTTGCAAGTTGTTGTTAAATCCTTGGTTGAAAAAATCTTCGGCATTCATATAATTTTTTAACTTATGATAATCCCCAACTTTTAAGTATGGGATTTTTAATGATATGATTTAAAAATCATTTCAACTACTATTGTGCCTATTGCTGGGATTTTTGGTTGCAATCTGCCGGGGCAAGCGATTTTCATCCTGCATCAGCAAAACATGTGTCTTTTTCTCATCCATATAATAAAGCCTCTATCTATAAACGCTGCCGTTGAATGAGTTGATTAAATAATCCTACTTGATTTGCCATTTGCTCAAAACTACCTTGTTGTACTAACTTTCCATTTTGGAGAACATAAATTCTGTCGGCATTGCGAATTGTACTCAGGCGGTGCGCCACAACTATCCGAGTGACATTCAGCTTCTCTAAACTTTCGCTAACTATTGCTTGAGTGTGGTTATCTAAAGCGCTGGTAGCTTCATCAAAAAGCAGAATTCGCGGACGCAAAGCTAGCGCTCGGGCAATTAATAATCTCTGTCTTTGCCCCCCAGAAATATTTGTAGCCCCTTCGCTGATTACCGTATGCATACCCATTGGCATTGCTGCAATATCATCAGCTAGCCCCGACATTTTTGCTGCTGACCAAGCTTCTTCCAGGGAAATGATGGCATTACTAGAAATATTTTCAAAGATAGATGCAGACATCAAGCGGCTGTTTTGCAGCACTACACCTAACTGACGGCGGACTGCTGAGATTATGGGTATGCCATAATCTATTCGTGCTGAAAAGTCTCCTTGTTGCCATAGCAATCCCAGTCCTGTACCAATTAGAGTATTGGAGTTAGAATTATTTTTACCGTTATTCCAAGCTGTTCCTATATCAATAAAGGGTGTCAGTTGTAATAATCCATCGGACTGTTTAGCTTTAAGAATCGGTAGGCGCAATTCTGTGGAGAACAATATGCCGTTATCTGTAAGCAATGCGTCTTGACGATATCCCCGGACTGTTTGTTGTCCGCCAATACCAATTTGTTCGAGAGGAAGGAGAGGGCGGTCTGCCAGTCCAGGATGAATCGACTCGCCCAAACTTGGCTGGACTTGTTTTTGATTAATAACTCGCTCCAAAAGACCAGGTGCAAGCTGGGTATATCCAGAGTTGATGCAACGGATGGCGTTAACAAGTATACATCCCTTATGAAAATCCTGACTCGAATAAACGTTCTCGTCGTAAATACGGTGACAAGCTAGACTATCGGAATCTACCTGATAAATATTTATGTAAAAGTGATATTGAGGATGGAATTCAAACTGATATTTATCAAGCTACTCTCCTTCACAAAAAATTTGCCCAGTCTCTCAATGTTGTAATTGTGGTTAAAACCAATTTGAAAAACAATGCTCATATCCCTCTTGTGTCACTTTCTGAGTATTGTGAATAAAAGGATTAAAAGCAAAAACTCTCTTCAGGTAAGTAGGGCAATGGATGTAGAATTACAAATCCGGAAACATTTAGCAACAGATGCCCACCCAACAGTAGCGATCGTAGATGAATATTGTGCAGAGGATAAAGACTTATTTAAAGAAGTAAGGAATTATGAGTGCGCTGCAATAAATCAATTTAAACCCTGTTATGCTTCTGGATGATTTAGCTTCTTTACTAATTGGTTATTCCGGAAAGTGACAGAAGAGGGATATACTTTTGTTCACACAGTTTGGTTTTATTGCACCGACTTACTTATTTGTCAATTGAAAGCTGTGTCCAATTTTACAGTTTCGTTATATTAGATATTATTGAAATAGCAATTAGGAATCAGTAAGTTCAGGTAAAGTTCTCTGTTTCGATAAAGGATAAAAATGATAAAGGCTGACTCATATTAGCAGCAAAGCCTAGAATTCCTGGATCTCGATGTTCGTAAAGTAACTGCCCTTTGGTATCAAACAGAAAGGTTCCACCACGCTGAGTTAAATAGACAGAATTAGGAACATAAGTTAGCCAATTGCTGAGAACTTCTACCATATTCCGTAGCCGTAGAGTTGCTAATTCAAAGGGACGTTGAAACCCACTTCCACCTGCTAATTGAAAAAACGAGCCTTGAAAAGCAGGTAGAGGAGTACCTTGAATAATTTCATTATCTTCAATGAGTTGAGGGGCTTGACGATCTCCCGTGTATCCGCGAAAAACTTCTCTTAGCGTTCCAGGACTTCCAAACCCTGCACACATTAATACTAGATTTAGCCAAGCTTTCACTGACCCAGAAAGTCCAGGAAGAGAAAGATTCAGACCTGAATAAAGTTTGAGTTGGTGATGTAGTTCTGCATTAGGTTCAACAAATAAATTTTCAGGTGGAAATCCTGTATACTTACAAAATCTTGTTCCAGAAGCGCGATTGCCAATTCCCACTGCACGAATAGCGAGTTTTTCTGGAGGTAATTTTTTAGCTTTGCGCTGTAACCACCACGCATATTCAAGACTATCAAAATCCCCAAGTTGCGACCAGATTAAAATAAGGATATATGAGCCAGTCTCGCAATTTTCTAGCAGGGGTCGGCTCATGCCATCACTAACCCGCTGAAGTTCGGTCTGACTAAGGATAGTGTAGAGATTCATTATGAGAGATTAACTGCTATTTAACTATCTAATTTTAATCCAATTTATGAGAATTAATGTTGATTTTTCTGACAATTTTTGTCTAGCTTTCAGTAATTACCAACCAGACACTAAAACTGTTGATTAATTTTACTTTATTTAGTATTAAAGTTATCTGATTGGATATATTTGATTGAAAACTCGAACTAAATCAAACTTAATTGCTCCTCAACTTTTGCCTTCTCCAAATACTCAGCATTCAACCTGAAAAAGCAGATACAAGTGTGATACCTGCGGTGCTTGCTAGTCTAACCCATTACTTTTTCAATCCCATACGATCGCTTGTTGTCGAACCCGATAGTCCGTTACGCTAAATCTTGGCTAATAAATCCAGCAGCAGTGCGTGCTGCATCAAAATTCAGGCATCGCCAGCAGCCAATTCAATACCACCAACTTGCTCCTGCTCAATCCAGACTTGATGCACTGGACAATTGAGGTGAATTTGCACCCCTAAATCTTGAGTAGCCTTACCCAACCCCTGTGCTAATGCCCGAAATCCTCCCATTGGATGCCATACTCCTTGTGCAAACTCCAAAAATGGAATCAGGCTAAATACGCTAGTTGTTATCGATCAAAAATTAAACGTAATTACCACACAAGGGCTTGTATATCTATAATAAAGCGTCTGTAAGAATTTCAAAATTATGCCTCAGAGAATCTTGAAAGATATCATTCAATTCTTCGGTCTAATGTGTTTATTAACAGCTGGAATATTTGGTTTCTACATGGCAATGGTAGCGTATCAGTTGTGTCCACTTCAAAACCAGTGTCCCCTGTACCGATTTCAACAATCAAAACCAACTTCATTACAATACCAACAGCGCAAAATTTTAGATGGATAAATAGGCGGTACTTACGGGATTCAGACACGTTACTTCTCAAGCCGCAGTTGGTGGTGCGATCGTGGCTCTACCCTTTTTCTCAACAAGCTTATCAAACTCAACTAGCACTTGCATTGAGCTGCGGTTATATCCTTTGTCTGAGTAAGGTATGTAGTCGAAGCCAGGGGTTTTTAACTCTACTAGCAATGCTGTGTCATTGCGTAATTGAGCTTGTTTTATGCCCAATATCTGTTGGGCTTGATGCTTAGAAACCCAGTCACATGCAATATCAAAACGTTGTCGAATCCAGAAATAGTGAGTGCTGAGTGCCCAGATTTTTAAAATCATGCTACTAAAATGCTACTAAAACGATAGCCTAGAAGAGTTCACGTCACATTCATAGCGAACGGACAGTCATGTTGCCAAAACCCAAGAGATATTGGACACCCCAGCACTGGGCAAGTTGGAAGCCCTTTGGCGTTGGCGAACAGTACCCGAATAACTACTGGGAAGTTTTTCGGGCAATTTGGCTTTCTCGTGACCAACTGCCTTATGCGTGGAATATCCTAAATAAGGGTGTCTGCGATGGTTGCGCTCTCGGAACAACCGGGATGAAAGATTGGACTGTAGATGGCATTCATCTGTGCAATGTCCGGTTGCGATTGTTGCGGATGAATACTATGCCAGCTTTTGACCCCGTGCTACTAGAGGATGTCTCGCAGTTGCAAAAGCAAAAAAGTGCCCAATTGCGAGACTTGGGAAGACTTGCTTATCCGATGATTCGTCAACGTGGCGAAAAAGGCTTTCGCCGTGTCAACTGGGATGATGCCTTAAAGGTAGTTGCTAGTCGCATTCGTACCACCACACCAGACCGCCTGAGCTTTTATGTTACCAGTCGCGGTACTGTTAACGAAACTTATTATGCTACACAAAAAGCCGTGCGAGCAATGGGAAGCAATAATATAGATAATGCAGCCCGTATTTGTCATTCTCCCAGCACAGCAGGTTTGAAAGCTGCTCTCGGTGCGGCAGCTACTACTTGTTCTTATAAAGACTGGATTGGTACTGATTTATTAGTCTTTATTGGCTCCAATGTTGCGAATAATCAGCCTGTTACCGTTAAATATCTGCATTATGCGAAAAAAGCTGGTACTAAGATTGTAGTGATTAACACCTATCGCGAACCAGGAATGGAGCGTTATTGGGTGCCGTCAATTGTAGAAAGTGCCTTGTTCGGCACCAAGTTTGCCGAAGACTTCTTTTTAATCAACATGAACGGAGATATAGCATTTTTAAATGGCACAATTAAACATCTAATTGCCAACAACTGGGTAGACGAGTCATTTATTGACCGCTACACTGCTGGCTTTGCAGAACTTCAGTCATCCTTAGAAAGCCAGTCTTGGAAAGAATTAGAGCGGCTTTCTGGTGCATCTCGTGAGGAAATGTACGCCTTTGCCAAAATGGTCGGGGAAGCCAACAAAGCGGTATTTGTTTGGAGTATGGGCATTACCCAGCATGAGTGCGGTGAAGACAACGTGCGAAGTATCATTAACCTAGCTCTTACCAAGGGTTTTGTCGGTCGGGAAGGTTGCGGTTTAATGCCAATTCGCGGTCATTCCGGCGTCCAGGGTGGTGCTGAAATGGGGTGTTATGCAACGGTATTTCCTGGCGGTAAAGCCATCACTCTAGAAAATGCTACCCAATTAAGTCAGCGTTGGGGCTTTGAGGTGCCTACAACTAAAGGTTTAATTGCTCCAGAGATGATTAACGCCGCACATCGGGGACAATTAGATGTTTTATTTTCTGTGGGAGGAAATTTTCTAGAAGTACTCCCAGAACCAGATTATGTGGAAAGTGCCCTCAAGCAAATACCACTGCGAGTGCATATGGATATTATTCTTTCGAGTCAGATGTTGGTGGAACCTGCTGAGACTGTAGTGCTTTTACCTGCTACAACTCGCTACGAAATACCAGGAGGAGTCACAGAAACTAACACCGAACGCCGGGTAATTTTTAGTCCAGAAATTCCAGGGCCGCGTATCGGCGAAGCGCGTCCAGAGTGGGAAGTATTTCTGGAATTGGCCAGACGCGTCAAACCAGATTTAGCAGACAAATTGGCTTTTGCCGATACATCTGCAATTCGCCAAGAAATTGCTCAAGTTGTCCCACAGTATGCCGGTATTCAACACTTACAACAAGCTGGTGACCAATTTCAATATGGTGCCTCACATTTGTGCTTTGGTTGGAACTTTCCCACACCGGACGGGAAGGCACATTTTGGAGTATTACTACCACCACACAGAGAATTACCAGAGGGCTGTTTTTCAGTAGCAACCCGCCGGGGTAAACAATTTAATAGTATGGTGCAGGAACGCAGAGATGCAATTACTGGGGCAGTGCGAGAGGCAGTGTTAATGAATGCCTCTGATGCAGCAAAGTTAAATTTAAAAGATGGGGATCGAATAATTCTGAAAAATGAGTTAGGCGAATTGCCAGGGCAAGTTTACATTGCACCCATTCAATCAGGCAACTTGCAAGTACATTGGCCGGAAGGAAATGTATTATTAGATAAAACTAAGCGATCGCTCGAAGGTGTTCCTGATTATAATGCGATCGCCTGGTTGGAAAAAATTTAAATTTCCCAGTTTTAACAACATCTCTAACTTCTACTGCTACGCTAAACTTAATATCACCCCAAGACTTGCAGCCATGTCTGTCGCCAAAGATTTTGAACACCCAAAAGATGTAATATTTCCACCAGGAGATTTAGAAAGTAACGAACCGCCATTGGAAACATATTTACATTTACAGCAAATGCTGCTATTAATCAAATGCCTTGATTGGTGGTGGCGCGACCAGAATGATTTCTTTTGTGCGGGGAATTTGACAATTTATTACAGTCCACGCCAACGAAAATCTGAAGATTTCCGGGGGCCAGATTTCTTTGTGGTGTTGGATACTGAACGCAGACCCCGTGATAGTTGGGTCGTTTGGGAAGAATATGGTAAATATCCCAACTTGATTATAGAACTGCTTTCAGATTCTACCGCAGCGATTGATAAAGGTCTAAAAAAGCAAATTTACCAAGATATTTTTCGCACTCCCGAATACTTTTGGTTTGACCCGAAAAATTTAGAATTTGCTGGGTTTATCTTAGTTGGTGGTACTTATCACCCTATCGAACCCAACTCTCAAGGATTATTGTGGAGTCAACAACTAAGTTTGTACTTTGGTGTTTATGAAAATAAATTGCGTTATTTTACCCCAGAAGGACAACTAATTCCCACACCTGAAGAAGCTGTTGAACAACAGGCGCAACTTGCCGAACAACAGGCGCAACTTGCCGAACAACAAAAACAAAAAGCGGAGCGTTTAGCAGCCAAATTGCGAGAATTAAATATAGATCCAGAAAATTTATAGATAATGAATAGACAAACAGGTAGCAAAACCAAAGCGCAAATTTCGATTGTGGAAAATGGTAAGATGCGATCGCGTTCAGACCATCTCACTACTGAGGAACCGTTAGAAATTCGTCTCGCCCCTTTGGGAAAAACTATAGCTGTTACCATGCGGACACCTGGTGCAGATTTTGAACTTGCTGCTGGTTTTCTATATGCTGAAGGAGTTGTTAGCCGCAGGAAAGATATCCAACGTATAAGTTACTGTGTAGATGAATCAATAGATGGCGAGCAGCGCCATAATATTGTCAATGTAGAACTACGGCATGGATTAATTCCAGACTTACAACCTTTGGAGCGTCATTTTTATACTAGTAGCGCCTGTGGAGTATGTGGTAAAGCTAGTCTTGAAGCTTTGCATTTGCGGGGATGTCCGGTGATTCCTGCTGGTCTAACAGTAACACCTGAAATCATTTACAGCCTACCACAGCAACTCCGGGCTGCTCAAGGTATCTTCACTGCTACAGGGGGTTTGCACGCTGCGGCTACCTTCGACCTTCAAGGACAATTATTAAATCTGCGCGAGGATGTTGGGCGTCACAATGCTTTAGATAAATTGATTGGTTCAGCATTTCTCAGTGACGAGTTACCTTTAAATAATCATATTGTCTTAGTCAGTGGACGCTCTAGTTTTGAAATTTTGCAAAAGTCTACAATTGCTGGAGTTCCTATCGTCTGTTCTGTTTCTGCTCCCAGCAGTTTAGCGGTGTCTGTCGCCAAAGAATTTGGAATTACCTTAATTGGATTTCTGCGTGGAGAACGGTTTAATATTTATACTGGTTTGGAAAGAATAAAAGCCATAACATGAAATAGTTGTGTATTTCCAAAGAAGTAAATTGCTTACAAGATAAATAGTGTCCACATTTATGATATTCTCAAAATATAAACTAAGTTCAAAAGCTAATTATACTTCTGAATATTACGCGAATACTCAACTAAAAATTTATACTTTCTTGGATTATATATTTATTTATTAAATTTAGATTATTGAGCGACAAAAAAACTATTAAATAAAATAATGTTTGGCAAGTGTTATGTGAATAAAATTTGTGCTTACACAAACTAATTATTTATTAGGCGTGACAAACAAATAAAGGTTTAAAATCTATCTAGTCTGCTATGTACAATGCCAAAGTAATAGACTAGTTTTATCTGTGTGTAAGAGCGACTGCGAGTTAGAATCGCTAATCTAATATTCAATAACACTTATCGAACATCCTCTAAGTTGATTATGGACGATAAGAAAGAGATTTTTGATTGAAAGATTCAGGCATGAAGCCATAAGAATCTCGAACCAAATAAAGTGGGCGTCCTTTTACTTCATCATAGACACGTGCCAGATATTCTCCTATCATCCCAAGACTCAGTAATTGCACTCCTCCTAAAAAGAGTACTGCTACCATTAAAGAAGCATAACCAGGAATATCAATTCCGAACAGCAAAGTCCGAATTATTAAAAAACTGGCGTATGAAAATGAAATTAAGGATATAGCAAGACCAAGGTAGCTCCAAACCTTTAAGGGAATTAAACTAAATGCAGCAATTCCATCAATAGCAAAGTTCCAAAGTTTCCAATAATTCCACTTAGTAGTTCCTTGATAACGTTGAGAGCGATCGTATAATATTGAAGTTTGCTTAAAACCAACCCAAGCAAACAAACCCTTCATAAAACGATTGCGTTCTGGCATTTGTTTGAGAGCATTCACTACGCATCGATCTAACAAACGAAAATCTCCAGTGTTGGGAGGAATTGGAATGCGACTCAACTTACCTATGGTTTTATAAAAAGCACTAGCAGTAAAGCGCTTAATCCAGCTTTCTCCTTGACGCGAACGACGAGTTGCATAAACCACATCATATCCTTCACGCCATTTAATAATTAGCTGCTCAATTAATTCCGGTGGATCTTGGAGATCCGCATCAATTGGGACTATTGCTGCTCCGGTTGTATAATCAATACCAGCTGTCAGAGCAATTTCTTTACCAAAGTTTCGGGACAAGTTAACCACCTTAATTGCAGGGTTACGGTGATGATGTTCAACCAAACATTTAAGGCTATTATCTTTACTGCCATCATTTATACAAACAATCTCATATTTCATGTTCAAACGAACTAATACTGATACTAATCGTTCAAACAGATAGTCTATATTCGGCTCCTCATTGTATATAGGAACTACTACAGAAAGTTCTACATTATTATTTGAAAGCATTTACAAAACCTCATACTTCGCTTGATTATAAAACCAACTCTGATGTTACAATAAGGGTTCAGTTATCTTCAATATCAGTGTCATCTTTTGATGATTTTAGAACTTCAATCTTCTTCGAGGGAAATGTACGACGACGACGATACCATGTTGCTGCTGCCACTAATATACCAGTTAGCGACAAAGCTCCAATCATTGGCAAGAAATCTCCTGTACTAAAAGCTTTTAAACCGTAACTGCCTACTAATACAAAAGGTAGAACTCCTGGAACTGTACCCAAGCTTGTACCTAGAAGATAATCTTTAAAACTGACCGAAGTTAGCCCCGCAGTGAAGTTTACTAAACCATAAGGCATAACTGCTACTAATCGAATAGCAAACATATAAAATAATCCTGCCCGACGCACCTCAGCATCCATCGCTTGCCATTTTCCAGCTAATCTTTTGGCTACAGCTTCACGTCCAATAGTCCGGGTAAAAGTAAAAGAAACAATCGCAGCAATTATTGCTGCTAAACTAGTCCAAATAGTCCCTAACACTGGGCCAAAAATTGCACCACCGGTTAAATTAAGTGCTGTTGAGGGCAGAATCAGTACAGTTGCTACAACATACAGAAAAATATAAATAATCGGCGCCCAGATGCCAGCAGACTTAAGCCAAGCTTGAATTTGTGCTGGATCGATGCCACCTAGTATATATATCACTAAGCCTGTGGCTATGATGCAGACAACCGCGATCAGGAAAACGCTGGTTTTAAGATTTAGCATATCCAAGCTCCAGAACTAAAGCAATCCATTAATTAGACTAGCTTTGATATGTGACAAACAATTAATACATCTAACAAATGTACTGTATCATCATTTTTACAAAGTATTACAATAAAGTTTAAAATCATGAATTATATCGAACTGCTATATATCCACTTACGCATTAGAAAAATATGGTTTTTCGGTGTATTGATGCATTTGTTACCATAGCATCGGTTAATTTTGAAGATTTAGTAAATTTTTATACAAACATGTTGGAGCAAAAGCCAGCTACTTTGATTCCAAATGTTTATGCTGAGTTTCATTTGACAAGTATGCGATTGGGTATTTTTAAACCAAAGAACACAAATGAATCGGAATTTGAAGCGATGTCTGGTGACTCATCGCTTTGTATATACAACAAAAGTAAGATAAGTTTGTGTTTAGAGGTGAGTAACTTGGAAAATGCGATCGCTCACCTAACCACCTTGGGCTATCCCCCAACAGGAAATATTTCCATTGCTGACCACGGTAGAGAAATTTATGCTTATGACCCTGATGGTAATCGTCTGATTTTACATCAAGCGGCTGTAGTCATTAGTCATTAATCAATTTGTAAAGGACAACTGACTAATGACACGCAAAGTCAAGACTCGCCAACTTGGGGGAATCTGACACCACTTGCTTGACTGCCAACAAACCCATCCAACGCAGTGGCTCAACTTTGCCCCAGAGGATAAATAATAAAAGACAAAGGATAAATAAAAAATGGCGATAACGCAAAACTATAAATTAAATCTGATTCAATGGTATCCAGGTCACATAGCCAAAGCTGAAAAGAATCTTAAAGAACAGCTCAAACGTGTAGATGTGGTGTTTGAGGTACGAGATGCTCGGATTCCTTTAGCGACTCACCATCCCCAAATAGCTGAGTGGGTAGAGGGAAAAACACGTGTGTTGATACTCAACCGAGTAGATATGATTACATCGCAAATGCGATCGCTGTGGCTAGATTGGTTTAAACGTCAAGGGGAAGTCCCTTATTTTACCAATGCTCAACATGGTAAAGGTATAGCAGAAGTGGCACGGGCAGCGCAAGCAGCTGGAGTAGAACTCAATAAAAGAAGAAGCGATCGCGGCATGTTACCCCGTCCAGTGCGAGCTGTGGTGATTGGTTTTCCCAATGTCGGTAAATCAGCTTTGATTAACCGTCTGTTAGGACGACGAGTGGTAGAAAGTGCAGCTCGTCCTGGGGTAACTCGCCAACTTCGCTGGGTGCGAATTTCTGAACACTTGGAATTATTAGATGCTCCTGGTGTCATCCCTGCGAGGTTAGAAGACCAAGAGGCAGCATTAAAATTAGCAATTTGTGATGATATCGGTGAGGCATCTTACGATAATCAGCTAGTAGCAGCAGCGTTAGTAGATTTACTAAATTATTTAGAAGCTGTAGCTACAGATTTATTACCAAAAAAACCGTTACAATCCCGCTACCAACTCGATTCTATCTCTGACACCGGAGAAGCATATTTACACGCCTTGGCAGAACATCGTTACAAAGGTGATGTCGAGCGAGCTGCAAGGCAACTTTTAACAGATTTTCGCAAAGGATTACTGGGTGAAATAGCTTTAGAATTTCCTCCTAATTAATAAATCAGCTTTTCTGGTTCTTTTTGAGTAGTGATTGAGTAGCATTCAAAAATCTGGACACTCAGCTTTCGTCACCTCTGGGTGAAAGTAAGATGTCAAAACTGTCTGGATGTTATCCCCAATCCAGTAAGCAACCTTCTCAGGTGATACCCCAGACGCTATAGCCCAAGTGGCGAGAGTATGTTGGGTGCTGTAAGGGCTTATGTAGGGTACTAAACTGCGATCGGCTAATTCTGTAACCAAAACTAAGGTGTAGGGTGCAGGGTGTAGGGTGTGAGCAAAAAAGATAAAATTGTATTATTTATAGCAGGAGGCAGAAGGTAGCAGGCAGCAGGCAAAACTATTACTGTTCCTAGCGTTCACGCTTGTCATTATGTCCTAATCTATGTGACTACGGCTATAACACCCTGCACCGAAACCAATAGGGTACAAGCCCCCAACAAAATCTCTGCGTCCGGTGGTTCCAAATCAGTGGGGGTATAAGCCCCCACTGATTTATTCCCTCCACCCTTATTGTTGACTACACTCACCCTCCCGAAAATAGATTGATTATTATTATTCAACTTCATGTCTTAAGCGACCGCTCATCCACCAACTACTTTTGACCACACCCCTTCGCAGCTTTAGCCGTCTAAATTTGACCTCAAAGAATTCGCCAACAGAGTCACTTAATACGCCAACCAACTCCTTTTTTCCACATCCTGTGAAAAGTCAGCCTGGTTTCGCTGGTGAAATTAAAGGAATAAAAATTGTCCATTCAGTATCTTTAAAAGTATCTTATACAATTTATAAAATAAATGCTTAAGTAATTTTACTGACTAATTGTATCCTGGGTTTAATCTCCAACCCGATTGTTTTCTCTATATATTTACTTTATAAATAACTTCCTTAGTACCATTCCTCAATGGTCAAATTGTCCATACTGTGTCACTTACTTGAAAACTAAAAGAATGTTGCCACTCAGTTTCACTATATTTCTTCTCGAGAAATAATATTTGAGATAAATCTAATGCTAGTTTTATAGTTAAGCCTAACAAAAATCTCATCAGCATAATTTTAACATCATATATATCTATTTAATACTATAAATCGATAGAAATACCGTAATATAAAAATACTTTGTATTCAGGTGAAATACTTTAGTAGTACTTATCTACTAAAATACATAAGTACTAACAAGGTATTTCAGGCAGTTAAGCAAAGCGAGAGTAACAATGAAAAAAAATGGAAAAAACTTTATCTCACCAGGCTAATACATACGAGCAGATAGTAATTGTAGCTAAGGAGTTGATACAGACCTATGGTTACAATGGTTTCAGCTATGCAGATATCTCTGTACGTGTTGGGATTCGCAAAGCAACAATCCATTATCATTTTCCAACCAAAAGCTATCTTACAAAGATTGTCGTTGCTCGCTACCGTGAAAACTTCAGCAAAAAATTAAGAGATGTCGATCGTCAAACTGACGATCCTCATCGTAAAATCCAAATATACGTACAAATGTATAGTGACGTTCTAAAAAAAAATGACAATATTTGTCTGTGTGGTATGTTAGCAGCAGAATTTACTACCTTGCCTGAAGATGTTCGCTGGGAGGTACAAAAATTCTTTTCAGAAAATGAGGAATGGTTGACAAAAATTATTAAATCGATTGTACTTCTCAAAGTAGCTGATGTTGTCACGTTAGATGAAAGTTGTGACCAAGACGAAGCTTGGCTTCTACTGTCAGTACTTGAAGGGGCAATGTTAATAGCTCGGACTAATGAAGGTGTACCGCGTTTTTATTCTATTACACAAAGGCTTCTCAAAAGGCTAGATTTGTGATGTGATAAGGGTGCAAGATAAACGCATACAGCAATTGTTCGATATACTGACATTTGAACAGGTAATGTCTGTTTTATCTTATAACTTTTTTTAGAAGCTCTTTTCTATGCAGCTTCATCTTAAATTGGTATTACTACAAAAAGGATAAGGAGAAGCAACCCAAGCTGCTTCTCCTTACTTACTAATAATGATTATTATTCTAATAAATGGTGATTTTATTCCTTAGAAATCCCTAAAATGCTGCCATTCCAATGATTTTCTAATACTGCCCATTTCTTTCAATTAGGTTATATTTGCTATGGTAGTTCCAAAAACGACGGTCTAAATCCTTATTTTTTGTCAAGTAACAAAAGGGGGCGGAGGGGCTACCGTCAGCAGACCCTTCCCCCCTTATAATGATTATCATTATTCATAAGGGCATAATTTATTTTCTGGAAGTCCCTTACAGTTCAAAAAAGTATTGCTGTAAAAATATTTTTGAAATTTGCATAAGTTCCTATTCAAACTTAGATATTTAAGAAGTGATGCGATTTTGTTAGATCGGACTTTAATTCTCAGTTACATAGCTATATTATCAATAAAAATAGCTATTTCGCTGCGATGCCATCAGCAAGCTATGCCCACGCAGGATTAAATCGGTAATTTATATCCCTAATTTTTAGCCCCTAACTTGGGGCAATGCTCCCAATCATACCAATTTTTTCAACCACTTAGTAACACTTTCTTTAGCTTTACGCCAATTACCAAATAAACACATTTTCACCATTGAATAAAATATATGAGTACTATTGCAAAGGCATCAAATAAAACAGCAGTTAAACTACAGCAGGCAAATATTAAATTCAATGATGATTTGCAAAAAATTAATTTTTTACAAGAGGTGATAGAAATATTAGAAAATGGAATTTTAATTATCAGTATAGCTGGAGAGTTAATTTATGCCAACACCTCTGGTTATGATTTCTGCTACCAAATAAATCAAGGTATTTTTGAGTTAAACTGTATATCACCCATTATCTGGAGCCTTTGTCAGACATTAATAAATAATCAACGTATGTATCCTGAAAAAAACGTAGTAATATCTGACCAAATTGTAATTGATAAGTTCAAAAAATTTAGGATATGTGTAAAATCATTAAATTTAAAAAAAAATACAGATTATTTATTAGTCATTATTGATAATCACTATCAAACATTTGAAAAAACAGAGTTAACGGAAATTCACAAATACGATTTCACTCCAAGAGAAGATCAGATTTGGCGGCTATATCGAGCTAAATTTACCTATAAAGAAATTGCTATTCAACTTCACATAACAATAAATACTGTAAAAAAGCACATGAAAAATATTCATTTAAAAATTAACAACTCTAATAATTAGCATTTAATAAAAATACAATTTGGCGTTGTATAATCAAGGGATTACTTGAGGTTGTATACTGTGCAATATCCAGATTTTAGGTTGAATGAGATTAAAAAAATGTTATTAATTAGTATCTTATTTTGCAAAATATTATGCTAATTTAAAATTAAATTATGAACTATATAAATCAGTTTATTGTTTATTAGTTTCACTAATGAAAATACCATAGTCTCGCTATAAGCTACATCCCAAGCACTGCAAGATATATTTTCTCCAAATCTTCAATTTACACTGTTTGAGCTTTTTTATAATATCTCTTACCTTTGAAAACATCATCTTAGATGAAGTCTAGGTCTGAGTGTTGACTTATTACCTCAGAGATTTATTCGCTTTCTGAAACTTCTTGGTTAAAAATTTTATTAAGTAAGTGATAGTACGTTTTGTAAAGATGATTTAAAATTGGGTCTTACTAAAGATGTACTTTGCGTCACAAGTACCCTAGTAAGATCCCAATCTCTGTTTTCTTTAAATTAGTTCGGTATTGAAACAATAACAGATAAATAACTTTAATAATCAACTTCAATAGTACGATCGCTATACTCTAATTTAGATTTGTTCCGAAAAAGCCACCACCGACGCAAGTAACAAAGAAGCATTAAACTGCTCAAAGCTACTAATGCTGGGATTATTGTTGGCTCAGGAACCGATTTGAGCGATTTATAGTTCTTAATTAAAAAAGACTTTTCTGGATCGAGGGTAAAATCCCACTGGAAAGCATAAGCATTGTCACCACTCGAAAGCAGACTAGGCAAATTATTGAGTGTAGTAGATGCATTATCTTCCAATGCATCAAAGATGGTAGAAACGGGAGACACTTGGTAATGGGTCGCTTTAGGCTCAACGACCTCAGTTGCCCAAGTAAATCCATCGAATTGCTCGGCTTTATTGCTACCTATTTTTGTTGTATCCTGCGTCCCATTATTATTTAAATCAAAGTCAGTATAATTGAATAAGTGGAAATCTAACTTATCAGAACTAATATTTTTAATTGCAATATTCTCAAATAAGTTAGACCTGCCACTACCTTCTGAATCTCCATCTAATGTCAAGTCAAATACAATTTCAAAGCCCCTACCAGCATAGGTAGCAGAGATTTGTTTGTCACCGATTTGAGATTGTTCGAGGTGGATCAAATTCAGATTATTAATTGGACTCTCTTTATCTTGAGAACCAATACGATACCAAAACTGATTCTGAAATAATTGATTTACATCATCAACAGTCCACAAAATTAAGCCATTATTTGCAGCATTAATAGAGTAATTAGGGTCAAATGCAACTACTGAATTATCATCACTGAGGGTTAAAACAGCAGGTTTAGCAGATTTAGCTGTAATTGCTAAACTAATTAAAGAGATTCCGGCTGTCACCATAAACATCAATTGTTTTTTGAGAAATATATTGCAGAATTTTTTTAACATTTTTGCAGGTTCTCGCTAATAGTATTTTAAAACTTGTGAGGGTCTTTCAATCTTATTTATGCTGAAGACAATCCTATGAACTATTGTTTTTAGGAATGTTTCATTTTAATTTTTAAAGAATATTTGTATTGACATCTTACAGTATTCATAAAAATAATATGAACGAATTGAGAAGCAAAGATTTTACAAAAAAGATAATTTTGGTTCACAACCTAAATCAGGTTAATGTATACGAATCATATTTGATTTTTGAAAAAGCTACGAGATAATATTTAGGGAACCTCTGTCTAACAGCGAACAATGATAAACCAGCATCTACAAGCGGTGATACCTTTGGTGAGCTTTCCTGCGGAACGCTGCGCGAACGCTAACGCAGAACTACAAGAATTTATAGATAATCGCCCAGATGCGCGTGAGGTGAGGAAAGCGTTAGTCAAACTGATTTATCAAGGCTTACAAGCTATAGCAGGAGGCAAAAGGTAGTTCTTGCTGGCGGCAAGAGGTAGAACTATTACTATTCCAATCATTCACGCTTGTCATTTTGTCCTAATCTATGTGACTACAGCTATAAAACCTGGGTGCGACGTTTCTGTGCTTTGATTCGCTCGTTCTCCGATCTAAAGTGGATGGAAGAAGTGGTTTATCAGGCACACAAACGAGTGATTTTGCCACTCTTCAAATGTACGGAGCTTTTTGAGAAATCAAATATTAGTCCTATATAACCATTGTGTTAGGAAATATCTGCAATAATTTGCTCCATGCAGCGCTCTGCTAAGGCAGCAATTGTTATGGACGGAGGAGTACATGCTGTAGAGCCAGGAATAAGTGCGCCATCAACAACATACAGTCCTTGATAACCAATTACCCGACCATATGTGTCACATACTTTATCCATTACGGCTCCTCCAAGAGGGTGGGCAGTAATAGTAGCTGAATTCATTGATGTAGGTTGGTTTTTGCGCTTGTGACTACCTAATCTTAATTCTGTATGAGGTTGTCGATTGAAGGTAGTATTCTTCCTATCCAGAATTCTATAAGTATACTCTACATCCTTGAGAAGTTTTTTATTCTCTGGAGAATCAGCAGCCCAATTTAGCTTGACCGCATCTTTTGCTGCATCATATTTAAAACTTCCGCTGTTACGAGGTATTGCCATACCGAGAGCAGATAAAGTTCCTTCAGGAGCATTCCATGTTGGATACTCTACTAAAATGACTGGTCCGAAAGGGTTATCTAAATGTTCAAGGCGACCAGTTGCCGGTCCACCTTGACCTGGATTAGTCGGTGGTAAGCCTGAACGAGTACCAAAATTGTCCCCATTGTTTCCCCAACCTTGACCAACATAGTCATTCAAATTAGGAAGTGTCTTCTTTGCTTTTGCTTTAACTAAAAGCTCAGAAGTTCCCATAGAACCAGCTGCTAAGAATAAGTAGCGACAAGTAATAGATATACTTTTGATAGTTACTCCATACTCATTGATTTGAATGCATGAAACACGGTACCCCCGTCCAGGAACTTCTGATATTTCCGTTACTATATGTAAAGGGAGAATTTCTACATTTCCAGTTTGTTCGGCTTGTGCTAAATAATTACCATCTAGACTCTTTTTTGCTCCACTATTAATGCCATACCAAATTTCCCCAATAATTGCAGAAGGTGATTTAGTCCCGTTAATTTCTTGACGAACAATATCCCAATCTGTAGCCATATCCAATAAACCATTAGGAAATCCCGCAATATTTGCTTGCTCTAGGAAAATCCGTGTAGATTGATAATAACTAGTAGCTAAAATATCTTGGGGAAGAGGTGATGGTTTCAGAATTGAACGAACGCGGGGATAGTATATTTTGTCCATCTCATCATAGTTAATCGAGCTAGGAAAAACTCTCTCAAATGTCTGACGCGGAGGTTGGTAAGTGATGCCGTTATATACTAAAGAACCTCCTCCAACTCCAGCCCCACACAGAACAGAAATACCATTTTCATCTTTACGTTGTAATACTCCCGTATATATGTCTATAGGAGATTCTTCAAACAGTGGTGCGTTTGGACTGAGCCAAGCACATCGACCGTCAGGATTACGATAAGTAGCAAAGGTATTTTGATCGGGTTTAATAGTCCAGCGACGACCTCGCTCTAGTACTACTGTTTTGATACCAGCTTTTCCCAAACGTAAAGCTGCAACCGATCCACCAAAACCACTACCGATAACAACAGCTTCCACTGGCTCATCGCTAGCTCTAGTAAGGCGAGGACTAGCTAATGAAGCCATTAAAGCAGTAGAAAACAAACTGGCAGTTTGAAGAAATTGGCGACGGTTATAAAACTTGTTAGCCATCTATAGCAATCCTAAATGATGTGTGAAAAAATTAACTATGTATAAATATCTTCGGAAAATCAAACACTTGATGATAATTAACGATCTCAAATAATTTATTGACATCAGTTTTTGCGGTCAATTAACTTCAACACAGTAAAAGATGTCAAATGGGTTCTATAAAAAATATCTGGTTGCAGGCTAAAATATGAATTCGACATTTTTGTGTTTTAGTTGCTTCGTTTTCTCATTTCAAGTGGATATTTGAGTGCTTCATCCGAACTACTTCCTTTAATTTTCTGTTTCTCTGTACGAAGCTTTTTAAACAATCAAATGCTAGTTCCATAAAATTGAGCTAAGTTTAGCGCAAAAGAGTTCAATTTCCTCCTCGCTGTTGTAGTAGTGAACAGATGCACGGACAAGCTCAGTAAGTCCTCGCACTTCCATATCGAGACGAGTAGATTTTAGAGTCGAGACAGAAACGTTAATATTTTGCTCAAGGAGTTTCTGGAAGATATCCCGTGAAATCTTGCCTTCAACAGTAAAACTAATAATCCCACACCGTTCAAGACCCAAATCCCAAACTTTAACTCCTTTAATATCGGCTAATTGGGTACGTAAAGAAGTAGAAAGGGCTGAAATACGCGACCAAATAGGTTTAATACCCCACTTCAAGGTATAGTCGATCGCAGCACCGAGACCGATCTTGGTGGCATAGTTGGTTTCCCAGTTCTCGAAACGGCGTGCATTTGGAAGCAACTGGTATCGGTCTTTTGCCACCCATTGCGCTGCATGACGATCTAATAAAGGAGGCTCAAACTGTTCCGTCGAATCACGTTTAGCATATAAGAACCCAGTTCCACGAGGGCCACGCAGATACTTGCGACCAGTTGCTGAGAGAAAGTCGCAACCTATGACATTGACATCAATCGGCATTTGACCAATGGATTGACACGCATCTAACAAGTACAAAATACCAGCCTGACGGGCTACCTTCCCTACAGCTGCCGCAGGATTAACAAGTCCACCGTTAGTTGGGACATGGGTAATAGCAATAAGTTTTACATCGTCATCAATAGCATTACATAGAGCAGTAATTGAGATTTGCCCATGTTCATCGTTGGGAACAACTTCAATGGTTGCACCTGTCTTGCGGGCCACCTGAAGAAAAGCGATGTAGTTGCTTGCATATTCTGCCATCGACGTTAGAATTCGATCGCCAGAACAGAAAGGAATTGAATAGAAAGCCATATCCCAGGCTCGTGTGGCATTCTCAATAATAGCTATCTCGTTTCGATCGCAATTGATTAGTGTAGCTACAGAATCATAGACGCGCTCGACAACATCATGGGAATATTGAGCAGCTTCACAACCTCCAATCTCTGCTTCTATTTGCAAATGACCAATAACACTTTCTAGTACAGGTTTTGGCATGAGTGCAGCACCCGCATTGTTGAAGTGTAAAACATTTTTACAACCTGGAGTTTCATGGCGAGCCTGCAAAATATCGAATGTCATCTGATTGACCATAGTCATCTGATTATTTCACCTCACCGTTGGCAATTTAAATCTTCTTCCCGTTAAACTTTTTTAAAATAAAACCATCGAATCGCTAATTATCTCTTAAGACGTGTCATCAGTTGAGCCAAATTACGGTATTAGCGAGGTAAATTACACCAAGAAAGTTGAATTTGAGGAAATCGAGTGCCTGTGGCGATCGCAACATCAACTGATGACACGCCTTAGTCTTTTTCAAAAATAAAATCGGATTTTGATATCACCACATTGGTTTAGACTAGGCTAATTCCTTAAATAGATCCTTAATGGAAATAGGATCTGATAAGACATCCTCTTGGCATAGAATCATGCTCAATTCTGGTAATTTCGTTACTGCTACTCGTGGACAAAAATGATGCTCTCGATGAAAACCACGCGGTAGAGCACCGACGATCAGCTTTGCTAAGACTCCTGTTCTCACAGAGCGAGTATTGTTTTCCATATTTGCAGAGGTATCCGCCCAGCGATGCTCGGTTAAATCCATGAACATTAAAATCATTGGATAGATGGTATACATGGGTACTATCCAAAATACGAGAAAGGGAATCCACCATTGGAAAACACTAAGTATCACCCCAGCAAAAACAATAAAAGTCAGGCGAACTATTGATTCTATCTGCATTTGGGGATCGTCTTTAAAATATCTGAATAAGCATGACAGATGATTATAGGCCCCTTTATTGACCTTGGTGGTTACTCGTGAATCTGCATAATCCTGACGACCAATGAAAAACTGAAAACTGCTCGTGATACCAGAGCGCATACATAACCAAATTAACTTCAGCGGTCTATGTACTGCGATCGTATCTCCTTTATTTTGACGCCCGACGTAGTTTGGGTCTTGGTCTGTAAATAGATATAAATGATGGCGTATATGAATGCGTTTCCATTGGACAAAAGACCACGCTTCAGGGTGGTGAAACATTACTAGATTGGAGAAAACTGTAGCTACCCATTTGTTCTGACTGGAAGTTTTAAAGAGTAGATTGTGACTGGCATCATGATTTAAGATGTACAGCGAATGTTGCCTACCTGCGATAAATACAATGACAGCTACAACGACTAGAGGATGCCATGAGTAGACTCCGATCGCAATTGCAATCGCAATCCAAAAGTAGACTTTGATGTACTGTAGGATACTTAAAACAGGATCGATTTGTATAAGGCGCTCAATTCGTTTCTGCTGATCCTCAGATAGCTTATTTAGGATTTCTTTGAAATTCAAGCTACTTGAGCGATATGAGCCTGAGCTATAAATTTTGGGCATCAAGTTGACTCCTTTTAGCGGCTTGTCTAGCCCGGACAGTTTGTCCAGCCACACCCCAGTTGTCGATATTCACTTCCTCGATCACGACAAATGTTGTTTCAGGATTTTTGTTTAATACTTGGACAAAAACATCTGTAATCTGACGTATTACTTCTGCCTTTACCTCAGGGGAAAGAGAGTCATCTATCAATTTGACGTTAACGTAAGGCATAGTTTCTATTGACATCTACCGAAAGATTACAAATCCGGTCATATAACTTGTCACGCACTGCTCCTGATGCATCTAGACGCCGGGAAACACCCATAACTATATCGCTCATCAAGTGTGGAGCATCTTTTAAGATAGGCATGACTATACGGTATAGAAGGTCTTGTGCGTGTACCTCATCTACGGTTGTGTGCTCCATATGGTAAGCCAACATCGCATCACTGATGCCTAGTCTTTTCCATCCCTCTATTAGATAATTAAATTGACCAGGAATAACTAACTCTGTTGTCAGCATTACACCAATTAGTTGAGTAAGTTTTTCCCGATTTAGTGCTAATCCGAGATAAAGGTTGATCAGCTCCAGTTCCTCACAAATTAGGAGGTCTGCGTGGCTTATATAGGCATCTGCGGGAATGCCTAAATACTGCATGAGTTGGGATCTCAAATTGCGATGAACTCGGTTCTCAACCCCACAACCCACTTCATCCCAGTAATTTCTTACTAACTCCATCTTTGGAAGACCATATAGACCCGGAAGCATTAATCCTACGATGTCACCAAAAAGCATTTCTAAAGGCGTTTCTTGGAAGAAGAACTCCCGCATTTGCCCTAGCGATGCCTCTTTTGCAAGAAAGGGAAAGATAGGGTGAAGGTCATTGGAGTAGTGATTGCTGGCATAGTCTTGAACCCAACTGGGAAAGTCTTCAACCTGTGGTAGAGATTGCAGCTTAGGTTCATGTTTAAGACGTTCTGCCTCATACCAGCTTTGTTCAAAGATGAACTGAATCTCAGTTAAAAGTGGATGGTTGACATTAATTGCCCTTTTTTCCCAGGGTACAGCTAGCCGACCTAAATATAGGTTATACAACGCTCTTTGCGCTTCCAGTTTAGCATCTTGGTCATTTTCGATAAATGCACGTTGTGCCACAGCCGAAGACCAATTGATAAATGAGTCTCTATCTTGATGGGTTATTTTGATAGGCTCGTGAATTAAGCTGTACAGATGATTCAACATAATATAGTCCTTTTTATTCAAAGCTCGAACAATTGGCGATCCTACTTGAACTATGGAAGTTAGCTCCCACTACCTGGCCTCCAAGATGCCCCCCTACTAAGTTCTACTTACAGATGTCCTTCGTAAATATAAAAGTTAAAAGGGGTAGCGCGGCCAGATGAATTATTCACAGAGTACATTTATGAATAATTCAAAAAGCTAGCTATAGGATAATGTTGTTTGTCAAACTTGTTAAAGTCAGAGTGATAAAAGCTTGACAATTTATTACGGAAACTGACAACTAAATCATTAAGTGCAGCCATATCGATTAAAAAAGAATCGTGACCATGAATAGACTCTAACCATGCTAGTTCTGCATTAGGTATTAAGTCGGCTAGCTCTTGCTGTTCTGTACTTGGATACAGCATATCTGAAGCAGTTGCTACAACTAAAGATGGTTGTAAGATACTTTGGAGAACTGATTTATAATCTTGACCATTGTAACTAACGTCATGAGAATCCATTGCGCGAGTAAGTGTAATATAGGTGTTGGCATCAAACCGTTCTACTAGCTTTTTACCTTGATATAACAAGTAGTTACTAATCTCAAACTGCTCAATTGGTGGATCGGAATAGTACAGTCTTCCAAACCGTTCTACAGAACTTCTCCAAGAACGATAAGTATTCATTGCCATCATCCGTGCCACTGCTAGACCTTGTGAAGGTTGTTTATCAGCTGTGTAATTCCCACCTTGCCACTGAGGATCGGTATAAATCGCTTGTCGTTGAGCTTCACTAAAACCAATACACCAAGGTGAGTGCCGACCAGAAACTGCAATAGGTGCGATCGCCTGCACTTTTTCTGGATAGAGCAAAGCCCACTCGATTGCCTGCATCCCACCTAAGGAACCTCCTATCACCAGTTGTAGAGATTGAATTCCTAGCATTTCTAGCAGTACGTTTTGCAGATGCACCATATCGCGAATGTTGATGGATGGAAACGAGGCAGCATAGACCATTCCAGTCTCAGGATTGATAGAAGTTGGTCCGGTTGTGCCATAACAACTTCCCAGGATATTGCTACAGATAATAAAATCCCGATTTGGGTCTAGTGCCTTACCTGCTCCCAATAAAGGCTTCCACCAAACATCGACATCAGCACAACCAGTTAGGGCATGACAAACCAGTACTGCATTGTTACGTTCAGCATTTAATTGCCCCCAAGTTCGATAAGCAATCTGAACTCCGGTTAATTTTCCACCCAACTCTAGATGAAATGGCTGTGAGAGTTGGCAAAACTGTGTTTTATTAGAGATGAAGTCTTTGTAATTCATGGCTTTTTATCGGAATATTGATTCAGTAAACAGAATTTATTTACAGGTGCGCTTATACCTTTACAGCACTTCCGGCAGCTATGATATTTTACCTAGAGAACCTCTGAGAACACATGGATAATATCCTCAACTTTTTCGATCCCGACAGAAATCCTAAGTAACTCTGGATTCAATCCCTTTTCATTTAAAAATTGTCTACCTTCTTGATTAGACACTAAGTCATAATGTGCAAGATACATATACGGACAAACTAAAGTAAATTCAGCTCCAAAACTAGGACCTTTAGCAATTTTTAACTTATCATAGACTGACCTAAGAGGGATGTGTAACTCAATAGTGATAACTCCCCCAGGAGAATTTGGAGACTTTTGAATTTTCTCAAAATTGGACTTTGATTGTTCTTCATAAGCCCAAAATATCTTCTTAACAGAGTTACATTTTTTCAAAAAATCTACTATTTTTATTGTATTTTTATTTACTTTTTTGATTCTTTCTAAATACCCATTTATTTGAAATGCTAACCTTTTTTTTTCTCGAATATATGGATGTTCTAAAAAGGTGGGTATAATTGTTTTAAGCTGATTGTAAAAATTTGACTCATAATTTAAAATTATAGCTCCCAACATAAGATCGGCAGAACCAGACGCATACTTGGTTAGACTTTCAACAATTAAGTCAGCATAAGGTAAAATATTAATATTATAAGATGTACCTACTGTAGAATCAATTATAAAAATACAATTGTACTTATTTGCAAGCCTTTTAATACTTGCTATATCAGGAGTTTGTACTAAAGGATTTGAGGGAACCTCAGTTATAATTCCTGCTATATACTTACCCTTTTCCTTAAAAATTAATTCAAGTTCTACTAGATTAGCAATATTATAGACTATAAAGTTATTATTCTCATGATTTTGCAACTTTTCAATAAGTTGCATTGTATCCATAAATAACCATCCAAACTGTATCCAAATAAATTTACTATTTTCGCGTTGAATGTTAGTAATTGATTTGTAAACTGAATAAATTGAGTTCATTCCAGAACTTGTTAGATATATATTATCCTTGCTTCCTGCACCATAGGAATCATTTAATATATTGAGAATATAGCTTTCTGCATCTCCCACAAAATATTCTTCAGCCTGTATATTTTGCAAGATACCCTCATTTATCAAAAAATCCTCAGCCCAACGAGATGATATTCCTGACCCTGTATGCTGCAAAAAGTCTTGAGCCTTTTTTATCTTAGTACTATCCTCTGGAAGAATAACTCCAATTATTTCTTTATACTCAATGATATTAGAAGCATTTATTTTTGCAAAATTACACAAAGCCAGTGCAACTTTAGTAGAAGATAAAATTAGCAGATGTTTAGCATCCAATGCAAACTTTTTACTCAGATATTTTTGAATTTCAAGTATATATGGATGGGTAACGAATCTTGGATATCCAGTTACGATTTTTTTAAGGGTTTCAGGTCGTTTTTCTTCGTAGCCAATTATATCTTGTAATGTCGGTATACTCACAGAAACACCATGAATGCTATAAGGAAGCCTTGTGCCACAAGGTAAATGCCTAAAATAATAATTCTGCATAAGATTTTTTGCAAAGAGGATACTTGCAAGTGTTTTTTGTTCCTAGTTATTTATCTACTAGTAGGTAGACAAGTATCAATTAGATAAATTTGATAAGTAGCTGGACAAAAATATTTACAGTTATTGTGTCATTAATTTTGTCTGACTACTTAAGGATAACATCGGCATTAATTGGAGTTTTTCATAATATCAACCTTGTATTTTCTTGCAGATAACCAAAATGCCTTTATTAGCTACATTCAATATAATCTTTAAGGTTTTTGAAGCGATAGTACCCTCAAGGGTACTCTTTTTAGATCGATTTTGTACTAATAACAGGAGATCGGTTTTTTGTGGGGCATCCTTATTTATGCAACGCCAAATTTATAGAGGATGTTTGATGCCACAATCTAGATCGTGGTAAGGCGTTTAACATAAAATTTGATCCTTCAAAACTTTTAAAACATCCTCTCAGGGCATTGGTAAAAGGCGATCTTCAAAGATAAGGGAGTCTGAACTTACCATCCCCAACTTTTGAAAAACTTTTTGAGCGCTAGTATTACCTTTATAAACATAAAGGCGTAATCCACAAACATCAGCCGCTTTAGCTTCAGTGACTAAATATGCATAAAGGCTACGAAAAACATCCTTTTTACGATGATTTGGTTCGACATAAATATCAAGTAGCCACCAATACCAAGCATTGCTCCAATCGCTCCACTCAAAATTGATCAAAGTAGAACCGATTACTTTATCATCCTTTTCAGCCAACATGTAGAAACCACGATTGGCGTCCTTTAGTATTGCTTGAATTCCCTTAGTAAGTTTCTGAAGGTTTAGGCTCTCACCCCTAGCCTCCTGAGCTAATGCTTGATTGAACTTTACTAGAATGGACAAATCTTGAGGTTCTGCCAGACGAATTATCAGATTTACAGCCATAGTTAAGACTGAAAGCAATATACTTGCAATAATTTGATTCTAAAAAATACTTCACAAGTGCCATAATAGACACACAAAGAATCGTGTTACAAAAAACACTAGTTCGCTAAAGAAATTTTGCTGAGGCTGGTAATGATATCGTGTCCGGTTAAAGACTTATGATTAAGACCGCTCCAGGGGCACAGGGGAAGGGTTTTTGAGCTTTGTGCATAGATTCGGGAATTATAACTAATTAGCCGGATTTGGTATGACTAGAGTTTAGACTAAAAAATGCAAAATTACCCAGCAGCAGTGAGTTAATCAGAGACTTACCCAAAGTATGAACAATCTTTGATATTAAAGAGCTACAGATGGTTCATTGCGAACTAGTGTTGCTGTCTTTTTAAATATTGGAAATCTGTTTTTACCTAGACGGGTTTTTCCTGGCGTCGAGCCTGGAGACTTTCCGCTGGGTTTGGGTGGTTAGGCAAAGAGTACTAATCGTTGCAAAACTCCACGAATGAGGTCTGTGCTCTATTTGTTTACCTTATTCCTGTAGTATTCAAGCGATCGCATTCCAGATAACTTGAGTATCTGTAAATTGACGAAATCTAGCAACTTTACCATCTAATAAATCGTAAACATGAGCAGCGGCAGAGTGAAATGACTTTTTACTGACTTTGTGAACGCCCTCATAATATCCTAAAGCAACAACTGAACTTCCTCCATCTAAATACTCCTCAATCTTAAATCGCCAAGAGTCCCAATCATTGTGAAGTACATCGAAGACACCCTTAATCACTGCATCTGCACCATGATGAGTCGATCCATTTGGAAACCCTTGATTCTGAATCCACTCCACATCAGAAGCACATACCTTCCGAAATGCTTCATAGTCCTTTTGACTGAATGCTCGATAAAGCTCTTGAACAATTTCAACATTACTCATTGAGATATCTCCGCTTTTTAATAACACCATTTTTTTGTAATCCAATCGATTAAAGTTGGCTAATTCCACCGTCAACGGCGATTTCAACACCTAAAATATATGCAGAATCAGAGGTGCTGAGAAACAGGACTGTCTTTGCAATATCTTCGGGTGTTCCAAATCGCTTCATAGGCACTTGATTGATGATATTTTGTGCCATAGCTTCGACATCTGCTTGAGACATATCCAATTTAGTATAAATAGGCGTTGTAATAGCTCCTGGACTAACAGCATTGACTCGAATTCCACGACTCACAAGTTCAGCTGCAAACGTTTTTGCTAATGAACGCACCGCCGCCTTACTTGCCCCTAAAACACTCGTACCAGGTAAACCGGTTTCGCCTAAAAAGGAGGTGTTGAGGATGATTGCAGCATCGTCATTTAGATAAGTTAAGGATTTTTGAACGGTAAAGTATAAGCCTTTGACATTGATTGTAAACAATTCGTCATATAATGCCTCAGTCGTTGATTCTAAAGGTGCAAATTTTGCAACTCCAGCATTTGCAAATAAGACATCAATTTTGCCTAATTTTTTCCCAATTACATCATAAAGTTGGTCGATTTGTTGCAAGTTTGTAACATCGGCTTGAATAGTTAATACATCGCCACCAATTGCTAAGGCTGCTTCATCAAGGCTAGTAGGATTGCGTCCAGAAATGACAACTTTAGCTCCTTCTTGACTGAACAATTTAGCAGTTGCCAATCCAATCCCACTGTTGCCGCCTGTTACAAGGGCAATTTTTCCAGCTAATTTCATGACGCCTCTTTCGTATTATGGTTATTGAATCTTTCCTATATCCTATACAAGCACAACTGACTTTCAATTTGGAAGTATTTACCAGAAAGTGCTATACTTACCATTTAGTAATAATTACTTCTGTATAAAGCTTTAGCAACATAAAAAATATGTATGGCACTCAAGTGGCAAGAGAATATATTGCTAACATAGAAGTTTTTGATACAACCTGTGCAGCTCCTCAAGTTCTTGAACACATCGCAAGTAAGTGGGTGGTTCTGATCATATATGTGCTTTCTCAAGGTACAAAACGATACAGCCAGTTACAACAGCAGATCAAAGGTATATCACCAAAAATGCTGATTCAAAATTTGCGAAAACTTGAAGCCTGTGGACTTGTTCAAAGGGTTGTGCATCCAGTTATGCCCCCTCAAGTAGACTATTCTCTTACACCACTTGGTGAAACGCTGGTCGATCCCTTAGCGGTGCTTTGCGAATGGGCTGTAGAGCATGTACATGAACTAAAGCCTGCAAGGAAAATACAAGAACGCAGGTTTTTCTAATCAAGATGGCGTAGATATAGTATGGCTGACATCAGGAGCAACAGCCGCGAGCGCACATCACCCGTTATGCAACAGCGACATCTCTAATCTTAGCTGGGTAAGGATTACATAAATAACCCAAGTTGGGGGTTATCAAGGTGTGGGTACTTTGCACTTGATATAGTCATCCGAGCGTTCACGACGAAGTGTGCGGTTGCGCGCGCAACCGCTATATTAAATTAACTCAAAAACATAAATACTCCATGAGATTAAAGGATTATATTTGACTCATTGAATAAATGCTTGTTTGAAAGTAAAAGCAAAAATGAATGCTTCGGCTATAGATTGAGGAAATGCGATGTTACACGACATTGTAGGCGACTCAATCTTGAGCGCGATCGCTGACTACATCGAAATCCGTCGGGAGAATCTTCACCCAAATCAACATTAATAAATCAGCTTTTTCTGGTCGTTTTTGAGTTGCACTCAAAAATCTGAACACTCAGCTTTAGAAGTATGCTAAGTGCTGTAAGGGCACAGACGGGGGACTACGCCTTTATCAGCTACCTTTGTAACTACGTCGGTGTATCGATCGATGCGCTTTTGGATTGCGGCTCGCTGATAAGTAACTTTTATTAAAAATATTAATTTTTTTTTGTCAAGCCATATTGACGACTTTTAACAAATTTGTTAAATTTATTTACATAAATTAACAAGCAATCAAGACAAAAATTATTTATACCAGTGTTGATGTAAACGGAGTTCTCAATAGCTACGCAATTCAACCCAGTAGCGAGCAATTTGGGAACAACGTAAATATTTAATACAAGATGTTTTTGTAACTTTATTATAGTTACGACTTTATTTTTAATTGCTTTTAGCCTTAGCTAAGATTTTTTGATTTCACTATCGCTGTATCTCATCGCCATTCGTACTTCTCTCTTTACCTCAGCTAATTTAGCTGGGGTTTTTTGTGTCCACATACCGTGAAAAGTCAGACATGACTACAGCTATAAATAATTTTTATCAAAGTTATAAATTTTTTTTGTCAAGTTATGTTGAAAAATTGTAACAATATTGTTAAATTTATTTACATAAGTTAACAAACAACAAAGAGAAAAAAATAATGTATACCACTGTAAATGAAGAAGGCATTCTCAATAACTACGCAGCTGAACCCAAGATGTACTATGCTGAGTACCCAGCAATTTGGGAACAACGTAAATACCTAATACAAGGTGTTTTTGCAACTTTAATTGTCACTACTTTAGTTTTGGTTGGTTTTAGCGTTAGCTAAGGTTTTTTGATTTCGGTATCGCTGTATCTCATCGTCATTCTCACTTCTCGACTTTACCTCGGCTAAATTAGCCGGGGTTTTTTGTGTTTTATGTCATGTCCGGTTGAAGACTTATCATTTAGAGGGCAGGGGGCAGGGGGAAAAAGACTTTTGGGATTTTTGCACAGATACGGTAATCATAAGTGATTAGGCGGACATGATATTACATATCCCCAAAGGCAGTAGTAAGCTGTTCCACATTTAACTTGCATCTGGTTGGATTGTTGCTTAATTCCTCTCCCCATCTCTTTATCTCCCCATCAGCCAAAACACATACTTTCTGGTTTTATAGCTTATCTTGGGTTGTAAAATAGCAGCGATCGCTCCATATACGTAATTGCTAATTCCTCGTAAGATTTAAAAAACAGCCTTTTGCATAGGTGTTACCCAGCATGAAACGAACCTGGAAGTCTCTACTGCTAACTTGTAACTGGGTATTACTGTCAGTTAGTACATCAATTTTGATTATCTTGACGCAGCCAACAACACCCGTTCCAGCACAAGAACCTCCTGCATCTACTACGGTTGAAACGATAAACTCACCCAGTTCAGAAACGACTAAAGACCAAAAGTTACGGGAAGTGTTGCAACCATCAACACCAGAAGCCTCGCTGGAAGTTTCCGAACCGAAAAAGCCAGAGTCCCCACAGGAACCTACACTCAGTCCGGAAGAAATTACCCGTCAGCTAAAATTTATTGAAGCGGATAGACTTTATTTAGCCGGACAAATCCCAGAGGCAGAAAAAATTTATCGCCAGCTAAAAGAACCTTTTGCCAAAACCAGCACACCTGAAGAACGTAAACCAGCCATACTAGACCCCACGCAACTATCCCCAGGAGGTCAGGTATATTGGCGAGAATCAGAAGCGGGGATAGCAAAAAAGTTGCAAACACGAATTTTTGTACCCCTACAATTATTGGTTGAGCAATATCCAGAATTTATCCCCGGTCATATTCGCTATGCTGAAGTATTGAAACAATACGATCGCCCCAAAGAAGCCTTAGATGTATTAGAACGAGCATCTTCGCTTTATCCAGACCAACCGGAATTGATTAAAGCTAAAGTCACAGCCTTGGCTAATGAGAAAAAATGGATGGAAGCCTCTTTAGCGGCGCGTCAATTTGCCATTCTCAATCCTAAAGATCCCCAAGCACCTGAGTTTACAAACTTAGCTGAGGAAAATCTCAAACGTTACAAATCTCATATCCGAGCCGAAATTAGAGGCAACCTGATCGGTAATATTATTACAGGTGCATTAGGTTACGCCGCTACTGGCAGTTTGCTCGGGCCATTTTCTGCCCTTGATTCTAGTATTGTCCTGCTACAAGGTGAAAGAGCTATAGGTGAATCCGCAGCTAAAGAGGCAAAAAAACAGTTGAATGTAATAACTGACGAAGCTGTTTTGGGATACGTCAATCAAATCGGACAGAAATTAGCCAAAGTAACTGGACGTGACGAGTTTCAATACGAATTTTTCGTAATTCCACAGGAAAGTCTTAATGCTTTTGCATTACCTGGAGGTAAAATTTTTATTAATGCGGGTGCGATCGCTAAAAGTAATTCCGAAGCAGAATTAGCTGGGTTAATCGGTCATGAATTATCCCATGTCGTTTTATCCCACGGTTTTCAATTAATCACCCAAGGCAATTTAATTTCTAACGTTACTCAATATATTCCTTTAGGCGGCAGCATCGGTCAACTGTTTGCACTTAGTTACAGCCGCGACATGGAACGTCAAGCAGATACACTCGGCACACGGTTAATTGTTGCTACTGGTTACGCTGCTGATGGTTTGCGTAACTTAATGGTGACATTAGAAAAACAGCAAAAAAATGCTCCTCCAAGTTGGTTGTCTTCGCACCCAGGCGGTAGGGAGCGAGTTAGTGATTTAGAAAACCTGATTACCCGTAGTAATTACAACCGTTACGCCTACGAAGGAATTGGGCATCATAGAGAAATTCAAGCACGAGTCAAAAAGCTACTTGCAGATAAAAAAGCCAGAGAAGAAAAAAAATAGCGTTTTTAAAGAATCAAAAAACGAAATTATTCGTCCTTAAAATTATCAATTCCCTACCGATTTTTAGTGGAGGATGGTTATGTCTTCAAAACTGCTACGATTGATATCTTTGGGCAGTCTTGGCTTATCTTTGTGTCTGGGTAATTCTGCCGCAATGGCGCAATATGACTCTACTGACAATGGTGTAGTAGTACCAACAGTGCCATCAGACAGTACATCATCACCGATACCAATCGACACATCAACAAACATACCACCTTCACCTTCAGTTGATGGTACAACTCGCTTTACCTGTCAGACTTACAATGGTCAGTACACCGTAATGTATCAGCCGCAAAGTCAACCAGGACAATACTTTCCTTGGGCGACACCTGCGACTTTGGGCGGTGGTTGGGATGCACAAAAGCGTTGTGTGGCAATTGCCAACCGCTTAGAACAGTATCGCCCAGATGGGCTACAAGAACTCCAGACATCTGTAGAAAATAACGAAAATATTGTCTGCGTTACAACTCAAGCTAATCCCAGCTGTAGAATTGTGTTGACAGTACCGCCTGGTAAAGATCCTTATACTATCCGCAATAGTATTTTCCAAAACTTGACTACTGCTGACAGCGGACAGCAAACGATAGCTGTTAACACTTATGGCGATCGCACAACAGGAAACAGCTTATATAATTTAGGACGTACACTTCTAGGCGGTGGCAATAATCGAGTTAATTCCTATAGAGGTGATATTAATCTTAAGCCTTTCCTCGATGCCAAAGATGGTGGTACTGCTAGAAACCTCCGCAATGGAGTCGCAATTCGTCGTCAGTCTCAACCAAGTTCTGTTCGCCTAAATCCTAATAATTTCCGCTAATTAATAGGTAGTGGTGGCAATTGAGTCTCACTCTAGTCAATTAAAAGGTTTTCACCATTAATTACGAATTAGTAATTATTTGGTGATTGAGGAATGGGAGTAGGGAGTAGTGTAGTTCAATTATTTGAAAAGCGCTGTGATATTCAGCTACTTCCACCCACAATGTAGATATAGGAACCGAGATTTTCGTCATCTGTGCCTACAATTATACCGCCTTCTGCACCTGGAATAAGTTCTATTGCTTCAATTTTGTGGTAGTAAGAGCGGTAAAGGGGAACAAGTTGAGGATGCGATCGCCAAGTTATATAATTACCACACAATCCCAAGTAACCAGCAACATACACAGCTGATTGAAATGGCCCGTCATCTCCGGCATCGCTTGCTGCTGTAATGTAAACAATTCCCAACGAGTCTACTTTTAAATCAGAAATATGTCGGACATTTCCCTCTGGAAATGGTACTTTAAAGTTACCATAACCTGAAAGCTTAATTTCATAACTCTTGGGATTATATTCTCCAAAATAAATAGTTGCTGCTGTTTCTCTCTCTCCGCGATCGGCCCAAATAGCTACTAATTTACCATCTATATATTGTAAGCCAAATGCTTCTAAATTACTTTTTGATGTAATTGCTGGTAACTCGAATTCTTTAAGAAAAGTAATATTTTTTTTGGCAATATCTAATCTCAAATAATAAGCTTTTCCTGTACTGCTTAAAGCAATAAAATCCGAATTTGATTGAGGAACAGATGTTATCGACTCTAAATCAATAGCTAATTCTATTTTTATTGGCCAGCTTAAAGGAAAATATTCAGGTTGATTTTTTCCGTTGATACTAATAATTGATAATCTGCTTTGATTGGGTTTTTTATTATCATGAACAATCAAAAAATCTAAAGAATTACTTTGCTGCTTTATCAAAGCCATACCACTGATCCCAAAAGTAATACCACCACGAACTGGACGCCATTCTTGCGCCCAAACTTGGAGAGATATGAGTAACAACGCAGCTAAGACTACTATATTTATGATTAACTTGAGAAATTGAGGCATAGAAAAAGGGATTAGGCGGGGAGCAATTCAATTTTGGATTTTAAATTTTTGATTTGGGATTAAATTTCAACCTCAAATCCAAAATCTAAAAGACTCGCCACTCTGCGTAAGCGGAGTGTGTCAGTCGATGCTCAATGATATCAAATCTCAGGAATGTCTACGGTAAGCTTGCTGATGCCAGATTTAGGCGAAGTAGTTTTCACACAATCAAAGTACTTTTTGTAAACAAAGCAATAATTCTTTGATAGTATATGGTTTGGACAAAAATATATGCACGCCAATGTTAGTGACTGTACTTAGCTTCTGCTTGGACATCAATCCACTGCTGGCAATAATTTTAACTTCTGGGTTAATTTTTTTTAAGGTGCGGATGGCAGTTAAACCATCGAGTGAAGGCAGCATAATATCGATCAATACAGCATTAATTTTATCCACATTTTTAGCGTATAGGGCGATCGCTTCAATACCATCACTCGCAACTAAGGTTTTGTAGTTGTAAGTTTCCAATGATGATTTAGTAACCTCCTGAATCGCCACTTCATCATCCACAACCAAAATCAATTCGCCATGTCCTGTCTGTGGAATTGAATCTTCTGGGCTGAATGTTTCCATTCCCCCTACGGCTGGTAAGTAAACTTTAAAGCTAGTGCCACTTCCGAGTTCGCTATACACGTTGATAAAACCTCCGTGGCTTTTAATGATTCCCAATACCGTGGAAAGTCCTAAGCCTGTGCCTTGTCCAACATCTTTTGTAGTATAAAATGGCTCAAAAATTCTATCTAAGATTTCTCCAGGAATGCCAACTCCAGTATCGGAGACTGTAATCACTGTGTAAGATCCAACCTTGGCTTCTAAGTTCATCCGGGCATAATTTTCGTCAATCAACAGATTTTGTCCAGAGATTGTCAAACTACCGCCATTGGGCATAGCATCACGAGCATTAACACAGAGGTTCATCAGTACTTGATGGAGTTGGGTACTATCTCCGGAAACCATCCACAAATCCTGAGGTACGTCAGTGCTAATTTCTATGGATTTGGGAAATGTCTCTTTGAGAATCTTGGCAACTTCCATAATTAAATGCTTGAGTTGCAAAGTAATGCGTTTTCCTTCCACACCCCGCGCAAAGGATAGCACCTGCTTGACTAAATCGGCTCCGCGTTTAGCGTTAATTTCTAAAATTTCTAGTAAATGGCGAGTCCGCTGATCTGCATCGGGAAATTTGAGTGGTAATAGTTGCGCTCCTGCCAAAATCGGCGTCAGAATATTGTTGAGGTCGTGAGCAATGCCACTGGCTAAGGTGCCGATGCTTTCTAAACGTTGAGCGCGAAACAATTGGGCTTCTAAGTGTTTTTTGTCGGTAATATCTGTGTCAACACTCAGAATTGATTTGGGCTTTCCCTCTTCATCGCATACCAGACTCCAGCGACTGGCAACGAGGACTTCTTTGCCAGTTTTGGTAGTTTTAGTTAACTCGCCTTGCCACTTACCTTTACTAATAACTTCTAAAACAGCCGCTTCGATTTCTGGTGAAGGTTCGTCAAACAAAAGCTCAGTCACACTTTTTCCTTTAGCCTCTGTAGCTTGCCAACCGTAAAGTGTTTCTGCACCTTTGTTCCAGAAGATAATTTGATTATTTAAATCTCGCACGCAAATAGCATCTGTAGTGACATCAAGTAATGCTGCTTGTTCTTTAATTTTTTCTTGGGCTAATTTGTGTTCGCGCAATGCAGCTTGCCGTTCGCTAATGTCGATACTGGCGCAAGTCACCCCGACAACTTCTTGGGATTCATTCCGCAATGGTTCAACTGTCAAATCGTAATATCGAGTTGTTTGTTTAGTTGTAATTGATACTTCTTCTCGTGTTCCTATACCACTGCTTAGTACCCCAAGTTTGATGGTGGTGAGATGTTGAGCATCTTTGGCACAGATGATATCCAAGTCTTTTTTGCCCAATATTTGCTCAACCGTCAATCCATAGGAAGGATTATAAACCCAAGTGTAGCGTAACTCCTGGTCTTGGTTATAGACAAAAATGGGAGAGTTTTTCAAAGCTACGCGAAATCGCTCTTCACTCTGTCGCAGTGCGTTGTCTGCTCGTTGACGTTCAATTGCATAACGCATCGAACGTACCAGCAAATCACCAGTTACTTGTCCTTTGACTAAATAATCCTGCGCTCCTTCCTGCATTGCCCTAGTTGCCAGGGTTTCGTCGTTTATACCTGTTAGCACAATAATTGGAGTTGCTTTTGCCTGTTGGTGAGCAGTAACAAAAGTTTCCAGTCCTTGGCTATCTGGTAGCGAAAGGTCTAACAGAATGACATCAAAAATTTCATTTGCTAAGTGGTTGAGTGCTTTCTCAAGCCGCTCAACGGGCATTAACTCAACTACAACTGTGTTAACTTCCTTTAAAAACTCCTGTAATAAAAATACATCGCCAGGATTGTCTTCTACTAATAAGACTTTTATATTTTCACCTGCCATTGCCATTACTCCGGTGGCAGTTTTACGATCGCAAACCAAAAATTTTCGATTGATTTTACAATTTTAACGAATTGATCGAAATCTACTGGCTTAGTTATGTAACAGTTTGCAGATAGATTATAAGCTTTGAGGATATCTTCTTCGGCTTGGGAAGTCGTCAAGACGACTACAGGAATTCGTTTGAGGTTTTCATCTGCTTTAATTTCTGCCAATACTTCTCGCCCATCTTTTTTGGGGAGATTCAAATCGAGCAGCACAATATCTGGATGAGCTGCCATAACATATTTTTCCTGTTTTCGCAAGAATGCCATTGCCTCGACACCATCTTCCACGACGTTCAGGTGAATCGAGATTTTGCTATCTTCCAGGGCGATGCGTGTAAGTTGAGCATCACCAGGATTGTCCTCTACTAACAAAACCTCAATAGGCATAGTCGCTTGCATGTTTATGATTGCTTAAGAGCTTCTATCTGGAATTGTGAAGTAGAAAGTCGAGCCTTGACCCAATTTCGACTCAACCCAGATCTGCCCGCCGTGGCGTTCTATAATTTTCTTACAAATTGCCAGACCAATACCAGTACCCGCATACTTATCTCTACTATGCAAGCGCTGAAAAATGATAAAAATACGTTCAGCATACTGGGGTTCTAAACCAATACCATTATCGCGCACCCAGAAAATATATTCGTTGGAGGCATTGGGGAGTGGCAGGGGGGCAGGGGGGGCAGAGGAGAAAGATTCTTGATTACTCTCCTGCTCCCCATCTCCCCTCACTACCCCAATGTGAACTCGTGGGTGCTGATTTTGACAAAATTTGATAGCGTTACTGATGAGGTTTTGAAATACTTGTGTTAGTTGAGTTGCATCAGCCATCACTTCAGGTAAAGTATCATAAGTGACAACTGCTTTACTATCTGCGATCGCTAGTTGGAGATTTGCGATCGCCTGTTTTAAAACAGCATTACAATCAACTCGGATAAAGGGCTGTCCACGGGTGCTGACGCGGGAGTAGTTCAACAAATCATTGATTAGTGTCTGCATCCGCCGTGCCCCATCTACTGCATAGTTAATAAACTCATCGGCATTAATATCAAGTTGATGTTTGTATCTTCGCTCCAGCAATTGTAAATAACTGGTTATCATCCGCAATGGCTCTTGTAAGTCATGGGAAGCTACGTAGGCAAATTGTTCTAATTCCGCATTGGAACGAGCGAGTTCTTCACTTTGGCGAGTTTGCTGTTCTAATAGTTGCGCCTGAGATAAAGCAAAGCCAATTTGGTTAGCTAGTTGCTGTAACAACTCTGTCTCAAAGTTATTCCACTTTCGAGGCGCAGCGCATTGGTGAGCCAACAATAAGCCCCAAATGTTATCTCTGACAATAATTGGGACTACGAGGTTAGCTCTGACAGCAAACTGTTCAAGAAATTCTCGATGGCAAGGTTGAATATAAGCAGTTTTAATATCTTCAATTGCACTAACTCTGCCCTGACGATATCTTTCTAAGTATTCTGCTTTAAAGCAAGGGTCAATAATATTTTTACCTAAAATTACAGGCCAACCAGGTAGTACAGACTCTTGTACAACTGTTCCCGAACCGTCAGCCGATAGTTGAAAAATTAAAACTCGGTCAGCTTGCAGGAGTTTTTGTACTTCAGTAACAGTAGTTTGCAGAATTTCGTCTATTTGTAAAGATTCTCGAATTTTGAGAGTAATTTCCGAAAATAATTGCGATCGCCAACTCTGTCGCTTTAATTCCTCTTCTGTTCGCTTGCGATCTGTGATATCAGTATAAGAACCAACCATTCGCACTACATTACCTAATGCGTCCCAAAGTGCCTGTCCTCGATCCAGAATCCATTTATAGCTGCCGTCTTGGCATTGGACTCGATACTCACAGACATAAAATGGTGTTTTCTGGGCAAAGTGATCCTCAAAGGTCTGAACTACCAAATCTCGCTCATCAGGATGGATTAGTTTTGTCCATTCATCCCAGCAATTGGAAACTTCGTGGTCTTCATACCCCAGCATTTCCTTCCACTGAGTTGAGAAGAACACTTCATTAGTTTTGATGTTCCAGTCCCAAATACCATCATTATTACCCTGTAATGCTAATTGCCAACGTTCTTCACTTTCTTGAAGTGCTTCTGCTGTTCGCCGTCGTTCAGTAATATCTTGAAAATAAACAGATAAGCCGTCTTTTCCCGGATAAGCATGGACTTGAAACCAGCGCTTGAGGAGCGGATAAAACTCCTCAAATTCCACACTTACGTGTTCTAAGACGGCTTTGTGATACTGCTTTTCAAATGCTGTGCCGATAATTGTCGGAAAAACTTGCCAAATATTTTTACCCAAAAGCTGATTTTGGGTTTTTTGTAACAGCTGTTCTGCTTGACCATTAACATAGGTAAATCGCCATTTTTGATCTAAGGCTAAAAAGGCATCAGTGATACTTTCAAAAATATTAGTGATGCGGGTTCTGGCTGCTTCCGACTCGGTGCGTGCTGTTTGCTCCTGCACCACTAGTTTCTCAGTAATTTGAGATACCTCACTCACATGACGCCTTAGTTCTAGTTGATCGATTACTAGGCGACTCAGAGCTACAAGCGCCTCGATTTGTTTTTGGCTCAATTCTTTGGGAACTCGGTCAATTACGCACAAAGTTCCCAGCATATCTCCTTTGGGAGTAATTAGAGGTACACCTGCATAAAACCGGACATAGGGATAGCCAATTACTACTGCATTCTGCGCCAATTTGTCATTAGCTAGCGTATCTGGAATCACAACAACGTTACGCTGCTCTTGGCAAAGGTAAGATAACCCAACACTCCGGGGCAGTTCTGATATGTTTAAACCTACTTTTGCCTTAAACCACTGACGGTTTTCATCAATAAAATTTACCAATGAGATCGGAGTACCACAAATAAATGCCGCTAACTGAACAAGATTGTCGTATGCTTGTTCGGGTTCGGTGTCAAGAATTTGATACTGGCGGAGGGCTTCTAGCCTCGCCACTTCTGTATCAATGTGCCCTGCTTTCATTAATTTTGATGAAAAATCTAAATGTAATATTCAGTTAGCAACGTGGCTATCTCTAAATTATCTTAACATTTTTTAACAATTTCTTAATAATTTCCCCGCCTCTTGGCTATTCAGGGAAGTCTGTTTAAATTCTATCAATGATTCGGATCGCGATCGGACGGCTTGGATGATTTTTGACTAGCTCTAACTTTTGAAACATCCTCTAAGTTTGTTTGGGTTATCCACACTAATACTTGTTGATGTTGCAACATCTGCATAATTTTTGGAAAGAAAGAGTGATATTAAGATTAGGACTTACGCAAGCACCATTTTGTCATTGCGACCAGAACGTAGTGTAGGGAAGCAATCCTAGAGTTTTTGGCGATTACTTCGCTTCTCTACCAGACGCTACGCAAAGCGTCTGGTAGAGAAGGAGTACGCTCGTAATGACGTGAAATTGTAGTCAATGCGTAAGTCCTGAAAATGAAAGCAAAATATCTTTGCTTGAAATCAGCAATAAGTATTTCTATGAATTATTTTTTCAGCATTTTGTTCCAAAACAGACTTCATCGCCAGAGCTTGCTAAGTGCAAGTGTGTTAGTTTTTTTAACTTTGGCCTCACCATTCTTTGTAATCAATTCAACAAGATTAAGTGCATCGGCACAGACGCAAACAGTCCAAAAAGATACAGACGAGGCGTTGCGTTTGTATCAAGTAGGCGAACAGCAGTATAATCAAGGTCAGTTAACAGAAGCATTACAGACATTTCAACGGGTTTTAGTTATTTATCAAGAAACAGGCGTTAGCGAAGCGGCTCCGGAGGAGCATCGCTCCCACCAAGCAAAGACTCTTAATAACATCGCAGAAGTTTATAACGATATCGGTCAGTACCCCAAAGCCTTAGAGTTTTACCAGCAAGCCTTAGACATTACCAAACAAATCGGCGACAAACAAGGGGAAGGTGCAGCACTCAAAGGCATTGGCTCAGTTTACTCCAGCCAAAACCAGTACCCCAAAGCTTTAGAGTTGTACCAACAAGCAAATGGCATTGCCAAACAAATCGGTGACAACAAAGAGGAAATTCAAACCCTCAATGGTATTGGAGAAGTTTACTTTAGTCAGAATCAGTATGCCAAAGCATTAGAGTTGTTCGAGCAAGCAAATGGCATTACTAAACAAATCGGCGATAACAAAGAGGAAATTCAAAGCCTTAATGGTATTGGAGAAGTTTACTCTAGCCAGAGTCAGTATGCCAAAGCATTAGAGTTCTTTGAGCAAGCAAATGGCATTGCCAAACAAATCGGCGATAAGAAAGAGGAAAGTAAGACACTCAATGGGATTGGAGAGTTTTACTCCAGCCAAAATCAGTACCCCAAAGCATTAGAGTTTTACCAGCAAGCAAACAATATTGCTAAACAAATCGGCTATAAGAAGGGGGAAGGTCAGGCTACCAATGGTATTGGAGCAGTTTATAACAACCTCAGCCAATATTCCATAGCCTTAGAGTTTTACCAGCAAGCAAATAATATTGCTAAACAAATCGGCGACAAGAAAGGGGAAAGTGCAAACCTTAGAGGTATTGGGTCAGTTTACTCTAGCCAGCGTCAGTATGGTAAAGCTTTAATTTTATACCAGCAAGCTTTAGCCATTTACAAACAAATTGGCACTAAAGCGGAGGAAAGTTCGACTCTCAATAGTATTGCGGCTGTTTACTCCATTCAAGGTCAGTACGCCAAAGCTTTAGAGTTTTACCAGCAAGCCTTAGCAATTAACAAACAAATTGGCAGCAAAGCAGGAGAAAGTACAACTCTTGAGAGGATAGGCTCAGTTTACTCTAGCCAGCGTCAGTACCCGAAAGCTTTAGAGTTTTACCAACAAGCGTTAGCGATTTACCAACAAATCGGCACTAAGGCAGAGGAAGCCTCTATTCTCAACGGTATTGGGTCAGTTTATTATGGACA
Source organism: Nostoc sp. S4 (assembly GCA_029379225.1). Classification (GTDB taxonomy): domain Bacteria; phylum Cyanobacteriota; class Cyanobacteriia; order Cyanobacteriales; family Nostocaceae; genus Nostoc. The sequence continues at coordinate 63,311 of JAQYWR010000021.1, read as the reverse complement.
GAAGCAGTACCCTAAAGCCTTAGAGGTTATTGAGCAAGCCTTAGCAATTAACAAGCAAATCGGCAACAAATCAGGAGAACGTACAACCCTTAATAACATGGGGGCATTTTACTACAGCCAGAATCAGTATCCCAAAGCTTTAGAGTTCTTTGGACAAGCCTTAGCAATTAGCAAACAAATCGGCAACAAATCAGGAGAAGGGATAGCCCTCAATAGTATTGGGTCAGTTTACTATAAACAGCGTGAATACAAAAAAGCTTTAGAGTTTTTTGCTCAAGCTTTAATGATTCACAAACAAACCGGCTCCGTTAGGAGTGAATGCATAACCTTGAAAAACATTGGAGCAATCTACACTACCTATAATCAAAATCCCAGATCCTTAGACTTGTATCGGCAAGCTTTAGGAACTTGCAAAAAAATTGGCATTAAGCTTTAATCTAATACCAATTCACAAAAACTGTATTAGGACTAGCTCTTTTAAGATGAACGTTTGTACTATCAAATAAATGGTATTTGAACCTAATTTTGGTATGTTTGGCTCAGGCATCGCTTAATTTACAACCCCAAAATTTGGAGTTTAATAGATAAATTCTTTGTTCAATTCCAACTATGCCTGAAATCTCGTAAAAAGGCTGATAGTACGTATGCTCACCTTAAAAGGGCTACTGTCAAACCCCTAGCAAAACGGTTGACCGCAGCTTGGCAATTACATCACTCAAATTACCTGTGTTCAGCCGATAACTCAGAGGATGGGCTATCAACCTTGCCGTGCTTTCATAAAGAGTAGCAATTTCAATCAAACCATTTTCGCGTAAAGTTCGCCCTGTGGAAACCAAATCCACGATCGCTTCTGACATGCCAGTAATCGGCCCTAGTTCCACTGAACCATACAACGGCACTATTTCCACAGGTAGATCCAGACTGTGGAAATATTCACGAGCGCAATTGACATATTTAGAAGCAACTCTACCATGTGGTGATAAATCTAGCGGCGATCGATAAGAACTCAACGCTTTTACCGCCACGGACATCCGACAATGCCCAAACTGCAAATCCACCAAGTGGGCAACTTGCGGCTGTTTTTCCCGCAGCACATCGTAACCAACAATACCCAGTTGTGCCTGACCGTATTCTACATAAACAGGTACATCCTGCGCCCGCACCAATAGTCCTTTTGCAAGTCCCTTAGCATCAGGAATTTGAAGTTGGCGATTTCCTGAATCTAAAAAAGCACTAAAATCTAACCCAACAGCTTGTAGCAACCGGATGCTATTTTTAAGTAGTTCCCCTTTGGGCAATGCAACAGTCAGCATTCTTTTTCTTAGCAGTTCAATAATATTGAGAATATCTCTATATGCTTACCACAAGCAGCACGAGAATTTTATTAGTTGACGATCAAGTTGAACTAACTCAACCCTTGAGTCGCTTGTTAACTCGTGAGGGCTATAGTGTAGATGCCGCTTATGATGGTACAAGCGGTAGCGATCGGGCACGAGTAGGTAGTTACGACCTACTAATTTTAGATTGGATGCTACCAGGAAAAACAGGGTTAGAAATTTGTCAGGAATTGCGACGCCAAGGTAAAACTACTCCTGTACTATTTCTCACGGCTAAAGATACTTTAGATGACCGCGTAGAAGGTTTAGATGCTGGTGCAGACGATTATTTGGTGAAACCTTTTGAACTGCGAGAGTTACTAGCCAGAGTCAGGGCTTTGTTGCGTCGTTCCGGTTCCCAAACCTATGAAAATAGCATTGGACGCCTAACTGTAGCTGATTTAGAACTTGATTGTGAAAATCAAGTAGCTTATCGCCAAGGACGGATAATTGAACTTTCGCAAAAAGAAAGCCAGCTGTTGCAATACTTTATGGAACATACTGGACAACTGCTGACTCATGCCCAGATTATGCAAACTTTGTGGATAGAGGAAGAACAACCTAGTAGCAACGCCATAGCCGCATTAATTCGCTTGCTGCGGCGTAAGATTGAAGTAGGTAAAGAAATTACGCTGATTCATACAGTTTACGGTAAAGGTTATCGTTTTGGTGCTTCTTCAATGGAGTCTGTTTAGCAAAGAAATTAATCAAGGAGTTGAACTTTACTTATTAGTTTTGCCTTGTTGTACTAAGGAAGAAAAAACAATGGTCACCAGCCTCAAATAACTCTTAGACGACTCAGAACTTGCAGATATTGACGACCCAGAGGAAAAATTTGTCATTAGTGGAGTAAGCTGGCAAATGTATGAAGCGTTACTAGCCAAACTAGAAGATAACTCTCATTACCGTGTCACCTATTTAGATGAAATCTTAGAAATTGTGTCACCGTCTATCAGACATGAAAATATCAAAAAACGTTTAGCTATTTTGATAGAAGGCTATTTTTACTTAAAGCGAATTCGATTCAGCCCAATGGTGAGTTCTACAATTAAAAAACAGCTTCAGCAAGCTGGAGTTGAACCAGATGAATGCTACTCGATTTATGAAAATAAAAATATTCCCGACTTAGCTATAGAAGTAAACATCACGAGTAGGAACATTGACAAATTAGAATTTCTCGTCGTTTGGGAGTTGCTGAAATTTGGATTTGGCAAACTAATCGACTCAGACTTTATCATTTACGTGAAGAAATACCGTCTCAGTTTTTAGATACTTACGGCTACGAACAGATTACATCAAGTGAATTAATGCCAGAATTAAATATTGCTTTTTTAGAACAATGAACCCAGATTTCAGATCAAATTCAAGCTATTGACGAATTTGAATAAGGTGTATAAGTATTGATAATCTTATCAAAAATGCTCGTACGGTGTACGGCTGACTTTCGGTTGTTCAAAGTATCCGTACACTACTTGAGAAACTTGACGAATAAAATCTCTTGCTCTATCGTCATTATTTGGTCTTCTCACAAAAATTCCTGCATAGTAACGCTTACCTGAAGGTGTTTCAATAATACCTGCGTCACCCAATACAAAACGCAAAGTTCCTGTTTTGTGAGCTATCTTTGCACCATAACCTAAACCAGATGGTAGTAATCTTCGATTATGACAACCATACATAATACCTATGACTTGAGACTTGCTTTGAGCGGAAAGTAGCTGATTATTTACCATTAGAGCTGAAAGTCTGACTAAATCTTTTGCACTAGTTTTATTAGTTCCATTGAAATCACCTAACATCCGACGAAGAGCAGTACTTTGTAATCCCCAACTGCGAAACCGTTGATTTAATTTAGTAATTCCCCCCAAACGAGCAATAATCATATTTGTTGCAGTATTATCACTAATAGTCATCATCATGGTTGCAGTTTTCAAAACACTAAACTTGCTTCCTACACGCTGATACTGCATATTTCCAGAACCACCAACAACATACCTACGCTGCATTACTAAAGTTTCATTGAGTTTGATTCTTCCTGCATCTACTTCCTGAAATAAAGCAATCAAAATTGGGTATTTAATTGTACTAGCGGCTGGGAAAGCTTTATTTCCGTTAATACTTATATAATCTCCTGTTTCCAAATCCATAAAAAAGATACCAGGAGTCAGAAATTTGTAACGGGTAATTAATTTATTAATTGGGATTTTTAGTTCTGATATCTCGCGTCCTAAAGGAACTACACCGGTATAATTAGGAAAATTTGTTGGGTTAACAATATTACTGGGAACTGGGGGAATAAATTTAAGTGGTGGTAATTGTAGATTTGATTGGTTTGGATTCCAGTTATTATAAGAGTTAATTTTATTACTATTAGAATTTGCTTTTACTGGTGAGGAAAACAGAATAATACTGACGAAGCTAAGTAAAAACCAGCGTAGTTTCATGTTAGATTGTACAATTAGTGTTAGATTACCTTACAGAAATTTCCCAGTCAGGTAAATTAAATCATGACATCGAAAATAATAATCAATAAAATATATAATGTCAATATTTATAAATAAAGTTATAAAAATAATTCTATTTCTAAAATAAAATGATAATTTTTTTTATTTTGTTCAGTGTAATTTAAATAACATTAAATGCAAAATAGGTATAAAAGTTAATAATTGTAGTAAAAAGATTGACAATAATGATAATACAGCAAATTGTGATATTAGGAGCTTATACCTTTAGTCTTTTTCAAAAAACAGTGCTTCACATAAAAATCTGTTTTTTAATGTTTCATGCCCAATTGTCAAGCTAGTAACCAACGCATAAAACCTTTACCAACTTGCCCTAGTATAAAACTAAAAACCCATTGGAATAGCGGTCCAAGTAGTAATAAAAAAAGTAAAAACAGCCTCTCATTGGGTCTAATAAAAATAATAGGAGTCAGACAAGTTATTCCCCAAGCTAGCCAATTTCGATATTGAGAGTTGATATAAGTCCATCTTGGAATTTGATTAACAAGCCAATGGCGAATAATAGCAAATATCAAATATATTCCTAGACTAACAAATATTGATAATGCAGATGGAAGTGATTGTAATAAAGGTAATTTCCAAGCTAAAAATCCCGCAGGAAATAGCAAAGCTAATTCCCAAGCTAATAGATTTAATTTAGTTTTAACATAATTTAGTATTTGTTCAACAAGCCAATAATGTATATAAACAATATTTAAACACTCGGGATTTTGAATAAAATCATTTCTAATTTTGTGAATTATCTCACCAGAAAAGCAAACATCACTTTGCAAAACAATATCTTGTTCTTGCCAAAAATATGAAAATGATGTATTTTCTTTATAAGAAAGATTAAAAGTAAGTCCATTTTGTAACGTTGATTTATTTTTTAATGATTTAATCCATAATAATTGAAGAAAATTTACTATAAAACTATTGTTAAAAATTTTAAGGCTTTTTTGAATATTGATTAATTTTTTAGATTGCTCAGTATTTTTATTAAAAAAAATGTTATTACTAAAGCAGTTATAGTACCAAAAATAAGCTAGTAATTTTGGTGGAATGTATACAGAGGAGCCTATTTTTGGCGCTTGTTCAATTTGTTTTAAAACTGCTTTATTTAAATAAAAAGTGTAGTATCCTGGCTCAACCTTAATTTCAAGCTCAATAGGAGTGCTTTGAGGGATTTGCACAAAGAAAGATAGTTGAACATCACCTTGATTATCTTTATATATTTTATAAGCGTTCATTTCGGGATAATTTTGCAATACCTTGTACAATACCAATTAAAAAATCTAGTGTTCCCCGCCACTGTTTTTCTCCAGCAACTACCCCTTCATTATGTATTTTTAGGATTAAATCTCTATCACCATCAGGTAATTGAAATAGTTTTTTATGATAACGGCTGATAATATCTCCATCTAACTGCATAACAGTTTGAGCATAAATAATATCAATATCTACACTCGTAATTTGACCACCATCAAGGGCAGCTTTAAGTTCAGACATTTTCCGCAGGGTACGAATAAATTTATTATTATTTAAAAGGTTTTCAATTTCTTCCCACCTTTGTCGCAAATTTTTTTGGCTATTATTATCTTCTATATCTGGAACAGGAGTTGGAGCAGGTAATATTGGTCGAGCTAGTTTTATATAAGCATCATCAGTTTCAATTATTTTTCCTTTATGTTCAACCTCATATTTAAGACGCTCTTGATATTGTATTATTCTGGCATCTGGCTCACTACTCTCAGTACTTTGTTCGAGGAGAATGTAAAAATATTCTCTTTCAAGTTGTAAAAATAGACTTCTATAACGCTTGCGTAGCTCTTGAGCTTGAGTTCTTTCTAGTTCTGATAATTTGGAATTTTCTGGATTCGGAATTCCTTTGATATCAAAGTAGTCTTTGTCATTTATTGAATAAATCTCTTGATATGCTTGCCAAGCATTAAACTTTGCCCCAGTAATTTGCTCAACAACCATCGTATTTACTTCTAAAGCTGTAATATCATCGACTAATACATATACAGATGAGACTAGTTTCTCTAGCAAATCTCTGGCTTGTTTTTGAATATTGTTAGACATAGTAATAATTTCCTTGATTTATTTAAAGCAAGTTAATCTATAGGTTTGGATAGGTTCCTATGCTATAAAGATTTTAGTGTAACTACTAATAAATAATGGTTACTATATACGTGGTAATGATTGTTGTGAAGTTTTACGAGATTTAATAATTTCTACAAAAAATTCATACAATTTATGCAAATTTTCTATATTTTTTTGCATAATTTCCCGACTTTCTTTTATTTGAGTTAGATGAAACTCACGAAGTTCTGTATATGCGCCACTACCAATAAATTGACTGCCAACTTCATTGTTTATATCACCATCTATTAAATTAATTACGGTATACATTCGATTACCTGGTTGAGCAATTTGTTGACCTTTTATTTCTTCAAGCTGATTAGAAGACTCTGGAACCCAAGTGGTAATTTCTAACTCCACAACTTCAACTATCGCTGTTTTAATAGCATCAATAACGTCATCAATATTGAATCCTTCTCCTTTAGTATTTAGCTTCTGAACTTTTCTTTTAAATTCACTACTTGGCTTACTAAGTTGACTATTATTTTCACCATTTTCACTAGGTTGACCATTACTTTGTGTATTTTCATGAATATTGGTATTTATCATAATCTTTTAGAAGTTATAGATTTATATGCAAACAAAATACAATTCTAGTTTATACCAAAAATTTTCAGGCTTTTACTTAATAAAAGTAACTAAAGTCAAAAGAACTTAATTATTAAAGAAATTTTTATAAATAAAAGTAAAGTTATGATTTTTCTCAGCTAATTTTCTCTTAGACAGAGAATAATACTATTTGAGATTTTGGAGCCACTAGGTTGTAGTGAATCTAGTACTTTGGTAGGCGATCGCCATATTGTCCTAAATGGCATAATTCTAAAAGAGTTATTTAATTAGCTTTTGAGTATTTTGTTACAATCTGTATAAATTAGCTCATACTTGCAGAAAAAGAAACTTATAAGTCTCCGAGTAAATAATAAACTTTTAGTATAAATTAAGACTATAAGTAAAGTAATTTATTTCAGTTAACGTGTTTTCTGTTTTATTTAGTAAAGCGTAGACACACGGGTGTTGGCAGACTTTTCCTATGCCAGTATATATACAATAATGTGATTCCCCTGAGAAAGACAAGAAAATATGTTGTTATTTCGTCAAACTTTTGCTACATCTCTAGTAGCTTGTGTATGTATCTTAGGAGTTAGCTTACTTCAACTTTCTCGGCTGCAAAAACTGTTAATTAATAAACAAACTGCCTCTTTAGAAACTTTAAATAAAGGTATTAAAGCAGAGAATATTCGTCTCAATTTTCTTAAGAAAATGCCTAGTTTTAGTTATGATAATTTTGTTGCAGATTTGGTATATCTGAGTTTTTTACAATACTTCGGAGATGATGAAGTCCGGGATATAACAGGTTATAGTTTAAGTCCAGAATATTTTGAAGTAATTTTAGAACGTGACCCCCGATTTTTAGCAGCCTATCAAGGTCTTTCGATTAGTACTTCATTGTACGCTGCTATGCCAGAACGGGCGATCGCACTGTCAGAAAAAGGCTTAAAATCGCTATCTCCTTGGGTTCCAGAAAAATCTTATTACATTTGGCGTTATAAAGGAACTGATGAATTATTATTTTTAGGCAATCCTCAAGCTGCTCAAAAGTCTTTTGTAACAGCGGCAAATTGGGCAAGAAATTTTTCAGATGAAGAAAGTCAGTTTGTAGCTGCTAGTTCTCAAAGAACTGCTGAATTTCTCAGTCGAAATCCTAATAGTAAATATGCTCAAATTGCTACATGGGCAATGGTATTAAATAATCAAGTTGATGAAAAAACTCGCAAACGTGCAATAGGTGAAATCGAAGCTTTGGGGGGAAAAATAATTAAAACTCCTGAAGGAAATTATAAAATTGCATTTCCTCCAAAAGATTAAATTGTTATTTATAGCGACTTTTTATAAGAGAAAGAAACTTTTAATCAATTGCTATTCTCTTAATAACTTATAAATAAGATAACTACATGAGCATTACAAGTCATCAGTTTTCAATAGAGTTGTAGCAACAAAGAAGATGAGTGATAAAAATGACATTTTTTGGTATAACGGTAAATTAATTCACTCGCAAATTCTGGAATTAAACATTAACGATCCGGGTTTACTTTATGGAGCGACTGTTTTTACAACGCTAAGAGTTTATGAGAACTCCTTAGATAATAATTTAACCAATTGGCAAGGACATTGCGCTCGCCTACTTTTCTCAATCCAATCTTTTGGTTGGCAACAACCCGATTGGAAGCGTGTCCGCCAAGGTGCCCAACTTCTCCTCCCACAGTTTCCCGTTCTCAGAATTACTCTGTTTGCTGATGGCCGAGAGTGGATAACTGGCAGATTCTTACCCCCAGATTTGACAGAAAAACAAAAAAATGGTGTTACATGCGCTGTTGCTAATTCAGAATTTTTTCGTTCTCTTCCTTCTCATAAAACTGGAAATTACCTAAGTGCTTGGTTAGCAAAAACTAGCTCAGATGCTCAAGAAGCAATATTAGTGGATGCTATGGGAAATTGGTTAGAAACTACTACAGGTAATCTCTTGGGGTGGTGTGATGGTAGTTGGTGGACGCCGCCAATCAAGGCCGGAATTTTGCCAGGAATTTTGCGATCGCAACTTGTAAACTGGTTGCAAAACCAGCAACAGCCCATGCAGGAAGCACCTTGGAGTCAACAGCTAGTCGAAAGATTTGAAGCGATCGCCTACACTAATAGTGTGGTAGAGATTATCCCCATTCATACCGTTTATCAACCAACAGGATCGCTACAATATAATCCTCACCATCCTAATTTTCAGCAAATAAGGGGGCTTTTTTAGCATCACAGTCATGTCGTTTTGTTATATCTTAAAATAAGTTAACATAATTCTTAATAATGACCTCTCCGCTCACAGACGCTACGCGATGGCGCAAAAAATACAGGAGGATAGACCTTAGTGAATAAAAGATGGAGAAACGCAGGGCTGTACGCGCTGCTGTTTATTGTTGTCATTGCCCTGGGGACAGCATTTTTTGACAAACAACCCCAAAGCACAGAAACATGGCGATACAGTAAGTTTATTCAAGAAGTTGAACAAGGCAGAGTAGAAAAAGTCAGTCTGAGTGCAGACCGTTCTAGGGCACTGGTTACACCCAAATATGACCAAAATAAACGGGTGGTAACCCTAGTTAACGACCCAGAATTAATTAATACTCTGACATCAAAAGGCGTTGATATTTCTGTTTTGCCCCAAACCGATGAAGGATTTTGGTTTAAGGCACTCAGCAGCTTATTTTTTCCTGTATTGCTTTTGGTTGGCTTATTCTTCTTGCTACGTCGCGCTCAAAGTGGCCCCGGCAGCCAAGCTATGAACTTTGGCAAATCTAAAGCCAGAGTACAAATGGAACCTCAAACTCAGGTGACATTTGGTGATGTGGCTGGGATTGACCAAGCCAAGTTGGAATTAAACGAAGTCGTAGACTTTCTGAAAAACGCCGATCGCTTTACCGCTGTTGGTGCAAAAATTCCTAAAGGTGTACTGTTAGTTGGCCCTCCTGGTACAGGTAAAACCCTCCTAGCTCGTGCCGTAGCTGGTGAAGCGGGTGTACCTTTCTTCTCAATCTCCGGTTCGGAATTCGTGGAAATGTTCGTGGGTGTCGGTGCATCCCGCGTCCGCGACTTATTTGAACAGGCCAAATCTAATGCTCCTTGTATTGTCTTCATCGATGAAATTGACGCCGTAGGTCGTCAACGGGGTGCAGGTTTAGGCGGTGGTAACGATGAACGCGAACAAACCCTCAACCAGCTGCTCACAGAAATGGACGGCTTTGAAGGTAACACTGGTATCATCATTATCGCTGCTACTAACCGTCCCGACGTTCTAGATGCAGCACTATTGCGTCCGGGTCGCTTTGACCGTCAAGTGGTAGTAGACCGTCCCGACTATTCTGGACGCAGCGAAATCCTCAAGGTACATGCCCGTGGTAAAACCTTGGCTAAAGATGTGGACTTAGATAAAATCGCCCGTCGTACCCCTGGATTTACCGGTGCAGATTTATCCAACTTGTTGAATGAAGCCGCAATTTTAGCAGCACGGCGGAATTTAACAGAAATTTCGATGGATGAAATCAACGATGCGATCGATCGTGTATTAGCTGGCCCAGAGAAGAAAGACCGGGTAATGAGCGAAAAGCGTAAAACCTTAGTAGCATATCACGAAGCTGGTCACGCCTTAGTTGGTGCTTTAATGCCCGACTATGACCCTGTACAAAAGATTAGCATCATTCCTCGTGGTCGTGCGGGTGGTTTAACTTGGTTTACCCCCAGTGAAGACCGCATGGACACTGGTTTGTACAGCCGCGCTTATCTGGAAAATCAGATGGCTGTAGCTTTGGGTGGTCGCCTCGCTGAAGAATTAATCTTTGGTGAAGAAGAAGTTACCACTGGTGCTTCCAACGACTTGCAACAAGTAGCCCGTGTTGCTCGTCAAATGATTACCCGATTTGGCATGAGCGATAAACTTGGCCCAGTTGCCCTCGGTCGTCAACAAGGTAACATGTTCCTGGGACGAGATATCATGTCAGAGCGTGATTTTTCTGAAGAAACCGCTGCTGCCATTGATGAAGAAGTCCGCAAACTTGTGGATGTAGCTTATACCCGCGCTAAAGAAGTATTAGTAGGCAACCGCAAAATTTTAGATCAATTAGCGCAAATGCTGGTTGATAAAGAAACAGTAGATGCTGAAGAATTACAAGAAATTCTCGCAAATAATGATGTGAAAACTGCTGCGTTTGCTTAATTAAATCACAAGTTAGGAATTAGAAGTTAGGAGTTAGAACTTAAGAACAATTCCTTACTCAAAGTTAAAAAATTCGGGGTGATTCTGGTATTTTCCAGAGTTGCTCCGTTTTTTTATTAACAATAATTTTCTAAAGGATTGACATAGCAGGAGGTAAAAATATTACTGCTTCCTGGCATTCACGCTTGTTATTATGTCCTAACCTCTATAACTACGGCAATAAATAAAAAATATCTCACTGTTCAGAGTCATTACTCATCAGTCATCAACTTCAAACAGGATAATTTATTTGTTGGAATTACGTTAACAAGTCAAGTCTGAACAAGTGCTGCAATTGCAGCCACTAGTTTTGCCGGGTCAACTGGTTTAGTGATATGGAGTTGAAATCCAGCTGTTAAAACCTGTTTTTGGGTAGTTTCTGCGGCGTAAGCAGTTAGGGCGATCGCTGGAATCTGTCCGCCTTGATGAGCAGGCAGCGATCGCAATTTTTTAATTAAAGTGTAGCCGTCAACTTTTGGCATACCCAGATCGCTCAACAGCAGATCTGGTTTTGACTGTACTATTAAAGAGAGTGCTTCGCCTGCGGATGCCGCACTGGTGACGATCGCTCCTTGCTCTTCTAATAAAAAAGTAAGAAACTCCCGCGTATCAGCATCATCATCTACAACTAACAAGCGTACCCCTTGTAGTGGAGCATAAAGCATACCCAATGGATAGGAATCGTCAGCTATGCTCCGATCTTCCATTTTTAATTCCATACTCTGCTGCATCACTGGTAGAGAAACTGTAAAAGTGGCGCCTTGCCCTTCACCTGGGCTTTGTGCCCAAACTCTACCCCCATGTAACTCCACAAGTTGACGCACAATCGCCAAACCAAGTCCTAATCCACCTGAACTTCGGCTTGTACTACTATCTGCCTGACGGAAATACTCGAATACGTGTGGCAGAAAATCAGGATTAATACCTTTACCTGTATCGCAGACTCTCAGTTGTATCTGAGAATCTATTTGCTCTAAGTAAACTTCAACTTGTCCACCGGATGGTGTGAATTTAATGGCGTTAGAGAGTAAATTCCAAACAACTTGTTGAAGACGACTACTATCACCTCTAACTTGTCCAATTCCTAGATCTAAATGAAGATTTATTTGAATAGACTTTGCTTCTGCTGCCAATTGCACTGTCTCTAACGCAGCTTCAATAGTAAAAGCAAGATTAACGGTTTCTAAATTAAGTGCTAGTTTGCCTCGGAGAATGCGCGAGATATCCAATAGGTCTTCAATCAACTGAGCCTGTAGTACAGCATTTCGCTCGATTGTGTCAATGGCACGCGCAGTAGTAGCTTCGTTTAATGAGCGGTTTTTCAGTAGCTTTGCCCAACCCAAAATTGGATTAAGAGGAGAACGAAGTTCGTGAGAAACAATTGCCAGAAATTCATCTTTGATCCGGTTTGCTACCTCAGCTGCTTGTTGCGCTTTTTGCCGCTCTTGGGCTATTGCTAATGCTTGGTCTCGTAAGTTTTTATATTCTTGGACTCGAAAAGTTAAATCTGTGAAATCTTCAATTGAGAAAAGAGCATAAAACTTATTTTCGTCCAATCCAGACACAGCAGTTACAGTTGTGTGCTGAATGCGATATTTGTTTGGAGATAGAGCCACAGGAATAACATATTGATGCAATTGAGAAGAAAAGATTGCCGGTGGTCCACCTTGAAAAACTTGATCTAAACGACTAGTATAACGAGGGTGATTCAGATGAGGAAAATATTCGTAAATAGAATTTCCTAAAATTTTACTCCTAAAAATTTTTGTCCATTCCTCTAAACAGCAGTTCCAAAATATGACACTGTAATCTGACTGGATAACAAAAGCTCCTATAGGAATTTTATCTAAAAGTTTAAATTGTTCATTAGCTTGTTCTATAATATTCATTAGTTGGAACAGATTTTTTCAATATTTTTATTCAGTCCATTTATAATATATTTATTACATTACTGCCATTTCCTCATCAATTGCATCGATTAACGCATCAAAGGTGCCGACATGAAATATTAAAATAATATCCCCAATAATTTCTAATTGTTCAATTATAAATCGAGCTTGTGCCAGCAAGATTTTAGAATCGCTTTCATATGTAGATAATAACAAGTTTTCAATTGTATCTTCTAAATAAACAGGTATTGTATAGTTAAGATGCTGCTTGAGTACATTACTGAGCGAACCCATTACCCCATTGATCACAATGTTACCAATCTCGCTCAGAGTGCCAATTTTCACCGCATCTAGATCGGCCGATCCTGGTTCTTCACCTGTAAGCACTGCAACTAGCGTTGATGCACTCTCAGTAGGAAAAATCAAACCAGCACCACCAGAAAAAGAACCTGTAAATCCTAGTCTTACAGATGCCAAGCTGTCATCATGGAATCGTGTAGCTAATTCCTGATAAGCTTCAGTGGCAGTTAATACTTTCACAAATGGAATTTTTAGACCGATATGAGAGTCTATCATCTCATTTAGTAAACTTGCTGCTCGACCAACTCCAATATTAATCAACTCTTGCAATGCATCCAGTTGTTCTGTTGTTACATTCATCGAAACTTATTCCTTAGTATTAACAACTTGCTGGACTGCTGTTCGCAACTCATTTTCTTTTGGTGGTTTATTAATAAAGTTAGCTGCCCCCAGACTATAACTTTGATTGCGTGCCCCTTCTTGGATATCGGCTGAGATGATAATCGTGGGAATTTTTAATTCTTTATTTTGTAGAGCTTGGAGAAATTCAAACCCATTCATCTCTGGCATGAGTAAATCGACTAATACACAATTGGGTTTGTGCTTCTGAACTAATTCTAATCCCTCACGCCCATTAGTTGCTTCTAAAAACTCGTAACCATCTACTTGCAGAAATTTTCGGATCATTCTGCGAGAAAAGGCTGCATCATCAATAATCAAAACCAATGCTGTCATCTGTATCCTTTAATGTTTTAGCTCAATAATTGTTGATTGATGTCAGTTAAATGATATACAGCAGTTTTCTTTTGCATGAGGTACAAAGTCACTGGTTTTGAGGCAGGAGGCAGGATAGCGCAGCTAAGCCGTGTCCGCGAGCGTCGGCAGCTATGCTGGAGGGAGAGGAATAATCTAATTTGTGAATCCTTGTCTTTGTACCTTATTTAGTTACAAACTACTGTATTTAATCAAATAATATTTTTATCCTAAAATAATTTAAATACTACTCGATTTATTTAAAAATATTTAATAATAATTCCTCTACTGAAAAGTAAATGTATATAGTATAACTAAAAATCTTGAAGTATTTGAAACTTCATCTAAATCACTCCTAGTTTGACCAAGCCAATTTCAAATTGTGGTGTAGTGTATCTGTTGCTCCCTCGATTTCTACCAAACTCATACCTTTTACATACATCTTGAGACATAATTACTTGACATTGATTGAGTAGCATCAAAGTCAATAATATTTGAGGAACTAACATCGCCTTGTTTACATTTGTAACACTGTTTGCATTCAGTAAAACCATTCTTGAAAGTTGGAGTTGAATAGGAAGGAAGACATTGCATATTGATTATTTTAGCATTACAATAACATTATATTTTTAGCATCCAAAATCTAAATATTATCTAAAATTAGTAAATTGTTAAGATGAAAAAAATAAATTAGCATGAAGATAAAAGATATAAATTTTAACTGATAAGGCAATGGAGTTAACTGAAATTAATGATGATATAGAAGCATTCTTGATTGAAAGCTATGAAAATCTGAATCAAATTGAACAAGATATTCTCGAACTAGAAAAAGTATCAGCACAAAAAGAGGCATTAGTTCGGATTTATCGCTCACTCCATACAATTAAAGGAAACTGCGGCTTTTTAGCATTTCCTAAATTAGAATCACTTGCTCATGTAGGGGAGAATTTGCTCTCATCTTTACGCACTGGGCAGCTAGCAATTACCCCCGGCATCATTAACGCGCTACTACAAATACTTGACAGCATTCGAGAGATTCTGTCCCAAATTCAAGCGACTAAGTATGAGGGCGATCGCGATTATTCAGCGCTGATTAAAACTTTAACTCAATTACAGTCAGCCGAGCAGCCAACGCTCGCATCTGCGGTGAATACGCAAGCCTCACAACCGAATCTAGATACTACAAATAGTGAGGTCGATTTCGATCGCGAATTCCCGGAAGTCTCAACCCTGACAGCATCGGAATCTGCTTTTATCCGAGTCAACGTTAACCTCCTAGATCGGGTGATGAATCTGGTGGGCGAACTCGTTTTAACCCGTAATCAGGCGATCGCCTTGAGTACAAAGTTTAAGGATAGTAGCTTTATTGCCACTTGCCAACACCTGAGTCTGTTGACATCCCAGTTGCAGGAAGAGATTGTAAAAACTCGGTTGCAATCAATTAATACGATTTGGCAAAAGTTCCCTCGCGTGACGCGGGATTTGGCGATCGCTTGCGGTAAACAAGTGAAGCTTGATATGGAGGGAGTAGATACCGAACTAGATAAAAGTATTATTGAAGCTATTAAAGATCCCTTGACTCATTTAGTACGCAACTGTATAGCTCATGGTATTGAGTTACCAGCCGAGCGGACAGCTTGTGGAAAGCCAGCTGTCGGACGGTTATTTCTCAAAGCTTTTCACCAGAGCGGCAAAGTCAATATAGAAATTGGCGATGATGGACGGGGAATCGATGTCGAAAAACTTAAAGGACGAGCGCAGCAACTTGGTTTAGTGAGCGCCCTACAAGCCGCGTCCATGAGTGAGTCAGAAGCGATAAACTTAATTTTCTTACCCGGCTTTTCTTCTTCAGCACAGGTGACAAAGCTTTCCGGGCGTGGAGTCGGGATGGATGTTGTCAAAAGCAATATTGACAAAATTAACGGCACGATTGAAATTGATAGCCAGCAAGGACAAGGAACGACATTTAAAATTAAGATTCCCCTGACCTTAGCGATTATTCCGGCATTAATTGTCACCAGTGGCGGCGATCGCTATGCTATTCCCCAAGCAAGTATCCAAGAGCTAGTACGCCTAGAAGCAGAAGCAATCGAGCGGATTGAGATGTTTTACGATGTACCTGTGTACCGCTTGCGTGAGACTTTGGTGCCATTGGTTTATTTCGATCGAGTATTGCAAATTTCTAATAGTTTTACCAACTTAGAAATGCTCAGTCTGGTAATTTTGCAAGTCGATAACTATCAATTTGGCTTGGTTGTAGACACAATTGAAGACATCCAAGACATTATGGTTAAACCTTTGGGAAAACAGTTAAAGGCGCTATCTTTATTTGCCGGAGCCACTATTTTAGGGGATGGCACAGTTACATTAATTATTGATGTTGTTGGTCTGGCAAACCGATCTGGTGTAACCGCCAAAAAGCAGCAGTTATTACTTGAAAACGCTACAAAAGGCCAAGACCAAGTTATCGCTCGTCAAACAATATTATTATTCGAGGGACCCCAAGGCGCTCGCATGGGTATTCCCCTGACGATTGCTTTTCGGCTCCAAGAGATTCTTTGTTCTGCGGTAGAAAAAGTGGGTAATCAGTATGTCGTGCAGTCTTACGGTCAAATTTTGCCACTAATTGACCTCTACAAAGTATTTTCCGATAATCATCACAATCATCTTGAGGATCTGATTCAGGCAAGTGTGGCACAGACCCTCCAGGTAGTGATTGTCTCCCCCTCCTCAGAACTCACTGTTGGACTAGTGGTTGAGCGGATTGTTGACATTGTAGAAGAACCAGTGACAATTACAGGTGTCTCTAATAGACCGGGTGTACTTTTGTGCGCTGTATTTCAGGGTCAAATTACAGAAATCCTTGATATTGAAACTGTAATTCGGATTGCTAATCCTCATTTGCTGCAATTAATAACTAATGGCTGAACAACTTTGCACATTTTTTCTTAAAGGAGTTTATTTTGGTATTAATGTGCTACAGGTTCAAGAAGTGATTCGCCCCCAAGCAATAACTCGTATACCTTTAGCTCCACCAGATATCTGCGGCTTGATTAATTTACGCGGACAAATTATTACTGTAATCGATTTGCAACGCCGCTTAGAGATCGGCCAGCCGCAGACACAATCAAATATAAAACTTGTAGAGCAGCCACAGGGATTTAATATCATTGTCCGCTCTGATGATGAAGTAGTCAGTCTGCTCGTGGATAATGTTGGTGATGTCTTAGAGTTCCCAAAGAACACGTTTCAACCCCTACCCGCAACTTTAAAAGGTAAAATGCTTTCGATGCTAGCAGGAGCTTATCCTCTCCCAGATGGATTTGTGCTAGTTTTAGATGCTGAAAAAATTCTAGATATTAATTTGTTGAAGGAGGCAGGAGGCAAAAGGCAGAAGGCAGGAGGTTTTTATTTAGAAGGGGATTCAGACCCCTCCTGAATAAGAGCTACTAAATTTTTAATTTGGTGTTCTTGTCTTAAACCGAAGTTCCCTTCTCTACGAGAGGCTACGCGAACGGTCACAGCAGGGTTAGGGGTCAGTTTTCCTCCTGCCTCCTGCCCCCTAACTCCTGCCCTCATTGATAAATCAGCTTACCGAGTAATTGAGGAGCGCTTTGCAATGACTACAAATCGGGCTGCAAAAACAGCCAACTCTAAATCTCCTTTGGAGAATAGTCTAACTTCGCCGAACGATGAGAGTGTAACAAAAGAGCAACTGCAAGCGTTACTATCAGCACTCAAAGCCGCAAAAAACGGTGATTTTAGCGTCCGTTTACCCGTGGAAAACAATGAACTGAGTGAAATTGTCTCGGTTTTTAATGAATTGGTAAGTATAAACCAAAACTTTACCCAAGAAATTTCTCGCTTGACATTCGAGATTGGTACTGAAGGGAAGCTCGGCTCTCAAGCCGTCGTCAAAGGAGCGCAGGGGAGTTGGCGAGAATTGGTCGATAACTTTAACCAGATGTCTACAAATTTAACAGAGCAGATAAAAAGTATTAATGAAGTCACGGTTGTGGTAGCCCAAGGAGATTTATCCAAACAAATTGAGGAACGCAATGCTGGAGAATTTAAGCAGGTCACAGATAATGCCAATCAGATGATTAGTAGCTTGAGGTCTTCAATCAGACAGATGGCAGAGGTGGCGACAGCAGTTGCGTCTTCATCAGAAGAATTGACCGCAGTCAGCAAAGAAATGACTCAAAACGCCGAAGAAACCGCTCAACAGGCAATCTTTGCATCTGCCTCTGCCGAACAGGTGAGCCAGAACAGCAGTACAATTGTAACTGCCGTAGAACAGATGAATGCCAGCATTCAAGAAATTGCTAAGACTACGACCGAAGGGGTAAAAGTCGCCAATCAAGCAGTTAAAACCGCCGATCGCACGAATCAAACAATCAATAAACTTGGTCAAAGCAGTATCGAAATTGGTAAAGTAATTAAAGTTATTACCGCGATCGCTGGGCAAACAAACTTGCTGGCACTCAATGCCACAATTGAGGCAGCAAGAGCCGGAGATGCAGGTAGAGGATTTGCTGTAGTCGCAAACGAGGTGAAAGAATTAGCCAAACAAACAGCAAATGCCACTGAAGATATTAGCCAGCGCATTGAAGCGATTCAGACAGATACAACAGCTGCGGTTCAAGCCATTACTCAGATTACTGATATTATCAATCAAATCAACGACTTTCAAAGCACGATTGCAAGCGCTATTGAAGAACAAACAGCAACTACGAATGAAATTAGCCGCAATATTAGTGAAGCAGCCAAAGGAACATCTGATATTGCCAAAAATATCGCCGTTGTAGCATTAAATACTCAAAATACGACAACTGGAACTAGTAATACGTTACAGGCAGCTACAGAATTATCTCATATGGCAGTAGATTTGCAAAAAATCGTTAGTCAGTTCATTTATTAGTTTTTACTCTCCTTAATCCCTAATGCCCAAGATCCGGGTACTAATTGTTGATGACGCGGTAGTAGTTCGCAGTCGAATCAGTAAGATTTTGTCCATCGATGGAGGATTAGAAGTGGTAGGAGTCGCTGCTAACGGTCGCATCGCCCTTGCCAAAATTTCCCAGCTCAATCCCGATATTGTAATCCTCGATATCGAAATGCCAGAAATGGATGGTTTACAAACTCTGTCTGCTATTCGACAAATTTATCCCCACCTGCCAGTGATTATGTTCAGTACCTCTACGTGGGCTGGGGCTAGCGCAACGCTCGAAGCTCTGTCTTTAGGGGCTTCTGATTATGCCACAAAACCCAGTAATTTAAAATGTGTAGAGGCGATAAATCAACATATTCAAGAGGATTTAATTCCCAAAATCAAAGTATTTGGTGGAGGAACTACTCCCTTTCCCATACCGAGCAAGATTGCTCATCGAGTTGGTTTTCCCGCTTCTACCAATCCAAAACGGGTAGATGTTGTGGCAATTGGGGTTTCTACTGGCGGCCCTAATGCCCTGACTGTAATGCTTAGAGAGTTTCCAGCCGATTTCTCAGTTCCGATCTTGATTGTGCAACATATGCCCCCCATGTTTACGAAACTATTAGCTGAACGATTAGCTTCTAAATGCCAAATCCGAGTCAATGAAGCAATTCCCGGAGCCGTATTAGAACCTGGACAAGCTTGGATTGCACCAGGAGATTTTCATTTGATCGTACAAGGCGATAAAGGTGTAGTTCGACTTGCTACTCATCAAGCACCGAGGGAAAATTCCTGTCGTCCTTCAGTAGATGTGATGTTTCGCTCGGTGGCAGAGATTTATGGTGCAGGGGCAATGGCAGTCATCCTCACAGGGATGGGGCAAGATGGGTTACATGGCTGTCAGTGCATCCGCGAAGCAGGGGGACAAGTGCTTGCACAAGACAAAGCTAGTAGCGTGGTGTGGGGAATGCCTGGTTTTGTGGTTAATGCTGGACTTGCCGATGGAATTGTCAGCCTTGACCAAATGGCAAGTGAGATTATCCGCCGAATTCGTTACAATCAAATTCCTAATTCGGGTCTGTAATGAAACAGACAAAGGGTGTGAGTCCCAATGATTTTGATTATCTTCGTCAATTAGTTGAGGAGGAAACAGCAGTTGTCTTGTCTGCTGATAAAATCTATTTAGCGGAGCTACATTTACAACCAATTGCAGAATCAACAGGATTCGCTGCCATTGCTGAACTGGTGGCACATCTCCGGACTCAACCGTTTAACAATCTTCACGCCCAGACAATCGAGGCGTTAGTCACTAACGAAACCTTATTTTTTCGCGATCGCCACCCTTTTGAAGCCCTCAAAGAATACATATTACCAGAGTTAATCCAAAAACGAGCAATTGAGCGATCGCTAAACATTTGGTGCGCTGGTTGCTCTAATGGACAAGAACCTTACAGCATTGCGATGCTAATTCGCGAACATTTTCCCTTACTTACCAATTGGTCTCTAAGGCTAATTGCTAGCGATTTTTCTACCAAGGTTTTAGCGCGTGCTGAAAAAGGGCATTATAACCAACTTGAAATTAAGCGTGGACTACCTAAAAATCTGCGTGACAAATACTTTCACAGATTAGATAATAACTGGCAAATAAAGGAGGAAATTCGCCAAATGGCAGAGTTTCATCAGATTAATCTGATGCAATCTTGGTCATCCCTTCCCGAAATCGACGTGATATTTTTACGTAATGTTTTAATCTACTATAATATAGCGACTAAAAAAGACTTGCTCAGAAAAGTCAAACAGCAATTAAGAACAGATGGCTACCTATTTCTCGGTAGCGCCGAGACGACTATCAACTTGGATGGCTCGTTCAAGCAGGTTTCATTTAACAAGACTATCTGCTATCAATTGCACAATGTTTAAGCCAATATTCTCGCTTGTGCAACAAAAAGTTTTTAAGAATATACCAGCTATAAATTTACACTTATTCCTCTTATAGGATTACTTTTATCGCTAGATTTGCCTATTTAGAGTGAATACTTATTTCACTTTCTACGTTGCAATAGAGAAGTCATCTATATCTATAGCGAGCAATCAAGGAGCAGCACGGTGAAGGATCGAATGAGCTGGGGAGAAAGTGATTCAAATTCACTTGAGTGTCTTGTAGGAATCCGGATCTTGCTGGTGGAGGATGAGCCTGACATTGCTGAGTTGCTGACCATGATTCTGGAAGCAGCAGGTGCACAGGTAATGGCTTTTATAAACGCAGAAGCAGCCTTAGACTCGCTCGAATCGCTTCATCCCGATATTTTGCTGTGTAATGCAATATTGCCTTATCATCATGGAAATTGGTTGATTAAGCAAATTCGGGGACATTCCAGCCCATACCTAAGGCAGTTGCCAGCAATCGCTATTACTTCTTATACACGGGAGTTTTCAATCAATCAAGCTTTAGATGCTGGCTTTGACCGATTTCTAATCAAGCTTGAGAGTCTAGAAGAAATTGAGGGTGTGATAGTTGAGTTACTATCCACCCATTCTTATACAGATTAACGTGAGTTCGACGAACCTCTCCCTGCCTTGAACTAAAGTTCAAGTCTGTCCCTCTCCGAATCGGAGAGGGACGGTTTTGCGTAGTAAAACCTCTTAGAGGTTTTCTGATTGAGTTTAAGATATGAGCCATCGAACTCACGTTTAATTAGGTTGAGCAACTTACGAAAGCATACAATTTTTAAACCTCTTTGCGTTTCTCTTAGAAGAATGGAAGCGGGGTTCTTCAGAATCTATCAAACTCACGTTTAGTTATGGAGTAATAATTACGAATTACGAATTATTTCGACAAAAGCGATCGCCTATTTTACCTCGTAGCACTATTAGACGAATCAACTGCAGCCACCGGGTTCGGCTGATTCAGGTAATCGTAAACTAGTCGGGAAACTTGACGGATAAAGTCTCTTCCCCTAGAGTCTTTATAAGGACGCGTGACGAAAATAGCCGCCAGATACCGCTTACCACTAGGCATAGTCACAAATCCTGCATCGCCGATGAGAAAGCCGATATCTCCCGTTTTGTTGGCGATGACTGCACCTTTCCCCAAACCTGCGGGAAGCAGTGTGTGAATAGTGGTGTGACGCAGAATATCCAAGGCTTGCTCCCGACTTTGTAAAGAAACTAGCTTGTTATTAACTAACAAAGCCAGCACCCGCGCCATGTCCTGAGAACTAGTGGTATTGGTTCCTCGCAAGTCAGCCAAAAGATGCCGAATTACTGTGTCTTTTAGTCCCCAACTACGAAAGCGCTGATTCAGTTTCGCTGCCCCACCCAAGCGATCGATAATCATGTTGGTGGCGGTATTGTCACTGATGGTAATCATCTTGGTGATGGTTTCTAAAGCCGTGTATTTATTACCAACTCGTTCATACTGCATAGTTCCAGAACCGTTGGTCACTAAGTCACGGCGCATAGTTAGCTTTTCTTCTAAGGTGACTTTACCAGCATCTAAATCTTGGAAAAAGGCGATGAGAATTGGCAGTTTAATCGTACTAGCAGCGGGGAAAACGCGAGCGCCTCCAATATCGAGATAATCGCCAGTATCCAAATCTAGAAAAAACATTCCTGTTTTCAGAAAACTATAGCGACTCATCAAAGCTTTAATTTCAGGTTCGAGTGCTTTCATTGGTGAATGCATGGGAACCACACCTGCAAACAGAGAATCACCCACTGTTATAAAAGTATTAGCAGGAGTTATTTCTAAAGATTTGGGCTGGGTTGCAGTCAGTGGTACTGGTTGGGGTAACTGCACAGACCAACGATAAGGAGATTGCTGTTGTAGTTTTACCTGTGCTAGGTCGAAGGTGTAACCGGATGCTAAGGTAATTACCATACGGGTAGTTTGTGCATTCAACTGCCCAATCCGAATGTCTTGAATTACCGACCCAATTTCGCTCGTCTGTGGATATCCTGATGTAACTCCAGGCAAATCAATTACTAGACGGGTAGGATTTGTCAGTAGTTGAATTTTAGGTTGAACATTTACATCTGTAGTCAAGTCTAGATGATTGTCATTGCGATCGAAATGCCAATTGGCGATCGCCGCAGCTTTGACAGTAGAGCCAAACACGAACAAACTCAAGAAGCTAGGTAGAAGCCAGCTTGCTTTTATAAGCATTTCTTTGTGTGTGAGGAGCATTAGTGATTGCTTTTCGTGTAATGAAAATTCATGAACCAGCAAAAGCCGCTCACCATTAAAGCACACTTATAAAAAGTTTTGTAAATTATTAAAAATTGCAAATAGTATCAGTTAATAATATTTAATTTTACTAGTATATTTCCTGAGGTATTATTCTATAATACTTGATAAAATAAGTATTATTTCGGATAATTCCTGTGAAATCGAGAAAAAGATTTAATTCAGACGCAGCAAAATTTAGAATTAATTGCACGCTATATAACAATGAATAGTAAAATTTTTTACTTTATTTGATTGAAAAAGCAGTAGATTTTATGAGACTTTATCCGATTAAAAAATTAAGTTTATGGAAAATTTGCATACTAACTTCTACCATCAGCCTTACCCTCAGCAGTTGTACGCCTCAAAAAAGAGCGATGCTGCGAGTAACTGCACAGAATTTTCGCGATCGCGCCGCTGATGCTATTACATCTGTAAAAAAAATCTACCAACTTAATGATTTACCCAGAGATGATAATTTAGTTGTTGAACGATTACTGAACGATCCTAGTATTGAATTCGGAATACCTGGAGAAGTCAATCGAATTATCACAGGCAAAAATCAATTAAATACTCAGCCATCACAAGTCGATCGAGTACTCGATGCGTTGCAAGCAGAATATGATACAGCAGCAGAGGTATTTAATAAGATTGAAACAATAGATTATGACAGTGCTAGGATAGTTGCTCAAACTGCCAAACCTGCACGATGCTTAACAGTCAAAATGTTACTTTTAGCGAAAGAGATTCAGGAAAGACCACCAAGACCAAACGATCCACAAAGAGTGCTAATTAGCTTTAAACTACAGCGTCTTAGAGAGGAGTATCAGAAATTAGCTATAGCTTCACAGCCAGAATTAGAAGAAATTAAACGTCAAGTTGGCGAACAAATAGATGAATGGCGAAAAGTTAATGCCAGCGAACAACAAAGTTTGAATGAATCTATTTTTAAGCTTTTGGTAGCAGCTGAAACTGGACAAAAACTTTCAAAACTTATTGATGACTATCCTCATCTTAATTTTGAAGTTATTGCTACTAGAGTTACTCAGATTGTGGGAGTAGCTACCAGTGTTACTGGTAATGACTCCAGTTCAATACTTGCAAAGATTAATACCCTTGAACAAGAGGTAAATCAAGATGAGACGTTGAGAGTATTTCTTCAAGAAATCTCTCTCAAAAACAAGCAAACGCAATCACCTAAATCTGAACTATGTCAATAAAATAATTTGTATAAATAATGATAAATGATAAAATTTTAAATAATTTTGCCGAGATAATTTCTCAATTTAAAGCAAACTCTGATAATCAATTTGATTTACAAAAACTAAAAAATACCCAAGAAAATTTAAGGGATATTAGCTCAGAACTGCTATTTGAACTTTTCAATGCTCGAAAGCAAAAAAATTGGGAAGAAATAGACAAGTTGGAATTAGCACTTACTGACTGTGAAAATATTCTTGATAGTGTAACAGCAGCGATTATAGATAGAAATATCATTGGAATCGCTCCCGAAAATCTAGCCGAAATGCAGAAAATATTAAAGGAAATTGACGCTGCACGTAAAACTCAAATAAACATAGATTTTGCGCTCAGTTTATTAGGTTTTTTGCGGAGACTATTTCTCTAAGCACCGAGATTTTAGATTTTACAATCCTAAATCTACGGCAATGCGGTGGGCGCAGGCAAATCCAGAAAAAGCTACTGCATTCAACCCCTGACCAGGAAAAGTACTATCCCCTACGCAATAAAGTCCTCGAATAGCAGTGCGATTAAACGGCATTTTCAACAACCCCTGTAACTTGCGTCGGGGAATTGGCCCATAGGTGCCATCCTCACGACCCAAAAAGCGGCGATGAGTGCGCGGTGTTGCTACCTCCAAATAATCCAATTCTGCATCTAAGCCGGGAAAAATTTTCTCTAGGCGGTCAATAATTCGCCAAGCCGCCTCTTCTTTCTTCACTTCGTATTCAGTTGAAGAAAGTTTTTGCCAATCATCAATCCAGTGAGGTGTGAAGGCATGAATGATATGATATCCAGTTGGTGCTAAATCTGGGTCAAGCAATGTGGGAATCGAAACAAAAACTGTTCCTTCTGCCGCTGTCATTTTTTCCCAGTCTTCCAGCAAAATGTGGTGGCACTCTGTTTCCCCAGGTAAAACTGATTGTTTTACTCCCATGTGTAAACTCAAGAAGCTAGGTGATTTTTGATAATTTTGTTGCCACTTTTTCTCATTATTGGGGATTTGTTCTACTGGTAGTAATTGCTCAAATGTATCCCACCGTGTAGCATTAGAGACTATGCGTTTACCGTGGTATACTTTACCATTAGCCAACTGCACACCCACCGCTCGTCCCCGTTGTGTGAGAATTTTCGTGACCTTGGCTTGGTACTGAATCTTACCTCCAGCCTTCTCTAGACCCTCGACTAGTTTTTGGGCAATTTGTCCTACTCCACCTTTGGGATAGTTCACTCCCCCGTAATGCCTGTCAGAAAAGACCATTCCAGCATTAATCATTGGCGTCATGTCTGCTGGAACCACCGACCAGCAATAACACTCCATATCAATAAATTTCAATAATTGGGGGTCTTTGATGTAGCGTCGCGCTACGTCCCCGGCATTTTGGGGCAGATACTTAACTAAACCGAGACAGGCCAAAGGATGCTGGAAAAATACCCGCAATAGATACTTGGGTTCTTCTAGCGACAGCAAATCTATGCTGTTAAGACAGTTAAACACTTTTTGGCATTCGTCATAAAAGCGACGAATTCCTTCTTCTTCGTGGCGAAAATGAGCAGTAAGATTTTGCAAAAATTTTTCATAAACCCAGTCAACTTTCAAGTCTAAACCTTGAGGTAGATGATAGTGAATTTGCACTGGATCTGCGATCGCCTCTTGGCTGACATTCACAGCTGACAATGCGCGGGTGAGCAAGTTGGTGGTGCCGTTTTGTCCCAAACCAAAAATCATTGATGCCCCAACATCAAATCGATAACCTTGGCGCTCAAAATAACCAGCGCTACCACCTGGGATCAAATAACGTTCCAGTACCAACACTTTCGCTCCCTTGGCTGCTAACTGAGTCGCTGTTACTAAACCCCCAATCCCAGATCCAATCACGATCGCGTCAATTGTCATTGGTCATTTGTCCTTTGTCATTAGTCATTCCCTGCCCTGAAGCCTCTTCTCCAAATCCCCAATCACAAAAAAGAGGGACAAGCCTGCTGCCGCTGGCTAATCCCGTCTGCCGATCCTTAAAGAGAGGAGAACACTGTATAACAATATAGCCTCGATCGAGAATTGATGTCAACAGCTAATGAAAATATTTATCAATAAAATTTTGGGGTTAATTTTAGCTGTTATCTAAGAGAGGACAAGGAGATGAGGGAGATAGGGAGATAGGGAGAGAGGGGGGATGGGGGAGTGTGGGGAGAGAGGGGAGAGAGGGGGGCAAGATTTCTTCCCCATCCTCCCACACCTCCCACACCTCCCACACCTCCCACACCTCCCACACCTCCTACACCTCCCCATCTCCTTCTAGTCAGCCGTATGCAGGAAAGAGTATTATGGTGTTTCAGTTCTTGTACAAAGAGGCGCTGACTTCTAGCTATGACGCTACAATTGCGGGTTTATGTACCACCTCATCCTTTGATACAACACTGGCTGGCAGTCGCCCGTGATGCAGGCACACCTTCGGTGTTATTCCGCAGTGCCATGACTGAGCTGGGAAGATGGCTGACTTATGAAGCTGCGCGTGACTGGTTGCCCACTCAAGAAACAGCGGTGCAAACTCCTTTAGATACTTGTCCTGCAACTGTAATCGATCCACAGATACCAGTGGCAGTAGTGCCGATTCTCCGGGCTGGGCTAGGATTGCTTGAGGGAGCGCAGACTTTATTACCTTTGGCGTCGATTTATCATCTGGGATTGGCACGAGATGAAGAGACATTGCAACCTCATTGTTATTTAAACAAGTTACCAGAAAAGTTTGACCCCCAAACACGAGTTTTAATTACCGATCCGATGCTGGCAACAGGAGGGTCAATTATGACGGCAATGGCAGAATTAATACAACGGGGTGTAGATCCAACCCTAACGCGGATTATTTGTGTGGTGGCAGCTCCACCAGCTTTGCAAAAACTGAGTACTACTTATCCAGGTTTAATAGTTTACACCGCTACTGTTGATGAAAAACTTAACAGTAAGGGGTATATTGTACCAGGATTGGGAGATGCAGGCGATCGCATCTTTGGGACTTTAAGTTAGTATGCAGCTAGGAAAGAAAAATGGCATAACTACTGTAAGAGTTGCAAGGTTGTTGAAGGCGGTAAATATATGAGTCAGCGAGATGGTTTTGCCAGTGGTTTTTTAGCAGGGGCATTTGTTGGGAGTGTATTCGGTGGTGTAATCGGGGCGCTGATTGCTACTCGACGCGATCCCGAATTGCTAACAGAGGACGAAATAGAACAAACAGATAGCCAAGCCGAAGCTAAGAGAATAGCAGCAAAGCGGCGTCAGATGAAAGCCTCAGAAACTGAGAGCGTTAGCATAGATACAGCTCGGCGATCGCTAGAAGATAAAATTGCCCAGCTAAATGCCACAATTGATGAAGTGCGAAAGCAACTGGGGAATGTGAATGGCACTTCACCCCAGACAATAGGCGATCGCTCTTTGAGCAAAGATTCTTAAAGTTTCTTTAGGGATGATAAAAGTTGCCAAGTGTGGTAAATGCTTATGCAAACACCATGACATAGACTAAATTAAAATCAATAGATAAGACCGCGTTTAACACTTAGTAGGAAACCAAGTTATCTATGGAATTACTGATTACCACTCTGGCTACTTTTACGCAAATTTATACTTTTCTGTTGCTGATTCGGGTTCTTTTAACCTGGTTCCCGACGATCAACTGGTACGACCAACCATTTGCTGCTTTGAGTCAAATAACTGACCCTTATCTAAATGTATTTCGCTCATTTATTCCCCCGTTGGGCGGTATAGATTTTTCACCGATGTTAGCTATTATACTGCTACAAGTTCTTGGCGGGTTTATAAGTAATCTGGCCTACGTTGTATAAGACATAGTTTGCAGTTTACTTTGCGTTCAGTTAAAAAATTTTAGGTCTGGGTTAACC
Organism: Nostoc sp. S4; assembly: GCA_029379225.1. Classification (GTDB taxonomy): domain Bacteria; phylum Cyanobacteriota; class Cyanobacteriia; order Cyanobacteriales; family Nostocaceae; genus Nostoc. The sequence continues at coordinate 35,261 of JAQYWR010000021.1, read as the reverse complement.
AGCCCTGACCTATGCAACTTAAAATTTATTATTTACGTACCGCAGCACTAAATCCAGCTGCCTTGAACTGCTTCAGCTTCAATGGAGTAGGTTGATTTGCTGGCACAGAAATTCTCAATTCAAAATCGCTAACACCTGGTAATACCTCAGCAATCGAACCAAGACGGGTGCGGTTTTGCATTACTGAGTCATTATTGGCATCATAGATGCGTCCAAAAATATCTGCATCGTAGACTGTTTTATTACTACCATTTTCTGCCTTGCCAGTCACAAGAAAGCAATTGGCAGCCGCGCTACCACTACTGATAACAGCTCCTTTTGCCAGTTCTGGTGGACAATCCTTATAGGAAATATCAAATAATTTAATCTGTGTCAGCGCTAGAGCGGGGGGAGTAAGTACCCACGATAAAAAAGCGATCAAAAAGGAAATAAAAATGACCGTGAGTGAGCGCAACCGCATAAAAGACCCCGTAATTTAATTCAATAATTATGTGACTTATAACCTCAGCTTACAACGGAATTACGGTTGATTGATGACGGTTGATGATGGTGAACAGTCAACAGTCAAGCTGCAAACACCTGCTCAACTATCAATTCTCAATCGGGTACTACGTCTGATGCAATTCGAGCCGTACCTTGCAACACAGTATCCTCATACTGTCCCTCCACCCACTTACAAACAGTGGTTTGTTTTAACCTTGGATCGACAATCCAGTATTCGGTAATGCCTCTAGCCGCGTATTCCGTGCGTTTGTAACGGTAATTGCGGTTGTGGTTCTCAGTTCCGGGACTAACAACTTCAACCACCAGCGCAGGCGGGGGCATATCGCGGGTAATCAGATTGCGAGGACTGCCAATCAAAGCTGCTTTCGACTCTTCTGTATGCACCACCAGATCCGGTAGGCGACAGGATGCTCGCCGTCCACTAACTTCAATTTCAATGTCCTTGTAAGCCAGCAAGGCGATAGGAAAATCCTTTGCCAACTCGAACAGCAGAAATTTGGCAATATCGCAGTTTTCCTGGCTTTGGGTTGGCATTTTTACTAGTTCACCATCTACTAATTCATAACGGGTATCAGTGCGATCGTCATAAGCCAGAAATTCCTCAAAAGTCAGAAATTTTGTTGGATGCTGAGTTTGACTCATAGCGATTTCCCTGAGGTGATAAGTAAGTTAACACTAAAAAATATCATTTAATTTAACATTTGTAATAATTAGGTAAATAAACCCTCAATTACTTTAAATTTTATGACACCAGATGAGATTGAAACAGCTATGCAAGCAGCCTTTAATAGTTGTGATGCTATAGGCTATCCTCTCACTGACGTGCAGAAACAGATATTATTGCAAGTCATTGAGCAAATTCATGAAAATTCTAACTCCGGGGCTTCAGATATTGCTAATCCCTTAGACGAACTTACCTCAGAGGAGTTAGAAGTGTTTTTAGAGTTTGTTAAGGCCGAAGAACAACGTAACCGCACTTGGAAAGTGCAATTACTCAATGATTGGCTATTGGAAAATGACTCTGGAACAGTACAATTTATCCGCCAGCGTTACGGTTTACAGTGGCTCAACCGTGTTGAGTCATACCATTTTGACAAGTATGCTTATTTGGAAGATGCATTAAAGTTGAAAGTAGGCGATCGCATTGAAGTTTCCAATGCACTATGGGAATGGGTGCAAGAAGATGGGCCGTGTAAGCCGGAATGGTTTCCTTCGATTGTAATTCAGGTTAATGAAATTAGCGATCGCGATAATTCTTCTACTAATTGTGTCGTCCGCTTCTTCAACGGCGCTGAGTATGAAATTCAAGGAATTTATGAATGGAATCGCTATAACTGGCGTTGGTTCCAAAAATAGTGCTGAGTTTGGAATAAATCTCAATTAAGTTTTTGATACTCTAATATTAATTTTATTTACTTTAGGTTTAATAGTGGATCGCCATCTGCCTCATCCCCTACTCCCGATTTAAATGTTTGAGAATTAAGGAGCAAATATCTGTCGCCTCAATGATGTTTGTATCGATAAGGTGAGTTTGATGAGTGATAAATAGAGGTCCTTCATTTGCAGAAGTGGTGATATGACCGTGAGAGCCACGCACTAAAGAAGCATTCAGAGGAATCACATCCATCAAATAGCGAAAACCGAGTTGTTTTTTAAGTAGCTTAAGAGCGATTTTTCCTTGAGGAAATTTAATTTGAGGATCGAGGAAAAGTTCTACAGGATCGTAACCGGGTTTGCGGTGAATATCTACAGTTCTAGCAAAATCAGGCGCTTTGTTATCCTCAAGCCAATAATAATAAGTAAACCAAGCATCAGGCTGGGCGATCGCTATTAATTCTCCCGATCTGGGATGATCGAGATGGTAGGCTTGTTTCCCCTGTTCATCCAATACTTGGGCTACGCCGGGAGTGGCTTCTAAAAGCGATCGTACTTTTGAGATGTAGGCTGCATCGTTGACATATACATGAGCAATTTGGTGATCGGCTACAGCAAAGGCAATACTAGCTCCAAAATCGAGCAATTCTCGCCCTAACTCTTCGCGGACAGCAATTAAATTATTTGCTCTTAAGATGCGGTTTAAATCTACTGCTTTATCAACATGAGTAATGCCATACTCAGAAAGAATAATTATTTGAATATTTCGTGCTTGATAATATTCAATTAAATTGCCACAAACAGCATCAATTTGCTGTAAATCTCTTTGAATATATTTTTCATCGTGACCAAATTTTTGCAAACAGTAATCTAAATGTGGCAAGTAAACTAGCGATAGTGTAGGGCTATAACGTTCCTCAATCCATTTTGCAGAATTGGCAATCCATTGACTAGAATTAACTGAAGTTTTTGGCCCCCAAAAATCGAATAAAGGAAATTGACCTAAATCCGATTGAATTGGCGATCGCACATTACTCGGCTGGGTATAAATATCAGATAATTTTCTTCCATCTGTGGGATACATTGGGCGCGGTGTAATGGCATAGTCCACTGATGAATACATGTTGTACCACCAAAAAAGGTTGGCACAAGTGAAATTTGGATCGATTGATTTAGCTATGTCCCAAACTTTCGGAGCCTGTACTAATTTATTAGATTGTCGCCAAAATTTTACTTCACATTCATCTCGAAAATACCAACCATTAGCAACAATCCCATGTTCATCAGGGAATTTTCCTGTTAAATAAGTAGCTTGAACAGAACAAGTTACAGCAGGTAACACTGTTTTGATTGGAACCACTTGTCCTTTAGCAGCCCAAGCTGATAAAAACGGCGTGTTTTTTCCTAGTAAGTTAGGCGTTAATCCTACAACATTTAGAATAACCGTTTTTTTCATAAATAAAATTTCCTCTTAATTTGCAGCCAGTTGTGTAAGAATTCAGCAGCTTAATTATCAAAGTCTTCTTGATTCTTGCCAAGTTCTTTTAATACCCAGTCATATTCCCGCTCAATAGAAGTCAGCAAATCTATTTTCATATCTGATGGCAATACATCCCAAGTGTAAGTCTCAATTTCTAGATGCGAACAAGCATGATTTGTTTGCAGTAGATGTAAAACAGTAGCGATATCATCTTGAGTAGACTGCAAAATTTGATAATCATGAATAAAAATTGGTACATGGAAATGAGTCCGCCATTCTTGAGCTAGAGATTGTTCTAAGTGTGGTAATGCAGTGATTAAATCAGGATAGTGATATAGTGTACCATCGTTGCGACGTTCGATTACTTGGTGAAGATAAGTAGATTCTGCAAAAGGACGTAAGCGTTCAACTATCAGACTACGTTTCTCAACTTCAGCGGGAATTTTTACTTGAATTGCAGCGCTGATTTGAATCTTGCCGATTTTAATTCCTGCTGATTGCAAACGCGTAAATACAGAATTTGGCTGTTCGTATTCAACTGAAAAATGACAGGTATCATAACATATCCGAATATGTTCTAGCAATTTAGTTTCAGCTAAACTTTGTTCAATATTTAATTTTTCTGATAAATAATTTCCACCAATCGGCAGTAACCAATTTTGAAAAAAATCAATGATTTCCGAGGTATTTTCAATTAATCCATCTGGCTCAGGTTCTAAATCAATATGGAGTAATTTTCCTGTTTTTTCCCTGATGCAAATCATTTCTGCAACAAGTGATGCTAGATTAAAACAACTGTTCTTCAAAACTATCTCAAAACTTGCTTGGTCTTCCCACCAAGGCTTATAAGATAATGGCAGTGTAGAAATTCCGCCATCAAGTCCAGTTGGTAAGAGATTTGCTAAAATTTGTGTAAGATTTAATGTATAATTCAGCCGTTCTTGTTTAGACCAATCTGGTGCATAAACTTGGTCTTTTACCACCTGGTGATGAAATCCCCCGTAAGGAAATCCATTCAAAGTAAAAACATATAAATCTTCTTGAGTTAACCACTCTTGGAATTGAGCTAAATTATTTTTTTCTAAAAGTTCTTTGGCGGCTGCATTTGCTAACCTCAAACCAATGCCAAAAGGTTCTGTAGGTGATAAACGTGATTTGAGTTCCGGAATATATTTTTGTAAATTTGCAAACACCTCTACCCAGGTTTCACCAGGATGAATATTGCTGCAATAAGTTAAGTAAAAGTTGTTTTTTGTAATTTTCATTTTCTACTTTATCCTCTATTTATTATTTCCACGCGCCCAGACGCAGAAAGTTTTGAAGTTTTTGAGTTTTCATAATTCCAAAATTTTCTCAAAACTCAATCTTTCTCTCTGCACCTCTGTGACTCTGCGTGATATTTACTCTATTTAGCTGAATTTTAAGTAACAGCAAATATTTGTGCTAATTTCATAGAAATTGGCAGTAAAATCAGGACTGCTAAACCGTAATACAAACCAGCAAAACCAGATGCAACAGTCGCATCTAAAACAATTAAAGACAACACACCTATTTTTACAGCATTACGGATATTTTCTGCTAACGGTTCGCGTGCAGCTTTCACAAAATTAGGTAGGACTCGGATAGCCAAGAAAGCTGCAAATGGCAATGCTGCGATCGCTGTATACTCTGGTAATAATCCTAATGCTAAAACTGCTGCCAAAACTATTGCAATCAAGACTAGTGCTAGTATTCCTGTAATCTTCTTTCCTCCATGAACTTCGCCCTGACTAATTGCAGTAATCGCTGCAATATAAATAACAGGAATTAGCACTAAATACCAACGTTCTCCTATTATTTCTGGTACAGCGCTCACACCTAATAATAAGTTACTCCCCCGGCACAAACCCATATTAAGTGGGCCAAAAAAAGGATGATGTTTGGCTAGGGAATTATACAGCAGTGCTGAAAAAGTAATGAATATGGCGATCGCCCCACTTAACCAAGATACTTGAAAAGCTGCTCCAATACCGACTGCAAACAATATGCTGCCTAATAAAGTAGCATTTTGAAGAGATACACGACCACTAGGAATTGCTCTATTTGGTCGCTCTTTTGCATCTAATTGGGCATCAAAAATATCATTGAAAACGATACCGCCCCCATATAAACCAGTTGTAGCTAATAACAACCAAGCTAATGGAATTAGATTTCTAAAACTTGCTTCCCCATTGATTAATTTAGCAAAAATCATTCCAGAGCCAGAAGCAGCAAAGCCAACTAGAATATCTGCCCAAGCAGTAACAATATTAGCCGGACGCATCAATTCAAAATAACCCCGCCAGTTTTGAAAATTCAGGTTTGCAACATTCACTTCTCTGACTCCTTGGGTAGTAATACTATTCTGGATTTGAGAATTTGGATTGTGAAAATATTTATCCAATACGTATATAGCTTTCTATTCAATCAGCACTGAAGCAGAATTAATACCTGGTTCTTGTCCTCGCAATACAGAGTTACCACTGAATAGCTGACGCTGATCGATAGATTGGGGATTGAGCCAGTCTGATGCTTGCATCTGTCCGGTTTGACTGTAAGCAGCTAAAGCATTTTCGTAACAAACAGCTCGCACATCTTCTTCAGGAATGCCTCTTTCTAACATCAACTGAGCCGTTTTTGGAACTGCTAATGGATCGCTAATTCCCCAATCAGCACTACTATCAACAATGATGCGATCGCGTCCATATTTGCGGACAACTTCCACCATCCTGGCGTTACCCATTTTTGTCTGGGGGTAAATCGTAAAAGCCGCCCAAAAACCCCGTTTTAGTACTTCTTCGACAGTTTCCTCGTTGTTATGATCGATAATTACTTGTGAAGGATCTAAACCATATTCAATACACCGTTCCATACTCCGAATAGCACCCGCTTTCTTATTCCGGTGAGGAGTATGAATTAATACCAACATATCGAGTTCTTTGGCTAATGCTAACTGTTGACAAAAGTATTTATCTTCTGCTTCTGTCATGTCGTCGTAGCCAATTTCACCAATTGCAACAACTCCTTCTTTACAAGCATAAAGCGGTAGCAATTCAATAACTTCTGCTGCTAATGCCTCGTTATTAGCTTCTTTGGGATTTAAGCCAATTGTGCAGTAATGTTGGATGCCAAACTGACTAGCACGAAACCGTTCCCAGCCCACAAGACTGCTGAAATAATCTTTGAATGTGCCGGCGTTAGTTCGGGGTTGTCCTAACCAAAAAGCTGGCTCAATAACGGCGACGATGCCATATTCCCGCATTACTAAGTAATCGTAAGTAGTACGGGAACACATGTGAATGTGAGGATCGATAAACATCATAGTGTGGTTTAGTGATTGGGGACTGAGGAACTCGGGGCCCCACAAAGTGGGGATTAGGGGTATGGGGATTGGGGACTGGAAAATACTATTTTTTATCCTATTGTCTAGTCCTCAGCTTCTTTCAACGCTCGCGCCTAAAATTGCTCCAAGTTAAGTTACCGTGTTCTATGGATGACTCTAAATCTGGATAATGGGAAAGTAATGCTTGTGCTTCGGGTAAAGATGATTCAGCACATGCTAATGCTGCTGCTTGTTGCTCGGCTATGTCCCCATTAGCTAAGACTTTTTCTAAATCTGCGATGATTGCACTATCAGCAAATTTACCTACAGGTCGCCAAAGTTCTGGGGTAACTAAGCGTTTAGCTGCCCAACGTTCATGGGCATAATTTGTCAACATTTTTGCTAATTCTGGGTTGGCGCGACGATCTAAACCCCAAATTAGATGCAACGGACTACCGACAAATACAGCTTTTAATACCATCTGATTCCAAGCAGCATTATCTAAATAATCGGCCGGATAGGGGTTGTAAAGTGCTATGGCTTGGAACACATTGCTCATATTGCTACGAATTCCCTCAGCAGCACGGTGGCGATGTAATTCTGGATGTGGCAATAGGGGCAAACTCTGATAAAGTGCAACTAACTCGCCCATATCGGCACTAGAGAAGACTTTATCTAGCGATCGCACATAAGCTTGGGCATCATCCTGGGGCAAAGCTAAAAGCAAGAGTGTGCGACCTGCTTGATCTACACTCCAAATACTCGGATTCCAACCAGGAATTGCCTCCTGTGCTGCCTCCATGTCTTGGGATGTTAGCTGCAAATTCTGTTTGCCCAGATAACGCGGCACTGCACTAAAAGCTGTGAAAAACACTCGCTCACCAGCACCGCTAGCAATCTGTGTCTGCTTCTGTTCCAACCAACTAATAGCTACCTGTGAAACAGACTGTACTAACCACTGATGTAGTAACTTGTTTACTTTACTCATGATAAATTCAGGAGAAGTTGCCCAACTTTTTTGTAACAACTATGTATAATATTTAGCATTAATTTTGATACTTTGTTATTTAATCAGTACCTATAGTATATTACTTAGCTAATAACTTCATTGAATCTATAAAAATATACTCTCTATAAATAAGATACTATAAAGATATGATTTTGGGGTGATAAAATTGCAAGTAAGGTTACTTAAAAAAATTAGAATTTTATGTAATCACTATCTGCACTACCAAAGTTAGATATAATGTCTAGGCATGAATAAATTTGCAAGAAATGTTACTTTAGACTCGTTACAACAATGGATGAGGGCAGTGTAAAGCAATCATTGATGTTTATACTGCTTTTTTATGGCAGAGCCACTGAGATTGCGATTAAATAATAGACTTTTTGCATAAATCAAAAAAAACCAAAGAGCCTACTTTTAGAAGCTAGGGGTGGGGTGTTAGGGGACTTTTACAATAAGTCTAATGTATACATAAATCAGGAAACCTGTTTGATGTTAGCTTTGAAAGCTGTCAAGCAAAAATTTTATTGTATGAGCTTTCAAAAAAGAGACTATAGAGGCTAATTTATTAACTTTAATTTTTAGTAAATTTTTTGAATGCAAAAGTGTAAAAATTATTTTGTTGAACTTCCTGCTAATCTTAATTGAAGTAGCACATTTATATACAATTAGTTAAAAATTAATCACATTAAATATGGCTATCAAACAAAAGACTGCTGTCAATCTGCAACCCATTAATCAATGTGTTCAAGTAACCTTCAAGTATGATGTTTGTTTTACTAGAGGTTTGTTTGAGTTAGATAATCCTTTACTAGCACAAGTGATTGCTGTAAATGGTGAGACAACTCCAAAACAAGTGTTAGTAGTGGTAGATGGAGGAGTTTTAAATTATCAAAATGGGTTGCTAAAAAAATTATCAGTTTACGCACAGCGTTATGCAGATGTATTCACCTTGAGTGGTGAACCGATGATAGTTCCGGGTGGAGAAGCAGTCAAGAACGATTCTAAATTCATAGAGCAAATTCATCAGGTAATTGATGCAGTTGGATTGTGTCGTCACTCCTACGTATTAGCAATCGGAGGTGGAGCCGTGCTGGATATGGTAGGATACGCAGCAGCAACAGCTCATCGAGGAATTCGGCTGCTACGGGTACCGACGACAGTACTAGGACAAAATGATTCTGGTGTCGGGGTGAAAAATGGAATTAATGCCTTTGGCAAGAAAAATTTTCTTGGTACATTCATGCCACCTTATGCTGTATTGAATGACTTTGATTTTATTACCAGCCTTGACGATCGCGATTGGCGATCGGGAATTGCAGAAGCCGTAAAAGTGGCGCTGATTAAGGATGCGGATTTCTTCAATTTTATTACAACTTATGCCGATAGATTAGCTAATCGAGATATGGAGATTATGGAGAAGCTGATCTATCGCTGCTCCCAGTTGCACTTAGAGCATATTGCTGGTGGTGGCGATCCTTTTGAAATGGGTTCATCGCGTCCTTTAGATTTTGGACATTGGGCTGCTCATAAGCTGGAACATTTAACAAATTATAGTTTACGTCATGGGGAAGCTGTGGCGATCGGTATTGCTTTAGACACAACTTATTCATATTTAATAGGGCAACTTTTACAATCAGAGTGGCAAAGGGTTCTAAGCACACTTAAGAAATTAGGCTTTACTTTGTATGTACCAGCACTTACAGAGCAATTAGATCGCCCAGACCATCCAGATTGTATATTTAGGGGTCTTACCGAGTTCCGCGAACATTTAGGAGGAAAATTAACAATCACCCTTTTAGAAGGAATCGGACAAGGAATAGAAGTTAATCAAGTGGATTTATCATTCTATAAAGATGCTATTTCCTTGCTGCAAGATTGGGAACTTTTGCATTAACTGTATGATTTATATGGGACTGATATTTGCTTGCATGAAATACACGTATGGTGGAATGGGACTTACTTAAGCGCTCATCAAATGCTAGAGAATAGGCTAAAAAAGTTTTCAAGTTTAAATTAAAAACAAATTAGAGATTTAAAGAAGCGTTGACTGTTAACAGTTGACAGTCAACAGCCACCACCGATATTTTTTACTTTCTCCTACAAGAATTCTTATAAAGTCAATAGAAATGACTAGTTTGACTTTTTAAATTTCTTAAGTTTGATACCCAAACTTAAAAAATTCTCACGTTACTTCTTAACTAAAAAATATGCTGTAGCATAATCAGGTAATTGGCTGATATGCTGGCTAAATTCTTTTTGATTCTGAAAAATACCTGCTAAAAAATCGAGTTGATAAAGATTGGGTAAAAATGCTCCGCCTGTATCGGCTATAACTCCCATTTGTAGATGTTTGCGACTACCTTTAGTCTGTTCAATAATAATTACTTTGCCTAAACCAACATTCAGAACATCTCCCGCAAAAGTGACTCCTGGTTTGATAGAAATTTTTGCATTTATTTTGTATCCATAGCCTTTAATGGCATCAACTTCTCTAAAATACCAATAACGCTTTTGTGCTGTTGGTTTTAATCCGCGAATATAAGACATGCCATTATTTCTATCTACATTAAAAAATGCTTTATAACCATTTGTAAAATTAATCAAAATCGTTCCCTGCATCAAGGCTTCTTCTAAGCCAGTTCTAGTTAGATAAGCAAGACTTTGAACTTTGCCAAATTCTCTACCACCTGGTTCATAAATACCAGATAAGACATCCTGCTTTGTATATTTAGTATAAAATTTATCGGTATTGGAGTTATCTTTTAGGCTATAAATTGCCGTATTGTAAGTAGAGGTTTTCTTGCGAGATCCAGTGTGAGTAAAAACAGCATATTTAGTAATTCTTAATTGTTTTTGTTGTTTGTTTTTGGGGTTGTAGGCAGTCCATTTAATAACTCGAAAATTTGCATTGATAAACTTAGGGTCTTGTAACCGAGTAGTTCGGCGGTTAGTGATATCCTCATTTAATACACTAACCATGAAGTCTAAAGTTTTGAGGACATCTTCTACAGTAACTCCTTGAGTAGCAAGCACTCCTGTTCGGAGAATATCGGGGTCTTGTGAAGCGTAGTCTTGAAAATATTTTCTAGTATTGACAAGAACAGTTAATAAATCTGTTTGATTGAAGTTAACTTTATTAGCTGGCAGTTTTACTGGAGTAAAAACCTGACTACCATTAACACTATATTTATATTTTTTGAATTCATCGACAACTGGATAGGATGTAGATGCCGCTAACAAATTTTGTTGAGATGAGTGAGCATTTTGCTTGTCTATTTTTTGCTCGGCAACAGATGAATTTTCCCAGCTAGGGATGAGTGGATGAGCAGTTTGATTTGAAGTCAAAGAAATATATGATTGAAGTGAGGCAGAATTTTTTTGTTGAGTTAAGCCTTGTTCTTGTGGGGTTGGCTGTTTAGTTTTTGGCTGAGTGTATAGATAGCTACTGGCTAAACTGACAACTAATAAACCAGCACAACCTAGTGCGAGCCTAAATTTTTGGTTAAATAATACCATTTTGGGTTTGGAATTTTAAATTTTGAATTATCCAAGAGTTAGTAAATCAGCTTTTTAGTAATTTATCTATCGCAATTATTTTTTAAATTGGTATAAAATATTCATTAGCCAAAAAATAAATTCTGTTTTTCTGCTACTATCTTCAACATTGAATTTTGAATCTTCTAAATTTCTACCACTTCACGTACTAACTGTGCTAACTTTTCGGCACTATCAGGAACTGCGATCGCCTTTGCTTTTTCCCCCATCTTGGCTAACTCTTGGGGTGAGTGCAACAAATTCAATACATTACTTTGCAATTGTTGTACTGTTAACTGTGATTGCTTGAGGGTTAATGCGGCACCAGCTTTACTAAATACTTCTGCATTGTAGGATTGATGGTCTTCTGCGGCAAAGGGATAGGGAATCAAAATCGCTGGCGTCCCACATACTGCCAATTCTGTCAAGCTACCCGCACCAGAACGACTAATGGCTAATGTTGCTCGTTGCAACAATGCTGCCATATTGTTGTAAAAAGGTAAGGCGATGTATTGTGGATGTTTGAGAGTATCTGCTTGAGGATCGCGATCGCCAGTTAAATGTACTAGATAAGCACCAGCATCAAACCAAGCATTTGCTGCTTCGCGCACCAACTGATTGATTGCAACTGCACCTTGACTACCACCAAAGACGACAATCAAAGGAACACCATCAGGAATCGCTAAATCCAGCGCTGCGTTCATTCCGCTAGCGAGAAATTGCGCTCTTACAGGAGTGCCAACGCAGACATTCTTAGCTCTGGGTAAATACTTAGCAGCCACTTCAAATCCCAAAGCTACCACACTACACCAAGGGCCAAAAAAGCGAGTAACTTTACCAGGCAAAGCATTAGATTCGTGGAAAATCACTGGTAGACCAAGGGAACGCGCTGCAATAACGGCAGGGCCAGCAATATAACCGCCTGTAGTCAATACTCCTTGAAAATCTCCCTGTTTGAGAATTTCTCTGACTTGCAAAATCGAACCCAAGAGTTTGGCTAAGATGCCAATTGAAGAAATACCAAACCCTTGCTGAAAACCTTCAACTGCAATAGTATTCAAAGGATACTCTTTAGGGACAAGCTCAGTTTCTAGGCGATTGGGTACTCCCAGCCATTCTATTTGATAATCTGGCAGTTTTTCGGCCAGTGCGATCGCTGGAAACAAATGTCCACCAGTCCCACTGGCAGCTATTAATAATTTGATTGGTGCGTTTGCCATCAAACCTCTACCGTTTAGCGTCTAGCTTAACTCAGATAAAACAATTTGCTTACTTTCTCTAATCAAATCAGTCAACTCTTACCAATGACTAACATTTTACTGAGACGCCAACTTAGATTATCAACCAGCATCGGGCTGATTTCATTTCTGCTAACGCTTGGTTTGACGAGTGCTTGGCAACCCACTCAAGCCAGTACACCACAGCAATTAGTCCAAGCCACTACACCCCAAAATGCACCAGCCGGATTGAATAACCTGTTAACACAAGTTGATGCTGCTGCAAGCAAAGGCGATGTCAAAGGCGTGTTACAATTTTACAGTCCAAATTTCACTCATGGCGATGGATTAAACCGCCAAACTCTGGAAAAGTCGCTGGTTTCACTCTGGCAAAGATACCCCAAATTGCAATATACTACCAAACTGCTATCTGCAAAAGCTGAAGGTAACGCCATCATCGCCGAAACAGAAACCCAGATAATCGGTTCACCCTCGCCTAAAAGTAATAATTTGGGTATGAATGCCACGATTAAATCGCGTCAGCGCATCGTCGATGGAAAAATTCTCCGCCAAGACATTTTGTCAGAACGCACGCTACTTACCTCTGGCAGCAACCCGCCCCAAATTGATGTTAAATTACCACAGCAAGTGAAAGTCGGACAGAAGTATAATTTTGATGCGATCGTTCAAGAACCACTGGGTGATGATTTTCTATTAGGAACGGCGCTAGAGGAACCCATCCGAGCAGATAAATATCTCAACCCTACACCCGTGGATTTGCAATTATTAACATCTGGTGGAGTGTTTAAAGTAGGACAAGCACCACCTATTCCTGGTAGCCAATGGGTTTCTGCTGTTATCCTCCGGGGTAACGGAATGACGATGGTAACTCAGCGTTTGCAAGTGGTGAACAAGTAGTTACAAGTTAGGAGTTAGTGCGCTACGCTACCGCTAGCGTACTAAAAATCTGGATGGCACGTTACTTTAATCAATAGTATTTACGTGAGATAAGCTGAGTTATATTAAAGTCTTTGACGAAGGGTTTGCCGTTATCTTAATGCCATTCGTTCAAAGTCCAAAACGTAAAAATGCTGGATTTTCTAGCATCAAGCGACTCTACAAAGATGATCGCATTGATAGTTGATTAGTTTGCAATCTTGATATAAAATCCTCAGTCATTACTCAACGGGTACATAGCCAAGTTCACTATCTTTGCATTTCCCCCTGTTGCATAGATTCTGAACTCTTTATTGGATGCATCAGGAAAGAATAAACTGCTTAACACGACTCGTCCATCGCCCGCAAATACTTCTACCGAACTTCGATCCACGAGAATCCGAAGTTTTAAGATACTATTATTCGTACCAGATACCACAACAGGCACCTGAGCCATCTGCGATCTTGTATTGGGTTGGGCATTCCTTGAACTTGACACGAGTTGCTGATTTATTGGTGCTGTAAGCAAAACAGAGGTAGACAACCATTGACCGATAAACCCAGACTCTTGTTGAGTTAATTCTGAAGTCGCTCCACCCGCTTCAGAAGCAGAGCGCGTTAGTGATAACTCTCCCTGGTTGGCATTAGTACGTCGCCATCTCAACACCATTCCTTGCGCTGTATTACCCGCTCGAAGTTGAATCTTAATTTGGGAGTTGACTTTGGGCAAACCCGCAACATCAATTGCTAGGTCAGCATCGAATGCCGTAGAACGAAAATTCTTCAGCTCATCTGGTGTCCTGTTGGTCAGAGGTTTATCCTGCAACCGAGTAACACGCCCAACCACAGAATTTCTTAGAACCGCTAGTTCTGGAACTGGAGTTTGAGTCAACCAATAAGTGCCATTATCTCTAATCAGCCCCAGGTCTCGGGGAATGCTCAACTGTCCTCGCCAGGGCGTTGTTGGAACTTGGTGGGCGTAATGCCAATTATCTTGCCAGGCCGCTATGATTCGTCGTCCTGGAGTGTTAGACCAGGTTTGAGGTGCATAAAAATCTGACCCAAAATCTAAAAGTCGAGGCTGTGACTCCTGCTTGAACTGCTTACCATCGAATTCGCCGATGATATAGAAACTACGTGACGTAAAATTTCGTGACCTTTCACATTCCTTTTTGGGAGCAGGGGCAGTGAGCGGCATTCCGGTACTGTCTCGAAAACCCTCGCAGGCCACAGGCGGAATGAATCCTTCGCTGTAGGTTAGTACCCACTTGGTTTCGTTAGTCTTGGAATTGCTAACGGGTAACTCAATCAAATCTGGGGTTTCGACAAAAGGGCCTAAAGTAGTGAAGCTGCTGTAGAGAGAAACAGAGGACAGAAAATTCCACTGTTTGAGATTTGCAGACTCGTAAAGCTCGATTTTGTCGCCAACAGCTAATACCATAATCCAGCGCCCCTTATAAGGGAATACCTTCGGATCTCGAAAATCTGGTTTAGCAGATGATAAATTAGGCAACACACTCTCCGGTGCTTTAAAAGATTCCCCCCCATCGCAGCTAGCAGCAAGCCACTGATCTTGGAGGTTAACAATCGGAGTGTTTTTCGTGAATATGGAAGCAACACAAAGCCTTGAGCAGACGCAGGGTAGCTGTTTTGCGGCCTCACCACTAACGACCACTGCCGACCCCGAAAAGGCAGACCAGACTTGATTTTGATCGTCACTACTGCCAAGAAGATCCATCGGCGGATTAAACATGGCGTCTCTGCGCCCAGACCAGTGAACCAAATCAGTGCTAACCGCATGTCCCCAGTTTAGTTGACCTCCATTATCCCGGGAGAATGGAACTGCCTGATAATAGAGATGGTATGTCCCGTTGACGTAGACAAGACCGTTGGGATCGTTCATCCATCCCCATGAGGGGGCAAAATGAAACAAAGGTCTCCACGAACTGTTGGGATATGCCTGCACATTCAGTCGAACTGTTTCAGAACCTCCTTTGGAGTAATAAAGGTTTGGAGCGATTTCAAGCGTCAGGTTAAAATCTTGATTTTTAGGGACATCAAGAGGCACAGCAACTTCCAGTACAACCTGCCCTTTGGCTCTACCCTGTGCAAGTCCTTTCTTACTAAGAAGCCTGACACCAATTCGTGCATCTGAGGAAGCGACCGAAGTCGCAAAATCAATCCCATCTCCGATGACAGTAATACGGCGTGTTTCACCTTGATGAACACTACCACCGCCGACAACTTTTGCGATCGCAGACCGAGCAGGAGCAGGAAAAATCAACAAAGCCGCGGTCGCATAAAGCATAGAAACAGTACGCACCTTCATCGCTCTCTCCAAAGAATATACCTACAATTCCGGCTGAAACTTCACCACCTTGACGCCAGGAAGTGAATGGATGCACTATATAATATTAAATTTTCATGGTAAAATTTAATGCAACATACAAAGCTTCTATTCCCTTAAAAATTAATAACTCCTAATAATTTGGACTTTTTTGTTCAAAGTTCAATCCTAAGAAAGCGGAACCAAAAAACTTTAAAAGCTGCTTTTTATGTTGTAAAAGCAAGGACTGACATTTACATTTAGCTTTGCAACTGGGCAACTCTCCTTGGCACGACCTCGCACATAATACAAGTAAAATTCGCGTCAGTTCCAAATTATTGGACAATTGACACTGGATTCTTGACTTTTAACTAACAATGACTTCCCTAGAAAATCAAATCATTTTAATTACTGGTGCCAGCAGTGGTATTGGTACTGCTTGTGCCAGAATCTTTGCTGGTGCGGGTGCAAAATTGATCTTAGCGGCACGGCGCTTAGAACGTTTGCAACAACTGGCAGATACTCTTAGTCAAGATTTTAATACTGAAGTTTATCTGTTAAAGCTAGATGTGTGCGATCGCTCTGCTGTGGAATCTGCCATCTCTACTCTACCGCCCTCCTGGTCTGACATCGACATTCTGATTAACAATGCTGGTTTGAGTCGCGGTTTAGATAAATTGCATGAGGGTAGTTTTGCTGATTGGGAAGAAATGATTGATACTAACATTAAAGGTTTACTTTTTCTGTCTCGTTATGTCGTTCCCGGAATGGTAAGTCGCGGTCGCGGTCATGTGGTAAATCTGGGTTCCATTGCCGGACATCAAACTTATCCCGGTGGTAATGTCTACTGTGCTACAAAAGCTGCGGTGAGAGCAATTTCTGAAGGTTTAAAACAAGATTTGCTGGGCACTCCTGTACGCGTAACTTCCGTTGACCCTGGTATGGTAGAAACGGAATTTAGTCAAGTACGGTTTCACGGGAATACTGAACGTGCCAATCAAGTTTACCAGGGAGTTACCCCCCTGACAGCAGATGATGTGGCTGATGTGATATTTTTCTGTGTGACGCGATCGCCCCATGTCAATATTAATGAAGTTGTGGTGATGCCTGTGGATCAAGCTAGTGCTACCCTAGTTAACCGCCGAACATAAAAATAATCGCCTTGGATAACAGTGGGGTGAATTTAGCTAGGCATCGCATATTTGCAGGATGACTTATCTTACGCAGAGATAACACAGAAGTATAGCAGTTCTTGCTGGAGGCAGGAGGCAGAAGGTAGCAAGTAAAACATTACTATTTCAACATCCAGGCTTTCAAGATGTCCTAACCTTTAATTCGCTTGTTATACAACAAAGAGTGCGATTTGAGGGGGCGCATCGCCTGATATTGTTCGTCAGTTGTTTGCTAATGAACAATAACTCGTAATTATAACTGCGTTGCTGGAGCTTAAAATCATTCAGATACAGCGAGAGTGGTAGGAGTGGGAAAGATGGGAAGCTTTTTAATAATCTTTCCAATACTTTGCCCACTCACCATCCTTGTCTGAAGCTAAAAATTCCGACTACTGACTGTTTCGGGTGCAGGAGTAATGGGGGCGCCATTGGTGAGACTAAGAATACCAGAAACAACGATTTTCTCACCAGCTTTTAGTCCTTGAATAACTTGATAATTATTGCCTTCAATAACTCCTAATTTCACGGGCTTTTGTTGAGCCACTAATTTTGGCGCTCCGGGTTTAGAGTTTTGTGCTGGTGCTTGAGCCACAAATACAAATGTTTCTCCACCTAAGCGAGATACTGCTGTGACTGGAATCAAAATTCCTGGGCGTTCGTCCCAGATCACTTTGGTTTGTACTGACTGACGATTGAGCAGTTGCCTTCTAGAATTATTGCCAAAGTTGGCTTTAGCCAAAACTGTCTGGGAATCTAAACTTGCATCTGGAGAGATAAAGCTGATTTTACCTGTGGCTATGGCTTTGCCTTGGGCGTCGAGCATTTGTACGGGTAATCCCAAGCGCAATTTTTTGGCTTCTGCTAGGGGAACGGAAATATTTAGTTCTAAAGAGTCATTTCTAGTTAAGGTAGTCAGTTGATCTGCTTTTTCGACGTAATCTCCGACTTTTGTGGGAATATCGCCAACAATGCCAGTGAAAGGAGCTAGGACTTTTGTATATTGCAGTTGGACTTGGGCTGCTTGGACTTGAGCCACTGCTTGAGTTACTTGCGATCGCGCTTGGGCAATTTCTTCTGGGCGCGAACCATTTTGCAGTTGCCTTAAGTTCTGTTGCTGTTGTTCGACGGCAGCAGCTAGCTCATTGATACTAGAATTTCTGCTCTGGCGGAGTTGGTCTAAACGTTTCTGGGCCACTACAAGGGCAGCTTCGGCACTCCGCTGTTCTTTGAGATATCCTTCTAACAAATCTTGGGAAACTGCACCCTCTTTTCTGAGTTGATCGTATCGCTTGGCTCGCGATTGTGCCAGTTCCACATCGGATTTAGCCGACTCGATTTGAGCCTCAGCCTGAGCAATTTCTTCTGGTTGCGCTCCTGCTTGAGCATCTTTGAGGCGAGCTTGGGCTTGGCCTAACTGCGCTCTGGCTTGGGCAACTTCTTCTTGTCGCGTACCCGCTTTGAGTTCAGCAAGACGTGCCTGGGCTTGTTGGAGTGCGCCTCTAGCTTGTAATAACTGAGCTTGAGCATCATCACTTTGCAAGCTAAAAATAACTTGCCCTTGTTGGACTCGATTACCCTCGTTAACAAAAATCTGGGTAATTCGTCCTTCAATCTGTGGCTTAATAATTACCGAACGTGGAGCCTCCAAAGAGCCAAGAAACTGCGAACTTTGTTGCATAGTTTCTGTTTCTACAGTTGCAAGCTTAACGGGAACTGGCGGTGGGCTATTAGCCGCCTGATTAGCAGCTGCATTCTTGGCATTGTTAGTTTGCCACCAGCGCCAACCAAAACCAACACCTGCAATTAACAAAATAATTCCCAATAACAGAAGCCAACGTCGCTTTTTAGGCGGCTTGGGCGATCGCTTTGACAATGATTCCGACTCTCGATCGGATTCATTAATAGCAGGCTGTTGTATTTCAACAGGATAGGAAGACTCAGGGAACTCAGAATTGGACATTTTCGTTTTCTCGTCTTGTGGATTTAGACTTGAACAATCTTACTTACGTCAATGAAGACCAAAGGCAGCAAAGGGGCATGTGTCAAACAGGGAGTGTGGAAGTGGTGGGAAGCTTTTTTATCATCTGCCTCCACACTCCCTCATCTCCCCCACTTGGCTTTGCCCCTCTACTTCTCAGGTAAACTAATATACCCGCAAAACTCTGCAAAGATGCTTTCAAATTAATATCTGAGCGCACTGTACCCTTCTCCTCACCCTTGTTTTAGTACACAACCAGCTATTAAACCAGCAATTTATCACTCTCCTATCAAATCAAGACGGGCAACCAAATGGTAAGTTTTTCATTAGTGTTCGCAAGCGCTTGCTTGCATATCTGTGCCAGTATTAGGTTGCATTATAACTACATCGTAAAGAGGATTGGTAATGCCAAAAATCAGTTTACCTCTCTTAAGTAATACTGAATATTGCTCTCAAGGAAGAAAAGGATATGGAGCGATCGCTAATTAATTTTGCTCTCTTAACCAAGATTGCGAGTTTCATCGAGTTATCCTCACTAAGAAAAAAGCACAATCACTATATATTTACCTAGAATCCTCTGTTTGAGTAATCTCAACTTCCTACACTTAGGTCACCCGATCGGGTGATTTTATTTTGCCAAATTCGTGAAAATGGGGAACACAGGGGAGAATAATAACTCCTCAGTTAGCAATAGGGTGTTCGGGGTAGGGTGTGGCTGAGTGTAAAGACGGCACGTTTTCGGAACTTGGAACTCCGACATGAAGCTACGTCCTTGATGACGGGGCTTGTGAAGAGTGGGTTGTTGGGGCTATCTCTTCCCTCATACTCGAATGGCACTAAGATATCGGCAAATCCAATATTCATAAGGATGAAAGGGTGTGGGGTGTAGGGTGTGGGGTATAGTGGCGTTCGCGCCAGAGTTGCGTAGCAAAGAAGTTTATTAATGTTCGCACCTGTTTTTAATTTTCCTGATTTTCTCCAACACCCATTCAGCCACCCCCTACACCCTGTGCTGACGAGGTTTCACGTTTACAAGCGTGCCATTCCTCATACTCCACACCCCACACCCTACACCCCACAAATAGCCCCAATGTGGCTTGGTCAAAAGTCAACATTTCCATACCCTTCAACCATCCACAACCGATTTCTTGGAATGCAATTTTGGTAATATATCCCTGATTGATTTTTGATTGGTAACAATATGAGAAAACAGCCACTCATAGCGATCGAGTGCTTGCTCTAAGGAATAGTTTGCTTCCGCGAACTGTCTGCCTGTTTGACCTAGCTTTGTTGCTAGAGTGGGATTGGTATATAAATTCTCTATTGCTTCTGCTAAAGCATGAGGTGATTCTGGCTCCACAATTATGCCACCACCACTAAGTGCGATCGCTCTTGCAGCAGTACCACTGGCTGGAACTGAACCCACAATCGGGCGACCACTTGCTAACAAAAGTGGTATTTTTGAAGGCATATTGAATGAAATCACATTGTGTTTTTGCACAATTAACCCTACATCGGATGCTGCTAGCATTTCGGGTAGTTTTTCTCGCGGTTGCAAGGGTAGCAGCAAAATATTGTCTGCTTCATTTAATAGACAATATTCTTGTAACCTTTGCAATGCCGTTGCTTCACCAGCGATCGCAAACACAATATCTTTGATATGACGCAAGCAAACTGCTGCTTGTATGACTGTCTCTAAACCTTGTGTTAAGGCAATGTTTCCTGAATAAAGTACTACAAATTTACCATCTAGTTGATGTGTAGCTCTCCAGGAGTTATCGTGTTTCGGTAAAGGACGGATAAAATTTATGTTCACCCAATTGGGAATACAAACAATTTTATTAACAGGTACTCCTTTATTTACCAAATTCTCACTAAACCCATCAGCAATGACGCTAATACGGTGTGCAGTGCGATATGCAAATTTTTCTAAAGCTGCAAGAGTTCGGATTATCCACTTGTTTTTTAGCAACCCAACACGCACAGCTGCTTCTGGTAAAATATCTTGTACATTCAGAACTAATGGGCAATTATATAAGCAACTCAATATTGCTGCTGGTAAGATACCGAAAAGAGGCGGAACTGTTAAGATAATCACATCTGGACGTTTGCCTTTAAAGGCTTGCGGCAAGCTGGTGAAAACAAAGCTCAGTTCTAACAATAATCGGTCTAGAACATTGGGTTTAGACTTAATTCGCACGTAACTTCGTTGAATTGTAACCCCATTTTTTTGTTCGGTAACGTACCACTTACCCTGATACTCGTCGTAAATCTGGCGCTGAGGATAGTTAGGCATTGCAGTAATTGCTCGCACCTGATGACCTCGCTTCACCAGTCCTTCTGCCAATTCAGTCATTAAGGGAGCAATTCCAATCGGCTCTGGATGATAGTTGTAGGAATAAATCAGAATGTCCATGAGCTATTTGTAAATGTGAATATAGCCACAGATGAGTGGATTGATTGCTAATTATAGTAAGGGCTACTACTTTGTATTATTTAATTTAGATTGTTAACAAATTATGATTTTTTAAATCACAATTGCATTTAACACTGTTGAGGAATTTTCTCTACGGATTTTAACAGTTGTTACGTGATTAATTATCAATTTTTACTTAGATAGAGTCTTCCATCGTACAGTTATCAACTACGAGTGTTGTCTGTTTGCTGAATTTAAGTCTTTTTCCATACTGGTGATAATTTTTTACTAATTTCAAAGAGAACTTAATCCTTAAATTTACACATAGGGGATTGTAGCATTATATTTAATCTCGTGCATGAAACCCACATTACGCCTTGGAAAGTGGCACATCAAGTTAAGTTGCGGATCGCATTATGTATGATGATACTTGCCGTTTTATTGCAGAAAACTTCATACTTGTAAAAAATGACATTTAGTCTACGAGTTCTTTGACCTGAACATTGTCAAGGCGACTCGATAGAACAACTACTTCAAATACAGCAGGCTGTTGAGGGTATTTATGACATCCCCTTTACCTCGTACCTTCCCCAAGTAGTTTTTCTGACTTCAAGAGATCCGAGCTAGTTGGAAGATTTGGACAAGTCTACCTCAGTAAAATTCAAAATAGTTCTGTTACTGATTGGAGCGATCGCCTCTTAATATTTACAGCAGATTTCAAGCAAAGTAAAGTACATAAGCCTAGCCTCAAAGCCAGCTATAAACCCTCCTTTACTTCCCAATTCTGCATTTTGAATTCTGCTGATGACTTATTTCTAATAACTAATACCAATTCAAAAAATGTTTGTGACAGATAAAGCATTCAAAATGAAATCATAGCTAGTCAACGAAGCAGCCACTTCAAAGGTAAGTTGAGCAAGAAGTTCAGCAATCTTAGCTCGTAAATGTTCCAGATTATCAAATAACTCCCACTTCAAATCTCGTTTCAGATGTTCCCAAACTCGTTCTATAGGGTTAAGTTCTGGAGAATGAGGTGGTTGAAACAATAAGATAATATTTTCTGGAAGAACAGCCATAATACTGAATCCTATTGCAGTACGGGACTTCCAAAAATCTTTGCAACAGATAATTGACTATAAGGACGACATCTTGGAGTCCTAAATCATTTATGAAATATTGCTGTTGACTATTGACTCTCACCAGTCAACAGCCACCACTGATATTTTTCACTTTCTCCTGCAAGGTATTGCTATCTATACATTTCTACCAACATATTTGCAATAGGAATTTTTTAGAATAGTATATGTGAACCCCCTATTCCCACTGTCCCAGTTCAGCGTCAGATTGAACACCAAAAAGTAATATTACCTTTTATTGATGATTTTGACGCCATCCAAGAAGAAGAGTTAGATGGAATGGCACTAAAAAAAGCTGAAACCTCGTCAGGGCAGGGTGTGGAAGGAAAAGGAGGTGTGGGAGGTGTGGGAGGAAAAGGAGGTGTGGGAGGATGGAGAAGAAATCTTTCCCCCACACTCCCCTCTCTCCCTACACTCCCCACACTCAAAAAGCCAGTTATATCTGGGCTTTGCGATTAACAAGCGTGCCATTCAAGTTAGATGTTCTCTATGTGCTTTCTTTTTAGGCTTAACTTTCCACACCCTACACCCTACACCGCACACCCCAAAACCAGTAATATCAATGATTTCTGCTTAACAAGCGTGCCATTCGCTTCTGATACCAAGTTGCCTTCTGTTGTAGTAATTTCTCGTCAGGGGAGATTTCTCTACAACACGCTTTGCGTAGCTTGCTTGTTTGAATGGGAGTGCCTCCTGTAGCGAAGGAGTACACTCGACTGTGTTTGGCTCGCACTCATAGGTGCTATCGGGGAATTGCAACGCCGGTATAACTTCAGAAAAATTGCTTGAGTTAAACATTTCCTTGATGATACCGTCTACAAAATGGAACAAAAGTGGAAGGGGTTTCTTTAACGATGAAGCATACACATAGAGTAGCTTATAGTTTGACATTGCTGTTCGGTCTCAATTTAATATCTAGCTTAGTTGCATTTGATGTGGCAAACGCTACACCATCGAGAACCCCAGATAAAAGTGTCAATTGTGAGATTTTAGTTGTGGGTGGCGGACTATCCGGTGTTGCCACGGCTTACGAGGGGTTACTCGCAGGACGAACGGTTTGTCTAACAGAAATTACCGACTGGCTGGGAGGACAAATTTCTGCTCAAGGGACATCTGCGTTAGATGAACGTCCAACCCAACGAGCCAAGCAATTTTATTCTCGTGGCTACCTGGAATTGCGAAACCGTATCGATCGCAAATACGGTAAACTCAACCCTGGTGACTGCTGGGTAAGTGAGTCTTGTTTTCTTCCCCACGATGCTCACAGCATTTTGACTCAGATGCTCAAAGATGCTGAAAAACGAGGTAAAGGAAAGCTGCAATGGTTTCCTAACACAGTAATTAAAGATTTAGAAATCAGTGCCGATGGTAAAATAATTAATAGTGCGATCGCTATCCAACATCAACCAGCACAAGGCGCACCAGCCCTTAACACTTTTACGTTATCTCAAGTTATTGAAGACGCCTATAGCTACGATAATTCGTCTCGATTTACTAAAACTATTCTCCGTTTTCTTCCCAAGTCAAGTAAAACAGATGCTCCTAAATGGTACGTTGTAGATACCAGTGAAACCGGGGAAATTATCGCCCTTGCTGATGTACCTTACCGCTTAGGCATTGATGCTCGTTCCTACTTGGAACCTTCTGCTTCCAGCACCACCAACGATCCTTATTGCCCTCAAGGCTTTACCTACACCTTTGCAATGGAGGCAACTAAGGAACCGCAACCCCAAACAACACCGCCATTTTATTTACAATACTCGCCATATTTCAGCTATGAATTAACACGATTGGCTAATTTTGACTTAGTTTTTACCTACCGTCGGATTTGGAGTCCGAACAAAGGAAAACCAGAAAAATTTGGGGGCATAAATTTTATTGCTCCTACACCAAGGGATATCTCCATGCAAAACTGGACTTGGGGTAACGACTACCGCCCCGGAACAGCCAAAGATAACCTAATTTATACTCGCCAACAGCTAGAAGCTACTGGACAGTTGCAGCCAGGAGGTTGGATGGGAGGACTGCGAACAGAAACCCTCCGCAAAGCTGAGGAAAACGCCCTCTCGTTCTATTATTGGTTGGTAGCTGGGACTACAGATTCTCAACTAGGAGAAGGTGTGAAGCAGCAGCAACTCAATAATCGCTTTCTTTCCGGGCTAAATTCGCCAATGGGAACAGTCCACGGCTTATCGAAATATCCTTATATGCGAGAAGGACGCCGCATTATTGGACGCCCTAGTTGGGGACAACCTGGGGGCTTTGGTGTTTGGGAAATTGATATTTCTCGCCGAAATTACAATGACGAATATTACCGCAAGACTCTGCCAGCAGATATGTATCGGCAATTAACAGCCGCACTCGCCGGACTGGAAGCTACATCTGTAATTGCGGGTGAAATCTCACTAGACAAAGTAATGCGCCGGACTCGTTCTACCATCTTCCCTGACGCTGTAGGTATTGGTCACTACGCGATAGATTTCCATCCTTGCATGACGAACAGTCCCCCAGAAACTCCTGGTAACACAGAACGTGCCGGTGAAAGGCGCGGTGCTGGTCAAGCTTATCCCTTCCAAATTCCCTTGAGGGCGATGATTCCCCAGAAAATTGATAATTTGCTGGTAGGAGGTAAAAGCATTGCTACTAGTCATATTGCTGCCGCTGCCTATCGAGTACATTCCTTTGAATGGTCAGCTGGCGCCGCTGCGGGAACCGTTGCTAGTTTTGCGCTCAAAAACGCGATCGCACCTTATCAATTAGTTGATGACTTACCCAAACCTGAACCACAGCTAGAAGCACTCAAACGCTTGTTGGAACAAAATGGTAACCCTACTGCTTTCCCCGATACATCCATTTTTAATGAAAACTGGGATAATTGGCGCTAGGTAGTCATTGGTCATTTGTCATTAGTTTTAGCAAATGACAAATGACAACGAACAACAGACAATAGATTAGACTGTTACTTATAATGTAGTTTTGTAAAATCCTATTGACTAATTGTTTTATGGTTACGACACTTTCAGCAGATGTTTACGGGATGGCGACAGCACCAACTGTAGCTCCTGAACGGTCTAATCAAGTTACCCCTAAGACTTATCCAAATTACAAAGTGATTGTATTAAATGATGATTTTAATACATTCCAGCATGTGGCCGAATGTTTGATGAAATATATTCCCGGAATGAGTGGCGATCGCGCTTGGGATCTGACTAATCAGGTACACTATGAAGGTCAAGCGATCGTCTGGGTTGGTCCCCAAGAACCTGCGGAACTTTATCATCAGCAGCTGCGCCGTGCAGGTTTGACAATGGCACCTCTAGAAGCAGCTTAATCATTATGGGCAAACCCGCCGTAGATCCTGACCGAACAGTTTCACAAAAAGCTGGCAGACTAGTTTGGAATCATTCCACTCATCTTTCTGGTCTGATCCCTATTTTAGAACGTCTGTGTCAGCAAGATGGCATCCAAACTGTGACGCCGGGGGTAATTGGGCGGGTGAAAGGTCATTGCCCAAAGATGCAACTGCGTGTATCAGTACCAATTCGTGGCGGCTACAAAGTCATCGCCCGACAGGGTAAAACTGTACAAGAGGTGTTTATTTTAACCACTTTGACCCAAGAACAATTGGAAATGGCATTAGCGATCGCTATAAGATGATAATTTGATCATTAGTCATTGGTCATTAGTCCCCGCGTCCCCGTGTCCTTGCGTCTTTGCTCCCTCATCCTTCAGTCACCATGCCCAATGCCTTACGTCTTATACTTATTCCTCAACACGATGTACTGCAAATTTGTGTAGCGGCAGACTCACGATGCAAGAAAAAGTTAAGAAATATGACAGAGCGGTAGTTATTCTCAAGGTCATTAACACAGATTCCCATTCAGGTAAAACAATTTTTCCGATGCCAAAAGCTGTACAATAAACCAACCAGTAAGAAAAGCTCATTCTAAACAAAATTTGCTCTGTTTCTTCGAGATCGTTTTTTTGCTGTTTACTGTCCCACAGTAAGGCCAGTCCAAGGATGCAAGCTATAAAAGAAACAGCAACTACAAATTCGTGAGAAAATATATTTAACGAATGCATTTGTGTTCATCCTCAGATTTTTGATATTGAAATTCAGTCTAAAGGAATATTCCTTTCAGAAATACAAAATATTTACAAACCTCAATATAAGCAACCAGTTGATGTAAACAAATGCAAAAAAATATAAATTATTATTTATCATTTGTTCTGAGTGATTACAAGTGAGAAATAACTAATGAATGTCTTGAGCAACTATCCTATACGACCTGAGCATTCGTTTTGGTTTGACAATGCCCAACAAGCGATCGCGCCTGTTCTTGGGGTAAATATCGAGAGATGGTTTTTCAGCCAAATTAAGTATCAAAACTCCCAAGAAATTGTTCCTTGAACTGTAAACGGTGCAGCAGGATTGGCTGCCCTCAAAAATGTGCCCTCGAAATATCTGACATCAAATAAATTCTTGAAGTTAATAGATGCTCTCAAGCGATCCTTTTTGTAGAAAAGTGCCGCATCAGTCCGTATAAAACCAGGTATGGTGTAAGAGTTATCCAGATCTCCATAAGCTTCGCTGTTTGCAAAAATGCCTCCACCAAAACCAAAATCTTCTAATGTTCCTGTTTGAAAGGTATAAGTTGTCCACAATGAACCAGTATGTCGCGGTGTATTAGCTAGAGTATTTCCGACAGGATAGGTGTTGTCTTGAGTGATTTCTGGATCGGTATAAGCGTATGAACCAATCACTTTCCAACCAGGTAAGATTTCTCCAGCAATATCAAACTCAATCCCACGAGCGCGTTGTTCGCCGACTTGAATTGAAAAGTTACCCGTGGGATCGGTGGGATCGGCAGTTGTGACATTGGTTTTAGTAACTGTGTAGAAAGCTAGGGTAGAGGAGAGACGATTATTTAAAAAGTCTCCTTTGATGCCGACTTCGTATCCAGTTCCCCTTTCAGGCTCAAAAGCATCACCGTTCTTATCAGCACCACTCACAGGATTAAACGAGCGACTATAGTTAGCAAACAGTGAAATTTCTTTTGTCGGTTGGTAAACGACTCCGACACGGGGTGAAAACGCATTGCTATCTGTCTTTGAAGTGGAGGCATTGAGGAAATCTTGTGTTTCACTATGATAAGTATCAAACCTGCCACCAACAAGGAGTTTGAGATTATCAAAAACGGCAATCTGATCTTGAAGATAAATTCCAAAAGAGTCGGTATTCGATCTTTGATCCTGACTTTGTTCATATGGAGCATCATAAGAAAAGTTGTAGATAGGATTAAAAATATTAATCGGCTGATCGGGTCCTCGCTCGCCCTGATTGCGGTTATACAATCTACCAACTTCCACACCGAACAAAAGTGTATGCTTGACTGAGCCAGTATTAAATTTACCAGTTAAGTCATTCTGGAGAAAATAAGTTTCATAATACTGATTAAAGGGACCACTATTGTAAAGACTAATAGTTCCGTTGTTACTAGTTGCAAAAATTGGCTGAATGACAAAACGATTATTTGTTTCTGATGCGGTTGTTACACGAAAAGCACTACGCAGCGATAAATTTTGATTAAACTCATGATTCAAAGTCAGGTAGGTTTTTGATTCATCTACAACGACTTGATTTCTCGGATCGCTGAGATAGCGGCTAATCGGAATATCTGCAATCTTATTGTCAATTATCGGTAGCCCACGATCTAAAGGATTTTCCGTGTGGAGATATTCACCTTCCAAAGTCAGGTTTGTGTTAGCACCAATTTTCCAGTTCAGTACAGGAGCAATAAAAAATCTTTCTTTGTTAACAAAGTCGCGGAAACTTCCAGAATTTTCGTAAGCAACGTTGAGACGATAACCCAATTTTCTGTCTTGGGTTAATGGACTAGAAAAATCTAGGGTGGGGCGATAAAAACTATAGCTACCTACGGTAAAACTTAAGTTGTAATAGGGTTCGGCTAATGGCTTTTTGGTCACTAAATTGATGATACCTGAAGGTTCTAAGCGTCCAAACAATACCGAGGCTGGTCCTTTGAGAACTTCTATTCGCTCGATATTGGCGCTGTCTCGAAAGGCGCGATCAGAGTAGTAATCGTCAAGGAAACCATTTTTGTAAATGTTAGCAGCGAATCCCCGAATTGTGTAATCTTCTCCGCGATCGCCACTAGTCCCTGAGAGTGACACACCACTGACATTACGGACTGCTTCGGTTAGACGAACCGCACCTTGATCTTGAATCACTTGGCTTGGAATGACTTGAATCGACTGGGGAATGTCACGTAGCGGAGTATCGGTTTTGGTTGCAGTTGATGCATCGGATGGATTGTATCCATCTTGCTCTCCTGTCACCACCAACTCAATCGGCTCATCCCCAGTTGATGGTTTTGGCTGTGTCTGATTTTCTGGCTGCGGTGCTTGGGACTGTTGCGTTGGCTGTTGTGGAGAAGTTGCCGTTGCTGTAGTTGCTACCGCAAAAACTAAACCTGCATCATCATCATATAACTCAACCGTTGGCAAAGCTTTCTCACCTATTACCGTCACGCGCACAGTATTTGCGTCAATATTCTGTGCTGTTATTTGGGTAATTCCCTCAATTGGTTTTTCAGAGCGAAATGTAAAAGCCTCTCCCGATGGTAAACGTAACTGACCCCCAGCTACATCTACAATAAAATTATTACCCGTACTGCGATTTATTACTTGTAGTTGAGTCCCAACAGGTGTCTCTAAAATCACCTCTACGCCTTTGGCAGTCGAATTTGCTTTCACGGACGTTATTGGTATAACTTCACTTCCAAAGTTCTCTTGGTTGCTTGGTGTTGGCGACTGCACGAGCATTTGGGCGCTAGTGCTAGGACGCTCAACTTCACTCAGTTGTCGAATCTTGCCCTCGGTTTGCTCTGCCAATTCTGCTTTGTGAAGCGGGGATCTCTGTTGTGCCCAAACTGTTGGAGCAATCATGACCCAGACAATACTTGCAATCAATGTCAATTTAAATGAATCACCCATGACTCTCCACACCAGCCTAATAATACCGATAATCAGAAAACTATTTCAAAAACAGTACCGGAAAGTCGGGAGTAATAGGCGATTATTTTGCTGACTAGACGGAATTTTTTTGCTGACTAGACGGAATTTTTCATCTTATTTAAACTGCCGTCGGTAGCAACCAGGGTAGCAACCAAACTTTTTGCGGAATGCTCTTGCCAGATATCCTGGATCTGCAAACCCGATCGCTTGAGCAACCTCTGCAACTTTCATTTCGCCTGTTGTCAATAGCTGCCGGGCTTGTTCTAGTCGATAGTCATGCAAATAGCTAAACGCACTTTTACCAAACACTTGCCGAAAGCCCCGCTTGAGCGTACACTCATTTAGCTCTACCTGCCGCGCCAGTTCTGTCAGGGAAGGAGGATTTTCCAGCCGATTCAGCAACAGTTCTTTTGCATAATGGATGCGGTCTACATCCTCTGGTTTCAATTGCCAAATTGGATCTGGCAAATCCTGCTTTGCTTTCACCTGTTCTAGGAGTAATGCTGTCAGTTCCCAGATTTTACCTTCCAGGTACATCTTTTGTGTCATATCTTGATAGGGACATTGTAATATCTGCTGCAAAGCAACCTGCATCTGCGGTGTGGTTGTTCCGATTTGAAGCGATCGCTTTTCATCTGGTGGTTTCACAAGATGCTCAAAAGCAGCAGGCAATTGCCCGGATGCATCACCCACAAACGAATATAGCAATTCAGGCATCATATAAACTTGAATCCAAAACCCTTGCTTAACGGCTGGTAACTCCCCGACTTGACGCTTCGACATACCCTTGCCCCACAGAACATATTGTCCAGAGTTGACTGCCGTATCTTTGAACCGAAACCTTTCTGAGCCGATGCAGAAGCCATAGTTTAACTTAGATTCAGGTTTTGAATAATCTGTGGTCATATAGCCATAGCGCAATTGCCAGTCATTAATATGTAAACTTAGACCTTGCCGCAATTCAAAGAACTGCCCAATCCCCTGACCTATCAACTCAGGAATTTTCCAGCGTGTGACAAAGTCATCCGATCTTGGAGGGTTGGGATCTGTTTGTTGGGATGCCTCAAATATCTCATCCAAATCTGCTGGAGAATAAATGATTGTCATGGCTGCTTTGAGTCAGTCTGGTAAAGTTGGCAACAATTATGCCCAATTGCCAGGAGCAAATGAGAAAGATTTGCATTTTCTATAATCATCTGACTGGGGTGCGAAGCGCAAGCGGGTTGCCAATGAAGTGGCTCTTTAGTAGAAACCCTCAAAGAAGCTTATTTTTGGGGAAAGGTGGATAAGGCTACTGAACAGATGGTATTTTCTGAGGCGACTGTGGTGTTCTCGTTACATTGCGGAGTATGCCTATGCACGATGTCTTTTGACTCGCCCAAGAAGCGTCTACACCAACCGCATCGTTTAGCTGAGTTATTCATGCTTACCTCAACCAAAGAATAACGATGCCTATGGCTGGCTACGCCTAACAATTTGAGGGGGCAGACTTGCCCCCTTTGTTGTCACTATCAATTATCAGTTAATTGCGACCTGACTGTGATATTTCTATTTCTATTGTGCGGCTAACTACAGGTTTTGCTCGATAGCGATATCTCCACATGACAAAGCCAGTGATGAACAAAATCAGCGGTGCAAGTCCGACAAAGATGTAGAAAATACGAGTAGGTAATCCCCAGAATGTACCGTAGTGTAGGGGAGTAAAAGAATTGAGAATGCGATCGCCTAACGACACCTGTAAAGAACTATCGACTCGCAAAACCTTGCCACTGTATTGGTCAAGATAAACACTGCTTTGACCATAGTCTTCAGTTTCTTGGGGAAGTTTAAAGGCAACATTTAAAGCTTCTTCTGGTTTAGTTGGAAAATAAATCCTCCTGAGTTCTCCAGTCGGTAAAGCAGCTTGAGCCGTTTTTAATTGTTGTGTAAGTCCGAGTGGAGACTTACCAGCA
Source organism: Nostoc sp. S4 (assembly GCA_029379225.1). Lineage (GTDB taxonomy): Bacteria > Cyanobacteriota > Cyanobacteriia > Cyanobacteriales > Nostocaceae > Nostoc. Next base: position 3,849 of record JAQYWR010000021.1, on the reverse strand, counting down.
ATGGGAACAGATACCGGCTCGGTTTGCTGTTTGCTGAAGGTGAGTGCATAGATCGTTGGGTTGACAAATTCACTAAAGCTCCAGCAAAATCCTGTAAAAAATGCAAAGATTAGAAATACTGCCGTAATTACGCCAGCAACTTTGTGAACATCAAAGTTTATTCGTTTGGGATGAGCATTCCACTTGATTTTGAATCCAGATATCAATCTGCGCCAACCGGGCCAGAGGATAATACCTGTAATGCTCATAAAAGACATCAGAAAACCAATCGTGCCCACAAACTTATAGCCCCAGTCACCGCCTAAAAGAGCATAGTGCAGTGGGTAGAGGATATCATAAGACTTTTGGATGAAGCTTGGCTTTAAGTTATTGCCGATAATTGCTCCAGTGTAAGGGTTAACGTAATTTTCTGTCCATTCATTTTGTTTGGTTTTGAGAATCACATTCATCGGCTCATTTGGCTTAGAGGGTAGATAAATCCTCTGGATTGGTGCGTCTGGTTGATCTGCATACGTTTTTTTCACAGTGTTGAGAATAACTTCAACTAGCAGCATTTCTCCTTGAGGTGCGATCGTCCCAATTCGACGCTGCCGATCGAAGTTATCAATTTCGGAGTGGAAGACTAATAAACTACCAGTTAAGCCGACAATAATTGCAATCAGTCCTACCGCTAAACCGATGTAGCGGTGTAGAGTAAACACTAGATGATGAAAGGACTTTACTTGCATGGTAGATGATGTGCAATTAGAGAAATAAGTTTTATATCTTAGAAAAATTTCTCAATAACTCATAATTTAATATAGTAAATAATTCCTAATTCATCAGTTTAAGAATCTGTAAAGAATTACTCTGATATTGGTGTTACTATCTTGTTATTAGCCATTAATAAAAAAAATTACCTCAAGATGTGCATCAGCATATCGATATGTCCTAGAACAATTAGAAAATCTGGGCGAGGCACTGTTAGATTTTTAGGGAATAGCTGATTTAGATACTTGATTAAAAGCACTTGGCGGTTAATGCTAAATAAGAGCGTTAGAACTGCCACGAAACCGTGCCTAGCACTGTTAACGGCGCAGCAGGATAAACACTGAGTGTACCACTGGCACTTTCAAAATAGTACGTATCAAACAAGTTCTTGATGTTCAGCCCCACACGCCAGTTATCTCGTCGATAATAAAGGGCAGCATCCACGCGCGCATAACTAGGTAAGGTGAATGTATTTTCTAAATCACCTTGCCTGTCGCCGACAAAAGTTACGCCACCACCAAATCCAAACCCTTTCCAGTCTCCGGTTTGAAATTCATAGGTTGTCCATAAACTAGCACTATTGCGGGGCACATTACTGGGTACATTTCCCTTCAAATCGGCATTAGTATCTTCAGTAATTTCAGGATCGATATAGGTATAGCTGCCGATGATTTTCCATCCCGGCAAGATTTCTCCGGCAACATCAAACTCAATGCCACGGCTGCGCTGTTCACCCACCTGAATACTAAAGTCTGGTCGATTTGGATCGGCAACGACAATGTTTTGCTTGGTGATTTGATACGCCGCCACAGTTGCAGCTAATCTGCCATCTAAAAATTCGGTCTTGACTCCCACTTCAAAGGCTTCACCCGTAGTAGGTTTAAACGGACTGTTGTCTTCATTTCGCTGGAAGGGGCGAGAGGGTACAAAGGATTGACTGTAACTGGCATACAAAGAGACGAGTGGAATTGGTTTGTAAACAATCCCTACACGCGGGCTAAAAGCAGTATCTTCTTGATCTACTGATGTATTAGCAAGTCTGTCTTCATAGGAGCCGGATGCAAAATCAAAGCGTCCACCCAGCAAAATCTTCAGATTATCGCTAATGGAAATCAGATCCTGGGCATAGACCCCAATAAAATTTTGCTGTACTGTATCGTTGTTATCCAGCTGGGCACTTCGTTGAAAGGACAGTCGGGTGTAGTTAGGGTTAAACAAGTCAATCGTTGAATCAGCAGATGCGTTAAAGATATTTTCATATTCATTAATCTGAACCAATTCTGTGCCGAAGAGTAAATCGTGTTTAATGCTACCCGTTTGAACTTTGCCAAGCACGTCAGTTTGCAAAGAGTAACTATTATTACTGCGCTCGTCGAATCGAGCACCAAGAACCACGGTGCGATTGTCTGCTTGTAACTCATTAATGTATGAAAAATTCTCATTGAAATTCTCGAATTGCGCTCTGAACCCATTGCGGATTGACCAGTTTTCACTGAATTTGTGCTGCAAACGGTAGCCGATTGCAACAAAGTCTCTATCTAGTTTTAAGTCGGGATCATCGACATTGCGGGAGCGGGAAACTCGTCCAAACTCGCTAGGCAGTACTGTACCAATGGCAGGGAGACCTAAATACTCCACTTGAGAGTTATTAAGGTATTCCCCTTCCAATGTCAAGGTCGTATTTTTGCCAATGTCAAATTTGATTACAGGTGCAACAAACACATTTTCCGTGTTCACAAAATCAACAAAGCTACCAGAGTTTTGATAAGCTGCATTCAAGCGGTAGCTAATTGTCTTGTCGGAATTTAGGGGACCAGAAATATCCAACGTTGGACGATAGAAATCAAAGTTGCCAATGGTTGCTTCAACATTGTAAAAAGGGGTGGAGAGGGGTTGCTTGGTGGTGATATTGATAATACCGCCTGGTTCACCCTGACCATACAGAACTGATGCTGGACCTTTGAGAATTTCGATTTGCTCAATATTGGCAACCTCAAGCTGACGCTCCAAATAATTCCTCCTCTTAAACCCATTGATAAACAGATTACCTTCATCAGTTTGAAAGCCTCGAAAGATAAAACCTCCACCGTCTGTCGATTGTGAACCCTCAGTTGCGGGAGTAACCCCACTGACGTTTGTGACAGCTTCCCGCACCTGGTTCACTCGTTGGTCTTCCAGCACCTGCCGGGGGATGACTTGAATTGAGGCGGGAATATCGCGGATGAGTGTGTCGGTTTTGGTTGCGGTAGAGGCATTAGGCACACGATACCCGTCTTGCTCACCTGTTACCACCAGCTCAATTGGCTCATCACTTTCTGCTGATGGTTGCTGTGGTTGATTTTGGTTTGTTGGCTGCTCTACTTGAGGTGTTGGTTGTGTTTGGGGCGGTTGCTGTGCAGTAGATGCAGCAGTTGTCAACCCGAAGATCAGACCTTCATTACTGTCAAATAACTCAACTGTTGGTAAACTTGCCTCGCCGATCGCCGTCACCCGGATGGTATTATTATTAATATTTGTTACTGTTATTTCAGTAATTCCCGGAAGTGGCTTTTCTGAACGGAATGTAAAATCATCGCCGTTGGCTAAACGTAGCTGGGCATTAGGAATATCAGCAATAAAATTATTATCAGTACTGCGATTCGTAACTTGTAACTGTTGCCCCTTAGTTGTTTGTAAAATCACCTCCACACCTTTATCGGTGGGATTTGCTTTCACTGCTGTTACTTGCACAATTGCTGATGTCGGCGTTGCTTGTGGGGTTGACGATTGCGAAAGTAATCCACTAGCATTGGTAGCTGGGTGTGAAATCTCGCTTAGTCGCCTAATTCTTCTATTAGTAGAAGAATCGGCAGTCATTTTGAAACTTTCCACACTGTTGATTGCAGTTGGCTGATTATGCTTAACCTGTGCTTTTCCTGGTTGTGCCATCAACAACGGCAGAAAAATCATTACTAACCACAGCCAAGTATTAGACAGCGATCGCTCCACCACGGATGTATCTTTCTTACAGCGATCGCGTAAAGCCTACGGCATAGCTACGCTTACAGCACTTTTCATTCGCATGAAGTACAAAGTTACGGGTTTTGAGGCAGGAGGCAG
>JAQYWR010000083.1 GCA_029379225.1 Nostoc sp. S4 | reverse complement strand
ACCGTGAGTTTGGTTTGGGGACGACGCAGTGGTATTCGACTAATGTCGTGGACTAGAGAGTTATCTGGCGCTGCTTGAGATGAAGCAGCAGAGGACTGCGAACCAAAACCGGGCGTTGACTGTTTGAGTGCAGGTATTGAGAAGGAATCTGCGGTAGTTTTTTTGGGCTGAATTATGCGTTCTTTCATGTTTTTCTGATGCCCAGCCAGTAAGTAAATGAATTTGCTGATACCAATATCTAGTGTAGAGCGATCGCACAACGCACACAATGAATCAAAAGTCTACAGTAAACACCAAATCAAGTTTCTTATTGGGCATTGGGCATTAGTTAATAACAAATGACAAATGACCAATAACAAGTTCGACTTTTGGCTACTTTTGATTCTGATGCACTACCTTTAGCCTTGATTGTAGGAGAGTTTTTTTTATTTATGGATTCATATCAGGAACAAACTTTTTTTACATTTAATGGAGACGTTGGCAGTACGGCTGGATACGCTGGGCTTGCAATGACTTCTGATGCCAACATTGCTCAAACTGCAAGTAAATACCTCAACGATTCACTACTGCTGAACGAACTTACAGAGCAGGTGTATAAAATTTTGCAAGAAGATTTGCGATCGCAGCGGGAAAGAAGAGGTGATTATAGTTCTCATAGGTGGTTGTAATGGCTGGAAATGGTAATAACGGCAAAGTAACTCACGAATTAAATTATGTTACTAGTAATCGTTTTTATGTAGAAATAGATAGTTCTATTGCTGCATCTTTCAATGAATGTACGGGATTAAGCGTTCAAATTAAGAAAAATGTTTTTCAAGAAGGTGGTGTCAACGATCAGCAAAGAATTTATTTAGGACATACAGAATTTGCAGACGTAACTCTTAAACGTGGAGTTACCGACCATCCAGGTTTTTGGAACTGGATTAATGCAGTTTTTGACGAACAAAAGAAAACATCTCGACGGAATGTAAATATTCTGATTTTCAATCAATCTGGTGAAACGATGATGAGTTGGACTTTGATTGGTGCTATTCCAGTAACTTGGAAAACACCTACACTCCAAGCAGATGGTAAAGCAGTTGCTATTGAAGAATTAACTTTAGCTTATGAAGGTTTAAAAGTTGCCAGAACTACAGGAGGAGGCAATTCTGTAGATCGGAATGCCAAAACAGGATATTTCGCTTCTAGTTAATTGATTCTTTTTCAAGTACAACTATGCAAATTATTCAAAATCCATTAGGAAATATTCATCCACTTGGGATCGGCTCATCTTTAGCTAATACTCACAGATTAGGATTAACAAAAGAGTTAAATTTACTGCATTCCCGAAGTAATATCATCAGTCCTATACAAACAAAATCATCATTGGTCACATCTTCTCAATTTTTCTTGTCTCGCGAGCAAGAACCAACGATAAAACCCTTAATCGGGTGGGAGAGTTGGGATAATCAAGATACCAATGGTGACTTGCAATTTATTGAATTTAATCCTTTTGAGTCAATCAATTCAGAAGAAAATAATTTTCCTGATAACGAAGTAGTAAAAAGTAATGTTCCGGTAATAGTACCAAATGTTATTCAGAATAATGACAATAATCAGAGTTCAAAAAAAGTAAATATTCAAACTAAAACTAAATCTAATTCCCATCAAACCAATAAATCTCAACAAAAGCCAAAAACCAAAACAAAATCAAGAAATAAAAAATCAGTCAAATCATCTCCAAATAAGAATGTTGTCCAAGCTAATAATGAAAGTAATAATCTGATTAACCCTCACGAAGATATCTTCATAGCAAAAAAGGAAATTCTGTCTGCTGAGGTTAATTTAGAAGTACCCATATTAAAACATAATGTTGGTTTATTTAGTTTAGATAATACTACAGATAATTGTGATACTGTTAATAGTATCGCCCCTAGCATAACGACATCTACTTGGTCTAATGTTGAAGAACCAAGTTTGTTTAGAAAAGTTGACAGCGAAGAACTACAAGTAAGTTCTGAGTTACCATTTAGTTTACCTAGTGCAGAGCCATCTGTTCCAGAAAGTATTTCGCCATTCCCACAAAAAACTAAATTAGACGAAAACACAAGTGAATTAGCAGAAAATTTACCTACAGAATTTTCTTCGCCTACTAATGTAGAGGAAAAATCTACGCTGTCAAGGAATTTAAAAAAAAATAAACAACAACTAGTTACTGAAGCATCACAAATATTTGAGATTTCAGATATTCCAGTCAGTGTAATACCACCACAACAAGATATTGAAACATCTCAAGTTACTGCTAATAATAATCAAAGCAACACTACTCTGAATAATTTAATTCAAAAACAAGAAGTATCACCAATCTTAAGTTCTCCGTCCCTGCAAGAAGAGTCATTAGATATAAGAAGTAAGAATTTTGAAGCAATTACAGCCATTGAGCCAGATTTAATCTCAGAAAGCACTACAAATGATTTTGGCGCAGCTAATTTTATCGCCGATAATTCTTTAGAAAATTCACCTATACCATCAGTAGTTAATTTACCTAACGTTAGTGAAGCACCTACTTTACTTAATCCTTCAGCAAACTCTCAACAATCAGTAGTCTCGAATATACCGTTTACTTTACCTAATTCTGAGTCTTCACTTACAACAAGTCCGATTATAGTCGAACAAGAAATTGATTCTAGTTTTACGAATGATTCTCTAGCCTCTGCACCTATTCAATTAACACCTAACTTAAACAATGTTGAAGAGATAAAAACTAATTTTTCAAAATCGAACGAGAATGAACAATTAGTAACTTCAGAGTCTCAACCATCTGTGGCGGTTAATGTCTCAGATATTCCAACAAATTTAATTTCACTTCAACGGGAAAACAATCTTGAGAATACTATCAGCGAATCTATAGAAAGTCAGCCTATATTAGCACCACCTGGGATTGTTCAAGCACCAAAAGTCAGCAATATTTTTCCTGAAATTGTTCCTGACTTTTTGACTGAAGTGGAATTAACGCCAAATCTAACCCCTCAACCGCCATCTCTACCTCTGGTTGACCCTCTGCAAATAAAACAGGAAATTGAAAAAACTTTTGTCAGCTCGAATCAAGAAAATTCAAAGCTTCTTTCCGACAACCAAAGAGGTTTAGAGACAGGTTTTCTAGATTCAGTAACAAATCAGGAGATTGTGCAAACAGCAAAAGTTAGCAATATATTCCCTCAGATTAGTGAACCACCAGCAGTTAACGCTATATCGTCTGAAATTATTTCTAACTTTTCACCTGAAGTGGAATTAACGCCAAACTCAATCCCTCAGACGCCATCTCTACCTCTAGCTAACCCTCTGCAAACAAAACAGGAAAGCGAAAAAACTTTTGTGAGTTGGAATCAGGAAAATTCAAAGCCTCTGTTTGATGAAGAAAGAGATTTGGAAAGAGGTTTGCCAGATTCGGTGACAAATCAGGAGATTGTACGAACAGCAAAAATAAATGATATATTCCCTGAAATTGTTGAACCACCAGCAGTTAACGCCATACCGCCTGAAGTGGAATTAACGCCAAACTTAATCCCTCAACCACTATCTCTACCTGTGGTTAACCCTCTGCAAACAAAACAGGAAAGCGAAAAAGCTTTGGTGAGTTGGAATCAGGAAAATTCAAAGCCTCTGTTTGATGAAGACGGAGATTTGGAAAGAGGTTTTCCAGATTCTATGAAAAATCAGGAGATTGTGCAAACAGCACAAGTTAGCGATGTATCGCCTGAAATTAGTGAACCACCAAAAATTAGCAATGTGTCATCAGATGTTGCACAAACATCGAGTATTTTCCGGAAAATAGTTGAAAACGAACAAATAGTAGAATCAGAATTATTAGGAGCGATCGCTAATTCTGAAAACTCTGAAATTTTAACTTTTATTGATACCTCAGATAACCAAGATATCCCAGAAAAACCAACTTTTCCCCAAAATCAGCTAAGCACACCTCCTCAAGTTGAACAAAATAATACCATTAAAAAGTTAGCACCACCTAAAGGTTATGCTACTGGTGGTCAGGTAAGAGACTCCCATCACCAAAATAATCAGCAGATAGCACCCTCCGATACGATACCTGCAATGCTGACACCTGGCGAGTTTGTGATTAATACCAAGGATGCACAGAAAAATCTACCTCTACTACACCATATCAACACTGGTGGGACACCTGATGATATTATTCTTCCAAGTTTACAGATACCTAATCCCAAAGAACCAGAACAAAAAACTTCTTCAGAGAATTCGACTAAAGTCGATTCTTTTCCAGATACTTCATTACAGCTAAAAAACCTTGATAATCAATCACCTCAAGAATCTAATTCTTTAATTCCTGCTTCCTTGGGGTTGAATACTGGAAAGAAACTTTCGGTACTTAATTCTCCCCAACTTAGTACTGTTGAAAATAAAACAACTAATTTGGGTGAAACTTCACCTCAATACTCATCACCTTCACTAATTTTTAGAAAAGCAAATTCTACTACTAATACACCTTCCCAATGGCCAGATACACCTTCTCAATGGTCAAATGTAGAAGAATTGTTTGATGGCAATAATGATGAATTTTCCAGCTTCTTTAATAATGGGAAATCTAATAATCAAAATTCTGAATTTTCTACTGTTTTTACATCATCAGAATATTCACAAGTTCCTAAATACGTTTCTCCCCCTAGAGGCTTTGCTGATGGTGGAGAAGTCACTGTACCTGTATCTGTAAACACACAACCTGTAACCGAAACGATAGAAAGCTCTGCTCCCGAAGATGAAGCAAATAACAAAGATGATACAGCAAATCTGGAAGCTTTAGCCAGAGAAATTTATAGTAGATTACGCCAACGTTTGGAAATTGAACGAGAACGTCATGGCGGCTTCTCAGGTCGTTTACCTTGGTAAATTTGATTAAATCAATTTAGGAGAAATACTCAAATGGCAACTCCAGCAATTATTGTGACTCAGAAGCGTCAACCCCAACTTGAGAAAGCCAAACTTGTAGCTTATAACGGTGAAGCACCAGATTTTGAGTTGATGTTTAATCCGACAGAAATTAGTTTTAGTCGAACTGTTGAGTGGAAAAGTAATGATGGAAATAGAGGTACAGAACTGCTCCCAAAGATTAACTTTTCTGGCGTTAAACCTTACACGTTTAGCCTCAAACAGTTATTATTTGATACTTATGAAACTAAAGAGTCGGTAATGACAAAGTATGTAGACAAAATCAAGAAAGGTGTAGAAACAATTAAAGGAGCCGCCGACAAACGTCCACCTGTTTACATACTAACATGGGGAACAGTGTACTTTTATTGTGTAATCACAAAGTTAACTTACACATTAAATATGTTTTTAACTGATGGCACACCAGTTAGAGCAATGGTAGATATAGACTTGCAAGAAGTAGATAAAAATAATCTCCCTGGGGGAAAAGAATCTAAATCTAAAGGCAAAGACCGGAAAGCAGATCCAAAGGTGGCGAAAAATTAATGGGTAAAAAGGAGTAGGTGAAAATAACTCCGGAATGATTAATTTTTTACCAAAACTATAATTTGTCATTTAATATTCCTAACTTATAGCTTATGCCTGACGTAAATCTTTATCTAAGCGAACCTATTTTTGAAATAGAAGGAAAGGCTGCTTCTCCTGAATTAATGAAAGATTTGCTACAAATTACTGTAGAAGAAAGTATACATTTACCGGCAATATTTACGCTGGTAATACATAATAGCTATCTTCCCACATCTGAGCGTCCACAAAACCAACCTTGGCGACACGAGAAGTTTTTTAAAATTGGTAATAAAGTAACCTTAGGTTTTAAATCGAGTACTACTCAAAATCAGAATTTTAAAGATGAAAAAAGAAAAATTCTGATTGAAGGTGAAATTACAGGGATGGAAGTTCACTTTAATGAAAAATCGGAAGCTAACATAATTATTCGCGGTTATGATATATCGCATCGTCTTCATAGAGGTCGCTATAACCGTTCTTTTCTGAATACAAGTGATAGCAAAATAGTCAAAAAAATTGCTCAAGAAATAGGGATAAAAATTGGCAAAATAGACGAAAGTGGCGAAGTACACAAATATGTCTTTCAAGAAAATCAAACTAATATGGAGTTCTTGCAAGAAAGAGCTGCACGTATTGGTTTTGATTTATTTATTACGGATGACAAAATAAATTTTTGCAAACCAGAAAGTCAGACATCTTTAGTATTGAAATGGCTAGTTGATATTAGTAAATTTAGTACCCGTGTTACTAGTGCTGAGCAGGTGACATCTGTGGAAGTACGTGGCTGGGACTATATCCAAAAAAGATTGATTACCTCAACAGCCAGCAAAGAGAAGCAAATGACCCAGACAGGTAATAAGCTAGGAAGTAGTACTAGTAAGGCATTTCGCAATCTGCAAACTCCCAAAATGATTGTTGTAGATAAACCTGTTGCTAACAAAAAACAAGCAGACAAGATGGCTCAGGCTTTGTGTGATGAACTGGGAGGAGAATTTGTTTATGCAGATGCAAAAGCAGTGGGAAATCCAGAAATTAGACCTAGAGGAGTGATTCGTCTTGATGGTATGGGCGATCGCTATAATGGTCAGTATTATGTCACCGAAACACGTCACTTTTACAATGGGCGGGTTTATGAAACCGAGTTCGGTGTGCGCGGGTTGCGTGCTGCTAACTTATTCACAACTCTATCGGCAAAAAAACATTTACAGCCATCTGAGACTTTATTAATAGGAATTGTAACTGATAATCAAGACCCGCTGAAATTGGGTAGAGTCAAAGTCTGGTTTCCCGCTCTTACAGAAGAACATACAAGTGACTGGGCGAGAGTGGTAGCTGTGGGAGCAGGGTCAAATAGAGGTTTCGACTGTTTACCAGAAATAAACGATGAAGTATTAGTAGGTTTTGAGCATGGCGATATCCATCGTCCCTACGTCATTGGCGGCGTATGGAATGGTAAAGACGCACCACCAGAAAAAGTGGATGACTCCGTTGCTGGGCGCGGTGTAAGATTACGCACGATTAAAACTCGTGTTGGACATACTCTACAATTTATCGAAGAAGATAAAGCTAGCAGTAAAACAGGTATTCGTATTGAAACTCAAGCCGGTCACAAAATATATCTCAATGATAGTCAGAAGTGTATAGAGATTGAAACCAAAGGCGGTCATAGAATCAAAATGGACGACATGGGTAGATCTGTTTCAGTGAAATCAACAGGTAATATGTCATTGGATGCTGCTGGCAATATCGATATTTCAGCTACTGGTACGATTACGGTCAAAGGTGCATTAATTCGACTTAATTAATTCCTAATGACTTTTTAGTTTTGACTTTTGGACTTCCCCGCAGGGGCTAACACTCTCTACAAGACGCTAAAAGCGTAGCTTGCTTCTCCGTAAGAGTACGCGGACTCGCTAACGTAATTCATAATTTGTAATAAACACAATAGGAGGTTGTGATGGGTAGACCAGCAGCAAGAATTACCGACAATGTAGCGCACCCCTTACCCCCGGTCTTAACAGGAGGGCCGGGTAGTCGCAATGTGTTGATTGGGTCTTTACCTGCGTGGCGGGGCGTACTTGCCGCCGCAGTACCAGGTTTGCAGTCTGCCAAAACATCTTCTGATGTAGCTATCAAAGCGGCTGAGGCTGCTACCCTCGCAGCAGCTGGTACACCAGGGGCACCTGCTGCTGCTGCTGCTGAACAAACTACAAAGGCAACAGCATCAACTACTATGGGTAGTGCGATCGCTGCTGCTGCTGCTGGTGCTGATATTCATAATTGCGCCACACCTTTACCCGTACCTCCTCACGGCCCTGGGGTTGTGATTGACGGTAGTCAGACAGTGCTGATTAACAATCTGCCTGCCTGTCGGATGGGCGATACTATTTTAGAAGCATTAGGACCGCCGAATAAAATTATCAAAGGTAATCCCACTGTTCTTATTGGCGGCTGATTGGAGAGGCTTCCGGGAGGGTTCGACCTTTGGCGAATAGGCTTTACCCCTTTGTGCCGATATCTTTGAAGATATACATTGTCACAGCTTGTCTAAGTGCCAGATATGGTTTATGGTCGTGAACGAGCCTATTTGGGAACAGGTTGGGCTTATCCTCTACGCTTGAGCGTGCAAGGTGGGATACAGCTTAGCCGTGAAGAACAAAAAGTAAAAGAATCTATTTGGATTATCCTCCGCACTGGAGTAGGTGAGCGGGTTTATCGACCTACTTTTGGTTCGCGCTTGTCAGAATTGGCTTTTGCACCATTGAATACCGATACTCTCCTGCGAATTCGGATCTATGTTTTAGAAGCTTTAGAAGTTTGGGAACCACGCATTTATGTTGATGAAGTTCTCACCGATCCTGACCCTGTACGCGGCAGAGTAGATATCACCATCAATTATCGACTCAAAGAAAGCCCCGATATTTACAGCTTTGTTTATCCTTTTTATTTGGTTTCAGCTGGGGAGGAATCGTGAACTTTGATTTTTTACCAAAATTACCTTCTTCTAACTTAGACGATCGCGCTTTCGATGATTTGGTAGACGAATGTATAATGCGGATTCCCCGCTACTGTCCGGAATGGACAGACCACAATCTTAGCGACCCAGGAATTACGCTCATTGAGTTATTTGCTTGGTTAACTGACCAAATGTTGCTCAGATTTAACCAAGTACCGCGAAAAAATTATGTCGCTTTTCTAGAATTATTAGGTATTCGTCTCCAGCCTCCCGCCCCAGCACACACAGAATTAACTTTTTATTTAACAGCTGCTCTGCCGGAAGCTTATACTATTCCAGCAGGATTAGAAGCTGCAACAATTCAAACTGAAACAACAGATTCTATTACTTTTAGTACGGATTCCCCATTAATTATCGGCAAACCCCAGATACAGCATTTTTTAACTGCCCAAACCACCGAAGATATTCCCCAATCTCTACGAGAAAGAGTCACAACTTCCTGGACTCGTGAATTTAACGGTTTCTGGACAGGTAACGAACAGTCAATTTTTGAAGAAGAACCCCAGCCTGGTAATTGCTTTTATTTAGTAATTAATTCTGAGGATTCTTTAGATGCTAATGTCTTAGAAATTATTTTCCAAGGGGCTACGGCTACCCCTGCGGGGATTAACCCCAATCAACCACCCCGCAAGTGGGAAGCTTGGGATGGAGAAAATTGGCAACCAGTTTTATTACAAGAATCAGATGATAAGACTCGCGGCTTCAGTTTTTATGAGATGGCTCAACAAGGTGGAAATCCGGAGCAAGGTGCAGAAATACTTTTACATCTGCCTCAAATTTGGCCTGTAACTAACTTTACCTCTTACCGGGGTCGCTGGCTGCGCTGTACCTTTGCCATTATCCAAACCAATCAATCTGGTTACAATCGTCCACCACGAATTACTGGTTTAGCAGTGCGGTCAATTGGCGGTACAGTCAGAGCTAGTCACAGTACGCTGATTCTAGATGAGCGCTTGGGAATTAGTGATGGTACACCCGGTCAGAGTTTCCAACTGCAAACCTCACCAATTTTAGAGCGCAAAGAAAACGAGTATATTTTAGTAACTCCAGCTAATGGTTTGCCTCAAAAGTGGACTGAGGTGAGAGATTTTGCTGATTCTGCACCGCATCACTTTCATTACACCGTCGATTCCCTCACAGGTGAAGTGCAATTTGGCCCGTTGATTCGGGAACCCAATCAACTCAAACAGCAAACCCAAGTGCGATCGCGCATTCAGCAACCATCACTCGATGATACATCTGTACAAGTCAGTACTTTAGAAAACAGCCAGTCTCAACACCAGTATGGGGCAATTCCTCCGCGTGGGGCAGAGATTAGAATGGTGGCATATCGCACAGGCGGTGGCAGAGAAGGCAATGTCCAAGCTGGAGCAATTCAGTTTTTAAAGTCTGCATACCCATACATTGCCAGCGTGATTAATCGCATACCAGCAATTAATGGCGCGGATGCCGAATCACTAGAACAAGCTGTAATCAAAGCACCACGAATTCTACGTACCCGCGATCGCGCCGTCACCGCCGAAGATTTTGAAGTTTTAGCCCAACAAGCAGGCAGAGGAGCGATCGCTCGCGTCCGGTGTCTAGCAGCGAATTCTCAAAGACAAGCAGGTATAGTTAGTTTAGTGGTAGTTCCCTTTGCCAATACAGATGCGATCGCTCAAGGCAATGGCATGACACCAGAAGAATTTGGTCTTAGTCATGCCCTCCAAGACCAAATCTTAAGTTACTTAGATGAAAGGCGTTTATTAGGAGTACAAATAGAACTACAAGAACCCAATTACGTAGGTGTTTCTGTACAAACAGAAATTGCCCTAGAACCTGCCTATGATAATCCTTTTGCTAGAGAAGAAATTCGCCGTAATTTAAGAGTATTGCTGTATAAATATTTAAATCCCTTAATCGGCGGACTTGACGGTCAAGGTTGGCCGTTTGGGCGACCAGTTTATACATCGGATATTGTCGCTTTACTGCAACAAACCCCAGGCGTGCGTCATTTAGGCCCCGTCCTGCTATTTCCCATCCGCAAACAAGGAGAAAATTGGAGACGACAATCATCACCAGAACAATTAATTGACCCAGGGCCAGAAGGCTTGATATGTTCTTGGGCTGATACAAATCTGCGTTCAAATCACGATATCCAAATTATTAATCGCTGATTTGTCATTAGTCATTTGTCATTAGTTATTTCTCCTCATCTCCCCATTACCCCATCTCCCCAATCTCTAGTCCTATGGTTCAAAGTCGCTCTAGTCCGGCTGTACGCATTCAATTAACGCCAATGCAAATTCCCGAAGCTTTACCTGTAGCGGGTTTAGCTTTTGCCAATGCCGAAAACATGGATGTAGCAGGACGTAGTTTACTCTTGCATCCTGGACACCCAAGCCAGATGATTGTGCAAGTGCAAAACTTAGAAGCGCGTCCTTTGCAAGTAAACTTCAGCGTTGAGGGAAACTTTCCCACTCAATGGTGTCAAATTGGCACAGAAGGTAGTGAGATACCACCTCGTGGACAAATGGATGCAGGTCTCTACTTTTCTATTCCTGAGACATTTTTTGAAGAACAAGAAGCCATAAACCCAGGTACACAAGAGAAACTAACCCTTAATTTTCGCAGCTTAGTTACTCTACACATCGATTCAGGCACAGACAACGAACAAATCTATAGAAGCGAATATTTTGATTTATATATCCGTCCCTACACCGCCTACATGGAATTCTTGCCAATTTTGTATCGTGAAGTAGACTTTATTGGTCGCTTCATGAAAATATTTGAGCAAGCTTTTCAACCAATAATTGATAGTTATAACGTCATGTGGGCAAACCTCGACCCCCTGACAGCACCGCAAGCACTACTACCCTTTATGGCTCATTGGGTTGCTTGGCAAGTAGATTCCGTCTGGGATCTCCAGCAACAGCGGCGTTTAATTCGCCGTGCAGTAGAACTTTATCGCTGGCGGGGAACTCGTAAAGGATTGCGTCTCTACTTACATCTTTATACAGGCTTACCATTAGACGAACATTTATCTAATGAAGCAGATAAACATATTAGTATCACCGAACCCTTTGGGCCGAGTTTTATTATTGGAGAAGCACAACTCGGAAATGCAGTTTTAGCAGGTGGACAACCATATCATTTTATAGTCCGTTTGCGTTCCAATATTTCTAGTGGCATCATTAACGAACAACTTATTCAAAGAATCATCGAACAAGAAAAACCTGCTTTTTGCACCTACGAACTAACTATTGAAAATCCTGCTAATTAAAAACTTAACCAATAAAATCTTAATCTTCTCTTTCTATCTTTGTTTCTGTGTTAGCTTTTTTGAATTTTGAATTTTGAATTACTCATGTCCCACCCTTTCCCCCCCCCACCAATTAAATCCTTAGAACGCCTGCAAGCCGCAGATGGATTACTAATTAATGCTGAACGCTGGCAGACAGCTCACAATTACCATCGTCTACGGCAAAATGCCCAATATCAAAGTTTAAATCAACCAGGAATTGTCTGTGGTTTAGGCGTACGAGACATTGCTGCACCAAGCCAAGTAGAAGCCAGATATCGAGATGGACGTTGGGTACAAATTCAACCTGGTATAGCCATTGATTTAGCTGGTAATTTAATTGTTGTACCAATCTCTTATGACTTTCCCATTGATATAGAAGTAGCAACCTCAGAACCAATCACAATCTACTTAGTAGTCAGCTATGTAGACCCTGATGAATTGCGGCGCACACAGCAAAGAGACATTGTTCAAGAAACTTATAGAATCGACCAAAGAAACTCCACACCAGTCACCTCAGAAATCGAAATATGTAGAATCCTCCTACAACCAGGACATACTGATATTATTCAACCAACCGATGCTTTTTTTCCTGGATATAACAACATTGATTTGCGTTATCGTCGTCAAGCACAAATGCGTCCCCAAGCACTTGTATGTATGGCACAGGCCAATCATAGTGACCCAGAATGTGCGCGTAATTTTTTCAGCCTTTCCTACTTATTACAAGCAGTAGAACCCTTATACCCCAGTTTGCGAGGAGCTGATGAACCAGGTCAGGTTTCTTTATCGGAAAATATTCTAGACTTTGACCTACTTTATCTCACAGGTGGACAAGCTATATCTTTAAATAGTCTCGAATTTGAATCACTGAAAAATTACTTAAATTTAGGTGGTGTGCTTTTAGTTGATGCACCAGTAAATGCTAATCCTTTGATTGAAAGTATTCAAGCATTAGCACAACAGTTAGAGAGTCCTTTAAGACCTTTAGAAGAATTACAACGCAGTCATCCTTTAAGAACAAAACCTTTTTTGTTTGCTGCCTTGCCACTAGTAAATCAACAACAAATTAAACTATTAATCGGTGGAGGAATTATTTTAGTAATTGGGGATTTAGCAACTGCTTGGGGACTGGATAGAGATTTGAATTTACCGCGATTAACGATTCGGATAGCTCAAGAACTTGGAGTTAATATTCTTCATTATGCTTGGAAGCGGCGACAATTAATCGGTTTGCAACAGGAAGATAATTCCGGGCAGTGGTAAATATCAAGTTGGTAGAATCAGTGTCTAGCGCTAGGCTAAAATATCAATTCTCTCCATTGATGATTTTCCTTAAGCGATTTAACTGGCTACGATACAATGCATCAACAATATCGTCATCGGTTGTAAAGACTCCCTCAATCCAATCGCCACTCCAAGCATGACCTTCTACAAGGCGATAAAGTTGAGCGCGATCGCCCACTGGAGCTGTGCGGAAGATTTCAATCACCCGTTCTCCTTCATCTTCTCCAGTCCAACCTCCAATCAAAGCACGCACGCGATCGGCACGTTGATTCAGGGTCAGATGGGGCAAATCGTCGGTACTTTCTTCCATTACAGCATCATCTTCATTGAATCCTGCCTGCCCTTCGGATGGATTAAAGTCAATAATGCTCCGCAATCCAACCAGGGGATTAGCTACCAGTGGTTCCAGGAATCCATGAATAAATGCTGCTTGAGGATGAACCGTTCCCAGCCAGCCATCTGCAACTTTTTGATTTTCTGGGAACTGAGCAGCCATCCCATCTAACTTACCTTTGATTTCGCCTGATTTAACACTCTCTGTAAACGCTTGTCCATAGGTTCGATCCAAATCTGAGCGAATTTTTACAGTCCACAGTGCATCTAGGGAATCTGCTTGCCAGTTCTGAGTTCCGTTATTGGCGTCTGCATCGAGACGTGGCAGAACTTGTTCCGGCGCATACTTAGCACTAGGAACAGCAGGACTGCCAGCTTGTGCCTTCACGGAATCCAAAATCCACTCCGATGAGTAGGGGCCTGGATTGCCACTTCCTAAAGCATGGGCATTCTCGATATCTTTACAACCCAGATGGACTGCTAATTCTGCCATTTTAGCTGTTTGATTATTAGCATCTTGCTTGTTCAGGTTACTATCACCGAAAGTTTTCCAGCGATCGCCCAAGTCATTCACCGCCCACAATCCTTGTTCGTTATCAAAATCATGGGCAACTAAAGCCACCAAATCGTCAAACCCCAATTCTGGCATATTGGCAGTTTTTTCCTGTACTTGGGTAATAATCGTGTCGTAAATAGCTGAAACAGTTCCGAAAATTGTCGCCCCATTTGTAGTGTTGTCATTGATATAGCGTGCCACATCAAGGGCAATCTTCCGCTTCATGTTGTTAAAGAATAAGGGATATTTTTGTCGCCAATACTGCCGAATGTCAGCTCTGGGTGTACGTAAATGTCCGGCTGCAAAGTGGTCTGTCAAAAAGTGATGAGCAGCGGCTTCACGCGCCATTCCTTCACCGATGTCTTGCCCCGATTGTCCGGCAAAGAAGGCCCGTAAAATTGCGTCTTCATGTAGAGCTTGATAGGAACCACCCGCAGAGGATCTATTTCCGCCGCCCGGGCCTGCCGTACCATGAGGGGCAGCAAAATGTTCGCTATTGTTCGCCGCTAACCGCAGATAACGGTTATCAACGGCATCTGTCACAGCTTTAGAATACTCCAGCTGTGCCCAGACTCCCCCCTCTGGTTGTTCGGGTGTACAGATTTGAGCAAATCTCGGATCTTGGGGATTGATTGTTTTGATGGCATAAATGATTTCATCCTGTGTACCGGGAGTTTTACCAGGATCGGGCGATGGGGTTGCTGCGAGACGAAACAGCGAGTCAGGAACAGGTTCCTCAACACCTTGCTCATTCAGGCGAGTATCACGAGGATCGAAATAGTCGCCGCTCAACATGGTGATATCGCCATGAGTGAGGCGAAAGGGAATTTGTAGCGGTGGGTGAATTTTACTCCCTATGGTGACTTCTCCTCCCTGAAAGTCATAGGTTTGTCCACCAGACCCTTTATCGCCTAATGATTTATGCTCTAGTGAGCCAAATCGTTGGATTATGGTTTGTGAAGTGGAGTGAATGCCGATCTGTTGCTTTCGTTGCACAGTAGTATCAGGCATCGAGATGATTTGATTAGCTACCTGCTGTGCTTGGTGTTCGTACTGGTCTTTTGGTTCGCCAACCGTTAGTTTTGCTTGGGGACGATGCAACAATATGCGACTAATGTCGTGACTAGGAGGCTGTCGCTTGATAGTTTCTGGTTGTAATAATTGTTGCTCAGCAGATTGTGTATTTTGCGAGTCGGTTACTACCCGATCAACTTTAGGGGATAGGGCACTATTTATTTGTGAACCGAAACCGCGTGTTGGATTCGCCAAGGTGGGAATACTTGAAAAAACAAGCGAGCGATTGGTAGAACTGGATGTAGCTGCTTTTTTTTGATGTCCAATTTCGCGATCGCTCATCTCACCCTTCCCCCATCTATGACTGAGTTTCAAAAAATAGTGTTTGAGTCGATTGTATAATTTATCTAATTGCGATCGCTATCGACTTAAGTATAAATTATTCTATTTCTGGCTGATGACACAGGCCAAAATTTGAAAACAGAGAAATAAGCGTGAAAAAAGGCAAAATTGGAACTTTGTTGCTCATCACTCATCTCATCTTCATATCTGGGTGCAGTGGAAGTGGATATATTCTTCCAGAAATTTCTTCTGAACCTGTGAAGTTTTCCATTATCAGAACCAATGATGGTGTCGGCTTTATCAATGAAGCTGGTCAAGTTGTTATCAAACAACAGTTTCAAGATGCACAGCTTTTTTACGAGGGCTTGGCAGCTGTAAAGGTTGGAGAAAGTTGGGGTTTTATTAATCATAAAGGTGAGTTTGTAATTCGGCCAATATACACTCGCGTTCATCCGTTTTCAGAAAAACTAGCATTAGTTTATTCAGGAGAAGAGTCACCTATCTTTATCGATCGGCGGGGTAACGTAGTAATTGAGCCTAAGGAAAATTGGAAATTTATTGGGGGTTTTAAGGAAGGATTAACTCCTGTAGAAGTTAAAGGAAAATGGGGCTTTATTAATACTAAAGGAGAGATAGCTATTGAGCCAAAGTTTGATGGTGTTAGAGGTTTTTCCGATGGCTTGGCATTTGTCCGAGTTGGAGCATATGAAGAAGCATTGGTAGGGTATATCGATCGCTCAGGAAAATTAAAAATTCCCTTTGAACCTTTTGAATACAAGGATGGAACTAACTTTGTAATGAACAGAGCTATAGTTAGCAAAGATAATTTTGACAACGATTACGCTCAAATTATGTTAATTGACAAAACCGGAAAGGTGCTAAAAAATGAACTAAGCTTGACTTGTAGAGACGATCAAAGTACTTTCAAGGAATTTGCAGAAGGATTATTAATAGTACGCTCAGAGTTACCTAATCCAACAAAGACTTTAAATCGATGTGTTTATATTGATATGCAAGGAAAGATTGCTATTTCCCCCGATCCTAAGATAAAAATAGCAGAACCATTTTATGAAGGGTTGGCATCTGTCGATATCAATGGAAAATGGGGTTACATTAATAGAAGTGGTTCGATAGTTATAGAACCAAAATTTCAGAATGCGTCACGTTTTAGAAATGGACTAGCTTATGTAAAAGTTAATGCAGCCAGTGAAGGTTATATTAATCATTCTGGCCAGTTTGTCTGGCAACCTGTAACTTTTAAATGAGAGTAATTGCTCCTTTACCTCCAAGGTGAAGCAATCCCTGTAGTCGAAAGCACTTTTTGAGCCTGAAGAATACAAAGAACTTTTTTCTGAAATTATAGAAATCTCGCAAAAATATGAGCAAAAATCAGTAGAGACAAAGCAGCTTGTGCGAGAGGTATTCTCAATAGCGAATAATCTTGAAAAACTAGCACAGGAATCTCAAGACGAAGCAGATAAAATTAAACAAGAAGTTGAAATAACTAGACGAATTTTAAAATAAGCCAGACTGAACTAACTAGTTTTGGTCAAGGTATATCAAAGGTTTCATATAGCCAATGCTACGAAGCTTTCTTGAGCGATCGCAGTATCTATTTTTGAGTCAATCCATAGGATTTTGAGTATCCATCAAATGCTAATCGAGTCAATAGGTAATTTTCCCACTGACCGATGAGCAATTGCTCAATCCGTGCTGCAAAGGGTACTTCGCAAGGAACAACTTGATAATCGATGCCATAGTGGGAAAATATAAATGCAGTGCGGCTGACATGATATGGTGACGTAACAATTAAAGCCGAAGACCAGTGATTTTTAAGTACGATCTCGGTTGCATTGAATAGATTCTGGTGAGTATTTCTTGCTTGTGTGTCTGTCAGTAAAGCACTTCTAGAAACTCCTAGAGAGTGGGAGAAATTCGCCATCACATCAGCTTCAACATAGTGATTATAGACAGCTGCACCTGAAAACAAAATGTATTTCGCCCGTCCAGCGTGAAAGAGTTCTACAGCTTTGAGAACTCTTTGCCGCGCAATCTCACCAATGCTACCGTCTGAATTTGCAGGGTTGCCAAGTACAATGATGACATCGAAGGTTTGGCGTTTCGAGTTGACCAAAGGTGCTTGACAGCAAAATAGAGGAACAATATTAATTACAAGTAGTGAAACTGGTATCCTCAACAAAATTGGTATAACGACCCATAGTGCTGCTCGATTTTTCGTTCCAAATTTCCATTGCATTCTCATAATTTACAGTTTTATGAAGGCTAGCCCTCTTCTACCTCAAACATCAAGAATACCCGACCCCATACCCCACAAAAAAGAACCAACTACCTAAAAGCCTTGCCTAATCTAAATTTGAATTAGTGAGTACATACTTAATACATATTAATAGATGCCAGATTGCAAATGAGATACTAATATTTGCTGTATTTATTGAAAGTTAACTTTAGAGCAGAAATAGGCAATAGGTAAGTATCATAATCTTCTGGTTTTTGTACTCGATTGTCTCAAAAATCAAACCGGATTCCTATAACTGCCACTAGTACTGTTCGCTGTTTTAATAAATAATCCTTGAAACGAAGGGTAAATCCTCCCAAGCAATCTTTAGTTTTCAAGTTAGATATATTTAATACCTTAACTTTCTAGCTCTGGCTATTTCTATTTACGTGTTCCGATAATGCAGTTTAGAGGCGGGGACAAAAATCAAATTATGAACAAAACCTTTGCAACTATTGACGGGAATGAAGCTGTTGCCCGTATTGCTTACAAATTAAATGAAGCGATCGCCATTTATCCGATTACCCCCTCTTCAGCAATGGGTGAATGGGCGGATGCTTGGTCAGCAGAAGGTCGTCCTAACCTCTGGGGAACTATTCCTAGCGTCGTGCAGATGCAAAGCGAAGGAGGAGCCGCTGCTGCTGTACATGGAGCATTGCAAACAGGTTCCCTGAGTACTACCTTCACGGCATCTCAGGGATTATTGTTGATGATACCCAATCTCTACAAAATTGCAGGTGAATTAACTAGCGCGACGATTCACGTTGCTGCACGCTCCCTGGCTACTCATGCTTTATCAATTTTTGGTGACCATAGCGACGTGATGGCAGCTCGGGCTACTGGTTTTGCTCTATTGTGTTCTGGTTCGGTGCAGGAAAGTCAAGACTTTGCCCTTATCGCCCATGCTGCTACCCTAGAGGCGCGAGTCTCATTTATGCATTTCTTTGACGGTTTTCGTACTTCCCATGAAGTGCAAAAAGTCAAATTGCTTGCAGAAGACGATTTGCGATCGCTCATTGACGATAACCTAGTACTCGCCCATCGCCGCCGCGCCCTCACCCCAGACCGCCCAGTGTTGCGGGGAACTGCCCAAAACCCCGATGTCTACTTCCAATCTCGTGAAGCCGCTAATCCTTACTACAACGCCTGTCCCGAAATTGTTCAGCGGATAATGGATCGATTTGGAGAACGCACAGGCAGGCATTACCAAATTTTTGAATATTATGGTGCTAGCGATGCTGACCGCATCATCGTTCTCATGGGTTCGGGCTGTGAAACCGTCCATGAAACAGTAGATTATCTGAACGCCCGTGGTGAAAAAGTTGGTGTGGTGAAAGTGCGACTTTACCGACCCTTTGATGTCCACAGGTTTGTTGCAGTATTGCCTAGTAGTGTACAAGCGATCGCCGTTCTCGACCGCACCAAAGAACCAGGTAGCGCTGGTGAGCCATTGTATTTAGATGTGGTGGCTGCTATTCATGAAGCATGGGAAACCGAGAGACAAGGAAAAGAACTCCTCACTCAACACTCAACAGTCAACACTCCTAAAATCGTCGGTGGTCGCTACGGTCTTTCATCGAAAGAATTTACGCCAGCGATGGTTAAGGGCATTTTTGATAACCTTGCCCAAAGTCAACCGAAAAATCATTTTACTGTTGGTATTAATGACGACGTTACTTACACTTCTTTGAACTTTGACCCGAAATTTTCTACAGAATCGGATAATGTTGTCAGGGCAATGTTCTATGGGTTGGGTTCAGATGGTACAGTTGGTGCTAACAAAAACTCTATCAAAATTATTGGTGAAGAAACCGATAATTATGCCCAAGGCTACTTTGTCTACGATTCTAAAAAATCTGGCTCGATGACCGTTTCTCATTTGCGCTTCGGCAAAGAGCCAATTCGCTCGACTTACTTAATTGACCAAGCTAACTTTATTGGCTGTCATCACTGGGGATTTCTGGAACGCATAGATATTTTAAAAGTTGCTACTTTGGGAGCGACTTTGTTGCTTAACAGTCCTTATGATGCAGATAGCGTTTGGGAAAATTTACCGCTCAAGGTGCAGCAGCAAATTATTGAGAAGCAGTTGAAGTTATACGCGATTAATGCCAATCAAGTTGCCCGTGAAAGTGGCATGGGTGGCAGAATTAACACTATTATGCAAGTATGCTTCTTTGCTTTAGCTGGAGTCTTGCCAGAAGAAGAAGCGATCGCCAAAATCAAACAAGCGATTGAAAAGACTTACGGTAAAAAAGGTGCAGAAGTTGTCCGCATGAACTTGCAAGCTGTAGATAACACCTTAGACAACTTATATAAAGTAGATATACCACAGACACTCGTCACTCCTAACTCTTGTACAGACGCGATTAATCGCGTCTCTCCTAATTCCGCTCCTGAATTTGTCCAGGAAGTTTTAAGCAAAATCATGATCTGGGAAGGCGACGATTTACCTGTCAGCACACTACCAGTTGACGGCACTTTTCCTGTAGGTACTGCTAAGTGGGAAAAACGTAACGTTGCTCAAGAAATACCTGTGTGGGAGCCAGATGTCTGCGTTCAATGTGGTAAGTGCGTGATGGTTTGTCCACACAGCGCCATTCGTGCTAAGGCTTATCAAGCAGATGAGTTAGTTAATGCACCAGAAAGCTTCAAGTCAACTAATACCAAAGATAAAGACTTTGCCAATCAAAAATTTACCATTCAGGTCGCTCCAGAAGATTGTACGGGATGTACTATTTGTGTAGAAATTTGCCCCGCCAAAAATAAATCTGAGCCATTGCGTAAAGCGATTAATATGGCACAACAATTGCCATTGCGCGAACAAGAGCAGAAAAACTGGGATTTCTTTTTGAGTTTACCCAATCCTGACAGGCGACAGTTGAAATTAAACCAGATTCGCCAACAACAATTGCAAGAACCTTTATTTGAATTTTCTGGTGCTTGTGCGGGTTGTGGTGAAACACCTTATTTAAAATTATTAACTCAATTGTTTGGCGATCGCGCTGTCATCGCCAATGCTACAGGTTGTTCTTCAATTTACGGTGGTAACCTCCCCACCACTCCCTGGACAACCAACGCCCAAGGACGCGGGCCAGCGTGGTCTAATAATTTATTTGAAGATAACGCCGAATTTGGTTTTGGTTTCCGTTTATCTGTGGATAAACAAGCCGAATTTGCAGCGGAACTCTTGCAACAATTAAGCAGTGAATTAGACGAAAACCTAGTTTATTCTATCCTCAAAGCCGAACAAAAATCTGAAGCTGACATTTGGGAACAGCGAGAACGGATAGAATTGTTGCAGCAAAAGTTAGATGAAATCTCAACTTTTGACCCGAATCTCAAATCCAAAATCCAAAATCTCAAATCCCTTGCTGATTATCTAGTCAAAAAAAGCGTTTGGATTGTTGGTGGTGACGGTTGGGCTTATGATATTGACTTTGGTGGTATCGACCACGTGCTAGCTAGTGGTCGCAATGTCAACATCTTAGTGATGGATACTGAAGTGTATTCTAATACAGGCGGTCAATCTTCTAAAGCTACCCCACGAGCCGCAGTGGCGAAATTTGCCGCCAGTGGTAAGCCTGCACCAAAGAAAGACTTGGGTATGATTGCTATGACCTACGGAAATATCTACGTAGCGAGTGTAGCCTTGGGTGCTAGAGATGAACATACCCTGAAAGCATTTTTGGAAGCAGAAGCTTATGATGGTCCATCGCTGATTATTGCTTACAGCCATTGCATCGCCCACGGCATCAACATGACTACAGGAATGAATCATCAAAAAACTCTGGTAGAATCAGGTCGTTGGTTGCTGTATCGGCATAATCCAGAGCTGCAAAAACAAGGTAAAAATCCTTTGCAATTAGATATGCGATCGCCTACGCAATCTGTAGAAGATTCGATGTATCAAGAAAATCGTTTCAAAATGCTCACCAAAAGCAAACCCGACGTTGCTAGGGATTTGTTAGAACAAGCTCAAGCTGAGGTCAATGAACGTTGGCAGATGTATCAATATTTAGCAAAACGTGAGACTCTTTGAATATCTACCCTGGTTTTGGTAACAAAAAGGATCGTTTTAATTACAAACACGATTATTTCGTTACAAAATCGTGATTTTAGTGTTAAAAGCGATGGTTTTCGTGACAAACACGAGTATTTTTGTAAAAAATCATGGTTTTGGTAACAAACACGAGTGTTTTCGGACGAACACGAATATTTTTCTTACAAAATTGCGATTTTGGTGGCAAATACGATTATTTCTCCGATCAACCGATTTTATCTGCTGAGGTCAGAAAGACTCTTTTAAACTTGTGCCACTTTGAATATTTAATTCTTAGTCTTGCAAGTATTTCTACATAATGGTTTGAGGGAATCGCTACTATATAATTCCTATTCAGTTCATCACTTTTCCACATTCCAACGTGGTGACGTTAAAAGATGATGTAATCCTTGGTGATTATCTAATCCAACAATTTTAGCGCTCGCAGGTAGGGTTTTAGGTTTTAGATCTGAAACATATCCTATATGAAGGTACTTAAAAGCCTCGTAACTTCTAACATCTGAACACAGGTTTTTATACTACTGACGATATTCATCCACGAATTTTATTGTTGGCATGGCAAAACAAGACTGTATCATGCTCAAAGAAACGGTTTCAGCGATTTTTCCTCATTATTCTCTGACAATAGTGACAAAAGAGGGCTAAGCACTGTCTCCCTAGTAATATGGGTCATCATGGTCGGGTCACAAGATCATTAAGATTATGGCATTAAAAAAATTTTGTTAGCAACCATAAAATTTATTACCTCGAGTTAGAAAATACGTAAGGATTCAGGTCTAATATTGAGGAAGTAAAGAAGGGCGAGACAGAGAATTAT
>JAQYWR010000020.1 GCA_029379225.1 Nostoc sp. S4 | reverse complement strand
CACAAAGGTAATTACTCTGTAAAGCGTTTTATATTTAATCATGTCTAGCTACTTAGAAACTAAAGTTGAGATACCTACACCATAGGGTAAATTTTCGCCAGTTTTAGTATCTATAACTTGATTTGATAACTTTCGTCCTTTTTGAGAAACTGGATGCTGTAAGCGCCCTGTATAAAGACCAATCTTTTTATATACAAAATCGTCTATATTCTCTGGATTTTGAATTACATATATGATATGCAAATAGTTTTCATAGACGCTACGCAGTAAGTTCATCGCATCTTCGGGTAGTTTATTTTCAAGGAGAATTGATACAGCCATCAAACTCTTACAGGCTTTGGTAAAACAGTAAAATACATAATCATGTACAATATGCTCTTGAGAAAAATCATTGTCCACAATTGTATCAACTGTGCCATATTCAAAAATAATACTTTGACAAAGATTAATTTGTTCATTAAGTCTTCGTTTGAAAGCTGCTAATAATCTAAGTAATGCTGTTCTTTGACGTACATTTAACGAGTTTGTGTCAGTCATTGGGTCTAACTTGAAAAGTATCGTGAGAAGAATTTATTATCAAAATTAGATTAATATATAACCAATAAAAAAGAGCATTGCTTTCTAGTAATGTAAGTTTGCTTTTAAACTATCTTGTAGCTCATTTAATCATTTCCTCCTCTACTCTTTTTGATGAATATTTACTACAATCCCTACGGATTCATCCGAATCAAATCTGTCAAAATACTATCCAAACTGCCGTTAACTTGAATGCGATCGATTTTCTCTGCAATGCGTTCTAATACTTCGAGTTCCTTGAGACGCAATGCGACGGGGTTATCCTCCATCACTTTAGCAGTGTTTAGCATACTGCGAGTTGCGGCAGTTTCTTCTCTACGTCTGACTACGTTTGCTTGAGCGGTTTTTTCTGCCTCGACTACCTTGCTCAAGATAGTCTTAATCTCACCAGGTAAAATAATGTCTTTGACACCTACAGAATCTACTTCAATTCCATAGTCTGCGGCTTTCTGGCGGATATATTCAGATATAGTTCTATCCATTGCACCTTTATCCTCTAATAAGGTATCTAAATTGCGTTCGCCGATCGCACCACGCAAAGCAAACTGCAATTCTTTGTATAAGAAGCCAGAAATATCTGATAAACCGTTTTTTGCTCTCAATGGATCGAGTATCCGGAAGCCAGCAGTCAAATTTAACCGCAGAGGTACTTTATCTTTAGAAAGGATGTCTTGACCAGATACTTCCATATTTTGTAGTCTGAGGTCAATTGTTTCGGTTTGAAAAGAGCGTCCAAATAACCACCAAGCGTGTACTCCTGGCGATCGCTGTCCTTGAAACTCTTGATTAATGTATAGTAGTCCAACATGTTGTGCGGGTACTTGGCAAATATGCAAACAGTTGCGACTAAGCAATTTTACTTCTGGTGAACCCTCAACCAACTCAGCTACTAAAGGAGGCTGTAACTGAGCATCAGCACTGATATCTATAATTTCTACTCCAACACCTTGCCAAAACAGCTTGCGGCTTGTGGGTGGCAAAATCGAAATCACTTTACCCCGATAGCGCACAATTGCAACTTGCCAAGACAGTAATTGTACTGTATCACAGTAGGCAGCAACAAAGTCAGGATGTTTTTCAATGAGTACATCTTCCAAGGGAAAGTCTGGGTTAGGCACAATTCGGCTGAGAGTCCGGACTGTAACATCTCTATCTATCGACCAAAAAGCATACTCTCCAGGTTCTAAAGGTCGCACAAAATTATTTTGCAGATATAGTAAACCAATCTCATACTCTGAGATTTGGAACTTTTTGAGTCCATTCAATGAAACTGAGCGCAATTGCTGTACAAAAGAACTAGGCAATTCCCAGCTTTCTTCCAAGTTGAAAAGATAAGATTCTACCTCAATAAAACCACGCCAAAAAGCCCGTAATTGATTGGGTAGAATGCTTACCCAATTCTGACCGTAGTGGACTAAACCAACTTGATTGTATGCAGTTCTGACAATCAATAAATGTTGTTGCAGTTCAGGTTCATGATTTCGCAACAACAGTTCTAGGTTTTCAATCTGAGCTTGTGGCTGGTTGAGGTCATAGGTTTTGACTTGCCAATGGCGACCAAAATATGTATACGTACCGGGCTGCAAAATTTTCTTGAAGTCACTGCGGTGATATAAAATACCGATTTCGTTAGGTTTGATATAAAATGTTTGCCACATAATAATTTGCATAAATAATTTGCACGATACCTTAGATAAGCTACATGAGAGCAAGCAGCTAAGAAGATTTGAGCAAGACATTTATAACCTTGCTTGAATTCAAATGCCAGCTGCGATTCAAATCGCTGTTTTACAACTTAGGTATTGAAGTTTGTAACCTTCTGAAAAAGGCTAAATAATCAGTTTGAACTATTTATACTACTATATACTACAAAATATTTTTTTACTCTGCCAGTGCAGGTTTTACAGTTGAGATGCGGGCAAAAGCTTCTCCAAAACTGGATTAAGATTGCTGTTACTTTTCAAAAGACTGCTCAATGGCAATCTAAAGAAAGAAAACTGCGCTCAAATATGCCGTTCGGTTGCCAATCCAGAATCCCCGGAGAAAACTAGATGTAGGAAACGAAGGGACATACTCAAGTTAGGGAGAGATGCAGTTGCGCTAGCTCCTTGACTGTAGCTACCGAACATTACCCTTACGAATAATGAGCAACAGCAGAACACTTGCACCGCAGAGTTTGGAAAATGACGGACTCGAACCGTTTTGGGATTTCTCCCGTACCATATTGGCTACCTTGGAAGGGTATTGTCTTTTAACCCGGACAGGGTTGGTGGAAAGTATAGGAATCGAACCTACAACACATCGATTATGAGTCGATTGCTCTTCCAATTGAGCTAACTTCCTCTGGGGTTTGATACAGGACTCGAACCTGTGACACATCGATTATGAGTCGATCGCTCTACCAATTGAGCTAATCAAACGATATAGTTTAAAGCACTCGGCGGTATACGCTCATACCAAAGGTTAGCGCACCAGTCAGGCATATAAAACCTAAACTATAGCTTTGTAACTTTGTTACTATCCCGCTCCAAATTTAGCACATGGAAATTGTCAGGTGCTGCAACCACGACCGTCTTATACGTTGCCTGAATTTGACCTCTGCTCACGATTCATTTTTATGGCTCAATCTGGGAAAGCTAAACCAGTCATTGGGTCACGAATATACAACCCTAATGTGAGACTACGGATTGCTTCATCCCAAACGGGTATTAGTTGTTCTGCTTGATCTGCCCAATAATCGAATGTAATCAAGCACTGAACATTTGACCCCAAACCAATGCAAGTCCGCGAAAAAGCTTCCCGTGGTTCTTCCTGGGTGTCAATGAACTTCATTTGAGTCCAGACAATTCTGGCAGTTTGACGCTTGACGGTAATAATTTCTCCCCTCTCAATGATGTTGCGGCTGTCGTCTTCCAGGACTTTCTTCAACGTGGATTTGAGCGGAAATTGGCTCCAATCATTAGGTGGCAGGCGATTGAAAGATACTTCTAGGCAGCAATCATCGTTGGGCGGTTTTTTATCCATGAACTTGAAGGATTTCTCTTGTGGCTCAAAAACCCAATTCTGGGGAACATTGAAGCGAACAGCCCCCCGATCTGCGACAAAAATCTTATAGCCTGAAGGAGATTCCCAGCGATGGTCAGGTTTTAGTTCAAGCGTTTCTTTAATCCACTGGAGATTGCTTTTCTTACGCTTTGCCATAGTATTTTTGCTTTATTTGCTGAAGAGGGCGATTGCCTATGACTCAAACTAAGCGATCGCTCACTTTGTTAATATTATCAAATTGCTAGTATTTAGAGAGCGTGTTGCGTGGACGACAACGCACCTCCGCATATATGACTAACTCCTTAAGCAACGCCGTAATCTGTGTATTGCCTTTTATACGGTGGTTGCAATCCCAAAACGATGTCATCTTTGGGAACACCCATCTTGACTAACTCCTCAGCAGGATTCCGATCTGTTAAATTCTGCTGAAGCCATATTTTTCCGTTTTTAATATCAAAATGGATGACACATCGATAAATGCGATCGAATTCTTGCCAACCTACATTCATCCACTGATAATGATCTCGCTCTGTATCGAAGATGAGTTGAGCCTCGACCTTATCATCTGAAACATCATCACTGGCATAACGAGTAAGCAAAGTCTGAATATACTCTCGATACTTAGCTATTTTATCCATTGCACAATCACCTCATTCACTCGATCGTAGACAACTAACAAAACTTGATATATTTATACTGCTGTCTGTGTGAACTCAAGTTGAAAATAAATATACATAAAGCTGAATTTAATTAGCAAAATCAGCTTTTACTTTCTTGAAATACCTTTTGACTTACTCATTTTGGTGTTTTCCGCAAGCAAAATCAGCTTTTACTTTCTCAAACCCCAGTTTGCTTGATGATTTTGGTGTTTTCCGCAAGCAAAATCAGCTTTTACTTTCTCAAACCCCAGTTTGCTTGATGATTTCAGTAGTTCGCGCATTTATGACAAATATTGCGCTTGTAGCAAAAACCATTGCAGATTTGCCAGAATTTTCTCAGGCTGATCTATACGGAAATTTTATAAGGTAAAGAATATTAACCGTACTGGATTATCAGGTGTAGATTATGGCTCGTAGAAAAAGAACTTCTGTAGTGTTAGAAAGAGCAGTGCGTCGTGCAGCTGGCATAAACTCAATTGCTCCAAATTTAGATTTAGGCAATGGACTCACCTTACCTGCCTTTTCAACCCTGATCGAGAAGATGCAAACTAGAGAAAATGCCTACAACAGTGCGCTTTCGAGCTTAGATAAATTGTACCGCGAAATGCTCCAAACAGAAGACGAGTTGGCAGATATGACAGAACACATGCTAATGGCAGTTGGAACTCGATACGGCAAAAGCAGTGTAGAGTATGGCATGGCGGGAGGAGTTCCTAAGAACCAGCGTCGTAAGGGATTGCGAGGCGAGTTACCAACTTCCAGCGATTGGCAACCGTCACTCATTACTAATGTGGAGGGGAAAAATGGAAATAAACCAGCAGCAACAAGTTAGGATGGGCGCATGTGACTTGACAAAAAAATTTAAACAAAGATGAGTATCTAAGCATCTTGGGAACTATAGAAGTAAATCAAATAAGCATTAACTTACAGTTTCCAATAATGAAGACTCACAATTTCACCAAGGCTAAGGCGTTCCCATTACAAATTGTTCTTGTTATTCCCTTCGTTATTCAAATTTTTACAGCGGTCAGTTTAGTAGGTTATTTGTCCTTTAAAAATGGACAAAGAGCAGTTAATGACCTGGCAGAACAGTTGATAGATCGTACCAGGGACGTAGTGGACGAACACCTCAAGTCTTATCTTTCTGTTCCCCAAACCCTGAATGAGATCAACGCAGATGCTATCCACAGAGGAATATTAAATGTGCGCGATCGCCAAACCCTTGGCAAGTATTTCTGGGATCAGATGCACGCCTATGACCTGACTTATATTGGTATGGGACTAACGACGGGTGAGGGGCTGGGTGCAGCTCGTTATGATGGCAAGACAATCACCATTGATGATTGGACTGCCAAACCTCCCAATAATGTTTACACTTACGCTACCGACAATCGAGGCGAGCGAACTCAAATTAATGCTCGGTGGAATTGGGAAAATTCTCAGGAATCTTGGTATACCCAACCGATCGCTGCTGGTAAACCCATTTGGGCAAAGATTGTGACTGGAGAATATCCCACGGGCCCTTACATTGCCGCCTCTGCCAGTCGTCCGATTTATGATTCGCAAAATCGCTTGCTGGGAATGATTGCCTGCGATATCCATCTGCTGAAACTGGGCGATTTTTTACGCAATTTGGATATTAGTCAGTCTGGGCGGGTGTTTCTTTTAGAACGGGATGGCACATTAATCGCTACTTCTGGTACTGAAAAGCCCTTTACCTTCGTTAATCAAAAAGTTAAAAGATTGCAGGCGAGCGACAGTTCTGACCCAATAATCCAGAAGGTTGTCAAACACCTGCAAACTTTTAGAGGATTTAAGTCCATTACCCAAGACACAGATTTTCAGCTTGAAATCCAAGGAAAACGGTATTTTGTCGATGTTGTACCTTGGCGTGACAAATATGGCTTGGATTGGTTGCTGGTGGTGAGTGTGCCAGAAAACACATTCATGGCGCAAATTAACGCTAATACGCAGACTACGATGGCGCTTTGTTTTGGTGCATTAATCATTGCCTTGGCGATCGGCGTGTTTACCTCTCATTGGATTGTACGCCCGATTCTACGCCTGAATAGGGCAAGTAAGGCAATGGCATCTGGCAATTTAGCTCAGACAGTAGAAACTAGCCGCATTCAAGAACTTGATACTCTGTCTAACTCTTTTAACTACATGGCAGGACAACTGCACGAATCGTTTACGGCGCTAGAAAAAAGCAAAGGAGAACTAGAAGATCGGGTACAAGAACGTACCACTGAACTGAAAAATACATTAGAGGAATTGCAACGCACTCAATCTCAAGTGATTCAAAGTGAAAAAATGTCAAGTCTTGGACAACTAGTTGCTGGAGTCGCACATGAAATTAATAATCCAGTCAACTTTATTCATGGTAACCTCACCCATGTCCAGGAATATACCCAGAATTTATTAGCATTTGTGCAATTGTATCAGCAGCACGATTCCAACCCCGCTCCAGAAATTCAAATTGCTGCTGAAGATATAGATTTTGAGTTTTTGCAGTCAGACTTGCCAAAATTGCTGTCTTCCATGAAAGTAGGCACCGATCGCATTCGCCAAATTGTCCTGTCGCTACGGAACTTCTCCCGCATCGACGAAGCGGAATTTAAAAGCGTCGATATTCATGAAGGTATCGACAGTACTTTGATGATTCTGCAACACCGCCTCAAAGCTAAACCAGAACAACCTGAAATTCAGGTAATCAAACACTACGGTACTATACCTCCAGTCGAATGCTATGCTGGACAACTCAATCAAGTGTTTATGAATATTTTAGTAAATGCCATTGATGCGTTAGAAGAAAGTTATGCCAGACGTACCCATCAGCAGATTGAGGACAATCCCTGTCAAATTACAATTCGCACATCAGTTGTGAATTCAACGTCGGTAGAAGTGGCGATCGCCGATAACGGAGTTGGTATTTCCCAAGAATTTCAACAACGAATATTCGATCCCTTTTTCACCACCAAACCCATTGGTAAAGGAACCGGAATGGGTATGTCCATTAGCTACCAAATTATTACACAAAAACATGGCGGCAAACTCGAGTGCTTTTCAACTTTTGGAAAAGGAACCGAGTTTATTATTCAGGTTCCTCTCAGGATAAAAGTTCATGCGATGGTTTAACTTGCTAGCGATCGCTAGCAAACAAATTTTATCTCCCAATTACCTAAGTCCTGAGATAGTTAAAGTAAGTAGTTTTATTTGTTACGAGACCTATGCAGATAAATCAGGTAATCGAAACTTACGATCGCGGTGCCGCAGATTATGACGCAATCATGAAGCGCTACTGGCACATTGAGCGCGAACCGCTAATTGCTTCTTTGCAGCTTCAGCCAGGACAAACCGTACTGGATGCTGCGGTGGGAACAGGTCTTAATCTTCCAGCCTATCCAACAGGGGTACATGTCGTTGGTATCGACCTTTCTCATAAGATGCTTGATGAAGCACGTAAAAAGCAGATATCCGCAGACATCACCTTCAAAATCTCGGATATCTGCAATTTGGATTTTCCTGATAATAGCTTTGATGCAGCAGCCTCAGGATTTACGCTGTGTGTCATTGACAATCCAGTTCGTGCTATGGAGGAGATTTTACGAGTTACCAAGCCTGGTGCATTGATTGCGATTCTCGATTATTGTAAATCACGAGATCCAGAGGTTGAAAAATGGCAAGAGTTAATATTTGATGGAGCTTCACAACTAGGTTTCCCGACTGACAAAATTAAGTGGAATGCCTTGATGGATTATGACGAATTGATTTACAACAGTAAGCTGACCATTGAAGTACTGGTGGACGACCGCATAGAAAGTCCAAACCCGTTTTCATGTGGTTGTCAACTACTGCTGAAAAATTCAAAAGTTTAAAAGCAACAGTATTGTAGTTACATGATGTTCGGCAAATTAGCCGTTAAATGTCATTGTGAGTTAAACGAGTCAATCATAATGTTTTTGGGATTGCTTCCCTACAGTCGCAATGACGCTTATTTGAGCGGACATAGATATTACTGGATAAGAGTACGATGTCTACGACAAGCCAATGTGGCATTTGTGCAGATTTCAATCAAAAGGCAAGAGTAAGAAAAATCGAGCGTAGCCAGTCGTAGACATCGTACTACTGAAGTCCTGACTAAGAAAATTTTTGCAGGAAAGTTGATTAGTCGATATCTTATTTTCGTTTTTGGTAGTAATCTTCAACACGATCTATAAAGTAATCCCAAGGAAAATTTTCTCCTGGATCGGTATGATCGCTAAGCTTAAAAACTTCCGTAGCTTGAACATGGCCAATAATTCCTTCTTTGCCTGCTTTTAGTTCAGCATTGCTTAGATGTTTGCGAGGCAAATTATATTTTAAGCAATATTGTGCCGCAGCATTAGCAGCATTTTCTAGTAAAGCTTTACTATATTCGTCAAACCAATCATCGCGGTTTTGGTTGGAATACCCAGCAAGTTCTAGCTGTATCCCATTGTGGTTTGCACCTGGTGCAGCATAAGCTACATCATTATCAAGTACACATTGAACAATACTATTATTGTCAATACAAAGATGAGCCGAAGCTTTGTTATTCGATGGCAAATTCTGAAAATATTTTGCTACATTTTCAGCAGTTGTACCTTTTTCAGGCGCTTCCATTGTATGGATGACAATAACTCGAACCTCTCTTTTTTGATTAACAATATCTTTGAACCAAGGAGCTTTAATCAGCGGCCAATTGTCTGTCTCTTTTCCTGTAGGAAAACCCATTTTTCACAACCTCAATTAAATATTTAATCCGTAGATTTTCTGATGATATCAAGAATAAGATTTTTTTGGAATATATATGTATGAAGAAATAATACAAATACAAGGTATAATTTTAGACCAGCACGTATAAAAAGTTACTTGAGTAAGTGCAAAATATAATACCAATCAGGCGTTGCTGAATTTGAATATGAAATTGAAAAATCAACTCTTCTTAACTCTTACTCTCTGCGATTGGAGCGCCTCTGCGTAAGGTAAATTCATATTTGGAATCAGCAACGCCAGCAATCCGATTAAAATTGTGAAAATTCTGGTTATGGTCGTCCTTGGTCATTTGTCCTCAGTCATTTATAATTACAAAAGACAAAGCACAAAGTCACGGCTCACCGACTTTTGACGATAGAGTAGCGATTTGCCGTGTCCGCGAGCGTCTGGCTCTGCTCCTAACTCCTGAATTATTACATTTTATAGGTGATTTTGAAACAGTTCTAGAACATGTTGCCAAGCATCAGGAGCAGCCTCAGGATTGTAACTTGGGTGCTGGGCTAAAATTTCTCGAAAAACGATAACAGCAGCAAAGGTTCGCTGATGTGCTGGTTGAGCTAAGTAAGCATCGATTTCTAAGTCATCGTTAGGTATTTTGACTTTTGTAGTATTAATTTCAATGCTTGTTATTTCTGCCATGTTTGTTTTTAACGAATTGATATCAACTTATCTATTTTGACTATTTTTCGACACGGATAGGAGATGTCTTCGACAAGCTAATTTTTTTACGTCTAGGCAGCAGTAACAAACTACGATGTGTGTTATTATCCGACGCTGAATTTATAACTTTTGGACAGACAACATCTCGAACTTCTGGATGATACTAAGTGTTTTTGATTTGTGCGACCTTACAGAGGTAAGCATAAAGACTCAAGATTAAGAAGCAAAACGAAAAACTATGCCAGATGAAGCTTTTAGAACAGAAATTCCAGAAATTGATCCAACGGAGATAGAAGATACTCGAACTGCGATCGCCGACGAACATCGCTCATTCCTAGAAAAGGTGATGGTCAAAGGGGGATTTGCAGACATTTATGACGCTAGAGACTTTACTGAAGTTGTGTTTCGTGTCATGCGTGACGTAATGACTACAGAAGCCAGCGATCGCGTTGAGGAAGAACTACATACAGAAGCCGTGTCTACTAAAGAGAAAGCACTCCAGTTTGAAGTTGCCGATCTCTGGAAAGATACCAATCCAATTGTGGGATTTTTGAGCAAGGTTCGTCCACCTTGGAAAGGCCCAGGTATCTTCAATATCGATTCTGACCGTTTTCTGTTCCGAGTTGCTAATGAAGGCGGGAAGCCAGAAACAGTTGACCGAGAACAAGCAGTTAAAGCCGTATTTTCTGCCACTAAAGAGGAACTTTCCCAAGAGCGGATTCAAGAAATTGCTAACTGGCTCCCTGACTATGTACGTCAGCTTTGGGAGCAAGCTTAATTTAAAAGCCTGAAAAAATGAAGTCTGTTTGCAGATAATAATCACAAACAGACTTTTTATCATCCGCAGACTTCACCGTTTGGTTTACTAGTGGACGTGCTTTACTAGGATGTTTGAAACGGTGGTGTGTTGCAAAGTGCAACAACATACCCTACATTATGAAGTGGAAGTTGTACTTGCAATATTATATCATTGCCAATAAATATTCTAATCTTAATACTTTCCATTCTCTTAAAAATTTAACTTTGTTTATAAATTAACTCTATCTTCAATTTCTCAATTTCAAACCTCAACTTTTCATTCTCCATTCTCAACTTAGCATTATCCTCCCTAATTAACTCAACTTCATTCCTCTTACTCAAAGCCTGATTCATCGCCAACTTTCGCATATCGAGTGAGAACCAACGCTGATAAGTTTGCGTGTGAACTTGTACGCTATGCCCCAAATTATCCGCCGCCGCTTTAATTGGTATTCCCAAAATATGTGCCCGAATTGCCCAAGCGTGACGTAAATCATAGGGCTTAAAATCTAAGCCAATTTTCCGAAACCACCAACTAACTCTCTGTGTTAATGCTGTTATCTCTGCATAATTGTTATTATCTTTTTTACTAATTACCGTTGCCAACATTTCTAAATATTTTGGATTTTTCAAATCAAATTCTTCAATCCATTGTTTATATAACGGTAAAGCTTCCCTCTCACCAGTCTTACAATCTTTATGAACTTTCCATGTCAAATCTACATTTTCTTGACTTAACCACCAATCAATGTCAGGATTAATAAAAAGCTCACGTGGTCGTAAACCAAAAACTGCTAACATTCCATAAGTCCATCGCCAAAGCTGCCAGCTATCTTGAACATTTTGATTAACTTGATTGCCCCTGGTATTTAAATAATCTTCAAACTTACTAATTCCCTCACATATTTCCGTATCAGTTGGAATAGTCCGGGAATTGTTCTCTGGCATCTTAGAATATTTAGATAAATCAATTTCGATTTTGAATGCTTGGCAAAATGCAGCTATCGCTCTAGCTGCATTATATCTAGCCCATTCCTTATCAATTTTCTCAATTGACTTTATCAGATTTTCAGAAGTTGCTAAATCTGTAAAATTGGTGAATCGCTTGGTTCGGGAAAAATAATAAAAAAAAGTATGTTCGCTTTTCGTAGTGCGTTTGTGAGTTTTAAAATATTCATCTTCAAATTTTGCGAGTAGTTCTCCAATTGTTTGCAAATCTTTTTTAATTGCCTCATCATCTAAATATTTCTCATTCCATTCAAAGGTTTTACGAGCAATTAACTTTCCTAATTCATAAGCTTCTTCCTCAGCTGTTTTTAATCCATCCAAGTTAGCGGGAATATTCAAGCTGAGATTGTATTGCTTTCTACCAGTACCATTTTTGTCCTTGTCTCCCGGTTTAATCGGTAATGTAGCGCGTAATTGCAGACTTCCATTTGATTCTCTAATTGTGACTTTTGTCTTTGCAGACTTCAAACGCAGATTTACTGTCTCTAATTCCAGTAGCACTTTTGATTTCATGTGTTCTCTTTGCTGCTGTGGTTGCAGACTGGAGTCAAAACAATTACTAATTCGTAATTCGTAATTTAGGACTCTCGATTGCAGGCATTCCTGAATTCTTACTCTCTGCGACTCTCCGTCTGTGCGTGAGTAAACTTATATTTTGAATCAGCAACGCCTAATCACGAATTACAAATTCTTCTTTAGCCTATATTTAGTCTAAAAATAAATGCGTTCTCAGTAAACAATGTTTAATTCTCACATTGCTCATTGCAAACATTAAGCTTTCTAAAAAAATTAAACCAGGAAAAGGATTACTCCGGCCCTTATCACGGTTATGATGGCTTTGCTATCTTCGCTCGCGATATGGATTTGGCACTCAACAGCCCAACCTGGGGATTAATTGGCGCTCCCTGGAGCAAAAAAGCTGAAGCTAAAACTACAGCTAAAGCAACCGCCTAAAAAAATGAGAGAGACATAAGTACCTGGGGCTAATACCCCAGGAGGGAGTTGGGAATACAAAATTCAAAATTCAAAATTCAAAATTATGTGTTTTGCATTTTGTATTTTGAGTTTTGAGTCATATTCCCACTCCTTACATGAAGTTAAAAGTAAAAAGTCAAAAGGCAAAAGAGATTTTATAAAGTTTTTCTTCTCTTTTTACTTTTGTACAGATGCGATTAATCGCGTCTCTACTTTTACCTTTTAACTTACTAGCTCCTTCACTGCCGATTCCTCGATTAGTAATAAATTCAGCAAGCTTGGAGATCACAAATGCCTCAGAATCCAGACAAAATTCAAGACCACGTAGAGCTATTTCACCAGCCGGAGTACCAACAACTATTCCAAAACAAGAAAGAATTTGAAAACGGTCACGACCCCGAAGAAGTAAAGCGGGTTGCAGAATGGACTAAGGGTTGGGATTATCGCGAAAAGAATTTCGCTCGTGAAGCTCTAACCGTGAACCCTGCTAAAGGTTGCCAACCTTTAGGAGCAATCTTTGCTGCTGTTGGATTTGAAGGCACTCTGCCCTTTGTTCAAGGTTCCCAAGGTTGCGTCGCATACTTCCGTACCCACTTAACCCGTCACTACAAAGAACCATTTTCTGGTGTATCTTCTTCGATGACTGAAGATGCAGCGGTGTTTGGTGGACTGCAAAACATGATTGACGGCTTGGCAAACTCCTATCAACTCTACAAGCCCAAGATGATTGCTGTCTGCACCACCTGTATGGCAGAGGTAATCGGTGATGACTTACAAGCATTCATCAACAACGCTAAAAATGCAGGTTCAGTTCCTCAAGATTTCCCAGTTCCTTTCGCTCACACCCCCAGCTTTGTTGGTTCCCACATCACTGGTTACGATAACATGATGAAGGGAATTCTTTCTAACTTGACAGCAGGTCATAAGAAAGAAACCAGCAACGGCAAAATCAACTTTATCCCAGGTTTTGACACCTACGTAGGCAACAACCGCGAACTCAAGCGGATTGCTTCCCTGTTTGGCTTTGACTACACCATTCTTGCTGATAACAGCGATTACCTGGATTCACCAAATACAGGTGAGTTCAATATGTATCCAGGTGGTACAAAGCTGGAAGATGGAGCAGATTCAATTAATGGTAAAGCTACAGTATTCCTGCAATCATACTCCACAGTTAAGACTCGCGAGTACATCGAAAAAGAGTGGAAGCAACCAACCGTAGTTTCCCGTCCTTGGGGTATTAAAGCTACTGATGAGTTCTTGATGAAACTCAGCGAACTATCTGGTAAGCCCATTCCTGAAGAATTGGAAATCGAACGCGGTCGTGCAGTTGACGCAATGACTGACTCCCATGCATGGGTTCACGGCAAGCGCTTCGCTATCTACGGCGAACCGGATTTAGTATACAGCGTAGTTGGCTTTATGCTAGAAATGGGTGCTGAACCAGTGCATATCTTGGTTCACAACAGCAACGAAGTATTTGAAGCAGAAATCAAAGAATTGCTTGCTTCTAGCCCATTCGGTAAGAATGCAACTGTTTGGCCTGGTAAAGACCTGTGGCACATGCGTTCCTTGTTGTTCACCGAACCCGTAGACTTGTTGATCGGTAACACCTACGGTAAGTACCTGTGGCGCGATACCAAGATTCCCCTTGTGAGAATCGGCTACCCCATTATGGATCGTCACCACTTGCACCGCTACAGCACCATCGGTTACCAAGGTGTAATCAACTTGCTCAACTGGATTGTAAATACAATCTTCGAGGAAATCGATCGCAACACCAATATTCCTTCTAAGACCGATATTTCCTACGACTTAATTCGTTAGGAATTGCACAAAAACGCAAGTTATTAGGGATTAGTAGTTAAGGACTGGGGACTAGGGATTGGGGAGATGGGGATTTACTTCCCAATACCCAATACCCGCTCCCCAGTACCCAATACCACTCCCAAATTTAGCATTTACCGGAGGTATGTAATTAATGGAAACTATCAATCACACTCACACGCACACTCATCCTCATCCTAATTACCATCCACCTAACTACAAAAAACGCGGGATATTTAACAATATCCTCAATCCCTTACGTCGTGTAGTGGATGGAATTGAGGTGAAAAGTAATCGCCTTGCTCATTTAATTTGCCAAACAATTCCTTGCTGTTGTCCTTTTGAGCGCCAAATAAAATTATTTGGGCGGTGTATTGATATTCCACCATTATGTAAACTCAATCCTTTATATGATGAGTTTGTCGGATTGCGTTTTCGTGCTTTATCTTACCTCACCGATGTATGTGGAGAAGATGTCACGAAATATATTTGTTAGTTATTAGTCATTAGTCATTGGTCGTTGGTCATTAGTCATTAGTCATTGGTCATTGGTCATTAGCTGTTAGTTATTGCTCGTCAGTTACGAGTTATTCAAAACAAAAGACAAAGCGCAAAGTCTGAGCCAAGGCTTCCTTGGATCGGAACTTTGTAAGAGAGGACTAATAACGAATGACAAATAACAAATGACCAATGACCAATGATAAACAAAAACTGCTATCCAATAAGAGAAGAGAGATGAAAAGCACCCAAGGCAAAATTAACGAGCTGCTCACTGAGTCAGGATGCGAGCATAATCAGCACAAACAATCAGAAAAGAAAAATAAGTCTTGCAGCCAACAGGCACAACCTGGCGCTGCTCAAGGAGGCTGTGCCTTTGATGGAGCAATGATTGCCCTAGTTCCGATAGCTGATGCTGCTCATTTAGTCCACGGGCCTATAGCCTGTGCTGGTAATTCTTGGGGCAGTCGTGGTAGTCTCTCCTCTGGGCCACAACTCTACAAAATGGGCTTTACCACTGACTTGAGTGAAAATGATGTCATTTTTGGTGGTGAAAAAAAGCTTTACACAGCGATTCTAGAACTTCACGAACGTTACCAACCAGCAGCAGTGTTTGTCTACGCTACTTGCGTGACTGCTCTAATTGGCGATGATATCGATGCAGTTTGCAAAGCCGCAGCCGAGAAAATTGGTACTCCAGTTATCCCGGTAATTGCTCCCGGATTCATTGGCAGTAAAAATCTGGGTAACCGTTTTGGGGGTGAATCTTTATTAGATTATGTTGTCGGGACAGCAGAACCGGAATACACTACGCCCTATGATATTAACTTAATCGGTGAATACAACATCGCCGGAGAAATGTGGGGAGTAACGCCCCTGCTAGAAAAATTGGGCATCCGCATTTTGTCTAAAATTACAGGCGATGCTCGCTACAATGAAATTCGCTACGCCCACCGTGCCAAGCTCAATGTAATGATCTGCTCGCGAGCGCTGCTGAACATGGCGAGAAAGATGGATGAGCGTTACGGCATTCCTTACATTGAAGAATCTTTCTACGGCATCGATGACATGAATCGCTGTCTGCGAAATATTGCTGCTAAATTAGGCGACCCCGATTTACAAAAACGCACAGAAAAGCTGATTGCCGAAGAAACTGCTGCTCTTGATTTGGCACTGGCTCCCTATCGCGCTCGGCTCAAAGGCAAGCGAGTTGTATTGTATACTGGTGGTGTTAAGAGTTGGTCGATTATCTCGGCTGCTAAGGACTTGGGGATTGAAGTTGTTGCTACCAGTACGAGAAAAAGTACTGAGGAAGATAAAGCCAAAATTAAGAAGTTGCTGGGTAACGATGGCATCATGCTGGAGAAGGGTAACGCCCAGGAATTACTCAAGCTGGTTAGAGATACTCAAGCAGATATGTTGATTGCCGGAGGTCGTAACCAATACACCGCCTTGAAAGCCCGGATTCCTTTCTTGGATATCAACCAAGAACGCCACCATCCTTATGCAGGTTATGTGGGAATGATTGAGATGGCGCGGGAATTGTACGAAGCTCTTTATAGCCCGATTTGGGAGCAAATACGCAAGCCGGCTCCCTGGGATGAAGATGCAGAAACGCAGGGACACAAAGACGCGGGGAGTTTTTTCACTGAGTCAATGGAGGAAGTGATTTAATGGCGATCGTTACTGTTTCTAATAAATCACTGACGGTTAATCCTCTTAAGCAAAGCCAAGCTTTGGGCGCCTCATTAGCTTTTTTGGGATTAAAGGGGACGATGCCTTTATTCCACGGTTCTCAAGGATGTACTGCTTTCGCTAAAGTTGTGCTAGTGCGGCATTTCCGGGAAGCGATTCCCTTAGCTACCACAGCAATGACGGAAGTGACTACAATTTTGGGTGGCGAAGAAAATGTGGAACAGGCTATTCTGACTTTGGTAGAAAAAGCTAAACCAGAAATTATTGGTTTATGTACTACTGGGTTGACGGAAACTAGGGGAGATGACATTGAGGGTTTTCTCAAGGAAATCCGTAAACGTCACCCAGAATTGAATGATTTGGCGATTATTTTTGCTCCGACTCCCGATTTTAAAGGTGCGTTGCAAGATGGTTTTGCGGTTGCTGTAGAAAGTATAGTTCAGGAAATCCCGCGATCGGGTGGAATCAAAACTGAACAAGTGACGATTTTGGCGGGTTCTGCTTTTACGCCAGGGGATGTACAGGAAATCAAGGAGATGGTGACGGCTTTTGGCTTGGTGCCCATCTTTGTACCAGACCTTGGCGCCTCTCTCGATGGACACTTGGAAGATAACTATAGCGCAGTTACAGTCAGTGGGACTACCTTAAAACAGCTACGAGAAGTCGGTAGTTCTGCTTTCACTTTGGCTTTAGGCGAGAGTATGCGCGGTGCTGCCAAGATTCTAAAAGAGAGGTTTGATACACCTTACGAGGTGTTTGGGGAAGTGACTGGATTAGAACCAGTAGACGAGTTTCTCCAAGCATTAGCGATTCTGAGTGGTAACAGTGTACCGGAAAAATATCGCCGCCAACGTCGCCAGCTGCAAGATGCGATGTTAGACACGCACTTTTATTTTGGTGCGAAGCGAGTTTCTTTAGCACTGGAACCCGATTTATTATGGTCAACAGTGCATTTTCTCCAATCAATGGGAGCGCAGATTCATGCTGCGGTGACAACGACGCGATCGCCACTACTCGAAAAACTCCCAGTTAAAAGCGTCACCATCGGTGATTTAGAAGACTTTGACAGTTTAGCAGTTGGTTCGGATTTGCTAATTGGTAACTCAAATGTAAATGCGATCGCCAAGCGCCTCTCGGTTCCTCTTTATCGTCTAGGACTGCCCATTTATGACCGTTTAGGTAATGGTCTATTTACCAAAGTTGGTTATAGAGGGACAATGGAACTTTTGTATGGCATCGGTAACCTCTTTTTAGAGGCAGAAGAAGCAAGAGTTAAGCAGTTACAAGAAGTAGGAGTTGTGGGGGCTGATTTTTGAAGTCACAATTCAGAAGTCAGAATTCGGAACTCACAAGTCAGAAATTAGAAATCAGAATGCAATCATGACAGATGTAGGCGTAGTCTTTCTAAAAGATATACCACTAAATATACATATTTAGTGTGAAATTTAGCATTTATTCTTCACCACAATCGACTCAAATTAATTCTGAATTTACCAATTCTGACTCTTGAGTTCTTTATTCAACACTTGAAAGAGGAGAATTACAATGAAAATTGCCTTCACTACGACTGACCGAGTTCATATTAATGCTCACTTTGGATGGGCTAGGTTAATTGATGTTTATGAAATTTCCAATGAGGGATATGAATTTCTAGAAACCCTCAACTTTGAAGGCGAACTCAAAGAAGATGGAAATGAAGATAAAGTCACACCAAAACTTGAGGCGTTAGCTGATTGTACCATTGTTTATGTAACAGCAATTGGTGGCAGTGCTGCGGCTCGGTTAATCAAAAAAGGGGTTACCCCCGTGAAGGCGCGATCGGAAGAAGAAGAAATTAGTGAAGTATTAAATAAATTAGTCCAAACCCTCAAAGGGAATCCTCCACCTTGGTTGCGTAAAGCTTTACAGCAAAAACCTTCAAACTTTACAGATGAAGTTGGAGACCAAGCAACAGTATGACCATAAATAATAGTGTGAACGGAACTGCTACGACTGAAGTCTTGAACTCACCTTTTCTCAAGGTATTAATCAAACAGATTCGGGGTCAAGATAGTTATGGAGTTTATCGTAGTTGGTCGGATGAATTAATTCTCAAACCATTT
This sequence comes from Nostoc sp. S4, assembly GCA_029379225.1. Taxonomy (GTDB): domain Bacteria; phylum Cyanobacteriota; class Cyanobacteriia; order Cyanobacteriales; family Nostocaceae; genus Nostoc. The sequence continues at coordinate 109,741 of JAQYWR010000020.1, read as the reverse complement.
GTTGTCAGCAAACAAAAGAAACGAGAAATCTCCATTGAGGGTGAAGTCGATCCGATTACTCAAGCTCGGATTATGGCATTTTTTCGAGCTGTAGCCGCCGGGATTGAACAAGAAACAGGTTTGATATCCCAGGTTGTGATTGATTTAGGTCATGAAGGATTTGGCTGGGCGCTAGTTTTTTCTGGTCGTCTTTTACTAGCTGTAAAAACCTTGCGAGATGCTCAAAGATTTGGCTTTGACTCGCTAGAAAAATTAGCCCAAGAGGGAGAAAGCTACGTCCAAAAAGGTATTGATTTGGCAAAGCAGTTCCCAGAAGTAGGCAAATTGTAAAAAGTTAGGAGTTAGGGGTTAAAAGTTCTGAATTATTAGTTAAAAGTTAGGTAAATCATTAGCTCCTCACTCCTAACTCTTAACTCCTAACTCTTAACTCCTAACTAAAAAAAGGAGTGGCTAATCGTGCAGGCAGAAGAAACAAAGATTGAGGAACTCAAGGGACAAATTAGACGCCTCAACAGCAAAGCAGGTCAAATGAAGATGGATCTGCATGATTTAGCAGAAGGTTTGCCAACAGATTACAAACAACTTATGGATGTTGCAGCTGCAACTTATGAAATATTTCATCAGTTAGATGAACTTAAGCAACAGCTGAAAGAATTGGAGAATGTGAAATGACTGGAACTCTTGATGAATTCAAACAACTCGTAGATACAGAAGAATTTTTGCAATTCTTTAATCTGCCCTACGACCAAAAATTTGTCAATATAAATCGTCTACATATTTTGAAAAAGTTTTCCCAATACATCAAGGAAATTGATGATAATTCTCCTGATTTGAGTCCAGATGAAAGGCTAAATCAATATTCTTTAGCTTTGCAACAAGCTTATCAGGTATTTATGGAGTCAACACCCCACGAACAAAAGTTGTTCAAAGTGTTCAATGATAAGCCGAAAAATGTAGTCACACTGACAGAAATCACTTCTGATTAGGAGGTATAAATTGGTAAACCTAACGCCTACCGAATTAGAACGCTATCATCGCCAAATGATGCTGCCAAATTTTGGCGAAGCAGCGCAGAAGCGCTTGAAGTCAGCAACAGTTTTGGTTACGGGTGTGGGGGGATTGGGTGGTACGGCGGCGCTTTACTTAGCAGTAGCGGGCGTTGGGCGGCTAATCTTAGTCCGGGGTGGTGACTTGCGGCTAGATGATATGAATCGTCAGGTTTTGATGACTGACGATTGGGTAGGTAAGCCAAGGGTATTCAAAGCTAAAGAAACTCTGGATGCGATTAATCCTGATGTCCAAGTAGAAGCAGTTCATGATTATATCACCCCGGAAAATGTAGACGCACTAGTGCAATCCGCTGATATGGCTCTTGATTGCGCCCATAATTTTACGGAGCGCAATTTATTAAATGAAGCTTGCGTGCGCTGGCGTAAGCCAATGGTGGAAGCTGCAATGGACGGGATGGAAGCTTACCTGACAACGATTATTCCTGGTGTGACTCCTTGTTTGTCCTGTTTGTTTCCGGAAAAGCCTGATTGGGATCGACGCGGTTTTTCAGTTATTGGTGCTGTTTCTGGGACACTGGCTTGTTTAACCGCACTGGAGGCGATTAAGTTGATCACTGGCTTTAGTCAGCCTTTATTGTCGCAATTGCTGACAATCGACTTGAGTCGGCTGGAATTTGTTAAGCGCCGTTCTTATCGCGATCGCTCTTGTCCAGTATGCGGTAATAGTGCGCCTTGGAGATACGCTCAACCCAATTCAATGGAAGCCACCGGTATTGCACAAAATAGCTAATTTTAGTCATTGGTCATTAGTAAAAAAACAAAAGACAAATGACAACGGACAAGGGATAAACAACAAATCAGGAGATCTAATGACTGTAACTTTATCAGAAAAAGCAGAATTTCATCTGCGGGCATTTCTTAAAGGTTCCGCACCCGATGCTAATGGCGCAACTAAAGGTGTCCGCATCTCTGTAAAAAATGGTGGTTGCAGTGGGTATGAATATGCAATGGATATCACTAGCAAGCCCCAACCAGATGATTTGGTAATTGAGCAAGGCAAAGTACTGGTTTATGTTGACGCCAAAAGTGCGCCGTTATTAGAAGGAATTGTGGTTGACTTCGTTGAGGGAGTGATGGAAAGCGGCTTTAAGTTCATCAACCCCAATGCAACTGGTAACTGCGGTTGTGGAAAGTCATTCAAAGCAGGTGAGTGTACGCCTACTGGTGTACCTTGCGGCAACTAATACCATTCTTAATGCTAAGCGATCGCGTTGCACAGTAAACAGTAGAACAGGTTGACTCCAAATTTTCAGAAATTAAACCTAATTGTATAACGTTTGAGGAGAATCGGAAAATGGCTACCTACCAAGTTAGATTAATTAACAAAAAGGAAGACCTCGACACCACAATTGAAGTTGATGAAGAAACTACTATCTTAGAAGCAGCACACGAGAACGATATTGATTTGCCAGCTTCTTGTCATGCAGGTTCTTGCTCTAGCTGTGTTGGCAAGATTGTTGAAGGCGAAATTAATCAAGACGATCAAAACTTCCTAGATGACGAGCAGGTTTCTAAAGGATACGCTTTACTTTGTGTTACCTATCCTCGTTCTAATTGCACAATTAAGACACATCAAGAAGCGTATCTGGTTTAAACCATTACTTTGATTGCTGTTCTTAGCAACTGAATAAAAATGAAGGATGAAGGATGAAAATATACTTTATTCTTTCCTTCATCATTCATCAATCAATAATTCAGAATTCGTGAGTAAAGCAAGGAAAGCTCCACCGAGGCGTCAGAATGAATTTTAGTTTAAGTAGTGGATGAATAAGTTAAAAACAAGGAAAATAAATTTTTAAGTTTTTGAAACCAATCAAATAAATCAGAAAAAAGATTGTGACAGATAGATAACCGAAAGCAATTCTCAATAAATATTTGATTTAACTCTAGTAGCTAATATATAAAGAGTGTTTTACTCCTAAATTCTTGCTTTTAAATTGTTTATTCTGCTGGAAATAACCTCTAATAAATTTTTGACCTCACTCCTTTATTAACTACTTCTAGGAGTGAGGTCACTAATTTATAGATATAGATGCAATTTAATATCAGGGGTAAAGCAGCTATTTCTTAATCAACAGCAACTATCACATCTGATGATTTAATCACTGCATAAGCCTGCTTTCCTTCTGCAAGTTCGAGCTTTTCCGCTGATGATTTTGTGATGATTGACACTAGCTCTACTCCTGGTGCTATTTCTAAAGTTACCTCAGTATTAACCGAACCATGTACAATTTGTTTGACAGTACCTTTGAGAGAATTACGAGCGCTAATTTCCATTTTTCGGATGTCTTTTTGTTATGGATACTTCAATAAAGTAGCAAATGATGGTTTTAAAAAGGAAATTATTTGAGATTTCTTAATAAGTATAATAAAATCTAGCAAACTTTTCATACTTGTTAATTAGTGAAAGTGTTGGAAGTCAAAAAATATTATGAGTCAAGATTTGAGTAAAACCACAACACAATAGTTAATAGCAAAAGGCTATAATCCTGAGCAGTTAAATCAACCAGGTGAAAATGGTGATACAGCTTTGATGAAAGCTACCAGAGAGAGTGTTTATACAGTTGTTAAAGAACTGATTGATATAGGTGCGGATATCAATGCTAGAAATAGCGATGCTTCCGGCGGGCTACGCCTACGCAATAATGCTTTATGGTTTGCCTGTTTTGGAAACCACTATGATTTAATTAACTTGCTGCTGGCTAACAACATTAACATTGACAACCAAAATGATAATGGTGCAACTGTTTTAATGTATGCAGCATCAGCTGGAAAAACAGAAGTTGTAAAGTTACTTTTACAACATCATCCTAACTTAGATTTGAAAAACTTAGACGACTATAAAGCGATTGATTTTGCGAGCAATGTAGAAGTTTTAAGGATACTCAAAAATGCCACCAAGCAAAATATCGGGCAAAGCTTATCATGAAGCTACCAAGCATTCTTACTTATCGGTACAGGCCGATCCAAATTATGTAGATGCTTCAACTCAACCATCTGCATTTAAATTCTATCCAAAATTTTATCGAAGAGTGAAATTAAATCTCAATAATTCCATTCACTCTTTTATATCCTTAACTAGTGCAATAACACTAGAAAAAGTGTATAAAAATAGTCTCGATAAATTGCGGGTGAATCCATCAGCAGGCGCTCTGTATCCTACGGAAGTTTACGTACAGCTTCGGAAAATTCAGGGAATGCTAGATGGTATATATCATTTTGAAGTTGAGAATAATTCTCTAACACTCATTTATGAATTGATTGATGATGGGCTAGAGAGTTATATTATACCGGACAAAAGTATCAATGGATTCATATTTTTAATTAGTTGTGTTTATTATAGGTCTAGCTGGAAATATCAAAATAGAAGCACGAGATATTGCTTTTTGGATAGCGGACATCATTTAGGTGCGTTCGCCTCTGGCGTGGCGAAGCCTCTCGCAGCTTCAGCTTATCTCCACCAAAAGGATATACAACTAATTTTTGACTTTGATAAACTCGCTCTCAATTTAGCTTTGGGATTTGAGAATAAAGAGTTTATTACAGCTTGTGCGGTGTCAGGAGAATTACAAGAAAAGAAAGTCAGACCCTTGAGGATGAAAATTCCTTTTGTTTGCGGTACTGATTACTTTGAAGCTAATCAATTCATTGAAGATACTTATCAAGCTACCGCTGTACAAAAGAGTAGTCAGCAACAACTCAAACAGCCTCAACTTCGCTTTGAAAAAGATAAATTTTATCAAACTGTTTTGAATAGACGTTCTGTTAGACGTTTCCGGAAAAAGTCTATTTCTCAAGAAGATTATTTATATATAATGCAGCAACTTCAGCAGCCAATCCCAACAGAAAATTATGAGGAAATAGATATTTACTCGGTAATACATCGAGTAGAGGGAATGTTATGTGGATTATATAAAGATACATATCTGATTAAGACGGGTAATTTTAGCGAACAGACAGGTTACTTATGTATTAATCAAGCTATTGCTAGAGATAGCGCTGTAACTTTATTTTTTGTATCTGATTATTTAAACTACCAAACTGCTATGCAAATAGCTGGTTTTTTAGGACAGAGACTTTATTTAGCTAGTAATTATTTGGGAATTCAATGTAGTGGGATAGGTGCTTTCTACGATGATGAAACCCAGGAATTATTAGAAACAAATAAAGATGAACTTTACGGAATGGTGATTGGAATATAAGCAGGAAACTAAAAAGAGATGGCTAAAAATATGTATTACTTAAATCGTGACGATTCGCATCCTGTACAACCGACATCGGCAGATATTATATTGCGGCAACAACTAGAGTATTCTATTAGTAAATACTTTTATGATGCTTGCGATCGCACTATTCAAAATCTCTTATCTAATTGTCGGTGGTACGTCACAACCCACGCTAGCGCTATGACATTAGTAATTGAATGTACCGACCAAGTTACCAACTGGCGTGTCCTACAACAAATTGTACCAATGGGGACATTACTTGACCAAATTATCAGCAGTGCAAAAATCCGCGTCTGTCCCCCGGAAGGTCAAGGCGTACCTTTTGAAATGAGAGTAGATGAATTATCTGTATACCGCGATTTGGCAGGATGAGGGAGATAAAGGCAATAACTAATGTCCAATACCCCATAAATAGAGTTTCAAGCCTCAACATTCTGTCTGATAATTGCAGCTACCTCTTCAAAAACCAGATCGGCAGAATGTCTAACAACAGGACTTAACTCTAGTCCCAAATCAAGATTTGCGACTTCAATTAAATAAACTATCACATCTTCAGGAAAGTCATTTTTAAAGATTTTCCTTCCAGCGGCTAAAGCATTATCCCAACGAAAATCATGCAAGTTATAACTAGGTTCTGGTAAGGCTTCTAATTCTTTTCCTGGAACTTTAAACACAGCACCAGGCTGAGAATTAGTTGAACTTGCATCAATAATTATTAATTGTTTACTACCTCTAGCTTGAAACATTACTTCCATTCCTGCGGTGCCACAGTCATATACTCGCACATCAGGATGAGGGTTTTGGGCTAGATATTTTTGTAGGCGTTGAGCGATAATTACACCTACAGCATCGTCACTGCGATTGAGATTTCCACAACCAATAATAGTTAGCATGAGATAATGTTTTATATTTTCTGGTTCCTATTCTGAATTTCTGACTTCTATTAGCGTAGCCGAGTGTAGCCCATTCTAAATTCTGTACCTATAAAAGTGATTAAATAAATAGGTAAATATTTTTTGCTACTTTTGAATGTATAGAATAATTGAAGAAATATCATTGAAAGCATGGCCCGCTTTTGAAACTATCAACCATTATGGTTGGGTGATGCGTTTTGCTGGTGGCTACACCAAACGAGCTAATTCAGTGACAGTTCTGGATGAAATTGGTTTAGACATTGAAGAAAAGATTGCTTACTGCCAATCCAAATATCAAGCGCGTAAACAAAACCCTATTTTCCGCTTGCTCTCATTTACTAACCCAGAAGTCTTAGATGAAAAGCTAGCAGCAAGGGGATATCAACTAATTGAGCCTTCCCTAGTAATGGGTATGAGATTATCCGAGCGATCGCTTAATATTGTACCCGCTATTAATCAGGAAAATTTAAATGATTGGTTGGTTGCTTATCAGAACTTAAAAGCTTTGGGACAACAGCCATCAACTATTCAGAGAATGATATTAACAGCAATAAAATCAGAAACTCTATTTGTCTCATATAAACAACATGATGAAATTGTTGCTTGTGGAATAGGCATTTTGGAAAGCGGTTATTTAGGCATTTTTGACCTAGTTACCAGTCCAATGCAAAGGCGGCGTGGCTATGCAACAGCAATTATTCAGGGTTTGCTTCAATGGGGTATTAATAAAGGAGCTTACTTTTCTTACATACAGGTAGTGCAGGCGAATATTCCAGCTCGCAACTTATATGAAAAACTCGGCTATGAACCAATTTATAAATACTGGTATCGAGTAGGCTCTAATTGAGGCAATCAGGAATAACTAATTAGAAGGCAGGAGGCAGAAGGCAGGAGGCAGGAGGAAAAAGCCAGTTCCTGACAGGGTTTCACAGGTTTATATTTTACATTTAATTATGTCCACCTACCTAAAATAGAGGCTCTGACTAATAATATAGACAAAGTCTCTAAAAAAATTATCAGCCGAAAACTAAAACTCTACACCATGTTTATTGGCAATTTCAGTAAGTTTTTCCAACTGATGTTGTGATGCTTTAGTTAATATTGCTTGTGCTTCTTCTGGGTTGTTACCTTCTTTAGGAATTAAATACTTCACATAAAGTGACACAAAATCAGCTACAACCGCTAAATCAGATAAACCATGTCCGTCGGCTTCCTTACCAGCGATCGCTGCTACTAAACCTGCTTTAATTGGATCTGGTTTAACTTTCATGAACTGATCCACAAGCTTGGGAACATAATCTGTTGGTGGCAAATTATCTAACTTACTTCTATCTGGAGTAAAGTTACATTCTGCGGCTTTTGCCTGTTCTAAAACACACCACTCGATGAATTCTTGCAATGCTGCATCGGGAACGCGAGCGAGATAATTATGTAGCGCTAAATCAGACACAAGCTTACCGTGTAAATTTATGTTTTATGCAAGTGCATTAAAGCAAGCCTAACGCACTATTTCTATTAGTTTTAGTGTGTTACGCTACGAGTTTGGAATAAATAGTTAGATTGTTAGATATTTCAAGCAAAAATCACCTTAAACTAGACCGATGATGCCCGTCACAATCGAATACTTGTCTATTTACGGGAAAACCACAATTACAAGGATATATTTTAAATAATATTTACAGATGTATTCAAGTTGTATTTCTCATGGGAATCTAAGAATATTAACATCCACTTTGATTAATTAGTCTAAGTAAGGCAGAGTTAGCTATGGGAAAAGATTATGTTTTATTTTTGCATGGGGTAAATGTACGGGAATCGAAAGAAAACGAAAAGAACCATAATTACACTTATGCCGACAAGTTGTTTAACTTGATTGTTGAGCTAGTCCGGCAGAAAGATCGTAATCGTGAATGTGTCAAAGTACCTCTTTACTGGGGTGATTTGAACCAAGGCGCTTTGAATGAACTACTAACAAACCTGAAAGGCTCGTCTAAGTGGAACCAACTCTGGTTTCAGGATTTTCGCCAAAAGCAAATATTGCAATTTGTCGGGGATGCAGCACTCTACATCAGTCGCCTAATTGGATCGATGGCGGCTGAACGACTCAAAGACCAAACATTTGAAGGCTTAGAAAAACATGGGCAGGACGATCGCTTACATTTAGTGACTCACAGTTGGGGGACGGTCATACTGTTTGACATTCTGTTTGCCAGCCGTTGGGATAATCAGGATATTCCTGGCTATCAGAGTGTAAAGGATATTCGAGATAAGCTTTATGGCATTGGGGACAACCCTACAACAGGTATCCGACTGGCTAGCATTCAAACTATGGGTTCTCCCATTGCCTTGTTTAGCTTAATTACTATCAATGGTAGAAATTCTAATGATGAAAGTACTCATGACATCAGCCCTGGTTTAAGTAATTTGTTGAAGAACCTGACCCAGGCAGATGGAGAGTTGTGTTGGCTCAATTTTATTCATCCTGGCGATCCAATTGCTTGGCCATTAGAAAATGTCATCGCCAAGTTAATTCCCGATTCTGGTTCTTATGTTGAGGTAAAAGACGTTCTCACTGGTGACTCTGGTTTATTAAATTTATTTGCTCAAACTCCCCCCATCCGACAAACTTTTTTAGCTTTGGCAAATGGCGGCAACGCTCACGGAAGTTACTGGCAAAATAAAGATGTAGCACAGCAAATAGCAGCAAATATTTTAAAGGTCTAATACTATAGCAGTCCGCTTTGCTGCGATCGCCCAAACTTGGAATCACAAAAAGTAGCAGAAAGAATTGGCATGAGAAAAGTAGATGAAAAAATTGTAAATGGCAATCCTATAGTATTTTTCAAGATTGATAAATCGTAGGTAAAATTACACCATAGTTGGAGTTTATATTGTGAGATAAAAACTTTTACTGAATCAATATAATATGCAATGATGAGGGTGAAAGTGAGTTAGGTAGCTTATGCAAACTATTACTGATATTGGCACACTGATTGTTCGCACACCCGGAACTCTTGGCGGTCGTCCTCGAATGGCTGAAACTAGAGTATCTGTTCAACGAGTTGCAGCTTGGTATAAGACGGGGATGAATGCTGAAGAAATTGTTGAACGCATGGGTAATTTGACTCTTGCACAAGTTTATGCAGCTTTAACTTATTACCATGCAAATCAGGAAGAGATTGAAGCTTATCTGATTGCTGAGAAGTCAAGCTATGAACAACTTGCTACTGAAATGGTTCACTCAGCATGAGTGAAATACGACTGCTAATAGACGAAGATGCAATGGATCGTCGATTAGTAGGAGCTTTAAGAGCGAGAGGAGTAGACGTTACAACTGTTGGAGAGCTAAGTACAACTGGTTTGAGCGATGAAGAACAGTTAGCTATTGCAACTGAACAGCAACGTGTTTTTTATACATTCAATGTTGGTGATTTTTGTCAACTACATAACCTCTACATGATACAAGGACGAACTCATTCAGGTATCATTATTTCCTCACAAGATTATTCAGTCGGCGAGCAAATGCGGCAAATCTTAAAGCTGATGGCAATTAGATCGGCGAAAGAGATGGACAATCAACTGGTTTTCCTAAGCACTTATTCCGGAGAGTAAATAGAGCGATCGCTCAGGTGGATGACCAATCCAGTAAGCTGTAACGTGAGCCTAGTTAGAAACATGAAGCGCCACTTATGACACTCACTGAGTTACTTACTGCTGTCAGGAAACTCTGCATATCAGAAAAAATTAAGCTAATCCGCATTTTGGAGGAATTGGACACTACTAATGAAGATATCTTACCCTCGAATCATCTAAGACCTATGATTTGCCTACACCCTACAATTCGTTTGGTGCAGGTGAAGTTCTGATGCAAGCTTTGAAACAGGCAGATTAGGTCTGACCACATGCGATTACAAATACTAAACCACACCCATCAGCTTCACAAGTCATCTATTAAGGTGGTGGATGACGATCTAAAAGTTCCTCTTGTGCCCGAATCGCCAGCATAATCGCACGATTCATTTTGAGTGCATTAATTGTTGCTCGTCCTGTAGCTGTTAATCCGACAACTTGTACACTATTCCACTGAAAATGTTCTTTCCATAATTGTTGACGAGGGTTGAAGATTGGTACTTTTTCTTGTGTTTCTGGATCTTCAACCATTTGTCGGGCAGCCTTACGTAGTGAACAGGACACGCAGGCAAGTGCTAAATTATTTGCTGTTGTTGTACCACCTGCTACCACAGGAGTGATGCGATCGATATGAAATGTTGCTGCTTGACCTGTTTGGGATAAACTGCAATATTCACAGCGATCGCCTGCTCTTTGAATGACCAATCGACGTAAAGCAGCTGAAATCGTTACCATTCATCCCTGCTGTATCACACGCTGCGATCGCAAGTGCAGCAGAGATAAAAATTCTGCCAAATCAACCAGCCCTTCTGCTTCTCCTCGTTCTGCTTGGGTAAGAACTTCCCCTGCATCTTGGCAATCTAGGAGAAATTGCAGACGCTCTTGGACAGCTTTAGGAAGTTGAAAGTGAGTCAATTCAACTGGTATTTCAATAATTTCAGCCATACAAAGTATGTCTACCAAAATTGCAATTATTTGTATGCAGTATAGTTTTATTATATAATAAAACTATGCTTTTAAAGTATCTCTAGCACAATTGCAACTACTTGTAGACTACGTGTAATTTAAAGGGCTGTAAGTGAGCGTTGTCAATAATTGTCAGATGAAAACTTTTACTGCGATCGTTGAAAGAGATCTTGATACTAAGTTATATGTTGGCTATGTCCCTGGCTTTCCTGGAGCGCATTCTCAAGGCGAAACCCTAGATGAGTTGCAGAAAAATTTGCGTGAAGTAATTGAGATGCTTCTAGAAGATGAGGATCTGTTGTTCGAGACGGAGTTTGTAGGTATACAACAGATTGTGGTTCAATAGAGCATGAGTAATATTCCTGTTCTCAAACCCCAAGAAGTTGTATGGATATTAGAGAACCTTGGATTTGTAGAAGTACGTCACAAAGGCTCACACAAACAGTTTCGACATAAAGATGGACGAGGAACAACAGTCCTATTTCACAAAGGACGCGACATATCACCAAGGTTGCTACGGCAAATTGCTAGTGATATTGGTTTGACGATTGAAGAAATACTGGACTTGCATTGAGATCCAAACAATAAATTTAATACTTGAAACTCAGTATTTTTTCATAAGTGCGATCGCAGCTTACTTGTATGAAAACTGAAGGCGCAATCTCACAAATAGTTCCTCAGGAAACTATAAACTACAAAAATTTCGGTGCGTTATCCTACGACTAACGCACCCGAGAACTAAATTAAGCAGTCCGAAAACGTGCTAACTCTTCACCAGTCTTAGCATCATGGGCATGGACTGTACACACCAAACAAGAATCAAACGATCGCGCCACATGACCAACTTCCACAGGATCGCTAGAATCATAAATAGGTGTGCCAATTAAAGCTTCTTCAATGGGCCCGCGCATTCCTTCACCGTCACGAGGGCCGATATTCCAAGTACCAGGCGCAATCACTTGGTAATTCTTAATCTTACCGCCCTCTACTTCCACCCAGTGACACAAAGAACCCCGCGCTGCTTCGGTTGCACCCCAACCTTTGCCGTCTTTTTCTGTGGGTTTGATATACCAAGGGTCGTTTAATTTGAATTCGCGCAAGCAATGTTCGGCTTGACGATATAACTTGACAATTTCATGAAGTCGTGCTAATTGCCGCACATGAATACTAGCACCACCCATCCGCTTAAAGACATCGAGGATGAAGGGGTCGTAGTGTTGCCAAGATTCACCATGTTTGCCACCTGCAACTAACTGACGCGCCAAGGGACCGGCTTCTAAACGTCCGAAATCTTTGTGCAGGACTGCACTTGCCCAAGAATAAGCGTTATCGAAGTCTTTGGTATTATTTGCAGTGGGTTTAGTGTTGCGATCGCCAGGATGAATATCCGCAGTCCCTTCATCGTACCAGGAGTGAGTTGTATTCTCGCGGGTAAAGGACTGATCCATTAAAGTGTGAGTATGAGTGAAGCTGTCGTAAACTCCACTTTTCATAATCATCGCCGCATTTCGTCCTTCAATGGTCGGCTTTTGGTATTTATCCTCATGGGCTAAATATCCCCAAGTGACATATTTACCTACACCAGCGCCATATCTATCTAAACCGATATCTAAACCCATGCGCCAATAAAAACCCAAGTCTGATTCTCGATGATTGCGCTTTTCATCCAACCAATCTAAAAAGTCATCGTAACTTTGGATTTGTTCGTAGCGTTCTAAAGAACAACCCAACCACACTGGTTCTAACCAATTGGTGCGGAAGTATTCTAGAATTGCCCAAGCGCGGGTAATGTCTGTGAGGGTGGGGGCGCACATCACACCACCGGGAACCATGTAGCTAGAATGAGGCCATTGACCGCCTAATAGTGCATAAATTTCTACAGGTTTGGCAGAGATAGTTATGCCTAATTCGTAAGATTTACCACTGAAGGCGGCAAAGCGTCTGATAGCTTCGTCATAAAAGCGGCTATTACGATATTTTTTATTGGTCAAATCAATAGCAAACAATCCATAAAAATAACGGGGGATACTTTGAATTGTTTCGACAATTTGACCGAGATTTCTAGCCAAAATTGCATTGCGGGGAACTTCTGTTTCCCAAGCTGTATCTAATGCCCAAGATGCACAAGTTAAGTGAGAACCGCCGCAAATTCCACAAATTCGAGGCGTGACAATTAATCCGGCTTGGGGATCTTTACCGCGTAAGATAACTTCAAATCCGCGAAATAGTTCGGCATGTGTCCAGGCGTTGACTACTCTTCCATGTTCGATGTCAACCCGCACATCTAAATCGCCTTCAACTCTGCCAAGGGGCGAAATGTCTAATGTTTGAATTCCCATTTCTTTTCTCCTTTTATTAGTGTGGGAATGAGGGAGAATAACTCCTAATTCAGTACTCCTCTATTCCCCATTCCTAAACTGTAAAAAAGTCTTCTTCTGCCCAAGGTGGTGCTGCATCTTTTGCCACCATCGTGAGTAAGGCGTAGCCTTTTTTGTTGACTCCTGGCGGTAATTCTTTGGGAACTCCCATGACTGTTTGGGTTTTGAATACCGTTCCAGGTTTGAGGTCAAAAAAGGGAAATTCTGGTTCGGTGCAACCTAAACAAGGCATTCCAGCGCGGGTTTTGGAGGAGACGCGATTCCATAAGATGCGGTTGCAGGAAGAATGAGTCATGGGACCGCGACAACCCAAGTCATAAAATAGGCATCCTTTACGCTGACCAAATTCGGCGGTTGATGCTTTGTAAGCAAAGTGAACGTTGCGGGTACAACCTGTTTGGGTATAGGTGTTGAAGAAGGTTTGAGGACGATGCAGTTCATCCAAAGCAATGTCTGCTATGCGTCCAGTAGCGATCGCTACTAATATCTGCGTTATCCAGTCAGGATGTGCAGGACATCCGGGAATATTAATTACAGGTAATCCCGCTTGGGAGACGAAATCTTTGCCTAAAAAGCCACCTTCTTGACGTTTGAGATATTGCAAACCTTCCGACTCGCTAGGGTTGGGTGACATGGCGGGAATTCCTCCCCAAGTAGCACAGTCGCCTACAGCTACGATAAATTGAGCAGCTTTGGCGAGTTCTAGTAACCAATCTTTCATGGGGCGATCGGCAAAACGATTCCATTCACCTGTACCATTGGGAGCGTTGACAACGCTGCCTTCAAATACCAAAATATCTAAGGGAATTACCCCAGAAATACAATCTTGCAGCAGTGCTTTTAAGTTATCGCCTAATTCCATTCCCAAGGATGGATGCCAGAGTACCTTGATGCCAAAGTCAGCAATTAAATCGCAGACTGTCGGTTCTTCGGCGTTGAGAAATGACATGGTGTTGCCACTACAAGCACCACCTTGTAGCCATAGTACGTTAGTCATCGGCTATGAGTTTTTCTATTGTTTACCAGATGAGCGTGTCTAGCGCTGAATCCTGAGTTAGGAGTTTTTGCTCTGCTTTTTCATCTCCCTCACTCCCTACTTCTGACTCCCCACTCAGCACCATATAAGTGACAAAGCTTGTAAAGTCTCACCTATTTATTGATATTTATTTTTCAGCATAAAGTATTTTTTAATTTAATTCTCTTTTATTAAAAAAGAATTAATTATTTAAAATTAATTTTCAGGTTTAGATTGATTTTTTATGTATCATATATAACAATTTAAAATTGGTGAAAGTAAAATTAATTTCAGTTTTTAATTTTTATGTTTGATAATTTTAACTTACTTAATTGATTGCTATTAAAACTCTAAAATTTTTTACCAAAATATTTAAATATCAAATTTAAAATCTAAATTCATATATTTTTAATAAAAGATAAGAAAGGCGATTGCCCTTGCCAGAAGTATTGGTAAGTTTAGCTTGTCATAGATCTCACCTTTTATAAACCCTGATAATCGAAGATAATTACAATGTTAATCAAAGAGAAAAATAGTTTTAGATGAAACAGTATTTATCCGAAAAAATTAAATAAAAAAATATTGGATTGCAAAGTTTTACGCCCCGTCAAATATATATCAATTTTTTTAAGATTTCAATTGTGCAGCTTGTCTAACAACTTGTTCGTCTAAACCTAAAACTTGAGCTATCTGTTCGATACTTAAACCCAATGCTAATAACTGGGGTATGGTTTCTAACTTACCTTCTTGTTTACCTTCTGCAAAAACATCTTGATAAAATCTAGTTTGCTTTAACTCATTTAATCCAAACATTTTTTCTATCTCCTGTTGGCTCAATCGTGGTAACTTGTAGATTAATATTGTCTCTATCAATTGTATAATTTCTCTAATTGTAGCAACATCTTGAATTTACTCTCTGGTACTGTTGGCTATTTCTAGAGCTTTTGTTGTCGCAGTTGATTCTGGTTCAACGATCAGTTTAACTGTCTTGATGCCAATTGATGATGTCTCAATTGAGCTTAATTCGTCAAGATAGATACGAGTGACTCGTTGTGAGTTGAGTATTTCTGTGTATCTTTCGGTATCTCCATTATCAACGTTGTGGTTGGGGAAGATGACAACACCACGCCAATTGTTGGTTAATTCGGTTTTGTCGAGATAGTTAAAGATTTCAGCGAATAAACGTGAGTAGAACTTTTTGTCTGGTTGAAATTGCACTTCGGCAAAATAGATAGGTAATTCTGTTGCATTTGGAAGGAAGACGCCATCGATTCTAAAGGCTAGTTGTTTGACTTCGACTGAAGAAAAGTGATAAGCAGTAGCTAGTTGCGGAGGTTGGTTAATCAGTTCAAAGAAAGTGGTGGGGATACTTTGGAAAATGCGATAAAAGATACTGTCTGTTTTCAAGGGAGGTTGTTTTACAGTTGACTAACATATTTTAAACTTCGGTGTTGCTCTACGCTCACAAAAATTTGATATCAAATCACTTTGACAACGTATAAACCAAATGTAAAAGCAGCCAGCTAGTTTCTGTAGGAAAATAAGCTACTGGCTAGTCATTTAGCACTATATTGAAAGCAGTACCAGATATCGAAATGATTTTTCTGACTTGGTTATAGTGTCACAAAAGTTGCCTAGAAAGATAACGCATATATGTATGTCAAGAATTCTATAAAGAATATTTGGATTGTATCTAATGATGATACAAAAAATATTTTTAAAATATTAGGTGTTTAAAACTGACATTAATATTGGCAATTCCCCTCTAGAATTTGAGAAATAAAATGTTTTATATTTTAGGGATTGGAGATTAGGTATTGGGGACTAGGTACTGGGAAAACTTTTTCCTAATCCCCAGTCCCTAGTCCTGAAAGGGGAATTCCGCCAAAAGGACTCGAAGCCTGCGTAAATCAGTATGGCCTGCGATCTGATGACAAAGCGTGTCTTAATCATTTGTGGGCATCAACAGACTCAATTCCCAATTGGCTAGAGTATGGCAGAGTTATGACCCCTAGCATTACAGATTCAGCGGTGAAGGCTGCGATCGCAGCTGTTGCATCGGAGTCAGCTTCAGCGGATGAAAAAATCCAAATGCTGATTGAAATAGCACAAGGCTTTCAAAAAAAGCCCAAAACAGCCCAAGACTTGCGAAATGCAGTTAGCTTATATTACCGCGCCTATGAGATGTGTGGTGAGGAGTTTCCCCTACTCAAAGCCAGGACGCAAGTGGGGATGGCAGGAACGTTACAGGCAATACCAGATGTAAGCACACAACTGCTGCTGCAAGCAAAAGTCGGTTATGAAGAAGCGCTACCGATTTTACAACAATTAGCTTCGCCCGAAGAAGTCGCAGAGACACAGATGAACTTCGGGCTGGTATTACAGTCACTTGTGCCGTATAATTTAGCGCGAATAAGCGATAGTATCCAAGCTTATCATGAAGCATTGCGAGTATTTAATTGGCAGGATTACCCACAAGAATATGCCATTTTATACAACAATATTGCGATCGCTTATCTTTCCATGCCCTTAGCATCGGAACGGGAATACTTGCGTCAAGGGTTAGCAGTGCAATCATTTGAGGTGGCGCTAAAGCATATTAATCTGATTGACCATCCCAGAGAATATGCGATGCTGCAAAATAATTTGGGTAACGCTTTGCAATATTTAGTGAGTTCCCATCCTGTGGAGAATAACTTAAGGGCGATCGTCGCTTATAACGAAGCACTAAAAGTACGTAATTTCAAAGATACACCCCTTGAGTACGCTAACACAATCTCAAACAAAGCTAACGCGTTATTCAACTTACCAGATGATACAGAAAAACCAGAGGGGGGTAATCCTAAAAATCTTTTACAAGCGCGTGCATACTATCAACAAGCTTTAGAAATATTTACGAAATACCAACAGATGGAACAAGTAGAAATAATAACCCAAGCATTACAAGAGGTGGAAGCAGAAATTAAGAGTTAGAAGTTATGAATTTTTCATCTAACTCAACTTTCCACTTATAACTCTTCACTTGCCCCTCACCCAACTTAATATAGAGGAAAACTGAGAATGCAAGATATTTTGACAAGCTCTACTGTCAGAGATTTTTTCACAAGTTTAGCAGCAGGTGACCTGAACATAGCAACAGAATTTGTTTGGCTAGTCACAGCAACAGTCTTATCTATGGTTGGTGGTGCTATTGGTGGTATGCTATTAGCTGGAAAAGATATAGGTTATCAGTTTTCCGCAATGCTTGGTGCATTATTTGCTCCTGCTGGCGTAATTCCTGCTATCATTTTAGGGCTAGTCATCCTAAACTTATTAACAAATTATTAGGAGAAAACATGTTAGAAATTGGGTGGTTTTCTGCCAAGTTATTTTTAAAAGGAAAGCTTCTGCGCGACCCCATATATTTTATCCAGCGAACTGCTATTGCTACTGCTGTAGGTTCGCTACTACTAGTATTATTTGCACAAGCAAAAATTCCCTTTTACTTTCCAGTAATATTATCTAGCTTAGTAACAGGTATGATTATGCCATTTCTTCTCAAAGATTTTAAAATGAAGTGAGCGATCGTTGGTCATTTTTAAATAACTAATACCCCATGCTAAAAGTTGGATTTACAATTTTTGATTGTTCAATCCAAAATCTCTATTGAAAAGTTTAGTTAAGAGAAAACCTCTGCTCTAACTTTTCGTAAAATCTCAAATCCCAAATTGTTCTGCCCCATGTCCAACCTTGAAGAATTAGTTCAGGAAATTAACCGCTTTGAGGCAATTATATCCGAGTGGGATGAAAGCCAACGGTGTGTAGCAGTAGGCTTAAAAAGAGCAATTGAAGCTTTGCACAAAGCAGCATTGACTAGTTTGATTAAAAGTCTCAAACAAGAATCAATGTCAGCTTTACGTCATGCTGTTACTGATGAAGTAGTATATGCAGTATTGCTTTATCACGAATTAGTTAAACCGCCAAAACCACCACTAACACAGCGCATTCAAACAGCACTTGAGGAAGTCCGACCAGACTTAAAAAGCCATAACGGGGATATAGAATTAGTAGCAATTAAACCACCAGATACCGTAGAAGTTAGGTTAATAGGAACTTGCAGCAGTTGTCCGGCTTCTAATCTAACTTTATCTCAGGGAGTAGAACAAGCAATCAAAACTCATTGTCCGGAAATTACCAAAGTTGTTGCTGTCAATAATAACTCTACTGTTAACGCTGCAAGTTCTAGTTTAATAAGTCCATTCCCTCCAAAGTTAAGTTCTAGTTGGATAAAAGTGGCAACTATCGAGCAAGTTCCTGAATTAGGTGTATTAGCAGTAGAATTTGCTGGTAGTTCGCTAATTTTATATCGCCAAGGTATTACCTTTAGATGTTACCATAATGCTTGTGCTCATCTAGGAAATCCTATAGATGAGGGTAAGATTGAAAATGGCATTATTACTTGTCCTTTCCACGGATTTGAGTATAATTTAGAGACAGGTGAATGTTTAACTGCACCTAATATTTCGCTTCAATCATATCCAGTAAAGATTAAAGACAATAAGGTTTTTGTTAAACTGCAAAAATAAAGCAAGATAGCAGATTAGCAAATTTTCAAGTCAAGTAGTTTTTAAACCTGGGTTTGAAATGTAGTCTCTATACTTCAATTTTGTACACACCTACGATAATTTTTTACGAAAAATATCAAAGAAGCACCTAACACATTGCTAAATTTAGCTGCTTGTATTTGGCTTAAGCCAAGTAATTAAATCAGACATATTTAAAAAATCTAAAACTACTTATCTATTTTTTATAATTGTTCAGTAGATAAGACTTTAAGATGTTCGCTTATTAACAAATCTATTTTATTGAAGTATCTATTTAAAATACATATTCTCCAACTTCCAGAATTGCACTTGATTTTGTTGAGTATTTTATATCAAAAATATCAAAATGTTACTCTTGTTACATGCTGTTAAATATTAATGTTTTTAAATATTTATCAGCCTCTATTTGCGGTTCATGGATATCCCAATTACAATTCATCCTCTAGCACAATTACCGCCAGAAGCAACAGCAACTCCTCAAAACTTACCTTTCTCATCTCAGGGTGCAGAGGTAATTTTAGGTAATATTATTGAAGCACAACAATTAGTGATGCCTGTAGCACCCAGTCCGACTACAATGTTTGGGCCTCGTGGTGCTTGTTTGTTGTTAAATGAGGTATTGTGGGTGTCGGATACAGGACATCATCGATTACTGGGATGGCAAAATTTACCTACTAAAGATAGTCAACCTGCTGATTGGGTAATTGGACAACCTGACTTTTATCATGAAGGACAAAATGCTAAAGGTACAACTGGAAGAAGTACTTTAAATGTACCAACTGGAATTTGTAGTTGTGGTGAAGGATTAGCTGTAGCAGATGCTTGGAATCATCGGATTTTGATTTGGAAAAATTTACCACAAGATAGCAATGTACCGGCAGATTCGGTATTGGGACAAATAAATTTTAGTGATAATGAACCAAATCGAGGAACTCAACAAGCATCTGCTAATACAATGCACTGGCCTTACGGAGTTTTTTATCATCAAGGATGGCTATTTGTTGCTGATACAGGAAATCGCAGGGTATTAATTTGGCATCAATTACCAACAGAAAACGGTCAACCTGCTGATTTAGTTTTGGGACAACCGGATATGATATCTCGCAATGAAAACGGCGGTGGTTCACCAACCGCAGCGAGTATGCGTTGGTGTCACGATATCACCTTTTGGGGAGAAAATTTGGTTGTCAGTGATGCCGGCAATAACCGTGTAATGATTTGGCAAGGAATACCCACAGAAAATAATACTCCTTGTGCAATAGTTTTAGGACAAAAAAGCTTTGATTGCGTAGAAATGAATCAAGGAATTTATTATCCTAGTGCTAGTAGCTTGAGTATGCCTTATGGTGTGGGCGTGGCTGGGGAATGGTTACTAATTGCAGATACTGCAAATTCTCGATTGTTAGGATGGAGAAAGTCAGAATCAGTTTTCTCGCTGCAAGGTGCAACCGCAGATGGAATTAGCGGACAAATTAATTTTCAAAGTAAAGGTGAAAATCGTGATTTTGGATTAGCAAAACGAGATAGTTTCAATTGGTGTTACGGTATAAAAATTTGTGGCAAAACGGCAGTAATAGCTGATTCTGGAAATAATCGAATTTTACTGTGGCAGTTTGATAATTCGTAATTCCTAATTCGTAATTTTTGAAAGTCAAATTTATATGGTGATTGAAGAAATTAGAGTTCGTGGTACTGTTCAGGGAGTAGGATTTCGTCCTACTGTATATCGTCTTGCTAAAGCTTGTGGTTTAGTTGGCGAAGTTTGTAATGATGGTCAAGGTGTTTTAATTCGGGTATCTGGTAGTGAAGAAGCAATCAGCGAATTTGTTGCAAAATTGCAAATAGAATGTCCACCGTTGGCAAAAATTAATGAACTAATAAGAACTCCTTACACTGGTGAATTGAACGTTGATAATTTTGTAATTTCTACTAGTGTAAATAGTGCAATTCAAACAGAAGTTGCTCCTGATGCAGCAACTTGTCCACAATGTCAAAAAGAAATATTTGATCCTTTTAGCCGCTTTTACCGTTACCCCTTTACTAACTGTACTCATTGCGGCCCTCGTCTGAGTATTATTCGGGCAATTCCTTATGACAGATGCAATACCAGTATGTCTGCGTTTACCATGTGTTCGGAATGTGCAAAAGAATACTACGATATCGGAAATCGCCGTTTTCATGCCCAACCTGTAGCTTGTCATGCTTGTGGTGCTTCAGCTTGGTTGGAACGTGCTGATGGGAAAGCGGTTACAGCTTCCATGTTCTCAATGTTAGATGATGTTGATGCTGCTTGTACCCTATTGCAAAAAGGCAAAATTGTCGCAATTAAAGGGTTAGGTGGTTTCCATTTAGCTTGTGATGCAACTCAGGAAACTGTTGTACAAAAACTCCGTCAACGCAAAAGGCGCTATCACAAACCCTTTGCTTTAATGGCACGAGATATGGAAGTAATTGAACAATATTGTATTGTAAATAATAAGGAAAAAGAATTATTAACAAGTTCTGCTGCACCGATTGTTTTATTACAGAGAAAGGGACTGGGAATAGAAACTGAGAATAAATGTTCTTTAAATTTTAACATTGCAGTTTCAGTGGCACCGGAGCAAAATCAGCTTGGTTTTATGCTACCTTACACGCCGTTACATCATTTAATTTTGCGACGAATGAATCGTCCAATTGTTTTAACTAGTGGGAATATTGCTGATGAACCGCAATGTATTGATAATAATGAAGTCAAAGAAAAATTAGGGACAATAGCTGATTATTTTATTCTGCATAATCGGGAAATTATTAATCGAGT
Organism: Nostoc sp. S4; assembly: GCA_029379225.1. Taxonomy (GTDB): domain Bacteria; phylum Cyanobacteriota; class Cyanobacteriia; order Cyanobacteriales; family Nostocaceae; genus Nostoc. Next base: position 88,159 of record JAQYWR010000020.1, on the reverse strand, counting down.
AGATGATTCTGTGGTGCGGGTTGTTGATGAGAAAGTTCAAACAATTCGCCGCGCTAGAGGATATGCACCAACAGCGATTAGCTTACCACCAGGATTTGAGAATGTGCCATTAATTTTAGCAATGGGTAGTGAGTTAAAAAATACCTTCTGTTTGTTGCGAGAAAAAGCAGTGATTCTTTCGCAACATCTAGGAGATTTAGAAAATGCTGTGGCTTTTCATGCTTACAAAGAAACTTTGAATTTATACTTAAATTTATTTAAACACGAACCAGAAATAATTGCGATTGATAAACACCCTGAGTATCTCTCAAGCAAGCTTGGTAAAGAAATTACAAATATAAATAAAATTAAAATTAACTCAATCCAACATCATCACGCCCACATCGCTGCTTGTATGGCAGAAAATAATATTCCTCTAGATTCGCCTCCAGTATTAGGTATTGCTTTAGATGGTTTAGGTTATGGTGAAGATGGTAAACTCTGGGGCGGAGAATTTCTTTTAGCAGATTACCGAAAGTTTACGCGATTAGCAACATTTAAATCAGTCGCAATGATTGGCGGTGAACAAGCAATATATCAGCCTTGGCGTAACACTTATGCCCAACTAATAGCAGCTAATCTTTGGGATAATTGCCAACAACAATATGCTGATTTAGAAATATTTCAATTTTTGAAAAACAAACCATTAAAGCTACTTAATCAGCTGATTGAGAAAAAAATTAACTCTCCTCCAGCTTCCTCAGTGGGGAGGTTGTTCGATGCGGTGGCAGCGGCTATCGGTATTTATAGAGATGAATGTAGCTATGAAGGACAAGCTGCGATCGCAATGGAAGCTCTAGTCGATATTAACATCTTAAATAATAATAAAGAAACGCTAATTTATCCTTTTGAATTTAGTTTTTCAGATAGTATTTACTGTATAGACCCGCGTCCAATGTGGCAAGCTTTGCTTCATGACTTGCAGCAACAAATTCCCCAAGCATTTATCGCTGCTAAATTTCACAAAGGTTTAGCCAATGCAATAGTAGAAATGGTTAAACGTCTTTGTCAAGAAAATCTGATTTATCAGGTAGCTCTAACAGGAGGGGTGTTTCAAAATTGTATATTGTTAGAGCAAGTTACCAAACCTTTACAAACATTGGGAATAGAAGTATTGACTCACAGCTTAGTTCCAGCTAATGATGGCGGGTTATCTTTAGGACAAGCAGTTATTACGGCTGCACAATTCAGAAGATAAATTCATCTCACGCCAAGGCGCAAAGAAGATAAAAATGTGTTTAGGAATTCCCGGTCAAATCATAGAAATTACCAACGTTAATCATAAATTAGCTATTGTTGATGTTGGTGGTGTTAAGCGCCAAGTAAATATTGCCTGCATCGTTGACGAACAACATCCCCCTGAAGCTTGTATTGGGGATTGGGTATTAGTACATGTTGGCTTTGCAATGAATAGAATTAACGAACAAGAAGCAGCAGAAACATTAGAGTTATTGCAAGAATTAGCAACTGTACAAGTAGAGATTAGTACTTAAATAATCAACTTTTTTCTCACGCAGAGGCATAAAGGTGCAGAGACAAAAGAGAGAATTATGGCAATCAGTTTAATTTACTAATTATAAAATTTAATCCTTTGCGGTTCGTTTGAAAAAACTATGGTTCTATTCCTATGAAATACGTTGATGAATTCCGCGAAAGAGAAAAAGCTGAAGCCTTACGCCGTGAAATTGCAAAATTATGCCAGCAACTAGAAAAACCGATCAAAATAATGGAAGTGTGCGGGGGGCATACCCATTCTATATTTAAATATGGCATTGAAGAGACTTTGCCCGATCGCATTGAATTAATTCATGGGCCTGGTTGTCCAGTATGTGTTATGCCAAAAGGAAGATTAGATGATGCGATCGCAATCTCTGAAAATCCTCACGTCATTTTCACTACATTTGGCGATGCGATGCGAGTTCCTGGTTCCAAAACAAGTTTACTACAAGCCAGGGCACAAGGCGCAGACATCCGGATGGTGTACTCTCCTCTAGATAGCCTGCAAATTGCTAAAGATAACCCCAACAAAGAAGTAGTTTTTTTCGCCTTAGGCTTTGAAACTACAGCCCCCAGTACCGCCTTCACCATTCTGCAAGCAGCAGCCGAAAAAATTTCTAACTTCAGTATGTTTTGCAATCACGTGCTTGTGATTCCCGCCCTCAAAGCACTACTAGATAACCCCGATTTACAATTGGATGGATTTGTTGGGCCTGGTCATGTAAGCATGGTAATTGGTACTGAGCCTTATGAATTTATTTCCCAACAATATAATAAGCCAATTGTCGTTTCCGGATTTGAACCTTTAGATATTCTCCAATCAATTTGGATGCTGTTGCAACAGCTAGTAGAAAATCGTTGCCAAGTTGAAAATCAATATAATCGAATTGTCCAAAAATCAGGGAATACACAAGCACTGCAAGCCATAAATAAAGTTTTTACTGTGCGAGATAGTTTTGATTGGCGGGGTTTGGGCGATATTCCCTATTCAGGATTAAAAATTCAACCTGAATATGCTCAATTCGATGCCGAACTTAAATTTACCATTCCCAATATCAAAGTAGCTGACCATAAAGCTTGTAAATGTGGAGAAATTCTCAAAGGAGTTTTAAAACCCTGGGAATGTAAAGTATTCGGTACAGCTTGCACGCCAGAAACACCCATCGGTACTTGTATGGTATCTTCTGAAGGTGCTTGTGCAGCCTATTACAAATACGGGCGACTTTCTACTATTGCCAAAAGAACAATTCCTGAAAAACCAAAAGTAACTATCACTCAAGAACCTCTCCCAGCCTGCGGCTTCTCTTCAGACTAGAAGTATTTATTCCATGAACACTCGACAAACTAACTTTCCAAAACATCTCATTCTCTTCTCTCTGCGCCTCTGCGTGATTTTTTGAAATCTCTGCTCACAATCTAAATAAAATAAATATTTATTTACTTAAAAAATATACCTAGAAAATCAATAAATAAAAATAAAATGGACTTTTCCTCCAACAACCAAGTACAAAATTCTCTATTTCAAAAAATGGAACAAGTCCGCCGTCGCCCAGGTAAAGTACGAGATACTCATATAACTCTCGCACATGGTAGCGGTGGTAAAGCCATGCGCGATTTAATTGATGATATTTTTGTTAATACTTTTGATAACCCAATTCTCTCTCAATTAGAAGACCAAGCAACTTTTAACTTATCTCCGCTTTTACAACAGGGAGACAGACTCGCTTTTACCACAGATTCTTATGTTGTAGATCCTTTATTTTTTCCTGGTAGTGATATCGGAGAACTAGCCATCAACGGTACAGTGAATGATTTAGCCGTCAGTGGTGCTAAACCTTTATATTTAACTTGTAGTGTAATTATAGAAGAAGGATTGTCCATAGAAACCTTGCGACGTATTGCAGCCAGCATGAAAGCAGCAGCAAAAAAAGCTGGTGTTCAAATTGTTACTGGTGACACAAAAGTTGTACATTGCGGTGCTGCTGATAAACTCTTTATTAATACTGCCGGTATTGGTATCATTCCCCAAGGAGTTAATATTTCTGCCCACAATATTCAACCTGGGGATGCTGTAATTATTAATGGTGAATTAGGCAATCATGGGGCAGCAATTTTAATTGCACGTGGAGAATTAGCTTTAGAAACTGATATTGAGAGTGACTGTCAGGCGTTGTATGATTTAGTAGCGACTATCCTCAATGTCTGTCCCCAGGTTCATGCAATGCGGGATGTAACACGTGGTGGCTTGGCGACAGTCTTAAATGAATTTGCCTCCAGTTCAGATGTAGGAATTCGTCTCTACGAAGAATTTATTCCAGTGCGTGAAGAAGTGAAAGGTGTTTGCGAAATTTTGGGTTTAGATCCATTGTATTTAGCTAATGAAGGTAAATTAGTTGTAGTCGCAAAAAAAGAAAATGCTGCATCTATTTTATCTGCAATGAAATCTCACCCAGCAGGGAAAGATGCCTGTATGATTGGTGAAGTTATTACCTCACCTCCAGGTATCGTCTCGTTAAAAACAATTTTTGGTGCTGAAAGAATTATTGATATGTTGGTTGGCGAACAATTGCCCCGAATTTGTTAATATTTAAGATATTTTTAGATGCACGAACTAGGAATTACTCAAAATATTGTAGCAATTGTAGCTGAACACGCAAAAGGCGCAAAAGTACAACGAGTTGTATTAGAAATTGGCAAACTTTCAGCTATTATGCCTGAGGCTATCCAATTTTGTTTTGATATTTGCACACAAGGAACAGTTTTACAAGCATCGACATTAGAAATTATAGAAATTCCCGGTTTAGGGAGATGTCAGGAATGCGGTGCAGAAATTTATCTAGATAAGCCATTTGGTATTTGTAGCTGCGGTAGCGTGGAATTAAATTTAATATCTGGCGAAGAACTGAAAATTAAAGAAATAGAAATCGAGGAATTATGTGTGTAACTTGCGGTTGTTCTGATGATGGTGAAACTAAAATTACTAATCTGGAAGTAAGTGAAGCTGAACACAATCACCATCATCATACTCACACCCACACTTTAGCTGATGGCACTGTGATTACCCATTCTCACAGTCATGAGCCTCATACAGAAGCATCTCAAGTTCATGCTAAGATACATGGCACAACTATATCTTTAGAACAGGATATATTAGCAAAGAATAATTTAATAGCAGCCCAAAACCGGGGATGGTTTAAAGGTCGAAATATTACTGCTTTAAATTTAATGAGTTCTCCTGGTGCTGGGAAAACAACTCTTTTAACTCGCACTATTAATGATTTAAAGCATCAGTTACCTATTAGCGTCATTGAAGGCGACCAAGAAACTGCCAATGATGCTAAAAAAATTCAAGAAACAGGTTGTAAAGTCATCCAAATTAACACTGGAACAGGCTGTCATTTAGATGCAGCAATGATAGACAGGGGTTTGCAACAACTAAATCCCCCGTTGAACTCAGTTGTGATGATTGAAAATGTGGGAAATTTGGTTTGTCCAGCTTTATTTGATTTAGGAGAAAATGTAAAAGTCGTGATTCTCTCCGTTACAGAAGGAGAAGATAAGCCGATAAAATATCCGCACATGTTCCATGCTAGTGACATCATGATTTTGACCAAAATTGATTTGCTAGCCTACGTGCAATTTGATGTGCAAAAATGCATAGAATACGCTAAGCAAGTAAATCCGCAAATTCAAATCTTTCAAGTTTCTGCAACTACAGGTATAGGCTTAGATAATTGGTATAAATGGTTGACTGAAAAACTATAGATTAATTAACTTGAATATCCTGTTTAACTAATAGCGATCGCTCCATACCCCACTATCTGAAAAAACTGCAATATCAGTTTTCCAATTCCAACACTCCTAACTCCGTTTGATAAACTTTAACAGATGATTTCTCAATCACCTAATTTTTAGGAATAACAGATAATCTGAAAAACCTATTATTATAAAATTAAGTCACAGAATTATGAAATCCCCCTACGGGTTCATGAAAATTGGAAGTAGTTTTTCCAACATTAGAGATGCATACTTCCATTTTTCTATCTGTACGTAAATCCTCATGGCTAAAGTTGAAGAATTGACGCCTCAGCAACTCTCCATAATAGACCTAAAACCACGAGGGAGAGTTTATCCGAGTCCTATCAGTTGGCGCGACCAGTTTTTATATCAATTGATAGTAGATAGATTCAGTGATGACAATGAAAATCAAAGGGAACTTTTTGACCCCGCTAACCCTTTAAAATTCCAGGTTAAAGACAAAGCCGCCTGGATGACAGCAGGTACAAAGTTTGTTGGTGGTACTCTTAAGGGAATTAGAAGTAAGTTAAACTACTTGCAACGATTGGGAGTAACAACGCTGTGGATTAATCCGCCTTGGCGACAACACTCCCAATTAGAAACTTACCACGGCGATCGCATTCAAGACTTTCTAGATATTGACTCCCACTTTGGAAGCCGTCAAGATTTAAGAGATTTAATTGATGCTGCTCACGACCGCAGGATGTATGTCATCCTAGATGTAATTTACGACCACGCTGATAACTGGTTCTATCGGGATGACGTAATTGCAGCTTTAGCAAGAGTTTATCAATATTGGATTGCTGTTTCTGACTGTGATGGCTTTTGCATAGATTCTCTCAAGCACGTTTCTTTAGAAGATTCCCGCAAATTCTGCACTGCTATTTCTGAGTACACCCAATCTATTGGTAAAGACAACTTTTTACTGGCTGGGGAAATGACTTCTGGGAGTATGGCTGGTGCTGACATAGACATTATTGGTCGCAACCTTAGTGCTGTATTAGACAACGTGCAGGCTCCTAATGAATTGACTGCACTTGCAAAAGGTTTAGTAGACCCAAAGCAATTTTTCGATTTGTATAGCGACAATCTCGCCGGAGAATATCGCCAAATTGGAATATATCATGTCAGTGTCTTGGATGATGAGCGGATGCCATTCCGTAGTAATAAGCAGCGATTTGCCGCATATAGTAATGTGCCTAATCTCTATGAGCAAGTCGCTCATGCGGTCGGTGTGCAATTAACTATGCCAGGAATTCCTGCTATTTATTATGGAACAGAACAGGCTTTTGATGGCAATGAAGGTTATCACGATTACAGTATAGAAGGTGAGGGGTTCGCAGAAGATAGATATATCAAAGAAGCAATGTTTGGCGGTGCTTTTGGCGCATTTCAAACCGCAAATTGTCATTTCTTCGATATCGAACATCCTACCTATTTGCGGATAGCTGCGATCGCTCGTATCCGTAACCGTCAAGATAAAATTGGCAAAGCATTGCGCCGTGGACATCACTACCTGCGGCAAATATCCTTTTGTAATTACCCCTTCTCGATTCCTCCACAAGGCGAATTGGTTGCTTGGTCACAAGTTTTATTTGACACAGAAGTGCTGATGGTACTCAATAGTAATGGCTTAGAAAATCGGGGTGCAGAAGTGACAGTAGATACTTACATTCATCCTCAAGACTCAGAAATGACTTTTTTATACAAAAGTGATTGGAGCAATGCCGATTTACGCAATTCACGGCAGAATCAAACTGTAGCTGTACAACATCATGACGATGGTCGCGCAACTGTGCGAATTGATTTGCCTGCTTCGGGAATGGCAATTTTGGCGTAAGGAAATACTAGTATTTGGGTAAAGCTTTGGGTAAAAGCCTAGTTTAAATTTATAAACTTTTACCAGAATCCTTTGCCCATATAATTACTAACTATCTACATTCTAATTTTTATATACTTTCTTGTAAAACCCGACTCATGTACTTTATTTTTTCTAATAGGGTGATCGCTACATCTCTGTAATCTTGCAAGGAGCGATGATGTCTGATGGGAAAATTCATCCTTGATTTTTGTGGTGGTTTTAGCCTTAACTGAACCGTATTGACTTATAGGGTCAGAACTGGCGGTGCGATTGGGGGTGGTATTCGTTGCAAAGAGTGCGATGATCGCGCTACGCCAGTTTTAGTTTTTGGCCTTAACCCAAGTGTATTGTGGTATAAATAGCTAAGTAAAAAATCACAAGTTTTTTTTACCAGTAAATCAATCACAAAGTCGCTGTAGTTCCTCAACTGTATTTAACGTTTTGATAGCCTTTTGAATCACTTTTAATCGCTGTAAATCTGTGATTTGGTAAATGATTGGCATTAAATCTAAGCCAGGAGTCCCAAATTTAATCTCCAGTGCCAATTCAATACCTGAATATAATTCCTCTCGTCGTCCGCGTGCTTCCCCGCGTGCTTCCCCGCGTGCTTCTCCGCGTGCTTCTCCTTCACGTAAAATTTCTTGATACCAAGGTGATTCACGCAACACAGTCATATCCCACCTCATGATTTCTTGGACTAGGGCACTCTCTATTACAAACGTAGCAAAAAAAGCCAAAACTGTTTCAAGTTGATTTAATTGTTCATCCTGACGCAGAATTTGCAAGGCTTCTCGAATTACAACCTCGTTTTCACCTCCTTTGAGGATAGGTACAAATGGAATTAAGGATGGTAATGGTGTGTCAAAGACAGTATTTACATCAACTTCCCATAGGTTAATCACCCGATAATCTTGAGTTGCTCTTAAACCTGCAAAATTTGATGTATATGTTGTAGGTATTTCTGTGTTAGTTCCTTTAAGAATATTAATTAATACTGGATAAGTAGGTAAATTATATTTTTCTTCAGCTAGTGCTGTATAAGCACGCATTCGACGTGGCATTTCAGGTTTATATCGTAGTTGTAATTCATTGACAATAAGAAATTTTCCGTATTGTGGACTCTCTACGCGGATGAGTACATCACTTTGTCTACTCAGCCATTGAAATTCTGAGTTGAGAATTTCACCTACAATAACATCGGGAATTTGTGTTACCCATTTTACCCAATTATCGGGTGCAAGACTGATTAGGCGTTTAGTGCTGATATCAGCAGGTTTGGACATAAGCAAGTCAGATATAAATAACGAACTGTAAAGGACGCAAAGAGCGCGAAAAAAGAAATAAGGGGTAAAATAAATTTTAGAACTTCAAAAAGCAAAAATATTAAAGTAAATAATTATTCTAAAATTGCAACACCCTGTACTCTATGAGTGCAGGGTGTAAGACAGCGATAATGGTGAATGAATATATATAGAATATTTATTGACCTTAAAGCCAATCTCGATAGGCTGAAATTTCATTGACACCAATTTCAAATGGCATCCCTTTGCCAAATGGTGGATAAACGCGAATTTTGGCGTTACTACTAAACCGCTCTAACCGATTACCTAACTGGGGAATATTGCTCACAATATGCCAGTAAGATACTAAGTCGGGGCAGTCAATAATTAATGTGAGAATATTGGTATTTGTTGTCAAATACCATTGACAATTAGATAACAGCACTCGCGTAATGCGATCGCAGGCTAAATAAAAGCATCTGCCAGTAGACTGTTCTAATTCCATCTGCAACATTCCATCCTCTCTTGTTACCTCAGCTGGAGGTAAATCATCAGGAGGCAGCAGGTATAATTTAGAAGACATAATTTCGCACCTCTTGGTTGTAGCGCGTCAAACTCTCTAGGTTTTTTTCCATATCTAAAGATGAGGGTTTGAGTGCTAGCGTACCTAAATTTAATTCATCCTGAAATTTTTTGATTTTGTCTCGACAAGTATCCACATCACCGATAATTGAGTTCTCAATTAAATAGTCTTCGTCGAAACAAATGTTTGTGCGATCGAATGGTTTTTGGTTGGGATTCGCACTATTGTGCAATGTTTGGGCCGAATTAGCTTTCATTTTCTGGCTAAATTGGCGAATAAAAGGTAACGCTTCACTCACTGCCTCATCAAATGTTTTGCCAACATAAAAGAAGCGTGCCAGCACGAAGTTTTCTGCACCACTAGCATTTAACGCTTGATATTTGGCAATGGTATTCTTCAATCTTTGTAGAGAAAACGGCGGGCCACCCATTAAACTGAAGGAATGTTTGGCGGCAAACTTGATACCATCATCACCACCAGTGGCAACATATACAGGAATTTTTTGCTGCAATGGTTTGGGGTAAATTGTTAGGCGATCGCATTGATAATATTGCCCATTAAATGATACGTCAGTTTCATATAAAAGCTTTTGAATCAATGCCATTGCCTCTAACATTTTGGGACGCGATTCACTCATTGGTGTGCCAAAATGCTTATTTTGTTGAGGGAAAGGCCCTCCTTTAGCAACTCCAAATAATAATCGTCCATTGCACAAGTTATCCAAAGTGGCAATGTCCTCTGCTACCCTAATCGGGTTATAAAATGGCAGCAACACCGCCGCTGTGCCTAATTTGATAGTTGAAGTCAATCCCGCCAAGTGTGCCATTAACACTAACATGGATGGGCTAAGATTGGATTCATTAAAGTGATGCTCACTCACCCAAGCTTCCTCAAAGCCTAAGCTTTCTGCTTGTTTGATTAGCGTCACTTGCTCAAAAATGGCACGATGACCATCATGATGATGATTTTCGTAATTGCAGAAAATTCCAGTTTTCATTAGCGTTGGTACTTTTTACCCACCGTGTGTGCTGGCTATTTGATTAGTCTGTCAAGGTAACTTTGCTCGATTTAAAACTCTTTGCGTTACAGTGTTATCTGATGCCCGGCAAATCATCCGTAATATGTCCGAAGCAAGTGAAACGGCGCAATCACAAAGTTTCAGGATTGCTTTGCTCCGGTGGTAATCACAGTTATTTGAGCGGACATGATATCAGTCTTAAATCGGCAATTTTTAATTCACAGAGTCTTAGGTAGCAACCCACTGCAACTCCAACCATAGGCGTGGATTGTTATGTTTGAGCTTCGACATTGGGTCGCGTAACAACCGCTTGGCATTTATGCAGACTACCTGCATTAAACCCATGTTGTCTGCTACTTCTCGAAGTATCTCTTTTTGAGCTTGCACACAAGAAATCATTTCATCAGAGCAATAAATTCCTATATATTGCAAGCGTCTTGCAGGTCGTCCCCAAAAACAGGTAATGACTTTCACATAACACCCGTCTAGTAATTCCCCAACTGTCGGATAATAGTGGTTAACGACTCTTGTGAATTCTTTAGCTAAGATGTCTTCAGCAATCATTTCAACTGATATTTCTGTAGCGTCCATCACTCTATTTAATATAACATAATGTTGTCAATTAAGGATGAAAAATTAGCTAATTTAATTAAAATAAAATATTAAAAATAGCAATTCAGTTTGATAGTTAATAGCGAAGATTTAAGGAGGTTATTTGAGTTATACCTAGCTTAGTAAAAACCAAATAAAAATCCTCCAGCAGATTTTCATCGAGTTAAAGTACAACCTCAAGCTGATTTAACTTCTGAATTCACAATCTTCAATTCTGCTGTATATTATACGAAAAAGAGGTATACCTGATTTGGGATACCTCTCATTTGCTTACAGCATTTTTATTTTGTTCAGAAAAGATGAATTCAATTAAGTGCAGCTAAATTGCACATTTTTATTTTGAATTCTGAATTTTGAATTTTTAATTGTTATTATCGAGCATTGCGTTCACAAACTAAAATCTCTGCGACAATATCCGGCAGGTTTATCAAGTCTGTAAATCCTTCAGAGCCAGAAATTGGTGAAATAAATGTATAGTTTGGATCGCACACTCCATTGTCATATACTTGAAAAAACCACCGATCCGGAAATCCTTCTATACCTAGTTCTACAATGTACCAACTCTCGCCAATCAGACGAGAGTTAAAGATTGTAAACCACTCTCTATTTTCTTCTGAAATGTTCCAATCTGCCATAAGTAGCTCTAAAGCTATTTGTCCGGCATCAGTTGAAGTCAATAGCATTTTTACTCCTTATTAACAACTTCAGAGTTGGAAACTTCAGGATATAAACCCAGTTGTTTTGCTAGCTCCCGTGCTACAAAAAATAAAAATTTTGCCCCATCTTGATTGCCTTCATGGGCGAACATAGTTGCCACTTGTAACATTGTTTCTACAAAACCAGAATCAATTAATTCTGGGTGAGCTTCTAAAACTTCTGGCTCCTGACCATTAGGACATTTAAGTAGCTCATCAATTAGGTTAAAGTACAATTGTTGGCGTTGTTCTGTCATGGTAAATCTATTGATTTGAATGAATAAATTTGGAGCCTAGCTAGAGATTTTAAATCTCTAAATAAATCTTAGATGGGATAATTGGTTACTGCTCGATACTTTGCTGCCACAGCCTTTCCAACATTTCAACTTGTTCTTTGAAAATAGCAGCACGATAAACAAGATATCTATCGTAAAAGATTATTCCTAATCCTATACAAATCGGAGTTAACAAAAAGAACCATTGCAGGATAGTGCCAAATTTATATTGCTCAGCAATAGTCACCATTTGATTAACCACATTCTGGTCAGAGGATTGGATACTAGTCTGAGATAATGGTGTACTTTCTGTCTGGGGAGTCACAGCGATCGCTCCACTAGTTTTACTAACTTGGCAGGCTAAATTCTGTGATTCTAATAACTCAAGATGTCGCTCCCAAATTATGCCAAATACTACTAGCCCTGGAGAAAGCACTGCTAAAGTAACTATGCAAACTGTAAGAAGATTTAAAAGTTTGACTTTCATTTTGGCTCTCCCTTGCTAGGTAGTATCCACCCAGTAAGATATGTCCTTTGTCCACTGTTACAAAGTTGAGGCAGTCCGTTGGCGGGGTTCCCCCGCTTAAAGGAACTGCCGTCTGCTTGTGGGAAACCTCCGCTGGTAACTTTGTACTTTGTCTTTTGTTAGTTAACAAGAACTAATAATTAATAACAATGACTGAGGACTAATGACTAAAAATATTTAAGTACATTAGCTGGCTCTTAAAAGAGAGATTAAGAAGTCCCCCCTAGTTCACTAAGCTTTCGCTTAAGAATTTTGGGGGGTAGAGGGGAATCTCTGCGTAAATCCTATATGTTTTATATCAGCCACCTTTCCACAAAAGAGTTTATCGCAGCTCAATTAAAATTATTAAATTTATTAAAATAGTACTCACAGCCTGGAATTATTGCCTGATAAGTCTTATAAAAATTCATTGGGGTATGGGTGCTAGTATTTTTCAGGCGGGGTTCTAGTATTTTTGAGATGGGGTTCTGGGGTGCGGAGTACTCAACCTCAAAGTAATGTAGGCATGGCTCAAAGACTTTTTTTAGGAATTTTTGGGCTGACAAAATCTGTACTCAAAACCAAATATCAATGTCTCTCGATCAGGATAGACTGAATAAATAGAAAAAACAATTAAATTTGAGGCACTTAATTCATACTTCTCTAACAAAATGAATTTTAGCAAATAACGTCTTGGTTCTTGCTTGAGAATATCTGGAAAAAGTTCTTCTTAAACTTATGTATTTATTGGTTGAGTTAAAATAGATAGTAGATACACTCATCTACATTCCAGGTAAGAATTCAACCCTCAGCAAGAGGCAGTGCAGTCTTTTGAGTTTCCCAAAACAAGCAACTGCTGTGAAAAATTCCAAATTTTTCAGGAACATCGGCTGATTGGTATATTGATTCAACAAATTTCTTGTAATTCTGTAACTCTTCGATTCCTGAATTGTAGTTTTTGAATTCTGATTACTCAGCCACAAAATCAATACATAAAAGTTTATCGTTATAAATAGATACTCTGCACTAAGATTTAGGATTTTAGGAGTTAAATAATGCGGATTGCTAAAGACGTAACAGAACTTATAGGAGGAACTCCTTTAGTTGAACTGAATAAAATTCCTCAAGCTGAGGGGGTAGTAGCAAGAATAGTTGTCAAACTCGAAGGTATGAACCCAGCGGCTTCAGTCAAAGACCGCATTGGCATAAGTATGGTACTCTCAGCAGAAGCAGAGGGTTTAATTGAGCCGGGGAAAACTATTTTAGTAGAGCCTACCTCAGGTAATACAGGAATTGCTCTAGCGATGGTAGCAGCGGCGCGGGGCTACAAATTAATTTTGACGATGCCAGAAACCATGAGCCATGAACGGCGGGCTATGCTCAGAGCTTATGGTGCATCTTTAGAGTTGACACCGGGTACTGAGGGAATGCGGGGAGCAATCAAAAAAGCTGAAACAATTGTAGCTAATACTCCCAATGCTTTTATGCTGCAACAATTCCGTAACCCTGCTAATCCCAAAATTCATCGCGAAAGCACCGCTGAAGAAATTTGGGCTGATACAGACGGTGAAGTGGATATCGTGATTGCTGGAGTAGGCACTGGTGGGACAATTACTGGAATTGCAGAGGTAATTAAAAGTCGCAAGCCAACTTTCCAAGCGATCGCAGTTGAACCCAGCAACAGCCCAGTCCTCTCTGGTGGTGAAGCCGGCTCCCATCGAATTCAAGGTATTGGCGCCGGATTTATCCCAGATGTTCTGCGCTTGGAATTAGTTGATGAAGTAATTAGAGTCAGCGACGAACAAGCCATCGCCTACGGGCGACGGTTAGCCAAAGAAGAAGGCTTATTATCTGGAATCTCTTCTGGTGCAGCTTTGTGTGCTGCAATTCAAGTAGGTAAACGAAAAGAAAATGCCGGACGTTTAATCGTAATGATTCAACCTTCCTTCGGCGAACGTTACCTCAGCACCCCAATGTTTCAAGACTTGTCCTTAGAAACTGCTAGCGTCCGTTAACATGAATCAAGGAAGGGGCACAGCAATGCTGTGCCCTTAACCCGTGATTGAAAAACGCGCTATCAAGAAATAGCGTGTTAATTTTTGCAAGTCAATGTATTAACAATACAGGTCAATGCATTAACAATGCAAGTCAATGCATTAACAATGCAGGTCGATGCATTAACAATACAGGTTGATGCATTAACGATGCAGGTCGATGCATTGACAATGCAAGTCGATGCATTAACAATGCAGGTCGATGCATTCACAATGCAGGTCGATGCATTAACAATGCACAAGGTTGTCTTTAGATAACACAGTCCTTAAAAACCACCATAACTAATGGCTACAACTGCCTTGCTTTTGGTGTTCTTCGCCATGATGCTTACAACCACCTTGCTCATTATGATGATGATGATCGCCACCGTGGGCACAGCCTTGCAAATTTTGGTTCATCAGATTTTCGCTTATTTCTCGCAAGGATTCATCTACAGGGTTTAAACCAATCCAAGCATCAATCTTTTCTACATCGAATCCTACCTCACGGCGATCGCCTACTTCTAACAAAGGACGGCGAATCAACAGCGGATCTCTCAACATCTGCACCAAAGCAGTTTGGGCATCAATTTTTTCTGGAACTATCTCACCAGATTTTATCCGTGGGGAGGAACGATTAAACCAATCAGCTACGGGGTGATTGCCAAAAAATGAGCGCAACCGCTCAACTGTCCAAGGTTCTGTTAACAAATCGTATGCTACCACCTCGTGACCAGCAGCTGTGAGCAAAACTTTTTGCTTAGTACCACCTTTACAGCCAGGTTTACTATAAAAAATTACTCTTGCCATGTTACTACCTCTTAATTACTCAATTGTTCGTAGTTGGTGCTTTACCAAAGACAGCACAAACTACTAATTTATGAAATTAATCTTGAGATTCCTAATTGAAGAAGAATTCAGAATTTAGCAATCTTGATAGTAGAGGATTGGGATAGTCAACAATTATCAGTTATCAATTATCACCATACTGATAACTGATAATTGATAACTGTTGAGTGTGGTGTTTCACCGTTTATTCATTCACCACTCATACATAATTGAGCCTGACTCCAGACTTGTGAATTCTTGATTGTCAAAAATTCTTCGCCTTATGGGTAACAGAGTCAAACTCAAATCTTTCTTTGGGAGTGGTTTCGCCATAAACGTTAAAAGTCACAGTCGGTTCATCACCCAGTGCTTCTACACTATGAATTGCATTGGAAGCAAAGCTAATAATATCTCCTGGAAAAAGAGTCACTTCTCCCTTATGTTCAATTTTCTCCTGAGATTCTGAGCTATGAGTGCGTTGCCAAAAAGTATTTTTTTCTTGACCTTTTAACACCGCTACTACTCCCCACGTTCCATGATTATGAATATTCGAGCGGGTTCCTGGTGCAAATGTTACTATTTGCACTGTCAATGGAAAACCCAATTCATCATATAGGAGTGAAACAGAGGTTCCAGTTTTTGGAGAAGGTTCTAAATATTGACTCCGCACCCAGTAGGAATTGACAATCAAGCGCCTGACTAGCATCCGCATTTCTGGCAAACAACTCGATTCATCTTCCGCACTATTGAGAACATCTTCCACCTCAGTTAAAAACCGATACAGGCGGTAATTATCTCTCAATAAATCCCATCCTCTCACAGACTTACAGGCTTGACACTGACCGTCTACCGTTATTAGCCAATCCTTACCTTCCATAACTTTTAAAATCTGATATGAGAAGATTGGATGACAATAATCGGAGAAACATTAGGAAGAGTTTCTACAGGAGGTGTAGTAGGTATGTAAATTACAGGAAAGATAGAGTTATTATTACTCGCAGTTCCTAAAAGCGAGTAAGAGGAAGATGAAGTAGATAACCAATTGTTCATGAGTGTTCACCTTGATTGTTGACTAAAATGGCACTGAGGAATAAAGATTGGGGACTGAGGATTAGGAGATAAATATTTAGGAACACTTTCTCATTAGCCAATTCCCAATCTCCAGTACCCAATTCCCAGACATTGACTAATTAATCGTCTTCTTCTGCTGGATGCGTCAAAATATCCAAGAGAATTCCGGCTCCAAAATCATGCTTTGCGTCTATCTCTTTGACTCTGGCGCTGATTTCTTTTGCTTCCTCTATTGCTCCTAACTTCGCTAGAACTAATCCAGAAGCAGCATAAGCATTCAAGTACAATCGAATTTGTGGGTCTTCTTTGCGATTGACTAATATCGGCTTAAGTTGCTGCCATTCCTCAGGTAATTCTTCTAGTTCTTTAATTTTATCTAATAATTTTGTTGTTGTTTGCAGTGCGAGAGAATAATTATTTTTATAATAAAAGAATCTATATGCTGCTACTAAAACATCTGTATTTTCACCAGTTTTAGCTAAGGCTTCTTGAATATATTTTTCTGATTCTGATGTATTCTCCCAGTTATTGGCAGCTAAAATTAATAAGTTTTTGATATCCTCAGGAACTTGAAACCATGAGAATTTATTTGGTTCGAGTTGCATATTGGGGACTGGGGAATGAGGAATGGAGAGATGGGGAGATGGGGATTGAGGAGATGGAGAGATGGGGAGAGGAGACAAAGAAAATAATTTCTAAGTCAACAGTTAACACTCCCCACTCACTTTTAAAACAGCGTAAGAATATACACCAAACTGAAAAGAACAATCCAAATAATGTCTACGAAGTGCCAGTAAATCTCTGCCATTTCGATGAAGGTGTGATTTGTTGCAGAATATTGACCGGGACGACGCGATCGCTGCAACACAGCTAATATGAATAACAGTCCCACAAACACGTGCAAACCGTGGAAGCCTGTCATTAAATAAAAGCAGTTGGCGAAGACATTGGTAGTCAGACCGTATCCTAAAGTTGCGTACTCATAAGCCTGACCAATCAAGAAAATTGCCCCCATGATGGCAGTGATTGTGTACCATAGTTGCATTCCCTTGACATTATTCTTTTTAATCGCCGTATCACCGAAGTGAATCACGAAACTGCTAGACACCAGAATAATGGTGTTGATCGTTGGCAACAATAGTTCTACTTCTGTTCCTTCCGGAGGCCAAACTGCTGTAGTGCCGCGGAAAAACAAATAGGTGGCAAAAAATCCGCCGAACATCAGGGATTCAGAGACGAGGAATGTTAACAGTCCCCAAACTCTTAAATCTGGATGTTCTTCGTGATGTTCTGCACTGTTGTGTTCTGTTGTAGCTATAGTCATAGATTTATTGACAAAATTAGCAGCTGCGCCTGTGGAAGAGGCTGGTGATTGGGACTGAGTTCTGAAGCTCTTTTGAGTTTCAAGCTTGAAATTCCGAGTTCCAAGCTTGAAATTTCGAGTTCTCAAATCAAATTAACAAGGATAGCTGATACTAACTAAGCATTAGCTTCCGATGTCGTTGATGGCTGTAATTCAGTAACATGACCATTACCGTAGTCATAAGGGCCATGAGTGACAACTGGCAAGACCTCCCAGTTTTCAATCGCAGGTGGTGAGCTAGTTGTCCATTCTAAAGTCAAACCATGCCAAGGATTATCACCTGCTGGCTGTCCCTTAATCCAACTTTGAATAATGTTA
Source organism: Nostoc sp. S4 (assembly GCA_029379225.1). Classification (GTDB taxonomy): domain Bacteria; phylum Cyanobacteriota; class Cyanobacteriia; order Cyanobacteriales; family Nostocaceae; genus Nostoc. Next base: position 70,383 of record JAQYWR010000020.1, on the reverse strand, counting down.
ATGGTGAAGGGAATTACTGATATCCCCAAAACAAATGAACCGAAGGTACAAATTTGATTGAGGTCGATAAATTGGGGGTCATACATTGCGACTCGTCGCGGCATTCCTTGCAAACCCAATTCGTGCATGGGTAAGAAGGTTAAATTCGTGCCAATCAAGGTCAGGAAAAAGTGGATGCGACCCCAGGTTTCATTCAACATCCGTCCGGTCATTTTGGGGAACCAGTGATAAATACCGGCATAAATGCCAAACACAGAACCGCCAAATAGAACGTAATGGAAGTGTGCCACAACATAATAGGTGTCGTGAACGTGAACATCAAAGGGAGCTGTTCCCATAGTCACGCCGCTTAAGCCACCCATGACAAACATGGATAACAAACCAATGGCGAAAAGCATGGCGCTGGTGAAGCGAATCTTACCACCCCAAAGGGTAGCAACCCAGCCGAAAATCTTCACGCCAGTGGGAACTGCAACTATCAGAGTCGAGATGGTGAAGAACATCCGCATCCAACCGGGTGTACCGCTGGTAAACATGTGGTGTACCCAGACGAACAGACCGACAACGCAGATTGCCAAACTCGAATAAGCGATCGCTTTATAACCAAAGATTGGCTTACGGGCGTGAACTGGAATCACTTCGGACATGATGCCGAAGATGGGCAGAATCATTAAATATACTGCCGGGTGCGAATAAAACCAGAACAAGTGTTGATAAATTACAACGTTACCGCCTGCATCTGGTTTAAAGAAGGAGGTGCCAAAGTTGAGGTCAAACAATAGCAGAATTAAACCCGCTGCTAATACAGGTGTGGAGACGAGTGCTAGGACGGAGGTTGCTAAAATTGCCCAGCAAAACAAAGGCAGCTGATCCCATTTCATGCTGGGAACCTTCATCATCAAAATGGTGATTACAAAGTTTAGCGAACCCAAAATTGAGGAAGTTCCCACCAAAACGATCGCCAGTATCCACATGGTTTGAGCGATGGGTGCTGTCACCAAGCTCAAAGGTGGATAAGCTGTCCAACCCGATTGCGAACCGCCAAAAATGAAACTACCTAATATCAGCGCACCGGCTGGTGGGTTTAGCCAAAAGGCGATCGCGTTCAGCTTCGGGAAAGCCATATCCCTAGCACCGACCATCAAGGGTACCAGAAAGTTACCAAATCCCCCAATGGCGCTGGGAACAATCCACAGGAAGATCATAATCGTCCCGTGGTTGGTCATGAAAGCGTTATACAGATTGGGGTCTAGCCAATCTGGATCGGGTGTTGCTAATTCGACACGAATAGCAAGTGCCATCAGTCCGCCGATCAGATAGAACACAAACGCCGTTACTAGATATTGGATACCAATAACTTTGTGGTCAATATTAAATGTGAAATAGTCTTGCCATTTCCACGCCTCTTGATGAGACGTGTGGGCGATCGCCTTTTCTGGTTTCTTTTGTTCCGGTGGAGTGTTGGGTGGAAATTCTACCTGTGTCATATTTTTGTCTTTTGTTGTTTGTCCGTTGTCATTTGTGCTTTGTCTTTTATGCGCTGTCATTTGTCATTTACTAATGACCAATGACTAATGACTAATGACTCTTAACAACTGATTCTAGAGTTGCAGCACTAATCCCCATATCGTGGGTGTGAGGAGCAAGAAACTCTGATGTTGATAACTCAGCAGGATTAACTGCTATGACTCGATCCAAGTTTTGCTTTTGAGCAACCTGGTTTTCTGTCAACCAGCTCTTGTATTCTTCTGGTGTGTGAACAAATACCTGTGTCCGCATTGAGCCGTGGTAACCACCACACAATTCAGCACAAACTACTGGATATGTACCTGGTTTGGTGGCAACAAATCGTAGTTCAGTCGGGATACCAGGAAGGGCATCTTGCTTCAAGCGGAAGTTTGGCACCCAAAATGAATGAATTACATCATCTGCTGAAAGGTTGAGTTGCACATCAGCACCAACAGGAATGTGCAATTCCCCAGAGGTAATGCCACTTTCAGGATAGTTAAATATCCAAGCGTACTGCATCCCTTTGACATCAACCACTAAATCTGCTGGTTTGCCTATGACTTTAGGAGATGCGCCAATTCCAATTGTTGGAGCAGTTGTTGGTTGAGAAGTGTCGCTTAATGTGGCTGCGATCGCACTTCCTGGCATATGAGCAACATGAGCCGGCAAATGAGGATGATCTCCAGGTTCAAAGCCTCCCATGCGGTTAAAAACATCTACACTGTAGATGCCCAAGCCGAGGACAATTAGTGTTGGGATTGCTGTCCAAAAAACTTCTAAAGGCAAGTTGCCTTCTACTGGGATACCATCAGTGTCATCTCCCCGACGCTGACGATACTGAACCAAAAAAACTATAATTGTTCCTTCTACTACTAAGAACAAAGCAATGGCGATGGTAAACATAACGTTGAAAAAACCATCTACCAAAGGCGCTTGTTGGGATGCTTGTACCGGCAGTAGAGCGTGGCTTTGACCAATCAAAATACTAATTGCTGTGATTACTATCCCAGCAACCAGAGTCCATAGTGAAACAGGAACTTGTTGCATACATCCTACCTGCTCTGTAAACCGTCTTTCCAGGTGTGATTTTTTGGGTATTGGATGTAAAAAAGTAAAAAATAAAAAGTAAAAATCTACTCATATTCTCTTCTTTTTACTTTTGCCTTTTACCTTTTGACTTCACCATTGCCCATTCCCTTTCACAGGGCAGTGTTTTTTGTTTTCACTTATTAACTTTCTAACGTGCAGCTATAAAAAATGGGGGAAACTTCCAGATTTTTTCATATCTTTCCCCCATAAAATTATCAATTATATTTCAACTCCTATGACAAAGGAAGCTCACCTGCTTCCAGAAAAGCTAGTTGTTCAGAGGACACTGTTAGTCCTAATATTGATTAGGTTATATTAGCAGCAAGTTTAAAATTGTCAATAACTAACATTTTGCGATTTACAGATTTGTCTACTGTGAACTTTTTACCTAGTTCCAGTAAATCTTGAGTACCACAGAACGGAAATAAAGCTACCATTGCAAACAGCAATAAAGCATGAGATAAAAGCCTTTTGACTTCCGCACAGCGGCACTAGCATTCCCCTCTAGTTACCTTGCTTAGGGCATTTGCCCTTTTTACAAACAGTGCCTCCTTAGACGAACAACAATATTGATTAACTCCACAAACCTTAATTGTTTAATGCAACATGGGTGTAGCAGTTCTTGGGACAAATCCGCGAACAAGCTTCACAACCAATACAGTTTTCTGGATAACTAACTGCCATCACTTTCCGTTCAATTTCTTCATCATCTTCGTCTTCTACAAATTCCCCTTCTTCGTTGAGTGCCTTCAAACCTAGTACATTGTATCCGCATACTTTAATACATCTGCCACAGCCGATACATTTGTCTTTGTCAATTTCTTGAGCAAATTTTGGTGTCCAAGTATTACCGCCAAATGTTAAACCTGTTAGTTGTGCCATGAATTAATCCTCGGCAATTTTGCCTTGCAATCTATTCCTACTTTAATCATTATATTATCCTAATTTTTGAATTTTCGAGATTTAATAATATTTTTCATCATCAAATTTTGATGACCTTTCATTTAAAACTAAATAATTTTAAATTTAATTTTGATAAATGAAATTTATTGCCAATAATTATAATATGAGTTTGAATATTGAAGTGTTTGTTGAAGCCTATACTAGCAATAACTATTGTTACTCAAAGCTCTAAATCTCTGTAGAAAAGTGATGATATTCTTTTTCAAATATTTTGATATTGAGACCAATAAATAGACAATAACAGTAGCAATACATACAAAGATAAATGTTTTTTAGTTACACTTTGATATCTGCGTTATGTATTTTTCAAACAACAATTTTGAATTTATTTTTTTTGGAAATATCTAAATAAATACTGACAAAGTAAATATTATTGTTTTTCCTTGGTTCACTAGATGAAATAGAGCTTATCATGAAGAAACTGTAAACTTTATGGCAGAATATTATGAAGCTTTAAATATTAAAATTATTAATAAATCAGCGAACAGGGAATTGTTATCGGCTTAAATGTTGACTAAAAAGACTTTGGGTAAGATTTTACGGTTAAAGATGAAATGTTCATTAACTACATAATTAAATAAATGTTAAGAATTTTTTATAAGCTCATTGCGAACAACTTAATCATTTAATTTATGAAATGTATATTTAATAAAGAAGTAATACTAGGCTCGGTTTGAAAGCCTTAAATAGCTTTCAATTTGGATGCAAAGTCAGCAGATGGATGTGGGGACTTAGCAAGCTAGTATGCATCCAAGTTGCACATTCTCTGGTTAAGTCTGTCATTGGTAATTGGTCACTTGTACTGAGCGTACCCCTGCTCTTAAGCAGCTAGCAAGAGCGTCTCTGTTAGGAGAAGCCGAAGTATTAGTGATTGGTCATTAGTCATTAGTAACTGACAAATGACAAAGCGCAAAGTCTCTTGCGAGGTTTCCTCCGAACAGACGGCAGTTCCTTTAAGCGGGGGAAAAGAGCCAACAGACTGCCTCAACTTTGTAAGAGAGGACAAATGACAACTAAATAAACTGAATATGTGTTTTAGCTGAGGGTGAGAAAAGATTTTTCTTGCCAGAAAGATCGTGTGGTAGCGAGTGATAAATAAACAGGACTCATCCAGGGGAGACCTGAGCCAGACATCTCAACGATTAGAGTGGGAACAGAGCCATATGCCTTATACGATTCCTAACAACAGTTGCGTTGGATGTGACAACTGCCGCCCCCAATGTCCTACGGGTGCAATCAAAATAGAGGACGATGATTACTGGATCGATCCTTGTCTTTGTAACAATTGTGAGGGTTATTATCCAGAACCACAATGTGTAATAGCTTGTCCAACTAATTCTCCCATTCCTTGGCAGGTAAAAAAGGGCAGATGTAAAATTGAGCCGAGAGATGCTACCAGCTTAGATTTATTTTCTAACGGAAAGAATAATCCATTTGCTTCGGCGATCGCGATTTGGGAAGCTTGTAATCTACTAGCGCAACGCACATCCTTACATTGGGAAACTGATGAAGAGGGTTACTTATGTTATGGCAGACAAGTCAACCAAGGTAAAGGAGCGATCGCTTTCCACATCCAAGATCCATTCAAGGTGAGCGATAAAGCGACAGATTTAGCAGCAATTGAAGGGCTAGATATTAGAGCTGCTTGCATACATCTAATTTTTGCAGCTTATGCTACAGCTTTAGATCGACCTTGGGAACAGGAATTTGCGATCGATGAGCGCCAAATTGAGAAATATTTGGGGATGGAGAAACGCAAAGATTTAAACAAAGCTGCCAAGCTAGCTTTAATGAAAAATCTTGTCCAGCAAGCTTGCTCGCTAATTATCTCCATCGACTGGCCTCAACAAGGTCGAGTAAACGGATTCTCTGTTACAGGAAGCCGTTTATGGCACTTGGTGGACATTCAGCACCACTTTCAAGAAGATGCTCTCGGCTGCAAATATCTGATTGGGCTAACTTTTAAAGTCAAAGCGGGTATTTGGGCACAATATTTCCTAAACAAACAAGCATGTAAAGAGCGAACCGCATTCTATCAATATGGCAGTCTCCCCAAAACGCTGCTAACCACAGTTATGAGCATTTGGCAACAACATGAAGGAGCAGTCCGACTGATGTTGTGGTTGTTGTTTAAAACCAAAATGGGTAAAGAACAACGCATTACTATTCCTACCTTGCTGCGTGTTGCTTACGGTGAAGAAAAAGTCACCCTTGCATCCAGACAACGGGAAGAACGCAAACGCCTGCTACGAACTTTTGAAAACGATTTGGAAGTTCTCAATCATTATGGAATGAAACCAATTTTCGACCCAGTTACCTACCCACCAGAAATTCAACCTTTGTGGGCAAAGTTAATGGATATTCCCGAAGATCCAGATGAAGCATTGGAATTTTGGACTAATGACGGCGGTGCTGAAACTCGCCTAACAGATACAGGGCCTCGTGGGAAGTGGAATCTGTTGATGAATGCGCGGATTTTGGCTTTTGAACTACCAGCACAATGGGAACAACAAATCTCACAATCACAGAAAAAGCAGCGGCGAGGTGTTAAGAGTAAAAGAAAGTCCGCCACCACAGGTGACTTGCTAGGCGAAGATGTTTTGGAAGCGCGAAAAAATTTGAATCTCTCTCAAAGAGAATTAGCAAAGCTTGCAGGTAAAAGCCAAAGCTGGATTCGAGATATCGAAAATGGTCGCTTAAAAGCCAAATTAGAAGACCAAGTACTGTTACGAAAAGTCTTAAATATGGCTTAGCAAGAATTCAGAATGAATCCTGTATAAACAAATAATTATTATTTTGTAATTACGATTTACTGTCTTCGCAGCGTTAGCGAATCCTCTCCCAAAGGCGAACGAGCGTCATTACGAATTAATAATTATTCTGACTCCTATTTATACACTATAACTCATTACTTTACTAGAAGTAAGCCAAATACTAGCTACAGCATATTTAGTAATCACTGACTCTTGTACAGCATTGCATGAACTCTTAAGTTTTTGAATCTTGGTTGCATCTTTCACAAGTTTAGCCTGGTAAGTATAGAGAGAACCAGAAGTTTTTTCAAAACTTAGCTCAGCGAGAATCGTACTATTGTCTAAACTTTGTTCTAAAATTTTGCCTGCAACTTTGTAGTTAAACCAATCCCATCCTTCAGTAAAAATTAATTCTCTCTCCAATATTTGAAGTGCAGCTGGCAAAATTCCCCAGCCTCGATACACTGTATGCAAACATTGAATTTCGCCACTACGAGTTAAAATTGATCTGAATGAATCTCGATCCAGAACACCGTAGTATCTTCCTTCTGGCAAGTCTATAATTGTTGGTGCAAAGCGATGTCCACCAAAATGTGATGATTTCCAAATCCGCACATTGTCTAAGTCTAAATCAGAAATAGTCGCTGTAGCATGAAAATAAAAGGGATTTCCATATCTGGCACAGCACTTATCGTGGCTACCGTGGGTGCAAACTAAAATATCTCTAGTTCCAGTAGTTTCAACCTCAGAATTAGAACCAATACCCCACAACCATTTTTGTACAACTGCTGCTACCTGCTCAATATTTGCTAGTATAAACTCTTGCTTTTGGTATCCATTACTCAGTCCCTCTTTTCTTTGATAAATCAAAAGCGTAGTCTGGTTGATTTTGTGAGAAAAATCATTAGCAATTAAGAGGAATTTAATTGGTAGTTTAGCACGCTTCACTTCCTCAATTAAAATCCTCAAATTCTTAGGCACCCATTTAGAATTAAACGCTTCTGATGTCCAAGGCGGTGGACATTCAATTAAAATATAAGTTTGAGAATTGGTGGCGCTACCAATAATATTTTCTCCTGCTTGCCGTGAAGAATCAGAACAAAAAAAGGTATTCATCTAACTATACTCATTAGTGCATTTTTTAGAAAAAAGGTACGAAAAACTACATTTTTGTTCTTTAATAAAATGTCCTTGATTACAAGAAATAAAAAGAACAATATGTATAGCAATTAAAATAGATAGCTACTTTCTAAGATTATTATTGATTAATGTCTTGCCATTTAGTCAATTCTCCATAAGAAAGATAAACACAGTCAAAAATATTTTTATGTAACAGCGACGTTAATTTTGTATCTAGTTTTATTATTATTTGGTATTTCAGAAATTTTCACTTACTGATACATTTTAATCTATTTTTTCCTAGATATATTGCAAATAATTCTCAATTATCTCTAAAAAATAAAAATAGCTGGGTTTGACGGATGATTTTGTTGGTTTTGTGGGATGGACAGAAGTTAATAGCAAGTTGATTTACGACGCTCACAGTACCTTTTTGAGGGTACAGCGTCTTGCTCGTTTGTTGTATTTCAAAGCGGGCGAAATGCCTACCCTACAACAATCATCCCTAGATTCAGCGGTAAATGCTTTAGTACGCTGTACTCAATGGGCAATATGTTAACGATTGAGATTAGTAACTGATTATTTAACAGCATCACTAATTTCAGCATTAACAAACCTAGTATTTACTCTGTTACCTAATCTAGTACAGCGGGCATGGAAACAAACAGACCATACCCTGCAAGAAGCCACTTATTGTCTACAAAATAGCGCAAAGGCTGAAAATACAATTGTTTTGACACTTCGACTTTGCTCAGTGTAAACTTTTGACTTTTGAATGCGTGACTTCTAAGGCTGCGATACTAGCTTCCTGAAAATCACATCAGGTTTGATTTTAGATAGCTGCTTTGACTGTAACTGAAGTCAATAAGAAATGCAAGTATTTGATAATCTTTATATTCTCTTTACAATTTTTTGTCTCCAGGAGGTTCGTTAGATTAAGGTCAATGGGCAATTCATGGTAAATAGATTTTACTAGAGCCAGAATAGAGCCTTTTAAAATAATAGAGAATTTTTAGCAATTGTATCAACTGCACTCACGGTGGATACCAATCAACTGTAACTAATGACTAATCCAAAGATTTATGACTATGGCGATCGCATACTTCTACTTTCACGCAGAATTGAATCATTTTTTACCACGGTATCAAAAGGAAGTGAGAATTTCCTATTATTTTGAGGAGAGAGCCTCAATTAAGGATACGATTGAGTCATTGGGCGTTCCTCATCCAGAAGTTGATTTTATCAAAGTTAATGGTGAATATATAGATTTTTCTTACATTGTTAAGGATGGAGATATTATCAATGTTTATCCAATATCTAGTAGGAGTGATATAACACCAAGTGTTTCTGTATCACCAAAACCCCTGAGTATTATTCGTTTTGTTTTAGATATTCATTTAGGCAAGCTAACAACATCTCTACGACTATTAGGCTTTGATACTTTATATCGCAATGACTATGAGGATGAGGAATTAGCAAAGATATCTGACAACCAAGCACGAATTCTCTTAACTCGTGATAAGGGTTTATTAATGCGTAGTTTGGTAAGGCATGGGTATTATGTAAGAAATACTAACCCGGAAAAACAAATCCTGGAAGTATTGCAACGCTTCGACTTATTTAAATTAGTTTCACCATTTCAAAGGTGTTTGCGTTGCAATGGGTTATTAGAACCTGTAGATAAACAATCCATTATTGAAGAAATACCAGAAAATGTGCGTTTGCAGATTGATGAATTCCAGCGCTGCAAAAATTGCGATCGCATTTATTGGAAAGGTTCGCATTATGAACGATTGCAACAGTTTATCGATGGAGTACTTGACTCAAAAACAGGTGAATAGATTAGTAATTATCATCCTCTGGATTGACAACTGCTCTACCCTTTCTTGAGAAAGAAACTATGTTGTGTAATGGTTTAGGAAGAGAATAGACAATGACAGTAATTTTAGCTCTCGATTTTGGCGGAACTAAATTAGCAGCTGCATTAGTAAATATTGGCTCGAGAAAGTGGTTGCGCTATGAACGCCGCTTTTCACCAGCGAATGCAGATGCTAGCACTGATTTGGAAATTATGCGATCGCTAATTTACTCTTTACTAAAAGATACAAAACTGAGTGCGATCGGTATTAGCTTTGGCGGTCCTGTAGATGCTTCCACGGGAAGGGTGCGACTATCTCATCATGTCGCTGGATGGGAAAATATTCCGCTCAAAGACTTGTTGGAGGAGGAGTTTGGTGTCAGTGTTGGTGTAGATAACGATGCTAACATTGCAGCTTTGGGCGAACATCGCTTTGGTGCGGGACAGGGTTACGATAGCTTGTTTTATATAACTGTCAGCACTGGTGTGGGTGGTGGTTGGATACTCAACAACCAGCCTTGGCGGGGTGTGGGTGGAATGGCTGGTGAAATTGGACATATAGTTGTAGATCCTGCTGGGCCGGTATGTTTGTGTGGGAAGCGGGGATGTGTGGAACGTTTGGCTTCCGGGCCTTATATGGCGGAGAATGCTAGGGAAGTTTTAGAAAATCAACCCCACAGAGGTGGAGAGGTATTGAGGGGTTTGGTGGAGAATGATTTAACGTTACTGACGGGACAGTTGGTAAGTGAGGCGGCGGCGGCTGGGGATAGTGTGGCTAAGGAAGTTTTGCACAAGGCTGCTTGGGCGCTGGGTGTGGGTATTGGGAATGTAGCGAATTTGATGAATCCGCAACGCTTTGTGTTGGGGGGTGGTGTGACGAAGGCGGGAGAAGATTTTTGGCGGGTGGTGCGACAGGTGGCGCGAGAGACCGCTTTACCGGAAGTTGATTTTGAAGTTGTACCGGCGGCGTTGGGGGATGATGCGCCGTTGTGGGGAGCGGTGGCGATCGCTTCTATGTTAGTTTGATATTTGTTTTAACATTCAATCAGGCTTTCCACTGTCAATTACACCATGTAAATTATCAGGTGTTACTCGTAACAATAGTTCATCCAAGTCATGTACTTTTTCTCTTAAACGAGGTAAGTTGCTCGTAATGCTTTGCAACCCTAAGGATTCTATAGATTGCCCACTTAACTCAACAAGATGATGCAATCGCTCAAACAGAGATTCTGGAATTTCTAACGTTTGAGTCATTGTTCGCTCTCCCAGTTAGTAGTTACTTATTTCTATCCTAAGTCAAAACCAAATTATCCCGATGAATCACAGTTTCCGCACCAGCGTAGCCTAAAATTGTGGAAATTTCCCGTGAATGATATCCGCGAATCTTTTGCAATTCATTGCTGTTGTAATTTACAAGTCCTCTGGCAATTTCGTTACCATTGATGTCACACAATTGCACTGCATCTTGTGTGCGAAACTCTCCTTCTACTACTTTAATTCCAGCTGCTAATAACGATTTTCCCGCTAGAGAAATTGCCGCGATCGCACCTTCATCTAAATACAATTTTCCCGCAGGTACAAGTCCGTAAGCTATCCAACGTTTACGCGCCGAAGTTGGTTCCGGTTGCGGTTCAAAATGTGTCCCGATGGAGTCACCTTGGAGAATTTTTTCTATATTGTGGGGAAATCGTCCTTGGGTAATTACAGTCCGCACTCCAGCGGCGATCGCAATCCTGGCAGCCGAAATTTTTGTCACCATACCGCCGGTGCCCCATTGAGAACCTTGGGAACCTGTTTGGATTTGTAATTGAGCTAATTCTTTAATACTACTAACTAAAGCGATCGGCCGTGCATCTGGTACAGAACGCGGATCGGCTGAGTATAAGCGATCGACATCGGTGAGCAAAAATAGCCAATCGGCTTGTACTAAACTAGCAACCAATGCTGAAAGGGTGTCATTATCGCCAAATTTTAGTTCCTCTACTGCCACGGTATCATTTTCATTGACTATGGGAATTACCCCTAGTCCTAACAATTCTTGAAAAGTATTGTATACATTCAGATAGCGGCTGCGCTGTACCAAATCGCTGCGAGTCAATAACACTTGAGCGATCGCTTGCTGTAAAGTATTAAATAAATCATCGTATATACGTATCAACCTACCTTGCCCAACTGCTGCTACAGCTTGTTTGAGAGCGATCGCTTTCGGACGTTCGGTTAAACCCAACCGCGCACAACCCACCCCTACAGCCCCAGAAGAAACCAAAATCACTCGGTGTCCCTGGCGTTTTAAATGACAGAGTGTCTCCGCTAAGGTGGCGATGGTTGAAAGTGCTAATTGTCCCGTTTCTGGTTTGGTAAGGCTAGAAGTGCCGATTTTGACAACAATCGTTAGTGACATCAAAAAAGTTAAGAGTTACGAGTCCTTGAATTTTAGATTTTTTCTTCAATCCAAAATCCAAAATTGTCATCATAACTCATTATGGTACTGCAAGGTGCTTCCAATTTTTTAGCTGTAATCAAATTTGCTCAGCTTACCCTTCTAGTTAATAACTGAATTTGAAGTGAGCAGTTCTTTAATTTTCAATTTTATATTTTTTGTACTAGTAAAATATCTCACCGATATTCCAACATTTTCGTATTCTGTTAAAGCTGTTTTTGTTGCTTCACTATAATTAGCTCCAATTACTCCTAACAGAGATTTACTTTTTATCAACTCGGCAGCAACTTGTTTTGCTTTTTCTGGTTCCTGACCATTACCCTCATTAGCAATAATAATGGAGAGCAGTCTACCATTTGAATCATTTTTATCATTAAACTCTTGTTGTACCCGTGCAACACCAAGCAATATTTGTTGAGCAGACTTGGTATTATCTGCTGGGACAACTACTGCCAAAGTTAAAGGCTTTCCTTTTTCCTTAGCGCGAGCATTATTATAGTAAATTAATACTTCTGGATCTGTGCGATCGCTTTCTACTGCTTGTTGAAATAATTTAACGGCAGCTGGATAATCGCCAATTTTAAAACTTTCAATGGCTTGGTCACGATAGGTATTATTGATAATCGGAAAAAATGTGCGATCGCCACTACTTAAATTCATCTTGGGATTTTCTGCACAGAAAACACCCAATACTTTATTTTCATTTGCCAAACATCGTGACGAAAAATAACCAACACCTATCCCCACAAAGGCAGCACAAATTGTCATAGTTCCTGCTATTGCCAGGAAATAAATAAATTTAGATAACCTCGATTTACCCAAAGGATATATTTTTAACTTCGAGGTACTTTGATACTTTTCTTCCTGTTGTGGAATTTCACTTTCTTGCTGATTATCTTGTATAGTAATTCTTATATGTTCTAAACTTCTAGGTATACTCAATCTGGCAAGCTCTGAGCTTATGCTTGTATAGCAATCCTCATTATTTAACGATAAGGGTCTTTCAGCTACAGCAGACTTAGAATTTTTAGCACTGAGAACTAAATTATTATTATAGTTGTTATCTAAATTATTCAGTTTTTTTTCCTCTATTGCTAAGTTGTTTTTATTTTTATAACTCGAATAGTTTTCTTCTTGATTGAGTTTTTCCAACTCTTTAATTTCTTGTCTTAATGGATGACGTTGCAGTAACCATCGACGCACTAATTCAATTTTTATTTTCTCACCCTTCTCATCCAAAAACTTATAAGCAATAAGCTCTTTAACTACTTTTTCTAAAGCTTCTATTTTAATCATTTCATATTTATTAAGTAGTTTAAATAGGCTTTCTGGAACTGTTTTAAATTTCTCAATAGCTATCTTCTGAGACTCCGCAACAGCAGAAAATACAATTTTTTCTGGAATAGTCAATCCATCCCAAAACCATGCTAGACCAGCCTCTGCATTCTCAATTGCTTTATCAACAATATTATCTATATCTTGACGATTAATATGTGATTCATCTAATTCTCTAGCTCTCACAAAAATAGCAAAACAGATGACTTGAATGAAATAAGGATGTCCCGCTGATAGTTCAATAATGGCTTGAATTGCTTCTGGCTCATATTCTAAAATTCCCGAAGCAGGCTGAGTAATTAGCTGTGTAGCACTATCTTTATTTAAAAAACCAATTTCACAGGTAGAAGCATCCTGAAAATAATTGAATAAATTCGGTATATTTGCTGTTTGTCTACCTGCAAACATAATTAAAAATAGTTTGTCTTCTACTTCAATTAGAGAATGCAAGTAACTAAAAAAGTTTTCCAGCCGTGATGCAGAATATCGATCGCTTAATGCTTCAAACTCATCTAACAAAAAAACTATTCTTTTACCATCTAACCAATCCAAAACTTTGGTCAAGAATTGACTGTAAAAAATATATGGCTCTTTGTCTAATTCTTCAATACTAGGCAGCTTAATTTTTTGGCTATCTATTTCTAAATGTTCGACAATTTCTTGAGCCAGATCTGCTAAGATTTTAGACAGATTCTCACGAGTATAGTCTTCTAAATTGAAGGAAATAAAAACAAAGTTTTCTAATTGAACAGATTTTGGAATATTACGAATGATAGACGACTTCCCAATACGTCTTTGACCATGCAATAAAGTGACTTTTATACCTTGGTTAAGATTATCTTCAAGAAGACAAAACAAATCTTGCCGTCCAAAAAGTAGTTTTGGGTCATCGATTGGACGACCGATTATATAAGGGTTTCTCCGAGATACCAACTTTGCCATAGCCTTAAGAGTATATTACTAGGGACATGTATCCTATATTACACACAATAGACGAAATTATTGTAGCTTGCCTTACTTTTTGAGTCAATTATTGTTGCGGTGGCATAACCCACTTTCCATTTTGTATTTGAACTAAAATTGGCTCTGTTTGTCGTTCTCCTTCAGGACTAAATTGAAGTGGATCTCCAGAAGTCTTTGTATTATTTACAACAAAATTATTATTTTTTAACTTCTCGATAACTGTTGTCCGTGCAGAATTACCAGACAAAGCATGAATAAAAGCTTGCGTAGCATCGTAGCTAGTTGCTGTTCGCCAACTCACTTCTCCTCCCCATTGCATGAATGCTTTATTGGCAAAGTCCTTTGCTTGCTGAGCTTCACGAAACCAAGGAACGACTACAATTAAACCTTCTACTGCATTTGCGCCTTGAGTTAAAGTGTCATTGCTGTAAAGGGTATCTCCACCTAAGAGCTTCATTCCCAATATGTTTCTGTTTTGAGTTCTGGATCTATTAACTACATCCTGGTTTAACTTAGCAATTTTGAGAGCAATATCTATACGTGCTCTATCTGGGATTAATACAGCTGCTTGTGCTTTGTGTCTATAAATACTTCTGTAAACTTGTGCATCCATATCTAGTGACGTATCTGCTAAGTTAATTTCTGGCTTGAGCACCTTACCTCCCAAGTTTTCAAATATTTTAGTAAATTCCTCTCTCATGCTGTCACTGTATGAACTGTCAGGATTGGAAAAAATTACTACTGTTGTTAACTTCAACTTCTTGAAGGCATATTCCGCTAATTTTTTTCCCCCAGCAGCATCAGAAGGTAAACTTCTAAAGAAATTCTTCTTACCCAGTAATTGTGTACTAGTACTGGTGGGAGAGATAACGGGGATATCTGTTTTGTCGTACTCTTGTAAAGCTGCTTTGGTAGAGTCAGAGCTATTGTGGCCAATAATTCCTAAAATAGATGCATCTTTGACCAACTCCCCAGCTACTTCTTTGGCTTGTTGCTCTTGACCTGCATCGTTGGCAATTTTCATCTCCAGCAATCGACCATTTAAGCCATTATTTTGATTAAACTCATTCTGTGCCTGTGCTACACCACGTAATATTTCTTGAGCCAAAGTATCGTTATTCGCTGGAACAACTACTGCCAAGGTAAAAGGATGTCCTTTTTGTTTAGCACGAGCATTGTTATAATAAATTAAGACTTCGGGATCGTTGCGATTAGATTTTACTGCTTCTGCAAATAAATTACTGGCTTCTTGATATTTTTGTTGTTTAAAAGCTTTGATTCCGTCGTCGCGAGCGCTATTTGGAATATTAGGAAATAAAGTGCGATCGCCATTACTAATTTTACTTTTATCTTCTATACATAAAAGACCAAATTCTTTCTGCTTACCTGCTGGACATTCAGATGATAGCCGATAAGCACCATAACCTACAGTTCCCATGACTATAACTGTCATGACTGCCAGTATTGTTTTTAAAGTGGAAGTTTTGCGATTTATCTGGCCTGGCTCAGTTAGAGAATTATTTTTATCTGGTGTAGTAACTATAGCATTTCTTTCATAAGTTTCAATTTCTAAAATTTTCTGTTTAGCCAATCTAATATTCGGTTCAATTTTTAAAATTTTATTGTACTGTTCCTTTGCTGGTGTGTATTCTCCTGTGATTATTAAATGATGCCCATATTCTGACAGTGCATCTAAATATCCTTGCTGATAATATTCAGAATCTACTTGAAAAAGTTGTTCGTGAAGTTCTAAAGATTTTAAATAATCTTGTACTTGTAAATATTGTTCAGCCAAAGATGCTGCAATCTTATAATTATTAGGACTTATTGCTAAAGCCTGCTCGTAAAGCTGTAATGCTAGCTGATGTTTTCCCTGTTGACACCAATAATTTGCTACTCCGATCAGGTTTTTAACAACATCTTCTTGTGCGTTCTGTGTTTGTAATTCTGTTTGTGATTCTTGTATTTGTAAACTTTTAATTTCATATTGTAGTGGATGATATTGTAGTAACCAACAACGAATTAATTCGACTCTAACTTTGCGTCCGTCATCAGATAGACAATGGTTTTCTATTAGTCTGTACCACGCATCACATAACTGTTCTGTTTTATTTGTCCCATTCCTACTTAGTAAATCTAATGGTTCTTCAGGAAATCTTCTTTCTTCTTCAATAGCTATCCTTTGAGCCTCGGCTACAGCTGACATAATGATTCTTTGTTCCGCCGTTAGTACGTGCCAAAAACTTTGTAAGAAAGAATCAGCATTTTCAATTGCTTTTGTGAAAATGCATTCTACATCCGCACGTTCAATACTCCATTTCTTGTTTTCTCTTGCTTGTTCAAAAAGAGTAAAGCAAATAACCTGAGTAAAACATGGGTGTCCTGCTGAGAATTGTAGAATTTTCTTGATTGCTTCGTTGCGATATGTCAAAGTTCCTTGAGCAGGTTCAATAATCATTCGTTGAGCGCTATCCCCATCTAGCAAACCAATTAGTTCAGATGGTGCATTCTTAAATAAACTCAGCAAGTTTGGTAAATCATTCAAATATCTTCCAATTACTGGAATAATAAATAATTTATTTTGCTCTGTTAACAACTTTTTTAAGTAACGAAATAATGTTTGTTGTTCAGCAATATTTACCTCGCCGTTATCATTATTTATCACATCAAATTCATCAATGAGTAATACTATTTTTTGAGGTTCAATTTCTTGAAAAATCTGGGACAGAAATCCTTGAGAAAATATATTTATATCTGCTTCTAATTCTATAATTGTTGGAATTTGTAATTTATCTACTTCTATACCAATTTGCTCAGTAATTGCTATAGCCAAATTATGAATAATATTACTTAGACTTGACTGACTTTTATCTTGCAAATCAAATTGAATAAAAATAAATTCATTAGATTGAATAAAATTTGAAATTTGTTGCAAGACAGAAGACTTGCCAATCCGCCTTTGACCATGCAACAAGATTACTTTTACACCTTGACTTAGATTATCTTCAATAAAATTGAATAGACTTTCACGACCAAAAAATTTATTTTTCTCATGTATTACGCGACCAATAATGTAAGGATTTCTCTGATTATTTGCTCCATTCATATTACTTGCCCATCCTAATTATTTGGTAAAATAAATCCTTTAGGAAAAGCAGCTACTAACTGACCAAACCACTCTATAATTTTTGGAACTTTGTCTTGATTCTTCCATAGCCATTTAACACCTGTAGTGAATTTATCCATTTGTTGCCTACTCATCAAATTCAGAAAAACTTTTTCTCGTGCTTGCAACCACTTCTCATCTGTTTGCCAAAGTTGTTGAATTACCCAACGCTCCATTGTTGATGAAGTGAAAGAGTAAATATTTTTCTCTTCATGAACACTGTGAGTCACTACACCTTGTTCTTCCAATTTAATTAGCTCTGCTTCTCTTTGGCTAAAAATTAATTCGATACCACTCACGTCAAATTGCTTTTGTTTATGCAGGCGACCTTTTAATGCTGAAAGAGCCATCAACATCAATAAAGTTTGTTCTACTTCACTACACCTTTGCCAAATATTTTGAAAAATCTGTTGGGTCACACTTTCAAAATCGCTAACAAATTTATCTGCATTCGGCGCATTTGCGGTACGTAAATCTCTGTGGAGTAGAAAACCAGATATTTGTAGTAAAGACGGGTGTCCGCCTGTAATTTCTTTAATTGCTTCCCGTAACTCTGGGACTCTTAATATCTTATTAAATATGTCGTCAATCTCAGTATTATTAAATGTTTTAAGTCGTAAAAATAGGTAATGGTTGTACCACGGTGAAGCATTTGGGTTGAGCTTTGGTCCTAGTTCATTGAGACGCTTCAAAGAAGTAACAATCATCGACATATGTTGTCCTTCCGCAGAGTGAACAGCCAAATTACGGCACTCACTTAAGAACTTTTGCATCGTATCTTCATCGTATTCCTGGTTCGCCTTGAGTGCTACATGAAAATCATCTATTAACAAAACCAGATATTTATCTTGTGCTTTCAGTTTTCGTAATATCTGTCGTAGATTATCTTTAGTCGGCTTTCCTGCTTGCAGAATTGTATCAATTTCAGCCTCAAATCTAGATTGACCGACTAATTTGTCTTTCACAAGGCTTATTATTTCTCTCCAAAAATCCGAGGGAGTAAAAGGAGTAATATTTTCACAACTAAAACGAACAATTACAGCTTGGGATGAGTCCATTCCGTGGTCTTCCCAAGCTTGGGATGATTCTAGTTTCTGCAAAAAGGAGGTTTTGCCCATCCCTGGCCCCCCCCAAATTGCTAAGTGGCTGCGGTTATAAATTTGATCGAAGGCAGCGGCAATTTCTGATGCTCGCCCTGCAAAATGCTCTGGACGTACTGGTTTTCCGATAATAAAAGGATTTTGTTGTAACATTATTCAATAAAAATTTCAGTGAAATCCAGTAATTATAGTATCACTTTTATGTAGCATAATGAATGCTTGTTAGGCTTGATGTAATATGCTCTTAACAGGGAATGGGAGTAGGAATTAGAAGACAAATAGAGAAGTCAAAAGCTCAGGCTTGGGGCGATCGTAACTTCAGAGGATAGACTTGTTGCAATTTGTAACCTCATCTCCCTACTGTACACTCCAATTTGTAAAGCGCCAGTCCCTCTATAAGTGAAGGCTGACGCTTTACGAGTTTATATTTATTTAGTATTGGCTAGAGTCTTTTTTAGCTGACTCCATGTTATTAATACCTATGATCCCCGATTTCTGGACTCCAGTAAGATTCCTTAATCATTTCTTTAGATTTACTTTCCTGATGATTTCTCAAGTTTTGTGAATTTTAGTTTTTTTAGGAGTAATAGAGGCTCCTAGTATTTCAGAGACCCAAACTTCAAAATTTCGTACAGGATGAGAGCGCAGTGCGGCCTCTGGATGAATAATCGGTTCAACCAGAATGGTAAACATCCCCAAGCGATTACCTGCTAAAACATCGGTAAACAAGCGATCGCCTACCATCCCTACTTGATGTACTGGGAGATTCATTGCTTGCAGTGCGGCTCTAATTTTACGTCGCGAAGGTTTAGCTGCACCCAAATAGTAAGGTAAGTTGAGCGATCGCGCAATTCCACCAATTCGCGCTTCACTCAAGTTATTGCTTACCAAGCACAATGCAGTACAACCACGTATTTCCTTTACCCAGGTTTGTAGTTCTGGGGAAGCTATTCCTACTCTAAAGGGTACCAAAGTTTCGTCTACATCCAACACCAGCCCCTTGAGACCATACTGTTGGATAATATCTGGTGTCAGGTTTAACACTGAACCTTCTAAAATTAAGTCAGGCTGTAAAAGATTGTTCCAGGTCATAGTCAACAGGCAAATATAAATAGCTCTAGAGAAATGAGCATAACCCAATACAGTTTAGTTAGTCGAACTCAATCCTGGAATATCTCCACGAACACTTTCAGATAAAATCCCCAAAATTTTATCTATCTCTTTAATGTAATATTTATTCAAATCAATAAATATCTCGTTTTCTTCTAACTTAAAAAACTTCCAAATATCTCCCGTTGTTACCGCACCATAAATTTTTTTAATTTCATTTCCTTCCTGTTGATTAAATAATTGTGCTGCTAACATTGCTGCGGCACATTGACCTAATCCACCTTTAATATTTTCATTTTTCGCTTCAATAATAATCACTACAGGCACATTAATTGTTAGTTGTTCTTTAGAACGACTGATAATCAAGTCACAATAACCATTCAGACCTTTTTCTGTATCTACATTAAAGTCTATTCCAAAAAATAAACTAATTGGATAACTGGCTCTACGTCTTACCTCCAATAATATTGGTGTAATAATCATTTCTGAACGAGCTTTTTCAGTATTAATTGTTAAAGCCAGTTCTGTGGTTTCTTCTAAAGTATTTGTGAGTCGATCGCTTGGTTGTAGAGGTTCTACATTGACACACAAATCAGTTTCTTCATCAATACCGATGCTGAATGACTTTTTAAATTTACTTAATGTAAAGTCGCTATAAGTCACTTTCAGCACCTCATAGCAATTTTGGATTCTTAGATTGCCAATGCTCGATACCCTATTTTCAAGGCAGGTCTAATGTTTTATTGCTTCCATATTTAATGGAGCATCGCAAAAGATTTAGGTAATCCCAATCAAAAAATTCAAAATGTTAAATTTTAAATTTTATTTTTGCATCTTATTCTACTTCATTAAAAAGATGTTCCTCTAACAAAGGCTGTACTTTGCGAAACTCTTCTGGAGAGAGTAATTCGGGTTCACCTGTTTTCGCTATTCTTGCAAAAAACAATAGTGGATCGAGGGGTGTATAAATTGCATACTCCTGGTGTTCATCATAGAAGCTAGCAAGTAGCTGTAATTGCTCTGGTTCTAAATCTGCTTCTTCGTCTTCAATTTCTAAAGTAAAAAGTTCTGATTCTTCAACTGGCGGTAAATCACCTGCAACTGTCAAAGCATAAGCTGTATTCTTCAGTGTTAAGTTTTGCTCAGATAGTACAGCTTGGGCAGTGCCAAAAATTTGCTCGATAATGCTGTCATCTTCTACAAGAACTGCTTCTTCGTCCTCATCTTCACCTTGCCAAGAAAAAATTTCTACAGGTGAGTCTACAGGAAGAAGTAAAACATATTCTTGCCCATCTACCTCCAGGGAATGCTCTATATAACATTCGAGCGATCGCCCTTTGTCATCGGTCAAAGTGATGGAACCCTCATGAGCGTTATCATTTTCTTCAGGAAATGGAGAGAAAGACATGGCCAAATGTATAACTTTAATAAATACCAGCAAGTTCGTAAATCGTTTAACTATCAAATAGCTTCACACGTAGATCCAAATGCTGGGTAATCGTTTTCAGAATATCATGTTAAAAGGTATCAATACTCAATAGCCGCCATTGAACTGCGGGAATTAGCACGTCTAGTATCGAGCCATTGTTGCAAAATCAAACAGGCTGCCTTGCGGTCAATCAAACCTTTATGGCGTGATGGAGAGCGATTCTCAGCAATTAGCAGTTGTTCTGCTTGAAATGAAGTTAATCGCTCATCTACATATTCCACAGGCAAATTCAGCGCTTTAGCAAGTCTTTTAGCAAACTTTTGGACTTGACGCGCCTGAAATCCTAGTGAGCCATCCATTGAATAAGGTAAACCCATAACCAGGATTTGCACCTGGCGTTCATTAACTATTTCTCGCATTTGCTCGACATCCCGATCGAAAGATGTACGCTCAATTGTAACGATCCCCGTGGCAATCAAACCGGTGCGATCGCAGCCGGCTACACCAATCCGCTTGCGACCGAAATCTAATCCCAAAGCTGAAATAAACGGTTTTGCTTGCTCTTGGGGTATCACCTAATTCTCCTGCTGTGCATCTGGTGATTCCGGAATCGGCGATGCTTCAATGCTAGTGTTTTTTCCGGAAAAATTAATTGGTTCTGATTTGCTTGGTTGTGGTCTATCTGACGATGGCGATGGTGGTTGTACCCACGACATTCCGCCTGGTATGGGTTTGCGAGCTGGTTGTAGACCTTGTAGCATATCAGTCCACTGAATTCCTTCTAAGGAGACGAATTTTGACTCCCGTAGCTTATGCCACACCGAGCGAGACATAATTAGTGTATGTTCGATGCGTTTTGCGCCGATTCGCTCCAAATATTCTTCTCGCTCCGCCTGATAATCTGAGGAAGCTAATTGTAAGCCTTGCTGGGGAAAATCTTGGGCAATGCGAGCCAGTTGAGATAGTAATTCTGGATACAGCCAGGTGTAAGCAGGATGAACCGTCAGCGTTGCAACGTGGGGGACTTCGCCCTTGCGGTCAAGTTGCACTTGAAAATAGCCGATCGCCGCTTTGCGTTGGGGTTCAAATACATAACCGCTTACTACTTCTGTTTTGGTTACCCATAGCTTGACAGCATCAGTCAAAGCGCCGAACAAACTACTTTTAAAGTCGCGGGTATTGCGGTCAAAAACTTGACGTACCAAAGGTGGCATCGATGCTGTATCTAATTGATATAACAACTGAGCATCAGCATTGCTCACCGGCAAGAGGTTGGGCAAATCCGGCTCTGCTTGTGCCAATTCAACCAACAATTGAGGCTCGATTTCCCAGTATGTCATTTCTGCCAGACGCTGAAATCCATTTTGGCGATACAACGCCAGCGCTTCTATGTCGTTGATGTTAACTTCCAGTAGCCAAGTGCGAGCTTCCAAAATCGATTCAAAGCAATGACGCAAAAGCTGGGAGCCAATTCCTTGTTTATCAACACCGCGCTCTAGTAGCACTCGATCAATCCGCCAAGTGCTGCGTGTGCGATTAAAAGGTGACACTTGAATCATCCCTAGAAGTATACGCCCTTGCTCTGCTACGTAAGCACAAAGGCGATACTGTAGCGGGTTAGGAAACCAACTCAAAAATTTGAGTAATCCATACCAGCGACGCAACCATTGCATCTGGCTGATGGCAAAATCTGCTTCCTTGGGAGTAAGGGCTGCGAATGACTCTTGAGTTATGCGCTCAATTCCATCCAGGTCGCGGTATTGGACTGGTCGGATGACAACGCTGAGGTTTCGGGGAAGTAATGAAGTCATTTTAATTCCAGCCGCCATTTAGCCTTAACTAACTGCTCTTTGTCAGAACTGTTGCAATTATCTTAACTACTTTCTGCTCCTGACTATTGCGCCAAAAGGGTGATTTTAGTAACTTAATACTTAAAAAAGCAGAAAAAGCAGATTTATGTGGGAATACCATTAGTATTAACCCAACAATATCTGCCTTTATTTTATTTGAATTTTAATTAAAGTATGTATATATTTATAAGCCTTGTCGAGAAACTAGCTTTTCAAAGTGGGCTTGGGTTTGATGGAGTAGTTGCTGACGACTATCGACCAGTGTCTGCTTCAGGGGTGGAACAAGATTGCGAGCTTGCAAAGTCATATGAAGTTGCAAGTTAGCAACATATTCACTGAAATATTGATTCATTTCATCTGCATCTGCATTCTTTAATAAATTTGATTCCATTGCCACTGTGTTCTCCTGTGTGAATCCTGTACTGTCTCTTCTCTTAAAAAACCTTGAGCAACGGCTGCCGTTGCTCAAGGTTTTTGCTTGACATCATCAAAAATTATCACGTTGTTTGGACTAACTTCTTAATTTGCAATGAAGTTTAACGCTTCTTAGACATAGCCAATGCCAGTCTTTAAAATCTCAAACCAATACCACCTTGCACAGAGACCGCTGTACCACCACTATCACGGTAGGCATCAAAAGCGATGATAGCGTTGCCAAAAAGCACAGTATTGCTATTTGGAATCATATAATCAACTCCCGGCTGTAAAGCAAAACTAATTTTGTCGCCCACAGGAGAAGATCCACCACTAGCCAACACCAATCCAGCACCTAAATAGGCATCAGCTTGCCAGTTCAGAGGGAGATCGTAAGAAACTGTTGGTACAATTGCCGTATTATTACCAATTAACACTTGGGCACGCAGAGAAATTGGTGCTTCCAAAAGCTTGTAACGACCAGCTATTACCCCACCAATTTGGACACCATCGGTAAAACCAATAGCTGGCCCGATACCGATATAACTGCCATACGCCACTTGAGCTTGTGCTGGTTGAGCCAAATTCCAAACCAAGCTAGCCCCCAGAACAGAAAGCAAATATGGAACATATTTCATAACCCAATTCCTCACACCATTTTCTCAATTGTCATTGGGCATAGGGTATGGGGCATTGGGGGGGTGGGGTGATGGGGAACAAATGCGGGTGTAGGAGGAAAAGGAGATGTGGGAGGAAAAGGAGGATGGGGAAGAAATCTTGCCCCCACACTCCCCACACTCCCCATACTTCCCACACTCCCCACACTCCCCACACTTCCCCATCTCCTCATCTCCTCATCTCCTCATCTCCTCATCTCCCTCATCTCATTTTACGGGCAACGGGGATGAATGCCTCCTTGTGTACAAATATACGCTAGTTGCTTAGAATCTAAATTTTTGGCTTGAGAAAAATCAACGCCTTGAACTACGGCAGATACTGAGCCTAAATCTGGGGTTTGGACAAATTGATCGGCTGGGTCTTGTTTGCTAGGAGCAAGAATTGTTCCTTGAAAATTTGCTCCGGCTACATTTGCTCCTCGTAGATCTGCAAGACTGAGGTCGGCATTTTGCAAGTTAACGTTTTGCATCTGAGCAGAACGCAAAACAGCACCAGTCAGACGAGTCGCACTCAGGTTCGCATTGCTGAGATTAGCCCGATCCAAATATGCTCCAGATAAATCTGCCCCTTCCCAATCAGTGTTAGTTAAGTTGGCAAAGGATAATTGTGTTCCTATGGCGCTGACGCGACCTAAACGCGCAGCGTAAAGATTGGCTTCGTTCAATTTGGCGTCACCTAAATCTGCCCCAGTTAAGCTGGCTTGTTCCAAGACTGCGTTTCGCAGATCGGCTCCTACTAGCTGGGTGCTGTTGAGTTTAGCCTCATACAAACGGGCATTGGATAAGTTGGCTCTGTTGAGAGTGGCGCGACTCAAATCGGTACGGTTCATCAAAACTCGGCTCAGATTGGCATCAGTAAGATTAGCTTGCTGCAACTGAGCTTGGCTTAAATCAGCCATCACATCGTCGAAAGTATCCCAGCGTCCATCCTCACCCACGCTGCGAAAGCGGCTAGCTTTAAAACTGGCTTGATTGAGATTTGCAGATTTTAATTTAACTCCCGACAAATCAATATTGTCTAGTACCAAGTTGAATGAGGAATTACCTGGAGTACTGCTTTGACCTAATTGGATGCGACTGAGATCGACACCCTCAATCTTCCCACTGGAAACAGACAGAATTTTATTGATTGTCTGCTGGTTTCTTTGTAGCCGCCCTTGCCACAATTCTCGCTCTTGCGTTGCACTGCTGTTTAAAGACTCGAGTTCACTCACCAGAAATTGATTCTTATTTTTTAATTCCGGGATGGCTTTAGGTCCGACACTTGTCAGGGCTTGTTGAATTGTATCCAAGAGGCTGGGGTTGGTTTCCTTCACCAAGAGATCCGCGAGAAATTGAATCGACTGTGGATCTTTGAGACCACCCAAGGCCAAAATTGCACTTTGGCGTTGTTCATTGGTAGCCCCAGAGTCGGGACTCAATTGTTTGACAAGTTCGAGGAATTGTTGGCTGTTGATTTGCTTGGTTGCTCGCTGAGATTGTTGAATTTGGATATAAACTTGAGTACCAATTAAAGTTGCCAGCACAGCAGTCATGCTTACTAGCCCTACTCCAAACAAAGTCAGATTGGGATTTTGCTGTATGCGCCGCCATAGATGAGGTGTTTTAGTTGCAGCTGGGGCTAATTCTGCATTTCCCTGCTGCCATTCTTGTGCTTGGCGAGCGCTATCGTTAGCAGACTGGACTTGTTTGTTAGCAAAAAGTGAAGCTGGCAAGGGGCGAGTCGCATCTATACTATAAGTATTTGCAAGTCGATCGTGCAGCGCGCGACGCCCTCCGTGACGGGACGGTAAAGCTATCCCTTCACCCAGCACCATTAATACAGCTAAAAATGTGAATAATCCTAAATTAGGAAAAGCAAAGCTGTAACGCCATAGCAGATAAGCGATGGAAATGGGTATAGTCCAACGACCAACTCCTTCTCTAATTGCAACTGCTGCTAAACCGGGTGTTGTTCCTTGGTCGTTCACAACCCGAACTCCTAGCCAACGTTTGGGAATTGTGCTACCAGTTTTACCCAATAAATACAATTGCCACCATGAAAGAGTTACAGGCGCTAATATCGCGATTGTCCACAAAAAATTAGTCGGCCATGCTACGTTACGAATGCCATAGCTAACGGGCAAAGCTAATGGCCTGGCGATCGCTCTTTCCGTTGTTACTAGTACGGGATTGAGCGGCACTCGGTTGAGATCGCTTCTAGAATTGGCATAGACACCAATGCCAAAGGGAATCAACCCACTAGTAACCACTAGTGTGATTTCAGCCGCCCAAGCAGCAAAACGCCTACTGGCTAGCAGCAGCGAATTGGCTCTTTCTGGTTCTTGTGACTGACCAGATTGATTACTTCTCCTCACAGTTGGTGTCGTCATCGCATAATTCCCTTTGACATTATTTCTATGCCTTAATTGGCACAATTAAAATAGACTATTGCTTACGTTCAAAGCTACTAGATACAAAAAATTTGTATCCAACATACACTAACACTGCTAAAACTGCCAGACTGATTACAGATGCAACCAGTTTAAACACTGCTTGCACTATCGCCAAGCTCAATAGTACTGCTGCACCTGACAACAACAGCTTTTTCGCTCCTGATAAATTCCCAAACCAGATCCGAAATCGCTCTAGTTGCAAGTTTAAGTTAGCAAAACTAAACTCAGATGTCTGTTTTTGTTCTGGTGATTGGGGAACCACCTTAGGTGAGGAATTAATCTCTGCCTCTAGCTTATTGAGGCGACGCTGTAAGTCTTCTTCTCTTTGAGGGTTCATCAATTTTTCCAACCTCAGCTAGGACACTTGGTCAACAACATACCAACCAAATTCTATTTTGGTGGTTGTGTTAGTGATTTTAGCTAATGTCTGTCTCGTAAGACCTTTCTCGACAGGGAAAAATTATATTTTTTTCTTTTATAGCAGGAGAGAGGAGGTAGAACTATTACTATTCCTAGTATTCACCCTTGTCATTATGTCCTAAAGGGTGTGACTACGGCTATATCTTCCAACCTATATTCTGTTGTCAGTAGTCTAACTTAGATTAATGTAAAAATAATTATCAGTAATAAATCAAGATGAAGTATTAACTTCACTACATTCGACTGATGAACCATCCGTTTGCAGATCTGACTTCTCTAAATTTCTTCAAATAATCCTGAATCTAGCGGTATTAAAGTATACGATATTTTTTGGAACAAAGTAGGATTTGCTGTCGTCTATTGAATCAGAGTATACATAACTATACTGCTCTAGAAAAATCTGGAGCATTAATTAAAATGAAGGCGTTTAGTCTATTGACGATTGTTCCTACAGCTTTGGCGATCGGTTTAATTTTCACTGAGATTAATTTAGCACAGACACCACAGATCGAAATTAATCAAAATTTGCAACCAGATCCGCTAGTTTTGAATGGAAAGTCTGGGGGGTCTGTCAAAAGCAAGTGTGGTAATATCACCACTGCACCTAATCAAGTTATCCAACTTACAGAGTCACTGCCTTACTTACGATTAACACTAGAGAGCCAAGGTAAACCAACCCTGTTGATTGACGGGCCTGGAGGAAAATTTTGTGTACAAGCAGATAATTACTCTGGAGGCAAACCAGAACTTTCTGGTTACTGGCAACCAGGAAAATACTCACTATATGTAGGCGAACTATCTGGGCAACAGTATAACTACATCCTCTCAATCTCGCGACAAAAGAAATAGTCATTAATCATTTGTGCTTTATCCTCTGGTGCAAAGTTGAGGCAGTCCATTGGCTCTTTTCCCCCACTTAAAGGAACTGCCGTTGAGCCACTGCTCGACTAGGGTCTAGTAGCTCATTGAGTGATATTAGCTTGCTAAAAGCTGGCAAGTGATGACTTTACGTTTTGTCATTTGTCGGTTACTAATGACTCATGACTAATGACCAATGACTAATCTTCCAATGATTGGGTTGGTACTTCAATTGCTTTGACATCAATAGTGCCTGCTGGTGTCAAGCGCTGAAAATGATTATGTACTAACAACGACTCACCACAGTTAGGACACTGTACCTGGCTATTATTTAAAGCTGTAAATTCATATCTACATACGGGACATTGGTCAGCAATCAAGTTGCGTTGCAGCCACCAACGAAAACCAAAGAAAGCCACAATAGGTGCTAACAACAGCAACCCAAAAATAATTAACAATGAATTTACTAACCAACCCAAGCCTAGTGATGCTAGCAACCAAATAACTGCTAGCAGAGTCAGCCAGGGACGAAGATTTAAAAGATTCAATTGAAATGACTTAAAGCTCATTTTTAAATGTCGTCCTGCTCTCCGCTCTACAACATTTGGATAAAGTTAAACAAACTTCAACTTTGTTAGACATTGCCCAGATTGTTTTCTGCTTCATTCTGGCAGTGTCAGCATTTACCACTTTACAGGTTTAAGCTCGGATAAAGCTTACCCTAGTTATAAATTAAATTATCTTTGAGTAAAATTTTGATAAACTTTGGTACTTTAATCCACCAATTAGGCATCATTAAGGTTTTTTGGACTTCAGAGTCGCCTGAGAACAGGTGGGCTACTCTTAAAAGTTTTGTACAGGTTCTCAAGTCTTAATTTTTTGCTTGGTTTTTGCGCTCTTACAAGTATAGCAAGTTTTCTATTGGACAAAATATCTATTAATATTTAGCTGTATCCAACATTTTAGTCATAGTTTCTCACGCTCTTAGAGCAGTTTGCAACTAAATGAGGTACACAAATAAAGAATTAAAAATAAAAATTCTTCTTCTCCCTCCTGCAAGAACTGCCCTCTGCCTCCTGCCTCAAAATCAGTCAATTTGTACCTCATGCACTTGAAATATGCTGTAAATAACAATTTTAGTCATTATGGTCATTTGTGATTAAGACTGAGGACTGAGGATAGAAGCATCTGTTGCAACTTCAACCCAAACGCATCTAACCCAAACACAGCGATCGCTTGTTTTCGTAGCCACTCTCCATCACACCGCTGGTCATTGCCTTGCAGCATTTCTATACAAGCTGCTGCTACAGCATCAGGATTGCGGTGTGGTACTTGCCATCCTAGCTTACCATCCTGCAAGGGGTCAGCTGACCCATCGTCGTCACCAGATAATACAGGTACTTGACAAGCCATTGCCTCTAAATATACAATGCCGAAGCCTTCTTGAGAAGGCATAATATAGGCATCAGCAAGGCGATAGTGTTCCATTAATTTTTCTGTGGCAACGAAACCAGCAAACACAACGCGATCGCTCACACCTAAATATGCAGCAAGTTGAGCTAATCGCGGTTGGTCATCACCACGACCAATTACTAAATATTTTACTTGTGGGAAAACTTCGGCAATTTGTGGTAACGCCCGAATCGTCACATCTACGCCCTTGTAAATATCCCCCGACCACAGCCTTGCCACTGTCATTAACACCTTAGCACCAGTTAAGCCGTACTTTTCAACTAATTCTGGCTGTTTGCAACCAGGGGTGAATTTGTCGCCATCAATTGCACAAGGCATCATCTGTATCGTTTTGGGGTCTAGACCATTGGCAGCACAAGCGCGATCGCGGCTGTAGCGACTAATTGTCCAAATTCCTGCTGCTGACGCTAGGGCGCGACGTTCTTGAGTTTTGAGCGGTTCCCAGACTTCTTTCCCATAAGTTAGTACGGTGTAAGGGATCCCCAAGGGCTGACAAAGGGTTTGGATTAATACTGCTAAGTTAATGTGACCGCAGAAAACTTGCTGCGGACGGTTTTGTAATAGACACTTGAGTAAAGCTACTGCCATTTTGACTCTTCCCAAATGGGGAGAGTGATTTTTATAGTAATGAAATTTTAAATTTTCGTCTGCAAAATAATTTAAGCAATTAGGACTATCTCGCAGTAAAAAAACTTCTCCTTTATAGCCTTGATTCAATTTTAAATAAGCTCGAAAAATATCTTTTATATATGATTGAATACCGCCTTCCTGGGCAAAAATTTCTAAGAACACGAAAACGTGGTTAGTTTTTTGATTAACTTTATTACTTAATTCTAAGTTTTCTGTCACTGTATTAATGAGCATATTTGATTATTTACACTTGTGGCAAGGGGGCAATCGCACCGCTTTGTAACTGCTCTAAATCTGTTTTTACCATTTTTTCTAAAAGTTCCTCAAAGCTGACTTGTGGTTCCCAACCAAGGTTTCTTTTAGCTTTACTGGGGTTGGCAACTAATTGAAAATGCTCATCTTGTCGCAATAAGTTAGTATTGATGATTACATGGTTTTTCCAATCCAATTCTACTGACTCAAAGGCTGTAGCTACTAAATCTCTTACACTGTGTAGCCTCCCTGTACCAATCACATATTCTTCTGGCTCATTTATTTGCAACATGCGCCACATAGCTTCTACGTAGTCTCCCGCAAAGCCCCAATCGCGTTTGGCATCAAGGTTACCCATTTGTAAGGTGTCAGTTAAACCCAATTTAATCGATGCAACTGCTAAAGAAACTTTGCGTGTGACAAACTGAGGTGCGCGTAGAGGAGACTCATGATTATATAAAATTCCGCTACAGGCAAATAGTCCATAGCGCTGTCTGTGATGCACCATTGTCCAGTGGGCGTGCATCTTGGCCGCAGCATAAGGATTTTTCGGACGAAAAGGAGTTTCCTCATCTTGAGGCGAATACAAGACATCACCAAACATTTCCGAACTGCTGGCTTGATAAAATCTGGTAGACAAACCAACTTGTCGTACTGCTTCTAACAGCCTAGTAGCTGTACCAGTTATTAAATCTAGAGTTCCTAAGGGATCGTTCCAAGAATCGGGTACAAAACTTGGAGCTGCTAAATTATAAATTTCTTGAGGACGCAGTTGTTCAACAGCGGTCAAAAGCGCCATACTATCTCTCAAATCTACCGTAAAAATTTCTACCTGATTTGCCAGTTTTCCCAATTTTGTCAAATTAGGTTGTCGGTGTGGGGGTACTAATCCTACAACTCGGTAACCTTGGTTGAGGAGCAAATGGCTGAGATAGTAGCCATCTTGACCAGTAATTCCTGTAATTAGGGCTGTCTTAGTCATATTCTGTCCCCTATATCTTCTATCTCTTTAAGCACTAAATGGCACTTGTTGGAGAACAAAAATAAGACTCTCAACACTGCTGACAAATCTTAACAAAGGAGGTTCTATAACTCGAATGCTATCTTTACTGTATTCAGTAAATTCTTTTTATACAAGGATTACTCTTTGATTTTTCACCAAAAAATTATAGTAGTTAAGCAATTTCACTGAAAAAACATAATACTCCAATTCACTTATTATGAAAAAAGGGTATACTTTTATCAATCAAAGAACTAGACAATAGGTTGCTAAATACTGCTTCTACTCATAGTTTTATTTGGAATTGGATGGCTCAACGATTAATCAAAATCGCTATTGGAAGGTTGAGCCACTGCGTTGCCTAACTTGTTTATCCTTGGTGTTCGTGTTGCGTTTTGATACTAATTTGGAGAACTCTTTAGCTAATCAATGGCGTCTGTTAGTGTTTGCAAAGGCACTACTCTAAAGCAATACACTTGCTACACATTTTCTACAAAATCTCAAATTGGGAGCAAAACTATTTTTGCCCTGGTCTATCCTTGAATGCCTGACTTTGACTTTTGTACTTTTGTAGAATATTTGACAATCAGCAGACAATTTCTCCCATCTGCAACACGTTCGTAGACAACATGGTCAGCCAAACGTCGTAGGAGAAACCATCCGTATCCACCTACTATAAGACTGCCTGGCTTCGGCTCTGGAATCGCATCAGGATTAAAAGGTTTTCCATAATCCCAAATTTTAATCTCTAGTCGGTCAATCCATAGATAAACGCCTATGTCAATGGTGGTTTCTGGTGGTAAGGCATGATGAGCGTGACGAACAGCATTAGTAAAGCCTTCTGCTAATGCTAAATTAAGGCGATCGAGTTGGGTTTTTGACCACCCAAGTTGAGACAAATGTTGTAAACAAAATTGCTCAAACCATTCTTGGACTTCGTTTAGGAGACTAAGTTCGCTCCTAACCGTCAGATGGTCTTGCTGCACTATGGTAAGCACTAACTTTGACTTAAATAAAAGTAAACCTAAATTGCTAGTGATTAAATTTTGCGCTTTATGCAAAATTTCTTTAACATCTAAAAATCTAAATTGACATATTCTGTGTAACAAAATACAAAACATGAACAATTTTGGCATTCTAGGGTTGTAACTAGCAACTTATCTTGAGTAAGTGAAAAATGTTTGTTTTGTTGACTTTTAGTGGTTTTAAATTTTGGAATTGCTTTTGCTGTAAGAATTTAGAATTCAAGAGCAAGTCAAAGATACTATGCGGCTTAGTGTCATAATCGCTTTCAAGTTAGTACCTAAGGCCTCTTAAGAGTGAAACTTCAAAGCGGAACGCTATACCAACACAGAGTCAGAATACTTAAAGAATCAGGAGAATACTTAATCGACGAACATACCAATCATCCTAAAGTTCTAATCAATTCTGACTTTAAACTCATAAATGCCCAATTCTTAGACTTTTTCATCCAAAACTTCAAATCCAAGATCTAAGCTGAACTATTAAAATTGACGCCTGTTAAATTTTTAAAAGCACATTTGCAGATGCTCTTAAAACTCACAGGCGTCAAAGCACTATCTAGTGACTAATTTAGAATAGTCCCAAGGTCAAAGATTTATCCAATGGAAGCGCAGCACCAATACCTAGCCACAGGGTGACAAAGGTACCAAAGAGGAAGACTGCGGTTGCAACTGGACGACGGAAGGGGTTTTGGAACTTATTCACGTTCTCAATAAAAGGAACGAGGATTAGCCCCAAAGGTACAGAAGCCATTGCTAACACTCCTAAAAGTTTGTTAGGAAGCGATCGCAAAATTTGGAACACTGGGTATAAGTACCACTCTGGTAAAATTTCCAATGGTGTGGCGAAAGGATCTGCTGGTTCACCCGTCATAGCTGGATCTAGCACCGCTAGAGCTACAATTGCAGCGAACGAACCCATGATTACAATGGGAAACACGTAAAGTAGGTCATTAGGCCAAGCAGGTTCACCATAGTAATTGTGACCCATACCTTTAGCCAGTTTGGCTCTTAATTTGGGATCGCTCAGATCCGGTTTTTTCTGTGTTGCCATTTTTAAATGTGCTCTCCTGCTTAAGTTGAATTAAAGCATTTCTTGAAAGCCATCAGCTACTAGGCAATCCTAGCAAGCGGCTAGCAGCGTTGTGTTTATCTACGTCAGCCGCTTTGAGGGCGTCTAAAGCTTTTGGCTTGCGATACAAGTGTTTGTTTTTTGTAACTTATGTAGAACTTAATTTCTTGTGTTTCATAAGTTTAGAACAAACAATCTCGATCTGGAAACTGACAAATGTTGCCTTTTGCTAATCCCTGAGATTACAAAGGACCAGAAATCCCTTGTTTGCGGATCATCAAGAAGTGAAACAGCATGAAAACTGCAATTAACCAAGGTAAAACAAAGGTATGTGCACTGTAGTAACGAGTCAGTGTTGCTTGACCAACACTCGAACCACCACGCAGGAGGTCGGAGATCAGAACACCAACTACAGGAATTGCTTCTGGTACACCGCTAACAATTTTCACAGCCCAGTAACCAACTTGGTCCCAAGGCAGGGAGTAGCCGGTAACTCCAAAGGAAACGGTGATTACAGCCAGGATGACACCACTTATCCAGGTCAATTCGCGGGGCTTTTTGAAACCACCTGTGAGATAAATCCGGAAGACATGCAAAATCATCATTAATACCATCATGCTGGCAGACCAGCGATGGATGGAGCGAATTAGCCAACCGAAGTTGACTTCATTCATGATGTACTCTACTGAGGAGAAAGCTTCAGCGACTGTTGGCTTGTAGTAGAACGTCATGGCAAATCCAGTGGCAAACTGGATCAAAAAGCAAGTTAGGGTAATTCCACCCAGGCAGTAAAAGATGTTGACGTGGGGAGGGACGTACTTACTAGTAACGTCTTCGGCAATCGCTTGAATTTCTAAGCGTTCCTCAAACCAGTCGTAAACGTTGGCCATACAATCTCAAGTTCCTAAGAATCGGTTGCGTTTGATAAATTCCGAAGTTATAAATCGGCGACGTAATTTTCAAGGGTTTCAAGCCTCGGCATTTTGTGAGTTCGGCTTTCGAGCTTCTCCCAAGGGATGCCCCAGGCTAGAGTAGCAGCATAACCCTCTGCGGACTTTCTAGAAGCCGCCGAGTCGTGACTTCTCTCCCAATTAGCAATTTTGGGATTTTAGTAAAGGGGACTTTTTTGTGAGCTTTGAACGTGCTAGAGAGTTTTCAGAAACTTTACACTCTGTAAAGATGGAATGTATTGCGGTCTCTTTATGCCTCAACACACAAAATGGTGGGCACAAAGTAGATTTTATCGTTTGCTGAGTGGGATGAACTGCATCAGTTGAGTAAATAACTTGATGAGAAGAATGCACCACTTCTATAAAAAAAGTAACATAATCGAGAGATAGATTTCATCAACAACAGGACAAGTGGGCAATTCTAGGCAATTTGGGTTGAGGTGGAATTGATAATGGGGTTCATGAACAAACAGTTTTTCCGAGTTGGATTTTCACTGCTAATGGCGTTTTGTTTAGCTATGGGTACACTTACCCAGCCGGCACTGGCTTTGACGGCACAACAAAAGCTGGTTTCTGAAGTTTGGCGAATTGTCAATCATACTTACCTGGATGAGACGTTTAATCATCAAAATTGGGCGGCAGTCCGGCAAAAAGTTTTGGAGAAGCCGCTTAGCGATTCTAATGCAGCTTATACGGCCATTCAGACAATGCTCAAGAGCCTTGACGACCCTTTTACCCGCTTTTTAGACCCAGAACAATACCGCAGCTTACAGGTAAACACTTCTGGAGAGCTAACGGGAGTGGGATTACAAATTGCTCTCAATGCTGAAACTGGTAAGCTGGAAGTAGTGGCTCCCATCGCAGGTTCACCAGCAGATAAAGCGGGGATTAAACCACGCGATCGCATTCTTAAAATCGAAGGTATTCCCACTGAAAATCTCACCCTTGATGAAGCTGCGGTGAAAATGCGCGGGCCCAGTGGCAGCCTTGTGACTCTCCTAATCGAACGAGATGGAGAAGCAGAAACAGAAATTAGACTCAAACGCGATCGCATTGCTCTTAACCCTGTGGTTTCCGAATTGCGTGTTTCCCCAAAGGGTACACCCATTGGCTACCTTCGCCTTACTCAATTCAATGCCAACGCCTCTATGGAATTGGCACACACTATTTCTAGTCTAGAAAAAAAAGGCGCTGCTGCCTACATTCTAGATTTACGAAATAATCCTGGGGGGCTATTACAAGCTGGAATTGAAATCGCCCGCTTGTGGTTAGACTCTGGCACTATTGTCTACACTGTTAATCGACAAGGCATTCAGGGTAGTTTTGAAGCTTCTGGGACAGCCCTGACAAACGCTCCTCTGGTGATTTTGGTGAATCAAGGAACTGCTAGTGCCAGTGAGATTCTTGCTGGCGCACTCCAAGATAATGGACGTGCCCAATTGATAGGCGAAACTACTTTTGGTAAGGGTTTAATTCAATCTTTGTTTGAATTATCAGATGGTTCAGGTTTAGCAGTAACAATTGCTAAGTATGAAACTCCTCAACATCGGGATATTAACAAACTAGGTATTAAGCCAGATCGAGTGATTTCCCAAGTACCCCTGAATCGCGAACAGATTGGCACAACTGCGGATCTACAATATCAAGCAGCAATGGAAGTGTTGCTAGAAAACTCAGTTGTGGCAGGAAAAACGTAAAAAGTTAGAAGTTGATGACTGATGACTAATGACTGTGAACACTGGGATATTTTTTATTTATCAGTCCCTTAGGGATTTCTAGAAAATAAATTATCCCTCTTGTGGGGTAGGCAGGAAAGCCCGCTGTGAATATGGGACGGATAAAGATACCTATCCCACAAGAAAATATGTTTTTTATTTGTCAGTCCCTTGCAGCAGAATTGCTCGCACAAAGAAAGCCAAAGACGCTTTGCTAAGGCGTCAGAATTGCTGAATTAGAATAGACTCTGTGCCTAGCTACCAGAGCTAGATGGTGTAGTTTGCACTTGTTACAATCTACTGTCTGTAATGCTTCTGAAAATAAAATATCAGCTATTTTTTACTGGTGAATAGGTATTTGAATAATAAACTCGGTACCTTTTCCTAAAGAAGAATTGCATTCAAGTAAACCAGCGTGTTTATCTATTACAATTTGCTTAGCGATCGCCAACCCCAAACCTGTACCTTTTCCCACACCTTTGGTAGTAAATAAATGGTCAAAAATATTTTGTTTGATTTCTTCGCTCATCCCCTTGGCATTATCAGCAATAATAATTTTTACATAGTTATTTTCTACGTAAGTTTGAATTTTAATTAGATTGGAATTTAGCTGAATTTCTTCAAAACTGCGTCCATTGTTTGATTCTTCCAAGGCATCAATAGCATTGGCTAAAATATTCATAAATACTTGATTTAATTGTCCAGAAAAACATTTAACTTCGGGTAGATTACCGTATTCTCTGAATACTTCAATGGCAGGACGTTGTTCATTTGCCTTCAGACGATGTTTTAAAATTAAAATCGTGCTGTCAATGCCTTGATGAATATTAAACGGAACTTTGTAATCTCGATCGGCACGAGAGAAAGTGCAAAGACTGGTGCTAATATTTTTTAGCCTGTTACATGCCATCGTCATGGCATCAATCATCTTGGGTAAGTCTTCTAAGGTATAATCCAAGTCAATTTCTTCGGCATGATCGAGAATTTCTTCACTTTTGTTGGGTAAACTTTCTTGATAAAGCTTAAGATGCTCGACCAGATCGGCGATGGTAGGTTTGGCTTGTTTGAGAGTGGCAGCAATAAAACCTAAAGGATTATTCATTTCGTGAGCGACACCAGCAACTAAATTACCTAAAGCAGACATTTTTTCACTTTGGATAATTTGTAATTGGGCATTTTGTAAATCAGTTAGCGCTTGTTCTAAATCTTGTGATTTTTGCTCCAAGGCAAGTTGAGCAAGTTTGCGTTGCTTAGCTTGTCGATAGGCATCGCTAATATCTCGCATCACAACAACTGCACCGAGTTTGTTACCCACAGCATCAACGATCGCTTGTCCGCTGGCTGACAAAATTCTTTTAGAACCACGCTTCGGGGCAATTACCATTTCGACATTTTCGATGATTTCCCCTTGAAAGGCGCGAAACAAAGGAATTTCTCTAGTTAATAGGGGTGTTTCACCATCAGCTTGATAGAGATCGAAGTGTTGTGCCCATTCTTCTGGTGGTAATGATTTGACTGGTAAACCATGAAATTCACGAGTTGCTTTGTTAAATAAGATCAACTTGCCACTAGCATCACAGACAACAATGCCATCGGTAATATTGTGAATGATGGCATTTAAAAACTCTCGTTCTTTAGCTAAAGATGCTTCGATTTGTTTGCGCTCGCTAATATCAATCACTACCCCATTCCATACAGTTGCACCATCGGCTTGTCGTTCTGGGCGAGCAGCAGATCGAATCCATTTCACGGTTCCGGAAGGCATGATAATCCGCCATTCTTGCTCAAATGGTGTCAGATTTTGGGCAGAATCGGCGACTGCTTGCTCAATAGCTAGGCGGTCGTCAGGATGATTCATGGCGTAAATGCTATGTATGCCCGCCATTACCAATTCTGGCTCTAACCCATATAAGTCCAAGCAGCCAGAACTCACGTAGGGTGTTGAAGTTGAACCGTCCGCCCCCAGACAGAATTGGTACACCATACCAGGAATATTATTTGCTAAATTTTGAAAGCGGGTTTCACTAGCCTGCAATTTTGCTAGAGATTGTGTCAACTGTTGAGCATAGTTCTGGGAATTTTGATAAAGTCGCGCATTATCTAAAGAAATTGCAGCTTGAGCGCAAAGTAAGTTCAACAGTTCGACGCGATCGCTACTAAAGGCTCCAGTAACAAGATTGTTTTCCAGGTACAATACACCAAGCAACTTACCCTGATGCAAAATCGGGCTGCACAAGATACTCTTGGGCTGCTGTCGCTGAATGTAAGGGTCATTAATGAATTGCCCATGTATCGTAGCATCAATAATTACTGTAGGTTGGAAGCTGCGTTTGACGGTATCAATTAAACTAATCGGCACATCCTCGCTGTCTTCAAGGGATTGTGGCTTCAATAACACTGGGCAAAAATCAGTACCAGCATAAGTGATGGATTGTACTATCAACTGTTCTTCGTGCGACAGCAGCAAGACACATTTCTCGGCTCCAGAATTTTCAATGAGAATGTGCAGCAATGTTGAGAGGAGTTTTTCAAGTTCGATTTCGCCAGAAAGGATTTGGGAAGCTTTGAGAATGGCGGCTAAATCTAGAGAAACCGAGACGCTGGTACTACTGGAAGTGGCAAAACTAGTAGAGGTAACAGTCCCTAAGTTGAAGATAGTTTCATGAGTGGAGAGGGGAGAATGGGTTTGCTCAAAGATGGGGGCGAGTAGTTGGGGATAGCGTCTTTCTAAGTCGGCGACTTTGGCTTTGGCACCCCAACGAGCATAGTCATAGTAAGCTTGGGTGATGTATTCTTGGGCAATGCGCTGTTTACCCCAATCCAGGTAGAACTTAGCGGCCAGTTCGTTGGCAAGTGCTGCTTCTTGGATGTAGCCGTGTTCTTTAGCAAGAGAAATGGCGCGATCGTAATAGTCTATTGCCTCAGGTTTGTTGCCTAGAATACGATACTGTTCTGCTGCAACCAAATCAAATTTATGTTGAAAATTCATTGGCGCATCAGCTGCCCATTGCTTCATCTTTTCCTGATTATTCGTGACTCGATTCAGGAGGTGTTCTTGTTGCGAATTTGGTAGGGATGAGTAGACTGCTAAGTGTGCCAAAGAATCATAAAAGTAGGATACTGGTACGACTATAAGACCTGGTACTCCATCTAAATACTGTTGAGCTTGTAGCGCATTTTCCTGTGCTTGGGGATAGTCTCCAAATAAATAGCAAAGAATCAGTTTGTTGAAATAAAAGTGATGAAGCCCAGTTCGATTGTTAGCATCCAAAAGCCGTGCTAAAGCTGTTTCTTGTTTGTAAACTTCACCCTGTAAAAGGCACGGATATTCTGAAGGATTCAGCAAGTTCAAGACTGATTGTTGAAAAATTTGATGAAAGCTTAAAGCATTTTCTTGCTTGAGTCGAACTAGGACATCACTGATGGCTGCCATTTCTTGTGCAACTATTGTCAGTTCCTCTCCCAGCAGATACATGTGCTGGTATTTATGTATGGCAGCATGGGTAGCAAATACAAAATTGCCGCCTTGGAGGCCACTTTGGTAAGCATCCCAGAGAATTGGCAACGTTTCTCTAAGATGTACTTTGGCATGAGCTATACAAACTCCCACTACAAAAAATGTAGAGCCTTTGATGTCTGGAGCATTGAATTTTTCTGCTAAAATTAAGCTTAATTTTCCAAATTCATAAGCCGATTCAATATTCTGAAATACTGCATTTAAAAGGATACCGTAACAAGCGTAACCATAACTCGAGAAAGGTGAATTGCCATAATTAATTGATAAGTTTACCAGTTCACTTATTACCAATGGAAATAGTATCGGTACAGCTTGATAGGTAGCAGGCCCAATACTGGCTAATATCCTGACAGCAGATAGATGCTCGATATCTGTCATCAATGGCAAGTTAATCAAGTCTTCAATATTCTTCGTCTGGAGATTGCTTGCGACTTGAGTAAGTACTTGCTGAATGTCTGAGGGTTCGGGTGATTCTGGTATACTTACCCCCACAAGTTTCAAAGCTTCTAACCCAATTTTGACTGCTTGTAGCTTTTTGACTTGTGCCATATCAGCTTGGATTTTGATGGCATA
Organism: Nostoc sp. S4; assembly: GCA_029379225.1. Lineage (GTDB taxonomy): Bacteria > Cyanobacteriota > Cyanobacteriia > Cyanobacteriales > Nostocaceae > Nostoc. The sequence continues at coordinate 30,691 of JAQYWR010000020.1, read as the reverse complement.
GATTTTCACTTTGTCAACAGCAGTTTTTGCCTGTTGGATAATAATATCTGCCCATTGCTCCATCTGCCCAAAATCGCCTTTGAGGTATGCGGTTTCTGCTGCTAGTTCGTACAGTGTTAGGGTAAGGTCGTATTGTGTTTGCCAGCAGGACTCATCTTGAGACTGAGAAAAATTTAGCAAAGTAATGCCTGTAGTCGAATAGTGATACGCTGCTGCATAAGCTGTGGCGGCTCTGGCTTTTTGTCCTGCTTCGAGATTGAGTTGAGCGATTTTTATTTGTTGCGATCGCTCAGTAATCAAGGATTTTCCAATGTTGAGTTGATTGACAATCTCAAACAGATTTTCATCTAGTTGGATGACTGGCGTATTGTTGAGCAGCAGTTGCCCAATTTTTAGGTGCGTTGCTTGTTTTTCTTCCTCTGGGATGAGAAAATATGCTGCTTGTTGGACGCGATCGTGCAAGAATTTGTAAGCTGTCATTTGTGCGTTGTCATTTGGACTTTGCAAATGACCAATCACCCCTTCGGGGTTCGCCAGTTCCTCATGGGGAGCTACTGCGTTGGACGGGTTACCCGGCTTGTTCGCTCTTAGCGTTCTCGCAGGGTAGCAAGTGGCGTGGAAACCTCCAAAACCAGGCTGGCTCATCAATGATGAATCTTGATAAAATTTGTAAACTTCATTGGTGGGAATTACAAATCCTTCTTGCAATGCTTTCCACAAATCAGCAGCAGTTTGTGTCTGAGACTTTTGAGCGACGAGCGCCAATGTACTTAAATCAAATTGATTACCAATACAGGCTGCTAGTTTCAAAACTTCCTGAGTTTTGGGCGATAACTTTAAAAGTTGAATTGCCATAAACTCGACGACATCATCTGTGAGGGCGAGCGCTCGCACTTGTCCGACATCACACTGCCAAAAACCTGTATGCCAATCAAAGGTAATTCGTCCCTCCTGATGTAATGCTAGGAGAAACTGAGTTGTAAAAAACGGATTGCCTTTAGTTTTTTGATAAACTAGTTCAGTTAACGGCAGGGCAACTTCTGTTGCACAACTGAGCGTGTCTGCAATCAAACTGTTGACATCAGCTTGACTCAAAGTCATTAGCGTTATAGTGTTAACCGTCGCCACTTTCTCAATCTCTTCGAGAGTCAGCAGCAAGGTATCGCCCGCAAACACTTCGTTATCGCGGTAAGCGCTAATGATGAACAGATAGCCACTCAAGCTTTCACCTAGTAACAGCTTCAGCAAATTCAGCGATGCTGAATCTGCCCACTGCAAATCGTCTAGGAAGATTACCAATGGATGCTCGCTTGTAGCAAATACCTGAATCAACTTGATAAACAGCAGATTGAAGCGATTTTGTGCAGCACTACCTGATAGTTCTGGTGCAGGCGGTTGCTTGCCAATAATCCGTTCTAATTCCGGAATCACGTTAATTATCACCTGTCCGCTCTCACCCAAAGCAGACAGAATTTTATTTCGCCACTGTTCCAGTATGCTGTCCCTTTCAGTAAGCAATTGAGCTATCAAATCGCAAAAGGCTTGGACGAAGGCAGACAAGGGAATGTTGCGGTTGAACTGGTCATACTTACCTTTAATAAAATACCCATTGCAGCGGACAATCGGCTTATGTACTTCATTCACTACCGCAGTTTTGCCAATGCCAGAGAAGCCAGCTACCAACATCAGCTCGGCTGCTCCATTGGCAACTCGCCCAAATGCTTCTAGCAAGGTTTGGACTTCCTGCTTTCGTCCGTAGAGTTTTTCTGGGATGAGAAAGCGATCGCTAATATCGTGTTGTCCCAAATCAAACCAGGTATGCTTACCTGTTGCTTGCCATTCCTGATAACACTTTTCTAAGTCATATTTTAGTCCCAATGCGCTCTGATAGCGGTCTTCGGCGTTCTTAGCCATCAGCTTGTGGACGATCTCTCCTAGCATTAAAGGCATTTGTGGGTTGAGGTCACAGATGCAGTTAGGCTGTTTAGCAATATGGCAATGCACTAACTTCATTGGTTCGTGAAATTCAAAGGGTAATTGTCCGCTCAGTAGTTCAAAGAATGTCACACCTAATGAATAAAAGTCGCTACGGTAGTCAATGCCTCGGTTCATCCGTCCGGTTTGCTCTGGCGACAGATAAGCTAGCGTTCCTTCGAGTCCATTGATGCTTTGAATTTCTTGAGTTTCTCGTGGTAAGAGCGAGGCGATACTGAAGTCAATAAGTTTGACTTGTTTGGTATTAGGGTGAATCAGGATATTGCCTGGTTTAATGTCCTTGTGAATGACGTGCTGTTGGTGTAACTGGTGTAAAGTGTCTAGCAGTTGCACAGCAATGGGTAGGAATTCCTCTAATGCCAGTGCTTTTCCTGAAGTAAATTGGCACAGAGAAATACCACCAAAGTCCTCCATTACTAAGGCATAGCCATTGTGATAGAGTTCGAGACTGTAGGGTTTGATGATGCCAGGAATATCTAGATTTTTGGCGATCGCATATTGATTGCGAAACTGTACTAATTCGCCCAAAGTTGGGTATTCTCGTTTTAAGAGCTTGATCGCAACTGATTGGCGATCGCATTCTCGAACTGCTCGATACACTTGAGTGCGAGAACCTGAATAAAGTTGCTCTATAATTTCGTAGCCAGCGATTCTTACAGTTTCAACAACTTTTGCGCTCATAAATTTTTACCAGAATTCCTTGTCTCAGGTTTAGAATTCCCCAGACAAGATCTTGGTTAACAAACATTGGAAAATATTGCATTGGGATCGGCCAGATGAGGATAGAAGTCACGACTCCTCAGATTTTGGCTAGCGCTAGTGTTAGCAAGTCCTCGTTCGCACAGCGTTTCGTAGAGAGCGTATGGAAAATGAACTCGAACTGCTAATTTTATCAGAATTGCAATCCCTCTTAGAAGCATAGATTGAGCGCCCGATATTAATTAGTAAAAATTTTGGCAAATTCCCTAGAGTAAAAGGGTTGGCTACGGTAGACAAATCCTTGAGCAACATTTTTACAATCGCCAGCGGTCACATTTGTGAAATAACTAGTAAATAATAGCCACTAACTACTAACCTAAAATCAAGAGCAAGTGACTCTACAACAGAAGCTTAGAATTTGGCAGTTATAAATAGGTGCTTCAAATCTTCAACGAAGCTAGTAAAAAATTTGCCTTCATCTACCTGCAACGCCACCCAGGCATTTGCTGGTGTTTTCGTGCCAGGACGACTATCAATCAATGTCTGTCCTAGTGTCCACTGTCCCTTTGTCTCAACCCGGACTTTTGCTCTTTTCAACATCAGGGTTTCTGGATAAAACAAGTATCCTAGTGTTGCTGCATCATGAACAAGAAAACCTGAAATTCCTGCTGTCTCTCGATAACTCAAGGCTGTGCCAATCATAAACTCACAAAGACCCCTCAAGAACTGAGAAAGTTTACTCTCTGGATTTGCTTGAGTGACTGCCACAGTCATATCTCGCGTGAAAATTAAGCATCGGGTTACATCCAACGGCAGCACAACAATATCGTCTCGGCTATCAAATACTGTCTGAGCAGCTTCAACATTAAACCAAATATTGAATTCAGCATGGGGAGTCACATTACCAGGACAGAAGAAAGCACCCCCCATAATCACAATTTCCTTAGCTTTTTTTAAGATGCCAGGACTTTTTGTTTCCGCTGCTGCGAGATTGGTTAAGGGTGCGATCGCGACAATCGTAATTTTCCCCGGAGCAGCGTTCAATTCATCGATAATCAGTTCATCGGAGTAAGGAGCATCCTCAAAGGTGTGTGTGGCTGGGGGTAAAGTATGAGAAAGATTGCCCATTCCATCTGAACCATGAATATGGCTGGCATCTTCTATAATTTCTCTTTTTGCAAGCACCCCGCGACCCACTTTGATGTGTGGAAATCCTACTAAATTTAAAATCTGGCTAGCACTCGTAAACGTGCATTTAGCAGCCACATTGCCATCTGCGGAAGTAACAGCGACAAGTTCCGCAAGTCCTTGTTTGACCAAGCTAAGAAGCCATACAAAGGTATAGATATCATCTCCACCTGGGTCAGTATCAAGAATAATTTTGCGATGAGTAAGTTGAGTTGTCATTGGAAAAATTGTTTGGCTAGAAAATGGTCGTCGGGGCGATTGCATTAGCAATCAGATTTATGAAGAGGTTGTGCGATACCTCAAGCACACCACCACTGAAGTAATAGAATCAAGCGCAACGATTAGTGTTTAGGGCAAGAATACTAATTTCTAATTCGTAATTTGTAATTAAGGCAGCAGTCTCTCAATTTAAAATTTAGGAATTTGAGCCTCTAAAGTAGAGGCTGTATCTGCAACAAAACTTGTAAATCAACAGAGGCGAGATGCTGATAAGCTTGAGCTATGAACCGCTTACCTCTAAGAAAGCCTATATTGGCTCCCGGACAAATGTAGTGAAGAGTTTCTGGTGTAAAACTTTCTAATAACAATCGCAGACTATTAATTTGTCGCGGCCAGTGGAAAGTTTTGGCTGTCCGTAATGCTACTGCTTTACCTTGCTGGTTAGGGACTAAATGGCGACCAGAAAACAAAATACCTCCAAGTTGACTGTAGTATAGGCAAGATGAGCCAGGAGAATGACCTGGTGTCCAAATCACTTGTATTTCTGCATCAAGAGTAAATTCTTGGGTAAAACTAGTTACGGTTAAGCCTGGTAATAAATAAGCTTCTTGTTCTTGAATCAGGACTTTACAACCAAAAATTTGTTGAATTTCAGGGGTCTTGCCAATAGCGCCTCGATGGGTGAGAAATAACCAATCCACACCGCCATGCGCTGTTAAAAAATCTTGATTTGTTTGGTCTAAGGTAGGGCAGTCTATGAGGATGTTGCTTTCATTTCTTACAATAAAATAAGAGGTTCCCCCTAATGTATCTCGATTGGGTGGAAAAGCAAAAATGCTCTCTTGTGCGAAATTCCTTCCTAGAAAATCTTTGCTAGGAATTTCGTCAACAAACACAGCCCGTGGTGGGTTGGTTGTGCGACTTGGTTGTTGAGGTAAAGGAGACATAATATAAAGAACCGAAACCGAGGAGTTGTGGATAATCTGGTTACAGTGTGAAAATTCTCAAGGATTGAAACTTAAGCTTTAATTAGCACTGGTAACCATTGTTAAAAAGATTGGGGTTTGAGGTCTGCCTGGTGTTAAGGCGATGGTGCTAAAGCTATCGGCAGGGCGTTTTGTCAAAAATACTGAAGATAATATGGAATTTTGGTTTTTGTTTCTCCTCCTACTGGGGCTAGCTACTTATCTAATGGTGCAGCATAGCGTCGCTCAGATCACCCGGACGCCAGTATGGTTGTTGTGGTTGGTTTTAATGACACCAGCATTGCTGTTGATTGGATGGATGCTGATGTATGGGGCGAAACAACCTCCACCAGTAGGGTTGTTTATGTGGTCTTTATTTATCTGCATAGTGTTCTACTGGATATTGTTTCAATGGGGACGGCGAATACCAACAAATACACAGACCGAAGCCCAAACCCAAGCCTCAGAATCACAGCCAATTATCCAGCCTCCCGCAGAAACAACAGTGCGTCCCATTGAACCAAGAGAAGAAACTCAACTGCGAAATTGTTTTCCTTGGTCTGTATATTACGTCCAAAATATTGAGTATCGACCACAAGCGGTAATTTGTCGCGGTCAGTTGCGAACCAAAGCTAGCAACGCTTATCAGCAGATTAAGAGTAATATTGAAACACAATTTGGCGATCGCTTCCTATTAATCTTTCAAGAAGGTTTCAATGGCAAACCTTTCTTTGTACTAGTTCCCAACACTCAAGCTGCAAAACAGACAAATACACCACGACGCGACCAACAACAGTTAACTCGCCCAGGTTTAGCACTTTTATTGCTATTTGCTACTTTCATAACTACTACTTTGGTGGGAGTGGAAATTGCTGATGTTTCTCTGCCTCGAATCTGGGAAATAAAATCTTTGTTGAAACTTATATCTAATCCAGATATTCTACTTACAGGATTGCCCTATGCTCTAGGACTAATGGCTATTTTAGGCACTCATGAACTTGGACATTATTTAATAGCTAAATTTTACAAGATTCGCTCGACATTGCCTTACTTTATTCCTGTGCCTTTCTTCTTGGGAACTTTTGGTGCATTCATTCAAATGCGTAGTCCAATTCCCAACCGGAAAGCTTTATTTGATATTAGTATTGCTGGGCCAATTGCGGGCTTTGTCGTTACCTTGCCAGTATTAATTTGGGGATTGGCTCATTCTGATGTGGTTCCCCTAACAGAAAAAACCCGACTTTTGAATCCTGATGCCCTCAATCCTAAATATTCTATTTTATTAGCGCTACTCTCGAAGTTAGCTTTGGGTAGCGAATTAACAGCAAAATCGGCTCTTGACTTGCATCCAGTGGCAGTAGCCGGTTTTCTAGGATTAGTTGTCACTGCTTTAAATTTAATGCCTGTGGGACAACTAGATGGAGGTCATATTGTCCATGCCATGTTCGGACAACGAACGGCAATTGTAATTGGTCAAATTGCTCGTATATTGTTACTATTACTTTCTCTAGTTCAAGAAGAATTTTTGTTGTGGGCAATTATCTTATTATTCATGCCATTGATAGATGAACCTGCCCTGAATGATGTTACTGAATTGGATAATGGACGTGATGTTTGGGGATTGTTAGCAATGGCTTTGTTGGTTGTGATTGTACTGCCATTACCCCAGGCGATCGCCAACGTTTTACAAATCTAAAGAGTCTCACCACAAATCAACAAAAGGACTTTCAAAAAATAAAATCCCCAATAATTAAGAATGATAATTATGTGAGATTTTAATCCGAAATGTTAAATGCAATTCCCCCAAAAAAAGGGGGAATATCTTGTCTTAAAATTAACTCTAAACTGAACTAGCCGCCTCGTTCGCCTTCGCCGCAGGTGGAAAGCCACCCAAGCGAATCTCAGAAGTGAAGGAAGTGATACCAAACCCAGCAGAACGCTTCAAGACATTCACCCGCATTCGCAAATTGGGGCTAGCAAACCACAGACGCTCCTGTGACTTCATGGTTTCATCTTCTATAGTTAAAGTCAAAGCACCATCACTGTCTATCTGATAGCGTCCGGGAACTGGAGTTTTGTTAGTATCAACTATTTGTCTAAGTAACTTGCCTCGGTCTGGATTATCAGTATCAGGTATTGAAACTAATACAGTCGAACCACTATGTTTTACTTGCTCCGGTTCTGTTGTGCTGTTCCAAGTGACTTTAAGACCACAGGAGGCGGAACTAGAATTAATTTCGTACTGTTGACACAATTTACTAACTTCTGGATGATCTGCTGGCAGTGCCTCAATGACAATCTCTGACTTGCCATGTTCAGATTGATTCAAAGCTAAATAATGAATAGTACGATGCGAAAACCATTTCCCAGCACTTAACTCAAAAAACTCTTCAATATTCATGAATGAAATTACCCTGCATCCAAATGCAAAAATTCCCACTTAATTATTATTAAAAGCTAATACGAGGCTTTAATATTAAGCTCGATCGCCTATTTCCTCAAGCCTCTTGAGGCTAATTCTTGCTGCCTCAGCAACGTTGAAATGATTGTCTTTTTCCAGGTATTTTAAAGCTGAGACGCTCTTGGGAGTGGGAAGATTGCCCAAAGCTTCTGCTAGACGCTGTCTAATTAACCAATCATCAGATTGGGCAAACCGTAGGATACTATCGACAGATTCAATGTCTTTAATTTCTCCAAGTGCAGAGATTGCAGCTTCTTGCAATACTATTTCTTTGCTATCGAGGGCTTGCAATAAAACTTGATGGGCACGGGGGTCTTTAATGTTACCTAAAGACACAGCTGCACTAAAGCGTACTAACCAATCGGTATCTTCATAAAACGCTCGTGAGAGTACCTCAAAAGCTCTGGCATCACCCAAATATCCTAAAGCACCAGCCGCATCAGCACGGATACCATAATCTGGGTCAGTTTCGAGAATTCTCACCAAAATCGGAAAAGATTCTGGCGTAGACTTGACTCCAAGGGCAAATATTGCCATCGATCGCAGTTGCAAAGATTCGTCGTCTAGTACTTTTTTTATCAAAGGTACTGCATCTTCAGCAGAAACGTGACGCAGATTAGCAAGGGCTACCATGCGATCGCGCAAATTTGGACTTTCTAACTGAGTAGAAATTTCTTCTAAGCTTAAAGCTGTCATTGAATTCAAAACGTTTTCTTTACTTATCTTAATTTACCTGATTCCTCGATCAGTCCGTCCCCCTACTGAAGTAGGAGTTTGGCTACTTTACAAAATGGCTTAATTATGAATAAAAAATAAACAAATGTTACTTACTGTGAGATTGTGTATAGAGTTTAGCAGTCAGATTTAACACTTAGCTGTGCCTGAAGTATGAAGAGAAGACTTAGTGAAAGACGTAGGTTTAGGGTATGACCGTGAAATACAACGTCAACCTTCAGGAGAATCACAATGGTTCAACTTAGCGAACGTCCCGGCACCAAAAAAATCACAAACTTGCGCGATAAGTTCATCTATGAACTTGGTGGTATGTACGATGCTGAACAGCGCTTTTTGGAAGCTCAGCAGCTAATGTTGCAGTGCAGCCAACACAACCAATTGAAATCCTTGCTCGAAACTCATATTCGGGAAACCGAGCAGCAAGTTAAAAATCTGGAGCAATCATTTAGCACCTTGGGACAGCAGCCACAACGAGTGACTTGTGATGCTGCGGCTGGTTTGATTAGCGATGCTCAGAAATTAACCCTATTGGCTGGTGACAATCCAAAAATTGTCGAACTGATAATGGCAGGAGCGCAGGCTAAGGTCAAACAATTGGAAATTTTTGCTTATCGCGGTTTGATTAAGGAAGCTGAACAGTTAGGTCAGAATCAAGTCGTGCAACTATTACAGCAAAATTTGCAACAGGAACAGCAGACAGTTCAAAAGCTCGAGCAGCATATGCCGCAGTTACTTCAAGAAGCAAAGTCCGCTGAAGGTTCAACAAGTGGTAATAGGTCTCGCTAATCCTTCGTGAAATATTTAGTGTTGTGGAGTGAAATAAAACAAAAGCAAGGCTATCGCGACCTTGCTTTTGTTATTTATAACGGTTTGCAATTGATTAGAGTACAGACGAATCGTAGGTTACCATAGCTGTGCTACCCTACTATGTACTTGATTCAAAGTGACTAAAAATATTGCTCGATTTGATTATTAATAACTGTTAGACACTATAGCAGGAGGCAGGAGGTAAAACTATTACTGTTGCTAGCATTCACGCTTGTCATCATGTCCTATCCTATGTGACTAGTGCTATAACATGTTTATCTCAACAGTCAACAGTCATCAGTTATCAGTCAGTAACTTCAAACGCAATAATTTATTTCTTGAAGTTCCCTTAACGTGTTGTGGTATATGTAACTTTCAAGCCAAACTCCCAATATTTCCGGTAAAATCAAGTTCTGAGGATTATGGATTGGGAGAATTTTGGGGTGTCTACACTTGGCGTTAATATTGACCATATTGCCACTATCAGGCAAGCACGGCGGACGGTGGAACCAGACCCGGTAGCAGCGGCTGTGCTGGCAGAATTAGGAGGTGCAGATGGAATTACAGTACATTTGCGAGAAGATCGCCGACATATCCAAGATCGGGATGTGCGAATCTTAAGACAAACAGTGAGAACTCACTTAAATTTAGAAATGGCCGCTACAGATGAAATGTTAGCGATCGCTCTCGATATCAAACCAGATTATGTAACTTTAGTCCCCGAAAAACGCGAAGAAGTCACAACAGAAGGCGGACTAGATATTGTGGGGCAAATTGCTAGAATAGGTGAGATAGTTGATAAATTGCAAAGCGCTAGCATTCCAGTTAGTTTATTTATTGACGCCGAACGCGCACAAATCGAAGCATCTGTCAAGTTGCAAGCTAAATTTATTGAATTGCACACTGGACAATACGCTGAGGCTAAGGACGAAACAAATCGCCATCGAGAATTAGCCGTATTAGCTAAAGGGTGTGAACAAGCGATTCAAGCAGGCTTGCGAGTCAACGCCGGTCATGGACTAACTTACTGGAACGTCTATCCAGTTGCTACGCTTCCAGGTATGGAAGAACTAAACATTGGTCATACCATCATCAGTCGGGCAGCCTTAGTAGGTATAGAACGAGCAGTCCGTGAGATGAAAGAAGCCATAAGAGGGAATGGGCAATAGGGAATGGGCACTGGGTATGGGGACTAAGGACTAAAGAAAAGTTTTTTGAATGCCCAATCTTGAGTATCCAATGTCCATTAACCAATCTTCAGTACCCAGCGATGCACTCAGCTTGCCAAAGTGTCCCCAATACCCACTCCCCAAAAGAGGGGTTGTAACTGCGAAATCTAGAAAAAAATCTTCAGCAAAAACTTCTATGAGCGCAACACAGTCTAACAACCTACCGCTTTGGGTACAGGATCGAGATCGGGTAATAGCAGAAAGCACTGATACCGAGTGGCGCTATCAGACACCACCGGATTATTCTCGCTCAAAAGAGAATCTAGCCCAGGAAAGTACGTGTAATCATCTTGAAGGTACACTAGAAGCGATCGTCGAAAACTTGGTGCGAACCTTAGAGATGGAAGTCTCCTTTAAAGCTAACCCGCAACAGTGGTTATCTATTGTAAATGATAAGTTTCGCGTTAGTAGCAATGGTGGAGTAGACTACACAGCAGCAGATTTATCAGCCCAAGGTACTTACAATTTATTTATGGCTGATTCAGACCACTACAAGGCTTCAGAAGAAAGCTTTGAATCATCCGCAAAAGTCTTCCACAGAACATTTCCCAAAGGATTTCCTTGGGAAGTGCTGGAAGTTTTCTCAGGGCCACCGAATGTAACATTCAAGTGGCGGCATTGGGGACATTTTAATGGACAATACAAAGACTATGCACCTACTGGAGAGACAGTGGAAATTATCGGCATGAGCATTGCAAAAGTTACCGATGACTTAAAGATTATTTCCTTAGAACACTACTTTGACAATAGTCTGTTCTTAAGCAAGCTCACATCTGGTGGCAAAGCGAATGCAGACAAACAAGGAAGTGCTTGTCCCTTCAGTTCTTGGTTCAAGAAATTCCGCCAAAGTTAATTTATCAGGGTACAGAGTGCAGCACTGTGCCCTGAAATTCTTCACATAGTAAGCAAAGGATGAAAATGCAAACATACTATTACGTTTTGGCCAGTCAACGCTTTCTTCTGGAAGAAGAACCGATAGACGAAGTTCTTAAAGAACGCACCCGTCATTACCACGAACAAGAAAAACAAATTGATTTTTGGTTGGTTAAGCAACCAGCTTTCTTAGAAGCGCCTCAACTGGCAGAGTTAAAAGCGAAGTGTCCTCAACCAGCAGTAGCAATTATTTCTACTAATCCCCAATTTATTACTTGGTTAAAATTGCGTTTAGAGTACGTGATTGCAGGAGAATTCCAAGCTCCTTGTGAGACAATACCTGATGCATTGGCATCCTTGGCTACCGTATCTTAAAAATTGGGGATTGGGTACTCGGGATTAAGAATTAAATATCTGTTGAGAAACACTTCCCAGTCCCCAGTTCCTATTCCCTACTCCCCACTCACCATTTTTGTTTATAAAATCTTTTATGACACCATAATTTATCTATAGTAACTTTTGTGCTGAGATTTCAGATACCAAGTGTTTTAGGATTAGCGATGTCTACGACGAGCTTCGCTTACGCAGCATTAATTGGTGGTATGAGTTCTGGCTTTGCCCAACAAACCATTCCTAATTGTCAACCACCGAATGCAGGTGAGTATCTTTTATTAGTAGTCAGTCCGACAGCAGATAATCAAAAGCAGTTACGTAGTGCCTTACCGCCTAAACTCAAGACTATCACCTGTCAATATCTCAATGAAACTGTGACGCGCATCGGAGGCTTTAACAAAATTGACGATGCCAATCGATGGGCAAGGTATGTCAGCAATATTGTTGGTTTGTCTGCTATCATTACTACTCGACCAACAGCACCAGATATTGTACAATCACAGCCACCTCAGCAGCAGACAGTTAATTATAACCCTCAAGCTTTAGGAGAGGGTTTTGCAGTACTGGTAGATTATTACAATCGCCCAGAACTAGCAAATAGCGTCCAGCAAGTGGTGGGAGGTAATGTTGGTTTTGTTTCTTACGGACAACGCCCCTACCTATTGGCAGTTTATACTACCAATCAAAGTGAAGCATATAACACATTACAAAAGCTAAACGATCGCGGCTTTGTTACCAGTATCGTAGATAGTCGTAAGGTGATTATGTTGCGGTCAACTGTGCGATTATAGGTTTACTGCAATGTGAATAAAATATTTTTGGGTGCTAATTTGTTATTTATTCAGTTGTTTTTTGATTAAAACAGAATTCAGGCGTTAGAATTCAGCATGAATTTGAGTCCGACTGGCGGATGGATACAGAAGTTTAAGACTCCCGGCAAATCATAGATTTGGGTGGGGAGTTTAGAATCTCCTAGTGATTGATTCTGACGCTTTGGCAAAGCGTCTGTGGCTTTGCTCCTGAATTCTTCTTCAATTGTCAGTCCCTAAACTAAACTTGAGGATGAGAAAATTAACCCAAGCTCAACCGAGTTTAACAGTAGGATGAATATAGACAGGACCTAAATTCTATCTACCGTTTTCATGGGAATGAGTAAGCAACGCGATCCTGATTCTGAGCAATTGAGTGAACTTACCGATACTGTCACTAACAATTCGGTCGGTAATTCCTGGCAAAATCGCATTGCTGGCGTCTGGAACAAAGCAACAACAGGTTTGACGCAACTCTTACCCCTAGAACAACTGGCACAGACAGTTGTTGATTGGTTTAGTGTAAGTGAGGCGCAAGTTGCAGACATTCTAGACAAAGTTCGAGCCGAACTGCCAACTACACAAGCCGTGTTAATTGGTAAGCCCCAAGCAGGCAAAAGCTCAATTGTGCGCGGACTAACGGGAGTTTCTGCCGAAATTGTTGGTCAGGGATTTCGTCCCCACACCCAGCACACCCAGCGTTATGCCTATCCTTCCAATGACCTGCCATTACTGATTTTTACTGATACTGTAGGATTGGGAGATGTCAAACAGGATACAAAAGGAGTAATTCAAGAGTTAGTTGGGGATTTGCAACAGGATACTCGTTCTGCCAGAATCTTACTTTTGACCGTCAAAATCAATGATTTTGCAACTGACACCCTACGACAAATTGCTCAACAGCTGCGCCAGCAGTATCCAGATATTCCCTGTTTGCTAGCGGTTACCTGCCTGCATGAGCTTTATCCTGCCGATATTGTCGATCATCGTGCCTATCCGCCAGACTTTGAGCAAGTCAGCCGTGCATTTGCTGAGATAGAAGAAGCTTTTGCCGGACTGTACGATCGCTCTGTACTCATTGACTTTACCCTAGAAGAAGATGGCTATAACCCGGTATTTTATGGGTTAGAAGCCCTAAGAGATACACTTGCAGAACTACTCCCCCAAGCAGAAGCCCAGGCGATTTATCAATTATTGGATCGAGAAGAAGTTGGTAAGCAGATTGGCAACCTTTACCGTGATACAGCACGCCGTTACATTTTGCCTTTTGCAATTATGTCTGCAACTCTCGCCGCTGTGCCATTACCACTTGCTACAATGCCAGTGCTAACTTCCCTGCAAGTTTCGATGGTGGGTCTTTTAGGAAAATTATATGGACAAACACTTACTCCATCCCAAGCAGGGGGTGTTGTGAGTACAATCGCTGGTGGTTTTCTGGCACAGGCCATCGGACGGGAATTAGTCAAATTTATACCAATTTTTGGCAGTGCGATCGCAGCATCTTGGGCAGCCGCTTATACCTGGGCATTAGGGGAAGCAGCCTGCGTTTACTTTGGTGATTTAATGGGAGGTAAAAAACCCGATCCTCAAAGAATTCAGCTGGTGATGCAAGAAGCTTTTCAAGCGGCACAAGAACGTTTTAAGGGAATTAAACGTTGAAAAAGAATACAGAATTTAGAATAAATTAGTTAGGATTAATACTCACTATATAGAAGCACTACCAAATTAAAAATTTTGTGGGGTATTTTACCGTTTATTCATCCACGAGCTACACTCTAATTCAACGTAAGTTCGACAGATAAAAAAGCGCAAAAAACCTGCTATGTATGAATTTGCTTAACTGAACGTTAATTGGGCAGAAGTTGATGCAATAGAAGCGTTGATTGATGAGTTGTTAACGGCGGGTTATTGCTTAAATCCTACTGACTCTGAGAACGAAATTGGCGTAATTTCACCTTACCGTCGCCAAGTAGATGCGCTGACTCAACGTTTACGATCTCGCTGGACAGATTTTTCAAAGCAGAGCATTGGCACAGTTCACACATTTCATGGGGCAGGACTTACGCAACTGTCACAAGCGATCGCCACCAGAAACTAGACCAACGACATAGAAATGGTGGGACGTTTGAGTTGTTGAATCAGGTAGTTTGAGAGTAACCTATGCTTAAGTTGATAAACAGTTAGACCTATTTTATAGGCTTGAGCTTTAAGTCTTAACCAAACAAGTATGGCACAACCGATGTGATTTCTCTGGATACGAGCTTTACGACATTGGCAAGATTCTAGACCGTCAATTGCTTAAGTTCTCTGTGAAATTCCTCAATCTTCCAACGAATGTCACACACCTGTTGTACGGCATCCGTAGAATCTTGATTTAAGTCATTTGTTACGACATATTCCGTTTTGTCGGTAGAGACAGTTACCCGGAATATTTTCACTTTTTTATCTTTAGGGAAAGATTTTATCTTAATAATTTTCCCAAAGTCAAGTTCTGTTTTAGTCCAAGTAAGGGATTGAATTTGTTTGTAATCTTCTACTCCTCCACTATCGTCAACTAGACGGTTTTTCTTGAGAGGACAATAGTAATACTTGCCTAAAGTATCAATATACTGCATCAACTTCTTAGTCGCGTACCAACTATCCATCAAAACAGTAGTAAACGGCAGCAGCTTTTGGTAGAAAAGAGCTTGAAGCATTTCCTGCACATGGTCTAACTTACTTTTGCTATCCCCGTCGGGGTCATAAATACGGTAATCAATTACCCAAAATTGCTCTGTTTCAGGATTGACATAAACGCAGTTAACTAAACCTATGCCTCTTAAAACACCATGCTCATTACCACTATATTGTCGTCGGGCTAACTCAATATCTTCGGAATATCTTTTATCTATAACTGTGTCATCAAAAATTACATATCCATTTGGAGAAACTTTGATTAATGGTCTGGCATTTTCCCAAAGTAAACGAGGTGTCAATTTTTCGCGTTTTAAAAAACGATTTATCTTGTCATGACTAATTTGTTCTAAATGGTCAGCTAAATTTGTAATTGTATAGTTAATTTGGCTACTTAATAAATATTGACAATAGTCAAGTTTGGTAAATATCATAAGTATAATTACTCGTCCACTTGTCCAAGCTACCCCAGTCACTGCGCCTATGAACTGCCTTTGAGCATTTTCACCTTTTTAGGGTTCCACAGTTCCAGAAGAATTGGATTAAAGGACACCAAGAGCCATTAGCCACTAAGTCCGTGCAGTATCCCTACTTGCTTACTCTAAGTCTGTCAAAAAAGCCTCTATCTTTCAACCTTCACCTTTGGGGGACGCGATCGCCTGTGACAGTTGCGTAAGTCCTGATGGGGGTCAGAAATCAGTAATAATTTTCTCGACTCGCCAATATCAACCAAATGATAGCCTTTGGTTTCTTACAGCGGTTTTCAAATGAATAGACCACAGCGAGCAAACCAACCCCAAGCATCATCAGGTGAGATTTGCTCAGTGACAATCTGGTTTAATACTTGATTAAGGGTTCCTTGAGTTCGAGCTTTTGCTTTTCGCAAACATTGCTTAATTTTTGACCAACACAATTCGATAGGGGACAAATCGGGTGAATAAGGAGGTAAAAAAACTAATTTTGCACCAACAGATTCAATAGCATCTTGAATTACTTGCGCGTGATGCACTGATAAATTATCCACGAGCGCGAATGCTCCCACTCACAACTGGGGTATAAGAACCTCCTGAACATAGGTCAAAAACACGTCTGTGTTGACACTACCGGAAATACTCATACTCGCAATCAGTCCATCCATACTCAGTGCCCCGATTAATGATATATTTTGTCCTCGATTCTTAGGGCAAGAGTCGTATAAACGTTCACCACGTGGTGCACGACCAGAGTTTCGAGTCATTCCTAAATTCAGACCTGACTTGTCTATAAATATTAAATTGTGAGGGTCAATGCCTAAAACCCAATCTCGATAATTAAAACGCATCTGTTTGATTCGTGGAGTGTCTTGCTCACTTGCATACAAAGTTTTTTTATTGGTCAATTCTAACCGTTGAACTGCACGGTGCATGGTTGATATACTCACACTAATGCCACTACGTTCAGCTAAACGCTCACATAATTCTGAGAGTATGGCATCTGGTTGTTCATCTACTAACTGCTGTACAGCAGGCAAGTTCTCAATTTTTATTTTAGCGATGCCTTCGGCGAGCTACGCTAACGCTCCACCTCCATGAGGCTTGGAGTTCACTTCTCCTGTCTTTTGATGACCACCTATCAAGCGTTGAACAAACGATAAGCTAACTTGAAAGCGTTCAGCTAGTTGTTGTTGCGACCCAAGCTTTGCTTTATAAGCATCAACCACACGTTGGCGTAGATCCTTGGAGTAGGGGGCAGGCATTTCCCAGTGAGTAT
The DNA here is from genome assembly GCA_029379225.1 of Nostoc sp. S4. Taxonomy (GTDB): domain Bacteria; phylum Cyanobacteriota; class Cyanobacteriia; order Cyanobacteriales; family Nostocaceae; genus Nostoc. The sequence goes on along the minus strand of JAQYWR010000020.1, from coordinate 13,896 downwards.
TTTTACTACGTCTCTAGTTTACTAGATTTGTAATCTACTCAATTGAAAACTGCTGTAATAGCCGACCTAATTTACTCAATGTGGCTGTTAGCAGAGCACGAGAACTGTTTATTCTGGTGGGTAATTTGGGGCGAATCTCTGAAGGGGGGTATATCAGAGAGTTGGTGGAATATATTAAGGAATTTGGAGAGATGCGATACTTTTAATATTGCTAAGTTTTTAGAACTGAAAGTTATTAAATTAAGCATTTCTTGAGTTTGTCAAGAAAAACCTCTCTAGAATTTCTATACAGCCAGCTTCTATTTATTATTAGAGCAATACTAGATTGCAGTAGTTAGTACAGTGGTAATATACCTTCTGGATCAAGCTGTTGGTAATATTTATTATGTTGAAAGTATAACAACCGGGCCCCATCAGTGGCTAGCTGCTGCTGTTGGGTATATGCTTGGTAAACTAGTAGTTCTTTTTCTAAGTGCCAATAAGAATGAGGTTTGCTTAGTAACTGTTCTAGTGCTTCACTTGTGAGTCTGTTCGTCTGACAAGTATCTGGGTAGATGGTAGTTTTGACGGTGAGCCGTTTATGCAGTGGGTCATGGATTTTTGTCGTTGGATTATCCAGGTAGTTCTGCGACCAGAGCAGACCAAGGGGTTTACCTTGCTCAAAAAACGTTGGGTGGTGGAACGCACTTACGGTTGGTTGATGGGGTCTCGGCGATTAGTTAGAGATTATGAGTTATTGCCCGAAACCTCTGAAACTTTTATCTACGTTGCCACGATCCGTATTATGGTGAAGCGACTTGCTTAAATTTTGACTTCCTAAAACTTTTCAAACATCCTCTAAGAGGATGTTTGGACGGCGGAGTATTTTGAGAAAATATCTTTGCCAAAAATGGATGTTGGATAGTGATAGATAGCATGGGTTAAGTCCTCATGCTGAGGTCTATATTTTCATTGTACTTTGCCTAGAAAGAGACAAATTAGGCAATCTTATCATTTGTGGGTATGGATGATAAAAAGTAGAGTGTATCAGTTATTTTTATAATTACAAATTACAAAAACAAATTAGTATTATCTGTGGATCAAAAAATCACAAAATTATGCAAAATCGAACTTGGCAGCCACCTGAATTTTGTCAATTCAACGGTCAATTTGTTACACTCAGTCCCCTGATTCCAGAAAGAGATATAGATGTTTTATATGCAGCTTCACACGGTAGTCCTGAAAAAGAAGCTGTATGGAATTATCTATTTTACGGCCCATTTGATAGCCCTTCGACAATGAAAGACTAGCTGGAAACAAATCTAGCAGATAAATCCGATCCTTTGACTTGGACAGTCTTTGAGAACTCAGCAAATACCCAGGTGGTAATTGTAGCATTACTGGCTATCGCCCCCAATCATGGTCGTGCTGAAATCGGTCATGTATGGAATGGCACTAAGAAAAGCTGAAGCCTTGTCAGGGCAGGGTGTGGGAGGAAAAGGAGGTGTGGGAGGTGTGGGAGGATGGAGAAGAAATCTTTCCCCCCACACTCCCCTGTCTCCCCACACTCCCCACACTCAAAAAGCCAGTTATATCAGGGTTTTGCGATTAACAAGCGCGCCATTCGGTCATGTATGGTTTACTCCCGCAGTTCACAAAAGTAAAGTCAATACAGAATCACAGTTTTTATTACTTCAACATCTTTTCGATCGCCACTCTTATCGTAGAGTTGAATGGAAATGTGATTCACTTAACCATGCAAGCCGGACTACTGCTGCAAGGATGGGATTCATTTATGAAGGTCGTTTTCGACAACATATGTTTATTCATGGAAAAAACAGAGATACCGATTGGTTCGCCATGACAAATAAAGAATGGCTGCGCTGTAAAGGCAATTTTGAAAAATGGCTTTATTCTAACCAGAAAATTTCATTAATGGAACTAAACAACAGTTAGTGCATTTGATTGCTATATGATTGTCAAGTAACCCGGATTTCTCCTTCCTGAGAAATCCGGGTTAGTAAGGACCGGGTGTAGAGAACCCATTAAAGAATTTAGTTGGTTATCGAAAAGACAAGAGGACAAGGGGATGACTTGGTGACAAAGGACAACCTTTAATAAATCCCTCCTCTTGTCTTCTTCTGGTTAATACTAAACCTTCTTTGTCTAATTATTGTCTAACATCTGCTTTAAAACACTTAGTTATCAAAAAGAACTAAATAGTCATAAAAGTCGTAGAAGACTGAGCCAAGAGTGTACTTGCATTGACATTATCCAACTTCGCTAACACTTGATTATCAAGACTATCTACAATCAAGGCTTGAGTTCCTTTTTGCTGTATCAGTAATTGACCAAACTGGAGACCTCCTGAGAGGGCAATCTTATCTTTATCTAATTCAAAGTCAAGAATGGAGGCAGTGCCCTCACCCGAAGCCAACACAAAAGTATCAGCACCATAACCCCCTGTGAGTGCATCGTTGCCTTTACCGCCGTAAAGCCAGTCGTTACCTGCACGACCGTAGAGTAGGTCATCGCCGATACCACCAAATAGGGTATCGTTACCATTATCACCATAAAGTTGGTCATTGCCACTATCGCCGTAGAGTAGGTCATCACCATCTTGTCCCCAGAGAGTATCCTGTCCTTCACCTCCCCAAAGTTGGTCATTTCCAAGATTACCTACAATGGTGTCTTTACCTCCAAAACCATAAATCTTGTTAGCTGAGGCATTGCCTTTTAAATATTCAGAACCCTCAGTGCCATTGAGAACCTGTATTTCGGGAGTGGGAGCAGGTTTAACTGTGCCAGTAATGGCAAAGTCAAAGGGGCTTTCGTTGCTATCATTGTTGCTTAAAATCAGACTGCCACCATAACTGCCAGGTGTAGTGGTGTTGAGTGCCACTGTAATATTGGTGGAAGCATTCACACCCACACTAGTGGGGAGAGTTCCCACTAAACTAAATCCATCGGGAAGCTCAAGATTACTCAGATTGAGTGCAGCTGTACCGGTATTGTTAATCGTAAAGGTTTCGGTCAGAGTCTTACCGACAGTGGTGTTGCCAAAGTCAATGGTGGTCATGCCATCTGCAATGTCAACTGTGCCATCAAGAACTTGAATTTCGGGAGTGGGAGCAGGTTTAACTGTGCCACCAATCGCAAAGTCAAAGGGGCTTTCGTTGCTATCATTGTTGCTTAAAATCAAACTGCCACCATAACTGCCAGGTGTAGCGGTGTTGAGCGCCACTGTGATGTTGGTGGAAGCATTGGCAGCGACACTAGTGGGGAGAGTTCCTACTAAACTAAATCCGTTGGGTAGCTTGAGATTATTCAGATTGAGTGCAGCTGTGCCAGTATTGTTAATCGTAAAGGTTTTGGTCAGAGTATTGCCAACAATGGCCTCACCAAAGTTGATGGCAGTTGTACTTCCGTCTGCAATGTCAACTTTGCCATCAAGAACTTGAATTTCGGGAGTGGGAATTTTAATGATTGGGGCTTCGTATGCACCAATGTCAATCACTGCGATACCATTACCGTCGCCATCATGGGGAGTGTTTCCAGTTATTTTATTGAAGGTATTGGAACCAGCATCAATCGCAACACTTCCTGGTTTGAGTGCAAAATTACCAGTCGCAGCATTAACAAATTGCGGATCTTTACCCAGAATCAGATTAGTTCCTGTTTTATTGTACTTATTAGTGTTGTAAATCATATTGTGGTCAGCTTTGATGTTTTTAGCTGAGCCACCTACAACATATGATTGGCCATTATCTTTGGCATACATAATGTTATTTACAACGTTTACATTTGTAGATGGGCCACTAATCAAAATCTCACCAGCATCTTGGAGATCGGGATGTTGTGAGTTTTGGTAAGTCGTGTTATTGACCACATCGACATTGGAACTTTTAAATACCTGGATACCAGCGCCACCATTGTTGTAAGCAATATTGTTAGCAATTAGTGTTTTTCCAGCATAAGCTTTTCCGTCTAATCCCAAACTATCAGCCGAATCAATCATGATGCCATGACCCTCAGTGGCTTTTCCAGTCGGACTTTCCCACCAAGGAATGTAAGTGTAATTATCGTAAACCGTATTATTCCGAATGATTATTTTATAGTCAGTAGTATTGTTATCTGAGTTATGGTTATTGAGAGTACTAATACCACTTGCTCCCCAAGGACTATACCAGGATGTTTCAGAAACGGTATTGCCTTCAATCGTCAGATAATCAGCTTCTTTCGACCCAATTCCAGCACTTCCAAATTTAGAAATAGTATTGTTGCGAATTACTATGTGGTGAGAAATATTATTTTCTTTATCTGGCTGGATATAAATCCCAGCTCCATTAGTTAGGGGATTAAGTTTGTTTGATTCTTGAGACTGTGCATACTTCAATGTAATTTGATCGTTGGCACCGACCATCGTCAGACCTTCAATCACTATGTAGGAGGAGCCAACTATGTTGATGGCTTGGAAATTCGTTGATTTTATTACAGGATTGTGGCCGGGATATGCCGCGAATGTGATTGGTGCTGAGGAGGTGCCGTGTTTTTGATTGATACCAAGGACTGGGTTATTAGGGTATTTACTTTGCTCGTAAGTACCATTCATCACGTATACCGTGTCGCCTGCTTTTACTAAGTCTGCGGCTTTTTGGAGGGTGCGAAACGCGCTTATTTCTTTCAAGCCATTATTGCTATCGTTACCTGTTCCAGAAACGTAGTATACTTTGCCAGCCATAAATTAACTCCGAATATGTGTAAGGAAATTGGTAGTAGACTCTTACCGACTCAGTTCATTGCTAAGTAGTTAGTGTTCGAGTGTTGAGCACAGTCACAGTTGTCCGATCGCAACTTCAAATTGCGTCGGTGGTAGAAGCGCTGTTGTCAAACTAAAAATTTTTCTGCTGTCAACCGTTGATGGTTAAACCAGGGATGTCGATACCGTCAATCGTCAGGGTGTTGTTGGGAGTAATCGGACGATTAGAGGATGTCTAAATGAATCGCTCGCTTTGGAATCGAATCAAATCGGATCTGCACTGCGATCGCTGATGCCTTCAATACGGCGATCGTATTTGGTATATAATTTCTCTGAACTTTATCCGTTGTCTGAGGTCATAAGTTGCCACGGCATGGGAAAGCGCACCTCTCGGCTGATAACCGGGGACTTAAAATTACAGTGTTCAAAGCTGATTGTTTCAAACTTTAGTAGGTCGATCCCTTAAGATAAAGGGACTAATCTTACAACTTAGTCAAACCTGTTTTAATCCGTGTAAGCAAGTTTTGTGAACTCAATTTAGACTAACCTTCACAAACAGTGATTGATATCAGTAAATACTCAGATTTTTGTAAGATTTTTTACAAAAAATTCAAAAAATTTATGGAAAGTTTGTGGTGGAATCCTGTTAACTTGCAGTCCAACATGAAAGTAAAGAGCGCTTTGTGCAAGGATTTGATGAAGTTAGTTGAAAATTTAACTCGCTCCAAGCGATCGCCTTACACTCGATAGAATTTAATCAAATGAGATTCCAGATACTTTACCCATTGCTGCTACTGGATTCCAGTAAGTTAAATCCGTTATATGAATGCTGAAATCATATCCAAAATACCTGTTGCTTTAACCATTGCTGGTTCAGATAGTGGTGGCGGTGCAGGAATTCAAGCTGATTTACGCACCTTTGCCTTTCACTGTGTCCACGGTACTAGCGCTATAACCTGCGTCACCGCACAAAACACTCTCGGAGTAACGAGGGTTGATACCATGCCAACTGAAGCGGTTGTGGCGCAAATTCAGGCAGTGGTTGAAGATATTGGCGTACAAGCTGCCAAAACGGGAATGTTGCTGAATCAGGAAATTATCTTTGCTGTTGCCCAGCAAGTAGAAGCTTTACAAATTGATAATCTAGTAGTAGATCCAGTAATGGTGTCACGTACCGGGGCACAATTAATTGATGATGATGCCGTAAAGACTCTGTGCCATGCCCTTATCCCCAAGGCAGCTATTATCACGCCTAATCGCTACGAAGCCCAAATTTTGAGCGGTTTACAAATTCATTCCTTAAAGGATATGCAAGCCGCTGCTGAAATTATTTACAAGACTTTACGGACAAAGGCTGTTTTAGTCAAGGGTGGAGGTATGCAAGGGAATTTGCGTGGCGTTGATATTTGGTTTGATGGGGAAAAGTTGGAAGTTCTAACTACAAAGCAAGTACAGACAACGAATACCCACGGTACTGGTTGTACGCTATCGGCTGCGATCGCTGCTAATCTGGCAAAGGGAAAGAATTTGTGGCAGGCAGTGCAACAGGCAAAGGAGTATGTAACTACTGCACTGACTTACGCCCTAGATATTGGCGAAGGACAAGGGCCTGTGGGACACTTCTTTGCATTATCGAAACTGAAAGCTGGGGACTAGGGACTGTTTTCTAATATCCAATTCCCAATACCCAGTACCTAATACCCAGTCTCCAATAAAAAATCTTTGCCGTCTCGGCATTTTTCTATTATTCTTGGGCATAGTTTCAGGGCTGACTATCTCTGTTAGCATCTCTGTACAATCTAATCACTTTGATTTTTAATACCAAGCCCCAATGCGAACAACCACAGGTTCTGTTCACAGGAATTCGTCAACACAGACTAGTCAAGCGTACCCTCCCTCTGTACCACTATCTGTATACCGGGAATTGTCAATGGAGTTGCAAGCAACTCAAGCGAGGCTAGATGCACTTACCACGAAAAATCAGCAATTAGTACAAGAAAATCAACTACTACGCCAAGAAATTACCAAAGTCGTTGAGTCTTTTTCACACTTGCAAAATTTTGTAAATTCCTATGCAATTTTTACTGAACACCAAGCTTCCCAAGCTTCTGGCAAAGTTAAAAGTACCGCCAAGCAGCCAGTAACACAAGCGCCTCCACCTCAACAGGTTTCTCGTAGGCGTCCACCTCAAAAAAGACGCCAGGAGTTTTCTACACCTGTAATCGAGAATTTTTCGATACCACAACCAGTTTTTATAGAGGAACAAGAAGTAAGTTATTATTCTACTGCTAAGCCAGATGCGAAGGAAGTTAGCGGCTGGTGGTTAATTATTACTATTTTGTTAATTATGCTTACTGCCTTCACTGCTGGGTATTTAATTGTGCGTCCTTTGTTTGAACATCAAAAACGTTAGTTAACATTCCCACAGTCAGCAGCAACCTTAGGGGCTATCATACAAATTCTTTTTGATCGGTCTTTTGAACATCCGAGCGTATCTACTCGATCGCAGAATTGATCTATCTTTAGGTAACAAACACCACATAAAAAAATGCTATCTTGACAGTAATTTCTTGATCTTATAAGTTTAAGGATTATTAAATTACTTCATCAAGGCTGCTCTTAGGTTCAAAAGCACTCACACCAAGTATCTACAAATGGGAAAAAAACGATAATTATTACATATGTTTTAGCAAAGGCGCTACTAGTTACAGTTTCAGACAACAGATCTGGTTAGATAGATAAACGAAGCTAGTACAAGTCAGAAGTCAAAGAAATGAAAAAAGTAGAAGCTATTATCCGCCCATTTAAGCTTGATGAAGTAAAAATTGCCTTGGTTAATGCTGGGATTGTTGGCATGACGGTTTCTGAAGTCCGGGGGTTTGGACGGCAGAAAGGTCAAACTGAACGGTATCGCGGTTCTGAGTACACCGTTGAGTTTCTGCAAAAACTCAAAGTGGAAATCGTCGTTGACGACAATCAGGTTGATATGGTAGTGGACAAAATTATTGCTGCTGCCCGCACGGGTGAAATCGGCGACGGTAAAATTTTCATCTCGCCTGTTGAACAAGTGATTCGGATTCGTACCGGGGAAAAGAACACAGAAGCAGTTTGAGTGCTAATAAGCTTCTGAACTATATGCCTATATGTGACTCAATAAGTCACATATAGGCATATTCCCACTTCCTACTGGCTACAACAAAAACCAGCTTTACTCTTGACATAGAACGCATGTACTATGTATATTTGATATATAATCTATATATAAAAACAAAGGTAAAAATGTTTTGAGCAAAAAAACTTTAATCACGCTTAACTTATCAGACACTGAGCTTGAGTTACTAAATAGTCTTAGTGAAAAAAAGGACATGAATAAGTCAGCGGTGTTACGGCAAGCTTTACGGATGATGGGGCTGATTGAGCAACGTATAGAGCAAGGTGAAAAATTTTACTTTGAAACTGTAGACGAGAAGAAATCTGAACTTATACTTGTCTAGCTTAATTCAAACTTGTGAGTTGTTGCCTTGAATGTGATTGTTAAGCTCCCCTTATTCCGTGTTAAAGACTCAGCCTTAGTTAAAGCAGAATTATATAATCTATCTTCTAAACATATTTCAGACTTTGAAACCTTTTGGAAACAAAGACTTCAAAACTCATCTGAAGAAGACAGCCATTGGTCATGGATAGATAAATTTTTTAAGCTTTCAACGCCGAATTATGAAAGACTTGCATTAGAATGCGAAGCAATTACTCAAGGACTTATGATTCTAGAGTTAGATTGCTATCGTTCCCTTTTAGAATCTACTAAGAATCTTGTTTATGTAGATTACTTAACTATAGCTCCTTGGAATCGTCGCTCTATAGAAAATCCACCAATATATAAAGGTGTTGGAAGTAGTTTACTAAAGTTCGCTATAGAACATAGCTTTGATTTAGATTACAAAGGTAGGATTGGTTTACATTCCTTACCTGGTGCAGAAAATTTTTACAGAAAATTTGGAATGGTTGATTTGGGATATGATTCCAATAAACAAGGACTAAGATACTTTGAAATTTCATCAGACCAAGCTGAGAAAATACTCAGCCAATCTAGTTAGCTGGTCAATTTGGTTGTGGATAGTCAGGAAGGGGTAGGGCAATGCAATATTTATCGAGTAATTCTTGGTTACAGTGGGCAGTTCAACTTGAAGATGAAGTAGATTGTGATGTGGCTGCGGGGCTGGATTTAGGTCAAAATTTAGCTAAATATTTAGCTAAAACTCAAGCTCATATTAGTTATGAAAAATTAATAGCAATTTTGCAGGAAGAGTTGGGTAACATATTATCGCAGCAAGAAATTGAAGAAATCGTCCAAAAAACCGAAAATGATATTTTGGATTGTCTTCAACAAAAATTCCAACATTCCAATGTAGCGTGAGGATTTGTTTATGTCGTCTGAGCCAAACTCAGAAGCTAATAATGTAACCCCATTAAGCCAAGCACGCCTCAATCGTAAGGGTACTAGCTCTATGATTGAGGTGTCTGAGGATAGGCTCAGAGATATTTTATCTTCAGTTGTTAGCGATCAATTAACACGAAAGCTGACTCGATTGGAGAACAGTATTAACAGAGTGGTAAGCCAGTTTGAGGCTGTACGAAATGGAAACTCTGAAGATGCTGCTTTAAGAGTCACAACTAATCTCGATAATACAGATATTGCTTTGAGTGCGATTAGCCTTCCTAAAGAAGAACATTATCCTTATACATGTACTCATCTAGCCGAACTTTTAAATATACGTAACCATGATGTCCTTCAGAGAATAAAAATTTTAGCTTTACGTAACAATCCAATTTACCATATGCGTATTCCTGCTGGAAAAACCAGCTGCATAAATAAATGGTCTGAAGCGACTCTTCAAAAACTTAGGGAGACAATTGTCTCAACCGCGCAATAAAGGTAAACAGCATTTACACTTTAAAAACTTGTAGGAAATCACTTTTAGCTTTGATACCACAAGCCTTTATTATATTTTCCTTGATTGCTATATTTAGTCTGACTATTCAGCAACGCCGAAAGTACTAATTCTTAAATAGCTTTTCATTTCTTAAATCAGTTTTTTATCCTAACTCAGGACTAGACAATGTGTATAGTTGAGGAAGTAAAGCAGCAAAAGCCATGCCTCGATGACTAATTGACCCCTTTAACTCCCGTGTCATTTCAGCAAAGGTCAATTGCAACTCTTGCACATAAAAAATTGGATCGTAGCCGAAACCATTATCACCACGAGGTGCGTGGAGAATTTTGCCACGACAAATACCTTCAGATTGTAATACGATCGCACCATCAGGACGAGCGATCGCTACTGCACAAACAAATTGAGCTTGCCGATTTATCTCGTTGCCTAATTCTCTCAATACTCTAGCAATGCGTTCTGAGTCAGTTTTGGCGTAACGTGCAGAATACACCCCTGGTGCGCCATTTAAGGCATCTACTTGCAAACCAGAATCATCGGCAATTGCCCAGTTTCCTGTAGCTTTAGCAATTTGTGACGCTTTTAGACAAGCGTTGGCGGCAAAAGTTTCGCCCGTCTCTTCAATTTCCAATTCTTCCGGTTTAAGGGTTAATTCCCAACCAGAATTTTCCAGGTAAGCTTGCATTTCGTGCAACTTACCAGGATTTCCTGTAGCTACTACGAGTAATTTGGTCATTGGTAATTAGTCATTGGTCATTGGTCATTAGTCATTGATCATTTACCAAGGACTAAGGACAAAAGACAAATGACTAATGATTAATTTTACTCCGCCCACTGTTTCGCCCAAGCAAGAGTTTGATGCACTTGTTCAATTGTTGGCGCTTCGCAGTATAGCCGTAAAACTGGCTCAGTCCCACTAAAGCGAATCATTAACCAGCTTTTATCAGCTAGGCGATATTTGTAGCCATCAATTGTTTGGCAATCAATCACTGCTAACCCGGCAATTTCCGTTAAGGGTTCGCTTTGCAGTTGTTGCAAAAGACGCGATCGCACTTCCATACTTGCTAAGGGTAAATCAATGCGATCGTATGCTGAGGTAAACCCTGTATGTTTCTGCAAGTGACGATAATACTCACCTAAATCCAAACCAGATTCTACAATCGCCTCTAGAACGTACAATGCTGACAGCAGTGCATCACGTTCGGGAATATGGCTGCCATAGCCAATTCCTCCTGACTCTTCGCCGCCCAGCAATACTTTTGCTACCAACATTCTGTCAGCGATGTATTTATAACCAACTGCTGTCTCAAAGACTGACAGGTTATGTAGTGCTGCTACAAGGGGTATCAAGTCTGAACCACTAACAGTTTTGACTATTTCACCACTAAAGCCGCGCCGCAGGGTTAAGTGGTCGATTAATATCGGGATTAATACTTGGGAACTTAGGAAGTTGGCTTCTCCATCTACTGCTGCAATGCGATCGCAGTCTCCATCAAATACCAACCCCACTGTTAAACCTGATTTATCGGTTTTTCGGTGAGTCTTGATGGCTTCAAATAGTTTTGAAAGGTATTTAGGCAATGGTTCCGGCGCACCGCCACCAAACAGGGGATCGCGATCGCTGTTGATTTCTTTGACCTGATTGCCTAGTAGTCTCGCTAATCCACTAGCAGCAGCGCCATGCATGACATCAGCAAATAACGTCAGTTTGCCAGATGCGATCGCTTCTCGAATCTTGGCAATATCAACTTTACCTTCTAGGGCTTGGGTATAACTGGGCCAGGGATCGAATTTCTCTTGCTTGCCTGGGGTAGCTGCGGGTGGTACTCCTTCAAGCAACAGTGCTTCTATCTCCTTTGTGACTTCTGGCGACACCGAGCCACCAAAATAACCCTTGACTTTTAAGCCTAAATATGCACCCGGATTATGACTGGCTGTAATTACTAGTGCCCCTAAAGCATTAAGTTGTTTTGCTGCCCAACTAAAAGCTGGAGTAGGGGCGTATGTTTCACTGAGTAAAACATCAAATCCGACGGCGGTGACAGCATCGGCGACAGCACGAGCAAAGTCTTCAGCCATAAATCGGCGATCGTAACCGACAATTATTGTCTGGCTACCCACCGTAGAATAATATGTATTATATAGTACTTTTGCAGCGACTGGCGCGACTAGGGCTAGGCGTTCAAAGGTGAACTCATCTCCAATTACGCCCCGCCAGCCGTCTGTACCAAACTTGATTGAGTTAGCTACAACTGCCATCTAGGTATCCTAACTGTCTACCTGAGGATTCTAGCATTTATACAGTGTATAAAGTAAAAAAAGAATATAGTATTAACATGTACTAGTGATAAGCTATAGCACATACGCAGCACTTCTTTTCGTGTTAGTTGTTGACGGTTGACGTTTAATATCAACAGTCATGTACTTCCGACTTCTTTAAACTGCTGCTTGCTCGGTCAAAGTATCATATAAAGAGAAACTTGTAGTTTTTTTCAGCACAAAAATGTCATTCTCCTTAACTAAATCTCCAGTACAAACGACTGGTAGCCTCTGGTGATAAGCAGTCCAAGCCTGATTGTATTCAGATTCACTTAAAGAAAGATTAATTTGACGAGGCTTGCCGACAACAAAGCCAATAATTGTGACATTACCTGGATAATTTCGTTCTGCTAGTCTAATTACCAACCCCTGAATTTCAGTATTTGGGATTTTTGTAATCAAATCGCTCAAAATGTCTAACTGAGAGCGAACTTCAACTGTTTCTAGAATTGCCAAAATCTCAGCCATTCGTAGCGCATAAGACCTGATTCCAGGATTGAGAGGTAAAGTAATATCAAATTCTTTACCAGAATCAGTTGTTTTAAACCAAACTGATTCTTTATTGTCCACCTGACTCTCTTGATACCAACCTTTTGCTTGAAGATAGGATGTTAATATCTGAGGGTCTAAATTAGAGAGAATATCTGGGTCACGCACGGTAACTATCATATTGGTTCTCCTCTAGCAATTCGTTGCATTAGGGCTTGCAAAACTTCAACACTGAAAATATTTTGACGAGGTAAATAAACAGTGACAGTGCTTTGATTTTCAGTTGGTGGTTGACCGCGTATAGACACCCAGTAAGCACAACGCTTCAAGCAAAGTTCCGTTTCCGATTGTTGTAACCAATCTTCTTGTAAATCAGGAATTAAGACCACGACTAACAATAGGGGGTCATCGTCGGGATTGTCGTTTCTTAATTCATCATAATTTTTTATTAAAAGCGGGAATTTAACAAAGTCATTATCTAGTAATTGTTGAGAAGTGCATTTGACTTGCAAATCAATCCGAGTTCGCCGTCTAGAACCAGGTGTTGCAATTCCTGTAATGGTTACATCAACCCCTACTAAATCTAATGGTCTGGGTGCTATCTGGAATGAATAACCCGCAGCAGACGCAACGGCATTGATGTAAGCATAGCTAAATTCTTCTTTCTGGGTAGTGATGTACATTCAACTCAAATTTATTCAACCAAAAGCTTTCCTACCAAAGCCAATAAAAAAGAAAGCTGTTACTGAAACTGAAAGCGCAGCTTTATGGAATCTAGAATAAAGAATTTATAGTCTTTAACTCAATATCTTCGCCATTTTTTCGTAGGTTGGGTTTACCGAGTGAAAACCCAACAAATACGTTGGGTTACCCTTCCGGATCTTGCTACGTGCCTCAAACGCCACTTGCTTCAAGCCTCTTAACCCGTCCAACGCAGTGGCTCCCCAACCTACGAATCAGGGCTGAGGATTCTAGCATTTATACAGTGTATAAAGTAAAAAAAAGAATATAGTATTAACGTGTACTAGTACTATTCGGGCGTTTCAACACAAAAACGATCAAATTTTTGGATTCGAGTACCTAACGTATCCGCCAAATCCTCATACCATTATCACTTCCAGTGAGTAAAAATCGACCATCAGGAGTGAAAGCAAGAGTTGACCTCCAGATCGGAGCATCAATGTAAGGATTCAGGTCTAATATTGAGGAAGTAAAGAAGGGCGAGACAGAGAATTATCAGAATCAGCAATTAGAGCCTGTGCAAAAAAATCAATAACAGACCTACCTTGACGACGACAGGTTTGAACCACTGTCAACAAATTGGCAGTATGACAAAATCGCTCCATCGAACGGGAACCACCACTAACTTTACGTTTTGTCACAGCCAAACGCAGCGATCGT
>JAQYWR010000019.1 GCA_029379225.1 Nostoc sp. S4 | reverse complement strand
ATAATTCTCTGTCTCGCCCTTCTTTACTTCCTCAATATTAGACCTGAATCCTTACCTTACGTTTTTCAATGTTGACCTACTTATTTCATTAGAAAAATTATAATTAAATTAAGTTCGGCTAATTACTTACAATATGGTTGGTCTTTTTGGTAATTGGTAATTGGGAAGAGGTGAACAGTTCTGCGATCGCCAGCAAATTTGACATCAATTAGTATAGCCCTTAGCACGCGTTTTGCCGATCTTATCTTGTACAGTTAAATTACTTCTCAATCATCCCAGGTACAGACGAGGATACTTAGAGAGTAAGCCCCGATAAATAGAAGCGCGCCACTTGCTATCCTTCTCCCAACCAAGCCCCTTTGGGGCGGGGTGTAAAGGTGTGGGGTGTAGGGAAAATCTAGCCGCGATCGCACAAATCATCATATAGTAAAAAAATCTAAACTATATAGGAAATTTGCATTTCGCTATTTCTTTCATCGATGCTTCTCGACTGTTTCTTTAGAAAGTGATACGCAATTTAATGCATCGTCAAGGTGATGTAGGAGCATCTCTTCGAGAAACCATGAAGGCAATGGCATTATTTGGTCTGCCTCCAGAGGAATACTGGCCTTATGAAGAAGATAAGTTTGATGAGGAATCCGAAACCAAAACCTCAGTCCAAAAATACAAGCAGCCCCACTAACTCAGCTAAATAGAGCAAAAAATGGTTCCTTCCAAACGAGTTTATTTATTATTGGCGTTGGGAATTGCGATCGCCTTTATCCTATCCCTTTTTATGACGATTTTTGCAACCATCGCCATCACTTTGCTATTTGATGTCGTAATTTTAATTTTAATGGTTGTGGATGGTTTACGGGTGCGGCGTTCTCGCGTCCAAATTACCCGCGAATTACCATCGCGATTATCCATTGGGCGAGATAATCCAGTTGTGTTAAAAGTGACATCAGAAAATACTAATGCCCAAATTAAAATCCGCGACTATTACCCAACAGGCTTTGGTGTATCTGTACTCGCATTGGACGCCACTATTCCTAGTAACAGTACCCAGGAATTAACGTATACCATTAATCCGACACAACGGGGAGAATTTCCTTGGGGAAATATTCAAGTAAGACAATTGGGATTTTGGGGATTAGCTTGGGATGATTGGCAGATTTTGCAAAGTCTGCGGGTGAAAGTTTATCCTGATTTAGTGGGATTGCGATCGCTAACAATTCGCCTAACATTGCAATCATCCGGGTCAATGCGCCAAGCTAGGCAAACGGGTATCGGTACAGAGTTTGCCGAACTGCGGAATTATCGCACTGGTGACGATTTGCGATTCATCGATTGGAAAGCTACCGCCCGTCGGGTTGGTGCTTATGGTAACTCGCCGCCACTGGTAAGGGTGCTGGAACCAGAACAAGAGCAAACTTTACTGATTTTACTCGATCGCGGTAGATTGATGACGGCGAAAGTCCAAGGTTTGCAGCGATTTGATTGGGGTTTGAATGCAACTTTATCCTTAGCTTTGGCGGGTTTACATCGAGGCGATCGCGTTGGTGTTGGTGTATTTGACCGCCAGATGCATACGTGGATTCCCCCAGAACGCGGTCAACTTCATATGAATCAGTTAATTGATAAGCTGACTCCGATTCAACCAGTGTTATTTGAATCTGATTATTTGGGTGCGGTAACAAATGTTGTGCAACGACAAACTCGCAGGGCGCTAGTGGTAGTGATTACGGATTTAGTTGATGTTACAGCTTCTATGGAACTGCTTGCTGCACTTTCCAAACTAGCACCCCGCTATCTGCCATTTTGCGTAACTCTGCGAGATCCGCAAGTCGATAGTCTAGCAGATACTTTTAGTGAAAATGTTACAGGTGCTTATATGCGTGCAGTGGCATTAGATTTATTAGCACAGCGACAAGTGGCATTTGCTCAGTTGAAACAAAAAGGTGTTTTAGTATTAGATGCACCAGCAAATCAAATTGCGGACGAATTGGTTGAACGATATCTGCAATTGAAGGCGCGAAATCAACTTTAAAATGGTTTTAAACGCAAAGGTGAGGCAGCGCGGTCTTGGGGGTTTCCCCCATGAGCGACTGCCGACGCAAAGTAAGCACAAAGGTACGCAGAGTTTTTTGGAGTTTAATTGGTTAGGTAAAATAATATTGCTTTTGTTGGATGTTAAAAGTGGGTTATGTTGGAAGCTGCAAGTGTTACAAATGGATGGGTTAATACAATTGATTTTCAAAATCCTGAAGTGATTGCGAAAGCTTTTCGGATTATGGCAAATAATATTTATTGCACTTTGTCTACTTGTTCTTTAGATGGTTATCCTTGGGTATCGCCTGTATTTTTTGCCTATGATGATAACTATAATATTTATTGGAGTTCGGCTATAGAATCCAAGCATTCCCAGAATTTATATAGTAATGATGGGAAAGTGGCGATCGCTATTTTTAATTCGAGTGTTTCTGAAGGTACACTAGATGGGTTGTATTTTTATGGAACTGCATCAGAATTAAAGCCAGATGATACTGAAAAGATTCTCAAGCTACTTATAAATCGTGCCAAAAGACAACATAATCGCACAGCTGATGATTATTTAAATGATTCACCCCGAAGAATATATCAGTGTCAACCTCAAGAAGCTTGGGTGACTGGAGAACGATTGCCTATTGGTAATCAATTAATAGATACAAAAATTCAGATATCATTAGAATACCTGCGGCACTATGTCAACAGTTGAGAAAATCTCTTTTGATTTTGCTATATCATGCCTCAAAGATAACTTGGTGAGTTGGGATGGAGAAATTAATTAAAACAGTGCTATTTTGGCTGTGTACAACTATCATAATTTTGGGTTTGATGGCGTGCGATCGCTTTGTTGGTAATTCTGGAGATGTAGTTGAGCGAGTGAGTGATGGTGATACTATAGTACTAAAAGATGCTAAGGGAAAAAATTTTACTGTGCGTTTTGCTTGTGTAGATGCACCAGAAATCGCTCATTCTAATAAGGAAAAGCAGAGTAAAGTTAGTAGCGATCGCAATCAATTTAGTTGGGGTAAAAAAGCTCAAGAACGCGTGCAACAACTTGTACAGCAAGGAGGCGAGCGCGTGACTTTAAATATTACTGATAGTGACCGCTATGGACGTAAAATTGCAGAAATTCGTTTAACAAATGGCACTTTTATCCAACAGGTATTGTTGCAAGAAGGCTTAGCAAAAGTATATCGTCCCTATTTAAATAAGTGTCCTAGTAGAGACATAATTCAACAAGCTGAAGTTGAAGCCAAACAACAACGGGTTGGCGTTTGGAGCGATACTAAATTTATCAATCCTTGGGAATATCGTGCTTTGTACAAAAAATAGGTCATTAGACTTCTTGCAAAAGTAGGGAAAAGGGTAAGGGGGGAGGGGGAAAGGAATAATAAAAAACATGAGTCCCTTTAACCTTTCCCCGAGTCCCACCTCTTGCAAAAGTAATTTTTGCAAGAGGTCTATTAGTCATTTGTCATTGGTCATTAGTTTTTCTTTGCGTCAGAGCGTCTCCGCATCTCCCCATCTCCCCATTACGGCTGATACCGCAGGCTAAAATAAAACCCATCATCTTGAGCGTTATTACCGCGATCGCTCAAATCGATAAATGGAAATCCATAATCGAGTCGTAAATTTAGATTATCAATTCCAAAGGCTTGATTCCATAATAATCCTAAGCCTGCACCAATCAGAAAAGTTTGATTGGGTAGCGGATTGGGATTGTTAGACTTATTCCAAACGGCTCCCATATCAACAAATGGTGCAAGTTGAATCGTGGATAATCCAGATTCATTACGCTGGACTGTGATTCTATCTTCGAGCGCTACCCGAAATCCATTATCTCCTGAGCGAATATTTTGGCGATATCCTCTGACTGATTGTCCGCCGCCAATCACGAATTGCTCAGAAGGTAAGAGGCTATTTGGTGTTAGCTGTAAGTCTCCTTGAATGAGCAATAATTGATTGTTGCTGAGTCGCTGTACGCGCTGTACTTGGAATAGCCAACTGAAAAAGCGACCATCGGGTATGGGGTCATTGTTAATTGTGGCATCTAAGATGTCAATGCCAAAATTAAATTGCGAGCGCAAGAACCAAGCACCTTGGGGTTCGCGTCTGGTATAATCTTGAGCAAACTTAATGACGCTGGTACGGCTAATTCCATTGGCATCGGGGCCGACACCAAAGGGAGTTGCAAGGTTATCAAAGAGAAAAGTTTGACCGTCTTGATAGGTAAATCCTAACGATAAGGCAAATTCTTCTCTGGGCGATCGCATTAATGGTTGACGATAATTGATTTCATAAAGATCCTGGTTTGCACGAATGTCAAACGCATCGAATGGGGCTTCAGTAATTTCATTACGATTAAATGCAGCTCTAATCTGCACCCTGCCATCCATAGCATTCACCGGAACCTGATAGCTAAAATCAAAGATATCAGAACCACCGCTGAACGAGTGGTAATAAGAGCCTGCTAATTCATCTCCCATACCAGTCAAATTGCGATCGCGCAGTTCAATACCAAATCTTTCTGCACCAATCGCAGGAGGCGAATAATTATCTACACCAAAGCTACCAGTTAAAGGATTTGCCTCTTGGACTCTGACAACCAGAACGCTTTCACCAACTCTACCCGTGGGACGCAGACGTGCTTCTACATTCGTCAACAGGGGATCGAGTCGCAATAGTTTTAGTTGGTCTTCCAGCTTCCCAAGATTCAGAGGAATACCAGCACCCAATTCGATGCGACTGCGAATATAAGAGGGCTTTAATCGCCGCGTTCCTTCGATGTCTATCTCTGCTAAACGTCCTTCAATTACCCGAATTACCACAACACCATCGGCAGTGCTAGGTTGCTGAGTCTCTGGAATCGCTCTGGAATTAAGATAACCTTTATTAAGGTAAAGTTGGGTAACGGCGTCTGCTGCTTGTCTGATTTCTTCTAAAGTCAAGTCTCGTTCTTCAAACGGCTTGACAACTGGATTCCAGTCCTTTTCAGTAAAAACTGTGCTATCTACAACTTTAATTTTGTGGACTCGAATGCGTTGTGGTGTTTCTGGTTGTGGTGGAGATGATTGGGGGTTTGGTGCTGGTTGATTAGGCTCAGTTACCGGGGAAGGTTCTGGAGTTTGTACTATTTGTAACTCTGGTGAACTGCTATTTGCAGTCGAGTCTGGTGTAAAGTTATTAGCTATAGCTCTGGGTGCATTGACAGTTACAATCCAGACCGCAGGCAGAATTAACAAGCCACACTTGAAACCGAAACTGTGCTGATTCCATTTACGATTTGCCAGACTTTGCCAAGTGTCTAACTGACTAGAGAGATAGACAATTTTTGGTTGAGTCATTGCTTTGGGTTTAACACTAGTTTCTGTTCCTTTTTTCATTGATCCTCGGTGGGGTGGCTGAACAGTTATCAGTTATTAGCGAACAGATATAGCCGTAGTCATATAAGTTAGGACATAATGACAAGCGTGAATGTTAGTTAGGAGCAGTAATAGTTTTACCTCCTGCCTTGTTCCTCCTGCCTCCTGCTATAACTATTTACTAATTTGGGGTGCATAAATATCTGAATATCACATTTTTGACATTCCAATTTAAGAAAATTTGTAACTAAAAAATAATAAATAGCAATGATTACCTAAGTGAAAGCCCTGAGGATTATATTCTAATAACAGGTAGAAAACTGGGATTTCTTCGATGTCACCACTGATTTCCATTGTCATCGTCAATTACAACCGGGAAGCTTACCTTCAAGAAGCGATCGCCAGTGTCTTAGCGCAGACATGGCAAGATTTTGAGCTACTAATCTGGGATGATGGCTCTTGTGATGGTTCGGTGGCGATCGCCAAAGTATTTGCTCAACAAGATGGGCGAGTGCGGGTAATCCAAGCACACCATCAAGGAGTTGCTGCGGCTTGTAAAGCAGCAATTAAGCAAACTAGTGGTAGTTACATCGGGATAGTTGACAATGATGATATCCTCGCCCCTACTGCCTTAGCCGAAACCGCTACAATACTTAATCGCCACCCAGAAACGGGATTTGTTTACACCGACTACTTAAATATCGATGCAGACGGCAAAGTTCTCGATTACGGTCATCGCTGTGACATTCCCTACTCAAAAGAAGGACTGTTAGTCAACTTCATGACTTTTCACTTCCGCCTGATGCGTCGTTGTGTTTACGACCGAGCGGGAGGTGTCGATGCGTCCTTTAATGATACTTGCTATGATTACGATTTGTGTTTAAGACTTTCGGAAGTCGCCCAAGTGCGGCGAGTTAAACAGCCTCTCTACTTCTACCGGATTCATTCGCAAAACATCTCTATTACTAGAAGAACAGAACAAATACTTTGGTCACAGAAGGCGATCGCCCAAGCTCTTTGGCGACGCGGATTAGCAAATAAGTTACAAATCGATGTAGAATTGTCCACAGGTCGCTTCATCTTGCGGCACAAAAAAGAGGCAGAGGGGCAGAGGGGATGGGGAGCAGAGGGGAAAGAAGACCTCTGCACAGAAGTTCTGATTTATTGTAAAAAATCTTTACTCTCTAGTATCGCCGCTTCAGTACTAGTTATTGCCCCACTGCTGAGTGCTATCAGTCCCAGATTAGCCCAAGCACAGCAAATTGTTCCTGCGGCTGATGGTACAAACACAATTGTAACTCCCAACGGCAACCGACTTGATATCACAGGCGGTACAACTTCTAGAGATGGTGCAAACCTGTTCCACAGCTTTCAACAGTTTGGAATTTCACCAGAACAAATCGCCAACTTTAAAGCTAGTCCGGCGTTACAAAATATCCTGGGTCGAATCACAGGTGGTAATCCTTCCATCATTAACGGCTTAATTCAGGTAACTGGTGGTAACCCTAATTTGTTCTTGATGAATCCAGCCGGATTTATTTTTGGAGCAAACGCCAGCTTAAATGTACCTGGTGCTTTCACGGTGACAACAGCCAACGGAATAGGTTTTGGCAGTAGTTGGTTTAACGCCATCGATGTGAATGACTACATTAATTTAGTAGGAAACCCCAATGGATTTGCCTTTAGTACTAGCCAACCAGGAGCGATTGTCAATGCAGGGAACTTGACAGTCGGTAATGGGCAGAACTTGAATTTATTGGGCGGTACGGTGGTAAATACTGGGCAACTTTCAGCACCAGGAGGACAGATTACCGTCTCATCCGTACCAGGTCAAAATTGGGTGCGTCTGAGTCAGCCAGGAAATGTGCTGAGTCTGGAAATTCAGCCACTAGCTTCTAGTAGCAATCAACCCAACAACTGGACAATTCCCATTGCATCTTTACCAGAATTGCTCACCGTTGGTAACACTGGGTTAACTGCTAATCCTGATGGAACTGTGCAACTCACAGGCTCTAACATTAAAATTCCCCCAACTCCAGGTACAACCATTGTTTCTGGCAAAGTAAATGTATCAAGTCAAACAGGTGGAACAGTAAGTGTTTTGGGTAAAAAAGTAGGGGTGATTGATGCTAATATTAACGCCTCTGGAACCAATGGTGGCGGTACTGTACTAATTGGCGGCGATTACCAGGGTAAGGGAACTTTACCCAATGCCGAGCAGACTTACGTTAACTCTAACTCTGCGATTAATACCGATAGTAAATTGCATGGGAACGGTGGACGCGTGATTGTTTGGGGTAATGACACAACCCAGTTTTTTGGTAACATTTCGGCTCGTGGAGGAGCAAATTCTGGCAATGGTGGTTTTGTAGAAGTATCGGGCAAAAATTTCTTGACCTTCAACGGTGTGGTAGATACTTTTGCGCCTAAAGGGAACTTTGGCACTTTATTACTAGACCCCAGCACATTAACTATTATCGATGGTGCAGCCGGGACAGGTGATTTTGATGCTACAGCTGGCAATATTGCTTTTGGCGATGCAGATATTGGGGCTAATACCGTTTCATGGGGTGCGATCGCAGCGTCCGGTGCAAATATCAACTTACAAGCCACAGGTAATATTACCATTAATGACATCACTGGAGCTACACCTGGAGTAACTACCGCAGCTGGTGTTGCGACATTAAACTTGGGTACTGGCGGTAGCTTCAACCTCTCCTCACAAAACGGTTCTGTAAACTTTGTCGATCCTACCAACACAATTAAGACTAACGGAGGAGCAATAAACATTTCTGGAGCTAGCCTATTACTAGGAAATCTAGATACAACTACTAATTTTTCTGGTAATAGCGGCAATGTCACCTTGTCTGCGATTGGTGACATAACTGCGGGCAACATTATCGCCAGTGGTCAGGGCTACTCGGCAGCGAATATTATAGTCCAAAGTACTACTGGTGGCATTACTCTAAATAACCTCGATACTAGCAATAATCAAGGATTTGCAAAGAATAATACGGCTGGAACAGTAAGTTTAACTGCCGCAGGTAATATCCTCACAAGTACAATTAATACTTCTTCAAATAATGGTTTTAACTCAGGTTCGGGTGGCAATGTAGTAGAAACAACCACAAATGGTAGTATCACCACAGGGGCAATTAACTCGTCTGTAATCAAGGAAGGAGGTGGCAATTTTACTGGCACGGCTGGTGCAATCAGCTTAACTGCCAGAGATAATATCACTGTTAATGATGCCATTAATGCCTCAGCTAGTGCTACCGGAGTCGATGGGACTGCAAGTGCTACAGGTGGCAACGTTAGTTTACAAACTACCAATAGCTTTGGCAGCAATATTCGTTTTACCACCATCAACACTCAAGCCATAGCTAACAACTTTGGTATTGATAATACTACTGTCCAAGGTGGCAATGTGCAAGTGCTAACCAATGGACTGATTCTAGGATTGGGGACAGGTATTACCATCGCAACTGGTGGATATATTCCTGGTCAAATAGGCTTTATCGCTCAACCTAATGCGGGAGGTACTGTCAGAATTCAACACGATGGTGGGCCAGACAATGTACCATTTACCGTAGGTGATGCGAGTGTCAATGGCATAGCAGGGTCAATTAATACAGGCGACAATTTTATCAATCCTTTAAATAGCTTTCCAGTCTTGCCTAATGGTGGAGATGCTAGCGGTACTCCAATTGGAATCACGATTACTTCTGTCAATACCCCGCCAACACTGACGCCAAAATTATCATTACCCGATACCCAGACAAATCAGCCAGTAACCTTGAGTTTCGGTAGTTTAGCTGCCGTGGTTACGGATGCTAATAATGACAATACCTCCATCCGAGTTGATGCAGTAAATGCAGGAAATCTGACTGTTAATGGCGCTCCCGTGACCCCTGGTGTTACTACATTATCTAGCGGCGATACTTTGGTGTACACACCTCCAGCAGATACTAATGGGTTAGTAAATGCTTTCGCTATCAGTGCAAGCGATGGTGTATCCTCTTCAGCACCCGTACAGGTAGGAATCAACATCAGTGTGCCACCGGAGCGGAATAAGCCAGATGTTCCTCCTTGCACATTCCAGTGCAATTCACCAAATGAACCGATTAACCCTGGCTCCAATAATCCTAATGTTAATGACCCCGTTCTGAATACCGATCCTACTCCGGAAGATAAATTCACAGATGATTTTAGCGACCATTTAGGCATACGCAATCCCAAAATAAAAACATTGGATGATGCCAAAGAAATTGCTCGCAAAATTGAGGAAGCTACTGGTGTAAAACCTGCATTTATGTACATCAGTTTTGTCCCTGTGGAGATTATACCAGAGAGAACTAAACAGCTAAATACTTTATCACAACAGGATAGCGACCAACTAGAAATAGTACTAGTCACTGGAAAAGGCGATCCCATTCGTAAGCGCATCCCAGATACCACCAGAGCCAAAGTCTTACAAGTGGCTCAAGAATTTCGCGACCAAATTGTTAGTCCACAAAACCGTCGTCGTACTGGTTACTTGCGTTCATCTCAACAACTTTATCGCTGGCTGATTGCACCAGTGGAGGCAGATTTACAAGCGCAAAGGATTGGTAATCTAGTCTTTCTACCAGACATTGGTTTACGTTCAACTCCAATGGCAGCGCTTCACGATGGTAAACAATTTCTAGTAGAAAAATACAGTATTGGCTTGATGCCAAGTCTCAGCTTGACTAACACCGTCTATACAGATATTAGAAAATCTCAAATTTTAGCGCTAGGGGTGTCTCAAAGTACTCAAGGGCAAGATCCTTTACCAGCAGTTCCCGTTGAAATATCAACACTGGTGTCCAAACTCTGGCAAGGTAAATTATTGTTGGACAAGCAAGCCACCTTAAAAAATCTCAAAAATGTCCGTCGTCAACAACCTTTTGGCATTATTCACATGGCAACTCATGCCGATTTTGCAACTGGCGGCTTGAGCAATTCTTATATTCAATTGTGGGAGGACAAGTTACGCTTGAATCAGTTACGGCAGTTGCGGTTAAATGAACCCCAAGTAGAGATGATGGTGCTGAGTGCTTGTAGAACAGCTTTAGGGGATGAAGAGTCAGAACTTGGGTTTGCGGGTTTAGCAGTGCTGGCTGGTGTGAAAACTAGTGTTGCCAGTCTTTGGTCGGTTAATGATTCTGGGACAGCAGCATTGATGACCAAATTTTATCAGAATTTAAGGACAGCACCGATTAAGGCAGAAGCTTTGAGACAGGCTCAAGTAGCTATGGCTAAAGGACAAATTTACGTCAAGGATGGTCAAGTCCAAGGTTTGGGAGCAGTCGGAAACTTGCCTTTGCCTGCTGACAGTATTGATGAACCCAACCAATCACTTATGCATCCTTATTATTGGGCTGGATTTACGATGGTTGGCAATCCTTGGTGAAGAAAGAAAATTAGACCTTTTGGAATAAGGTAATAAACCTTGAGAAGATGTTTGAAAAATCTATTATGCAGTTAAAAAAGCCGTCAAGCATAAGCTGTAAATACGTAGATACAGCACTTTTGAGAGATATAGTTATAGCCGTAGTCATATAGGTTAAGACATAATAACAAGCGTGAATGTCAACAAGAGTAATGTTTTTACCTCCAGCAAGAACTGTCTCCTGCTATATTATGCAGCTATCTTCTGTATTTGCAGAGAATTCTGCTTGAGTATATCGGTGATTGTGTCGGCAGGAGCAGGGATACCAAAGTAGAATCCCTGACCTTCTTGACACCCGCGCTTTTGTAAATAGTCAAGCTGTTGTTGAGTTTCTACTCCTTCTGCTGTAATTTTCAACTGGAGGCTTTTAGCTAATGCAATGATGGCATCGGTGACGGCGGCGCTATCAGAATTTGATGTCGCGTCTTGCACAAATGAGCGGTCAATTTTGAGCATGTTCACAGGAAAGCGCTTCAAATAGTTGAGAGAAGAATAACCAGTGCCGAAATCATCCAAAGCTAGCCATATTCCTAGTTCTCGTAACTGTTTGAGGGTTTTAACTGAATGCTCAATATTAGCCATTAAGGAGCTTTCAGTGACTTCCAGTTCTAGGTAAGATGGTTGCAATCGTGTCTGTTCTAAGATTTGTTTGACAACTTCGACTAAATTTAGTTGTTCAAATTGTCGAGCCGAGAGGTTAACTGACATGCGAATTGGTGGCAGTCCAGCAAGTTGCCACTCTCGATTTTGGGTACAGGCAGTTCGCAACACCCATTCACCGATAGGTATGATTAAACCGTTACGTTCGGCAATGGGAATAAACTTTGTTGGAGAAACTAAACCTCTGCTAGGATGCTGCCAGCGCAATAGTGCTTCCATTGCTGTGACTTCTCTAGTGTGCAAATCAATCAGCGGTTGGTAATAAACTACCATTTCGCCACGCTCTAGTGCCCCACGTAATTCATTTTCTAATGCTAATCGCTCTTGCAACTGAGCGTTAATTTCTGGTGAATAAAACTGGTATTGACTAGACCCTTGCTGTTTTGCTTGATACAGTGCTATGTGAGCCTTCTGCAATAGTTGCTCGACACTATTACGATCGCCTAAGTCACTAATTGTAATACCTACGCTGGCTGTGATGTGAATCTGCTGACCATCTATAAAGAAGGGTTTGGTTAGTGTAGTCTGTAGTATTTTTGTTAAACTGACTACATCCTCAAAGGATAATATATTGATGTGAGCGATCGCAAACTCATCTTGACTCAAACGTGCGAGGATATCTGTTTTAGCCATACAGGTTGTCAAACGTTGGGCAACTGCTCTTAATAGGTGATTCGATGTTTCATGGTTTAACCCATGACAGATGGCAGTGAAATCATCAATCGCTAGCGAGAGAACAGCAATTAATTGCTGGGGATTTTGAGATTGTGACACGTTTTGGTAAAGGCGATCGCTGAATAAATCTCGATTCGGCAACCCAGTCAAATTGTCATAATTAGTAATCTGGTTAATCAACTCATCTAATTTGTGCAGAGTTTGTGAAGTGTCTGCCATGAGTGTGCCTGCTTCATCGCCAAATTCTGTGGGCAGTTGTGGTAATTTTTTGGTTTGCAAATAGTCTCGCAATGCCACAGATGTCAAAATTACAGGAGCAAGTAGATAGTGTAATGCACAAAGAGTAGCTGCTGTCCCTGCTAGAGTAGCCAAAAGAGCATTCAGCAGCACTCGAATTGTGATTTCCCAAGAATAGGAGTTGGAAGTCACGAAATTGAAGATTAAAGCCAAAAGTGGTACGTGAGTTCCTAAAAATGCCACTACCATAATTTTGGCAGTATAACTTTTTTTGAGTAATGGAAATTCAGCTAGAGAAGAGTATAGAAAAATTTTGTGATTGAGTTGCATAAATGTTAGTTCCGAGTTGATAGTCAACAAATGGTTTACTACTAAATCTTTGGTAATTTCTCGATTAAACGGCAATTTGTCTATAGTCCTTGGAAGTTACTCACAGTTATAATTACAATCTGAAACTCAGTTGGTGTGCTTTAATGTGCTTAGATATCAGATTGCTCTACTTTAGCTCTTGCTAGGATATTTTCACAATAGTTTCCCATTAATTAAAATAGTTTTTCTATCTTCATATAAAAACTAATTAATTATCAAATTTGTTATAATTACTTAGGTAATTCCAACAAATAAATTATCTTGTTTGAAATTGATTACTGATGACTGTTGACCGTTAATTGTGAAGAGTGGAATATCTTTTATTTGTCAGTCCCTTATTTTGTGATTTTGTGACTATAGCGGTTTTCACTTCGTTGCAACATCAGAACCCTAAAGAGCATTTGCTCGCGACAAATGTCCCCTAATAAGTCGCTCTTATATGATATCCGTCAAATCACGCATAATAAAAGAACCCCACCCCCAACCCCTAAGAGCTTGCTCTTAAGGGAGCTAAAGCATAGCTTTTGCGGGGTAGGGTTTTGAGTATTATAGTTAATTATCCGGACATGATATTAGGGTTTGGGAGTGGGATTAAAGCGTATTTAACTTCTGAATTGGTAATTAGTAAATTCACTAATTCTGCTGTAATTTTCAAATCAGCGATGCAATGATGTTAATCGTCATGGCTAAAATTGTGGTGTTGAAAAAGAAAGATAATATACCATGCAGTAGTGTCAAACGTCTCATATCGCTTGATGTCGTCTGCACATCTGAAACTTGGCTAGTCATGCCAATCACAAAAGAATAATATAAAAAATCCCAGTAGTTTGGAGATTCGGTATTAGGAAAATCTAAACCTTTGCTGATTTCTGGATGATTAGAACTAATATGTTGATAATAAATATGTGCATATTGATGTGCAAACATAGTATGCACCAATAACCAGGAATCGAGAATCGTCATAATTGAAAGTATGACGTGTAAAATAAGCAAAGATGTTGATTGTCCTTTTTTATCAGTTAGTAAAAACACAATCGCTAACACACTAACACAAGCTGCTGCGATCGCCAGTAAGAATATGGCTAAACGTCCTTCGTAATCTCTCTCGGCATAACGGCGGGTTTTTTCTGGCGTAGCCTCGATCATTTTCCACCAGGTTAAGGCTAAGAAAAAGTCAGCACCACAGTTCCAAGCACAAAGAATTCGCGTTGGTACGTGCAGCCCAGGTGGAAGTATTACTGAAACGAATACTGCGACTCCAACAGCAACAATCAGTCGGGGTCGGTGGTCAACTCCTTTGGGAAATTCAAAATTCAAAATTTAAATCAATTAAATAATAAATATACTGCCAATATACCTTTGTTAGACTGACTGTAAAACTTTGCGTCATCCTTTGTTAATGGTAAATGGTAGACTAACTCAAACATCGGTGATGCGATCGCTTTATGATGCGGTAAGTATCGTCTAAGCGAAGACAGATTATGACGCCAACAATTTCAATTAACGATTCTGGGCGCTTGCAACTCTCACCTTTAGAAATCCCATCCCGTTTACTGTTGGGGCCTGGCCCCTCGAATGCTCATCCCACAGTTCTCCAAGCGATGAATACTTCACCAGTTGGGCATCTTGACCCGGCTTTTCTCGCACTGATGGATGAAATCCAGTCGTTGCTACGCTACGTATGGCAAACAGAAAACCCCCTCACTATTGCAGTCAGTGGTACGGGAACAGCCGCAATGGAAGCAACTATTGCCAATAGCGTGGAACCTGGTGATGTAGTTTTGATTGGTGTAGCAGGTTACTTTGGTAATCGCCTTGTGGATATGGCTGGACGTTATGGCGCTGATGTGCGAACGATTACCAAGCCTTGGGGACAAGTTTTTAACTTGGAAGAATTACAAACTGCTCTTGAAACTCACCGTCCAGCTATTCTAGCTCTGGTTCATGCCGAAACTTCCACAGGGGCACGCCAACCTTTAGAAGGAGTTGCTGATTTGTGTCGTGAATTTGGCACTCTGCTATTAGTAGATACCGTAACCAGTCTCGGTGGTGTTCCTATCTTATTGGATGCTTGGGGAGTTGACCTCGCTTATAGTTGTAGCCAAAAAGGTTTGGGTTGCCCGCCCGGTGCTTCGCCTTTTACCATGAGTTTGCGTGCAGCCGAGAAATTACAACAGCGGCGGACGAAAGTTGCCAATTGGTATTTAGATATGTCTTTGTTGAGTAAGTACTGGGGCAGCGAACGCGTTTATCATCACACAGCACCAATTAATTTATACTACGCATTGCGGGAAGCACTGCGTTTAGTTGCCGAAGAGGGATTAGCAAACTGCTGGCAGCGTCATCAAAAGAATGTAGAATACCTCTGGGAAGGGCTGGAAGACTTAGGATTGAGTATGCACGTTGAGCGGGAGTATCGACTACCAACTCTTACCACTGTTCGCATTCCCGCAGGAGTAGATGGTAAAGCGATCGCTCGGCAGTTACTCAATGAACATAATATTGAAATTGGCGGTGGTCTTGGCGAATTAGCCGGTCAAGTCTGGCGCGTGGGATTGATGGGCTTTAATAGTCGTAAGGAAAGTGTTGACCAACTTATAGCAGCACTACAGCAAGTTTTACCTAAATAGTTTTGAGGTGATTAGGTGCGTTAACAGTCGCGTAACGCACCTGAATTTTAAAGGCGATCGCGCTAAAATTTTCCTATGTTATAGATATAGCAGTTCTTGCTGGAGGCAGACGGCAGCTATGCTGAAGGTAAAACTATTACTATTCCTAGCTTTCACGCTTGTCATTATGTCCTAAAGGGTGTGACTACGGCTATATCAGATATTTAGGAAAATGGTATCACTGCGAGAAAAAACCAACAATTACCAGAGGCAAAAGTATTAAGACAGATACAATTAAAACAAGGGTTGCTGGCTCAATTTTTATTTGGTTATTCTCTGGATCGCGCATTTGATATTCTCTCAATCAATTAGTTATGTTAGCTCAGCCGTAAAAATGTTTATTAATTTTTTCAATGTCTATTTGATTAATAAATGTAAATCTAGCAGGAGGGAGAACTATTACTATTCCTAGCATTCATACTTTCAAAATGTCATAAAGAGTGTGACTACGGCTATATTTTAGCTAGTTGAGCATCTTGAATTTACATATTTTTGATTTTAAAAACTCTCAATTTTTAAATTCATTGCCCCATTAGCTTATTTCTTCCAAGGAAGTTTAGTACCCATTTCTGTAAATGCTGAAAAAATCAAATAGAGAATAAGTAACCCAACTCCAGCAAAGAAAGCTAATAAATCGTTATCCATAACTAAATTTAAGTTTATACGTTGCTTTGTAAATATTCGATTGCCGCCTCTAATTTTGAAGGATAACTTTCAGCAAACCTTTCAAACCAAAGTCCTTCGGGCGAAAATGGATCTATTTTAGCTAACCATTCTTTTGCCTCTACTTTCAAAGCTTCTATTTGTTTGGTTTTGAGTTGTTCTTGTTGAATTCGTTCCTGTTCTAGTTCTTGCTGTCTTTTTAATTCCTCAACAGCATCTTTTTCTACAAAATCAGCTTTAACTTCTGCTAAAAGATTATCCATTAAAGATGCTGATTTTGGTGATGGTCGAATCACCGATTTGGCTGTAGTTAATTTTGGGGGCTGCTGTTTAGGTTGTATTTCTTCGTATTCATTTTTAAGTTCAGTTAACAGCTTATCAATCGAATCCATTTCTACAATTCCTATAAAACAGAAAGCCATATTCTCTTGGCAAATTTTTCAAAACACCACAAAGAATTATTTTGAAACTTTTAATTAAATTTCTCATCTCAAATGGTTAAAAAACTTGCTATTTAATCCTGATTTTTTATTTTACTTGATTCTACTAATCATTAATGGCATTGAGTAGCACTTCTGATAAACTCATATCTTCCATATCTTCCATAGTAACTGTGTCACAGATATCAAACTTAGCGCCAGCTCCTTGGAGTTCATCGTCTAACACTTTAAGAAAACGGGTAGCTTGCTGATCTGTACCTACTTGAATAAAAGAAATGGCTAATTCTTCATCTCGATCCATGCGGCGAGAAGCTTCAATAATGACCCTCATAACTGCTTTGCGATCGTCTGGTTCGCCATCAGTAACTACTAAAATTGTTTCTCCATTTGGCTTAGTTTGAGCGGCTCCTTTGCGTTGAAAGTAATCATCAGTTGCATGTTTCAATACACCTGCCAAGTCAGTTGTACCAGAGGGATCGTTTTCCCGAAAAATTTGTGCTACCTTGCTGGCTGTCACATTTTCGTAGCGCTTAAATTTACCAGAAAATACATAAATAGTAATCCCATCTGGGTCAAACTGCTCGCATTTACTAGCTAAAGCTAAAGTAGATTCCTGTGCTGCTAGCCATCTGCTTCTACCACCCTTTTGATCTGGGGTAGCCATGCTGCCACTTTTGTCAATAATTAAAGTATAATCACGATTTTCTAGCATTTATATATTCCTCAAATATTTCATCAAAATTCTAAATCTTGAATCATTTTTTTAGCAGAATCACTATTTTCTAAAATCTTCATATCCTCATTTAGAAGATAAAACTGACAAAATTATCTTTTCTCAGTCAATTATGGCGTTAGTTAATACATCTACAAGGCTCATTTCTTCCAGATCGTCTAAAGTAACTGTATCGCAAATATCAAATTTTGCACCAACACTTTGTAATTGATCGTCTAAAGCTTTCAGAAACTTAGTCGCTTGGGCATCTGAACCTACTTGAATAATTGAAATTCCTAATTCTTCATCACGCTCCATCTGGCGAGTAGCATGAATAATAACTTCAAACACAGCTTTGCGATCGTCTGGTTCACCATCAGTAATGACTAAAATTGTTTCTCCATTTGGCTTGCTTTTCCCAGCAGCTTTACGTTGAAAGAAATTATTTATTGCATCTTGGAGTACGCCTGCTAAGTTGGTTGTACCGGCAGGATCGTTTTCGAGAAATATCTGTGCGACTTTGGCTGAGCTTACATCATCGTAGCGTTTAAATCTACCGGAAAACACGTAAACAGTAATCCCATCTGGGTCAAACTGTTCCGCCTTTCTTGCCAAAGCCAGTGTAGATTCTTGGGCTATTTCCCATCTAGTTCTACCACCTACCTGGTCGGGTGTGGACATACTACCGCTTTTGTCAATGATTAGTGTATAGTCGCGATCGCTCATCATATTTATTCCTGTGATTGCCCTGTGGTTCTAGTCTAGTCTAAGAATTTAACGACACCATAGGCTTTTTAGGTTTCGTATTAATTCTGCTACTCATTTGCTACTTAATTCTTGCTGATTCTTAACCCACTCCTGAAATCAGCGTAACTCTTCCTAAGTAGGCGCTCGTCTATCCAGCCCCTTGCCTTTAGAATATTGATTTGGGTGAAAATTCTCTCGACGCATTTCGATGTAGTCAGCGATCGCGCTTAAGATTAAATCGCCTATAATACCGTGTAACATGGCATTTTCTTAACGATCTATCGCCCTGGCGTTAGCCATGATTTTCTCTTCTAAGGCAACGAACAAGGACGCGGATTACTTTACTAGCTCCACTGTGCTAATTGTTAGCCGTCCAAAGCGGCATTACCCCTGGTAAGGTTGGGATGAAGTTTTAACAGTTGTGCGTTACTACTGCGATCCCAATGTGGTTGACGCCGAATGTCGTGATTTTTGACCGCCACACAAGACAACCTGCTACTTAAATGCTACTTATAAGAAAATGAATCAATAGAAAATAGATTTACAAAATATGAATAATTTTATTAAACAAACTTTTGCTAGTTTAGTTGGCAGCTTACTAGGACTAATTATTTTCTGCGGTCTGGGAACCACTGGACTGTTCTTGCTACTGTTGGCTGCTACCTCCTCTAAAGATACTGGGCCAGAAGTGAAAGATAAGTCAGTGCTAGTTTTTGATTTGTCGATGAAAATTACTGATGGCGAACCTTATTCGAGTGGATTCTTTCAAAGCGCACTCTCAGGTGTAGATGAACAGAGGATGACACTCCGCAAAGTTGTAGAAACTTTAGAAAAGGCGCGGCGCGATCCGCGAATTGTGGGTATCTATCTCGATGGAAGCCGCACAAGGGAAGGTAGTGATGTCGGCTATGCTTCTCTTAAAGAAATCCGCAAAGCCTTAGAGGAATTTCGCGCTGGCGGCAAAGACGTTATCGCTTACGGCAGTAATTGGAGTGAAAAGGAATATTATCTGAGTTCAGCAGCAAATTCCATCATCCTTAATCCCTTGGGAATGATGGAAGTCAATGGTTTGAGTTCACAACTGATGTTCTTAAGCGGAGCATTGCAGAAGTATGGTATTGGGGTTCAAGTTGTGCGGGTGGGGAAATTTAAGGGAGCTGTTGAACCGTTAATTCTGACAAAGTTGAGTCCAGAAAACCGCGAACAAACTCAGAAATTATTGGATGATGTTTGGGGAGAGTGGCGCAATGCTGTGGGAACAAGTCGAAAAATTCAACCACAACAGTTACAGGCGATCGCAGATAATCAGGCGTTGTTAGAAGCAACACAAGCAAAAACTAGCGGTTTGGTAGATCGAGTAGCATACCCCGATGAAGTGGTGAGTGACCTGAAAAAGCTCACAGATAGCAATAAAGATAAAACATTCCGCCAAATTGACCTGAATGATTACGCACAAATTTCTGGCAAATCTTTGGGTGTAGAACGCGACTCAAAAAATAAAATCGCCGTTGTTTATGCTGAAGGTGAGATTGTCGATGGTAGAGGTGAAGACGGGGAAGTCGGAGGCGATCGCTTTGCCAAAATCTTTAATAGACTCAGACAAGATAAAGATGTCAAGGCGGTTGTGCTGCGAATTAATAGCCCTGGTGGTAGCGCCACCGCAGCCGAAGTCATGCAGCGAGAAGTGAAATTAACTCGCCAACAGAAACCAGTTGTAGTATCGATGGGTGATACCGCCGCCTCTGGTGGTTATTGGATTGCTAGCGATTCTAACCGGATTTTTGCCGAACCAAATACAATCACAGGTTCAATTGGGGTATTTGGCGTCCTATTTAATGGGGAAAAGCTGGCAAATGACAATGGCATCACCTGGGATTCAGTGAAAACCGGGCGTTATGCTGATTCTCAAACAGTTTCTCGCCCAAAATCGCCCCAAGAGTTAGCGCTTTACCAGCGCAGTGTTAACCGGATTTATGATATGTTTCTCAATAAAGTTTCTCAAGGTCGCAAACTCTCAGAACAAAAAGTAGCAGAAATTGCCCAAGGACGGGTTTGGTCGGGTGTAGCAGCCAAGGAAATTGGTTTAGTAGACGAAATTGGTGGTTTAAAGGCTGCGATCGCTTATGCTGCCAATGAAGCAAAACTAGGAGAAGATTGGGAATTACAAGAATATCCTCGCTTTAGCAGCTTTGGAGAACGCTTTTTTGGGCGAGCAACCCAAGAGGTACAAAGTACTTTAGGAATTGAGCAAACCCAACTCAAACCATCTAACCCCCTCACCGCCCAATTCCAAAAACTACAACAAGAAATCATAATTTTGCAAAAAATGAACGATCCACAGGGAATTTATGCTCGTTTGCCTTTCAACTTTAAAATTGAGTAGATAATTTTATACAAACGATTGGGCATGGAGAAGAGGCTATAGGGGATAACGAGTAAGCAAGGCAGGGTGAATAAAGATAATATATTAGTAATAAGAATTACTAATATATTTGATTGAATCCGGTTAATCACTTATGATTACCACATCTGCGTAAAAATCGGAAAAGCCTTTTTCTCCCTGTCCTGCTGAGGTTTAAATCATAGTCTTTAACCGGACACGATATTACTCTTGGATTGATGTTTCTTGCTTAGAGAAATTTGCTAACTCTGATGCTAAGGTCTCTTCTAGTACATCTAAAATTGCGTGTGCATCAGTAGGGGATTTCATCATTTCAGCTTCAGGGTCAGAGCGATTTTTGACATTGGGAATATCCCGGCGTAACTCCTCAACTAAAGCGATGAGTTTAGCGATTTTCTGCTCTGAGAGCAGGTTGAGTTGAAGGCTAAGTTGCGCCCGTTGCTCTGCTAACTTTTCTTGTCGCTCTTGTTTTATCAACACCCCAGTTGTCACCAACAATGAAGCAGTAGCCAATGAAAATTGCAGCCAAGAAAATGGCGGTGGGTCAAATCTTGGTAAGCCGAAACGTCGTGGTAAAACATTGGGTATTATCCACAGCGCTAGGAAGAGCAGGATACTATAAAGGAATGCCGGACGACCAAAAAAGGCAGTTCCTGTCTCTACAAGCCGCTGATGTTGAGGTACTTCCTTCTCGGAGCGTCTATGTAAGGCTATGATTGTTTCGATATTTTGACTAATAGGTTCCGGTAATGGGGCTGTAGGTAAGATGGTTTGGTGATATGTTTCATACGATACTTGCGATGAATCTTTTGAATTTGGTTTATCTTCAGACATTAGTAGTTTTTGTTGTTTAGAGATTCCTCTTATTTACTAACTCAAGTTTTGATTAGGAATCTATACTTTGAGGTAGAAGAAAAAATGAAAGTATCCACAGGTAGATTTGAGGCATAATTATCGTCCAAAATCTGGAAAAATGGTCGCATGAAGCTATTGTAGTGAGATCAAACGTGCGACCGGAGCGTATGTAAAAAACTCATTTCCTACTTTATTGGGATGTTAAGCTTGAAGTTGCAACAAAGGAAAGTAAGCGATCGATTTCTGCCATCTCATACTGAAGAGTTTGTTCGTTGGTGGTTGATTTAGCAACGTCTTCAGGTTGGCTAGTTGAGGACATTTGACCTTGTATTGTGCGTAACTCGTGTAAACGATTAATTAGTGAAGCACAACGGTAGACCATAGCCGACCGACTATCTACTTTCAGCTTAATAAAAATCCGGCGCAGATGAGCAGAAACAGTCCACTCGCTGATTTGAAGCTGGTTAGCAACTTTTTTATTAGACCAACCTAAAGCAACTAAAGCAGCAATTTGCAACTCTCGTCCTGTTAAAATATTAATTAGGCTCGGATCTACGCCCTCTGCTATGTTGTGAGTTTTAACAATTGCATAGCAATGTCCATCAGATTCAAAATGTCCAACTACAGTAAAAGAAATAGGGCCAATAATCGTATCTGAAGTTAACTCTTGGCTATTTGCTATAGGTGATTCCACAGCAATAACCAGAAAACCAGAGTTGTTGATGAAAAACTTACTAATAATATGTGAATCTGAAATTAAATTTGCAGCGAGAATTTTAGAACTTTGATTGAGGTGTACTTGCATGATTTTCCGATCTCTAAATTTAGGCATTAAGGGCTTTAGCTCGTTTAGCTAACAAACTGAATGGTCTTTAGCCGAGAAGATATGCGGAAACTTTTGCGCTCAGGAACTCAAAATTTTTTGACTTTAGTTAGATGATATAGCAGGAGGCAGGAGGCAGAAGCAGGAGGTAAAAACCTTACTATTCCTGAGATTCACGCTTGTCATTATGTCCTAATCTACCTGGCAACTGCTATATGTGAGAAAAAACCTTTTAAAGCTTTTCCAAATCCTGATTTTTTGATGATTTATGCTTATTACTGCTAGTTTTAGGTGAATAGACTACACTTTTGGTTCTTAGGGAACTCAAACAAAGAAATTATCCAATTAGTGCATATAACATATACTGTCAGATTCTTCTCTCCCAGCTTCATTCATCAATGGGATATTTATTTAGAAATTGCTTATGCACAGTCGCAAGTATGCACATAATAATCCAATAGTGTGGTCTAAAAACATGAAAACTGCTGTAACTCAAATCTATTCATAATCAAGCTGTCAAAAAATTATACTGTATAGTGACTTGAAGATTTTCCCTATAAAGTCAGATACTATCAATTTACAACGCTTTTGAAAACTTGATCAAGTTTTTAGCATGATTTAATTAATATTTAAGGTTTCGTATTCCCCAGCTAAAATTTTTGTATATCTAAATTAAGTAATATTAACGAAAGAACTATACGGAGTACCAAAATCCTCTAGCGCCTATCCAAGAGTTATTGTGTAATTTTGCGTTGTCTTCCGGAGCTTGAGCTAAGGGAGATAGGGCAAATGGCATTTGGGATAACATATCAGCTTTTGGAGATTCTGGTACAAGCAGATGCAAGACTATTAAATGTAATCCTGCCCAAAGAAACTTAATAGTATCAGTAGAAGCTAGTAATTGGTGCAAATAATCGCGCTCTACTGAGAGATCATCTCTAGGTGTGAGAACTTGGCAAGAAATGCCCCAAAATTGCAGACTTTTGCAAATTTCTGGAGGAAGGTTTTTGTCAAAATCTGCTTTTTGTTGATAAGTCAGAATGAAAGCAGAACCTAAACTTGCAGCCAATGCTATAGTGTCGCGGAAGGCAAGAGGGAGAATATAGTCTATAGTTTCAGATTCGTCAAGTTGACTATCTAGTGATTTTGTCAGTGCTTCCCATTGCCAGAAGATTTCCAGATTTCTATTTTTTGGGAGAAAAGATTCTCTGAGGCTATCTCCAAGCCAAAATAAATTAAGTCCTGCCAAGTCAGTCTCCATACGGAATTGTTCCCATCTCTTAAGTGACCAAAGTAGTTTGCTCAAGTGCAAGACGTTCTTGCTTTGGTGTTTTAGAAAAGTTAATTCCTCTGGGAGTAATTAATTCCGGATGGTGCAAGTAAAAGTTAGAGTTGTCAAGAATATGCCAAAGTTCTCGTACCACCCATAACTCCATTACTTCTCCTAGCTGCTGAATTAGTGGGACTCCGTGGACAGAGAGAGCCAAAGCTGGATCGATAATGCATATCATCTGAGCCTGACAAAGACGGGAACTAGACTTTAGTAAGAGATCGTACTTCATTCCATTTGGCTATAGCGTAAGCGGTTTGATAATTTTAATATCTATCCAAGCAGTATTTACTCTCTAAAAAGAAATATTGCCTAGATATAGTGCTAATAAAATAAATCAGAAAGCTTTTAAATACAATGCATAAAATTTTGCTCTTTTTCACCTACTAGTTGAAATTAACTAAGTATAATAACTTAGATACAATAAGCGACTTGTGATAATTTGGAAACCGTAATATCACTATAGAGAAGTACTTTTTATCGAATAGAAATAGAGTCAACAAATCTGTAAGTCGAGCAATCTTACTCAAAGGATGTTTGAAAAGTCTTCAAGTATACTAGAAACCCCTCTCCAAACCTCTCCCGGCAACGGAGAGAGGCTTTGAAACCCTCATTACCTGTAGCTAAAAGGAGCTAGGGGGTTTAGGTTTCTAAAGCTTTAATGTTAATAAAAATACTTTTCAAATATCCTTTTTATAATTTTAAATAAGTGCAATTTTCTTACATAGAGGATGCAATCAAACTAAGATTTTCTAAGTTTTAACTTGTAAGGCAGAAGGTTGCAAAGCAGGCAATCACTAAGTAATACCTTCTATAAAAGTTCTTTTGCCTACTAGGGACGATTACTGCTGAAACCAAAAAAATATTTATGAATAACTATTATACTGCTCAGTTTCACACAGTTGCAGAACAAGCCCTTGCTGATGCTGCAATACCAGACAATGTACAATCGATATTTCCTAGTAATCCTCAACTCAGTCAGGTCTTTCAATTTATTGAGGCAAATTATAACCAACCTATTAGTTTATCTGATGTGGCTGTTGCTGTTGGTTACTGTGCGGCTTACTTGACGGACTTAGTACGACGAAATACGGGACATACAGTGAACGATTGGATTGCTGAGCGCCGGATGGTAGCAGCACGCGCTTTACTTCTAGATACCGATCAATGTGTGAGTCAAATCGCTCAAGCCGTTGGCTACCAACATGAAGGTTACTTTTTTCGCCAGTTTCGCCAACATCACGGGATTACACCTCAAACTTGGAGAAAGACCCAGGTAGCTAGACTAGTAGCCAATAGTCCTGATTAAAAGAGAGTAACGAAGCCGTGTAAATTCATTCAAATATCTGGCATATCTAAACTTTGAGTCCGTAAACTCCTAACCTTTTTAAAGCATCAAAATGTTTCAGTTTCTTTAGTATCAAACAAAAAATCTTACAATCTAAAACTTTCAAGCATCTTTAAAATGAAGCATTTTTATCGGTTATTTAACCCCCTTGCCTGGTCGATCGCTGCCAAAATTTCGGTAGCGCTGGTTTGTGCTGTGTTAATACCGATGATCTTCACTGCTTACTACAATCTGCAACAGAGTTTAAATAGTGTGGAGGCTGGCGAATACCGCAAACTCGAACTGTTAGCTAGCAGTAGTGCTAGTCGCTTCGACCAGCTAATTATCGATCGCCATCGTGTGGTTCTCCAAATCAGCAGCGATCGCCATGTGAAAGATTTCCTCGCTGCTAATACATTAGAAAAGCAAGATTACCGCCCAAACCTACAACTAACATTACAAAGCGTCCTTGGTTCTCATCCAGATATTGATAGTGTCTTGCTGATGGATAGAAATGGTGAGTGCGTTGCAGCCACAGATCCAAAGTTCGTTGGTCAATATTCCACTATTCAAAGTAACTTTTACGGCTTTAGCGTCTTGGTGGAGGAAACAACCACAAGAAGTCCAGAAATGTTCTTCTCCCAACCGGTGCGATCGCCTGATGGAGAGGTTGTAGGAACCACTCTAATTAAGATTCGAGGAGAAAATATTTGGACGACTATTAATGCGTTGCACGCCAGCTTTCAAAACAATGCCTTCCTGATTGACCAACATGGAGTAATCATCAGTCTCAGCAATCCATCTTTTATCTACCATAACTTTGTGACACCAACTCAGACGCTAAAGGTGATGGTGAGAGCTAAAGAGCCAGGTCACGTTACCTTTGAATTGCCTTCCTACATGACCGAGATAGTCGGCTTTGCACCTTTAGCGACCCAACCTTGGGTATTGGCAGTCAGCCAACCGAAAGCAGAATTTACTGCTCCATTGAATCGCTTGATTTGGCTAAATAGCAGCAGCGTATTATTTGTTGGAATAATTATGGCAATCATCGCGCTGCTTCTGGGGCTGAGTATTTCTAGACCGATTCACGCCCTCACCAGCGCAGCCCAAGCATTAGAACATGACGATTTTGATTCTCATGTACTAGAACTACATGATAATTTAGCGAAATTTACTGATAACCAAGATGATATCGGTCAATTGGTGCGCGTTTTCTTAGAAATGGCCGAACAAGTAAGGATGCGAGATCAGCAGTTGAAAATGCAAGTCCAGGAACTTCGGATTGAGATTGACGAAACTAAAAGAGCCAGCCAAGTCACAGAAATTACCGAAAACGAACACTTTCAACAAATACAAAATAAGATTCAAAAACTTAGAGAACACAAACTAACAAAAGTCGAAACTGAGACAGAATACTACCAACGATTGCAAATTCAGGTGCAGTCTTTGAA
Source organism: Nostoc sp. S4 (assembly GCA_029379225.1). Classification (GTDB taxonomy): domain Bacteria; phylum Cyanobacteriota; class Cyanobacteriia; order Cyanobacteriales; family Nostocaceae; genus Nostoc. The sequence continues at coordinate 103,483 of JAQYWR010000019.1, read as the reverse complement.
AGAGCGATCGCGCAATGGTGAGCCATTGATATCAGTTAGTGCTGATGGTACAAGTGGCAAACAGAGAATAACTTCTAATTTCTAACTCTTGAGTATGAGGTTACCTATGGCACAAATTATCGCTGTTCATTCATTTCGTGGCGGTACTGGCAAATCAAACATAATTGCCAATATAGCGGCTACTATGGCGCTACAAGGGCAACGTGTAGGCATTATTGATACTGACATCCAATCACCAGGAATTCACATTATTTTTGGTTTGAAAGAAGACAAGATGGAACTTGCCCTCAATGATTATTTATGGGGGCGTTGTAATATCAAAGATACTGCTTACGATGTCACCGATACTTTAATTTCACACGGTAATATAAATACAGTTAAGGGCAGTCTTTATTTGATTCCTTCTAGTATTAAAGCTACTGAAATTTCTAGAGTTTTACGTGAGGGGTATGATGTAGTCCGGCTCAACGATGGATTTCAAGAACTTATCCGTAGTTTGAAATTGGACTATTTATTAATTGATACTCACCCTGGTTTGAATGAAGAAACCTTAGTTTCCATCGGTATTTCTAATGTTTTACTAATTATTCTTCGTCCAGACAGTCAAGACTTCCAGGGAACTGCTGTGACAGTGGATGTAGCTCGAAAATTGAAAGCAGCAAAAATACTATTAGTCCTCAATAAGGTTCTACCAGCCTTCAATTTTGCAGATTTGAAACAACAGGTAGAAAAAATCTATGATGTCCCTGTAGCTGGAATTTTGCCGCTTTCAGAAGATATGGTGCAGTTAGCAAGTAAAGGTCTTTTTTGTTTGCGTTACTCTGGTCATCCCATCACTCAGACAATTAAGTGGATTACAGAACAGATTACTCGTTTAGTTGTGAGTTATTAGCAATATGAACAATTAACAATCATTTCCTATTAATGTTCCGATCCACTAGGAATTAATTTATGACGGAAGTTCTACTTAAAGAGTTAACTAACAGTGACATTGATTGGATGATTGCTACAGGTCATCGTCGAGAAATTGCTGTTGGTACTATACTCATCCAATCAGGAAAAGCTAATAATTTCGTATATATCCTACTAGATGGGATTTTAAAAGTCACTATCTCTCAACCAGATAACAATCCTCTAACTCGTGCTTTTGCAGCTATTGAAGGTAATGAAATTTTAGGTCGGGAGATTGCGAGATTATCTAGTGGTGAAGTAGTGGGAGAAATCCCCTTCGTAGATACTCGCCCAACAGCCACTACTGTTCAGGCTGTAGAAAAGTCGCTGGTGATGTCAATTCCTCAACAGAAATTATCAGCAAAATTGCAGCAAGATCTTGGCTTTGCCTCGCGCTTTTATCGGGCGATCGCCATTATACTTTCAAATAGAATCCAAAGCACTATCAATCAGCTTGGTCGTAGCAAAATTGCTCAAGGTCAACCAATTAGAGATGTGCTATTTATACTAGGAGAATTACATGATAGCGATATAGATTGGCTGATGGGTTGTGGAACTCAGGAAAAAATTCCTGCTAATACTACACTTATCCATGAAAAAGGGACTGTGGATGCACTATATATTCTCCTAGATGGAATAATGTCTCTGTCTATTAGTGAAGATGAATGTAACCCCTTGGCGCGTGCTTTTGCAGCGATAGAAGGTAATGAAATTTCTACTAGAGAAATAGCAAGATTATCCAAAGGCGAAATCATCGGTGAAACACCCTTCATTGATGGTCGCCTACCCTTTGCAACAGTTAAAACGATGGAAGATTCAATTGTGTTATCAATTGACCGACAACAAATGGCGGTAAAGTTACAGCAAGATGTAGGATTTGCTTCGCGTTTTTATCGGGCGATCGCTACTTTGCTTTCTCAGAGATTACAAGGAATGATGAATCAACTTGGTTATGGTAGGCGGGTTTATCACCAAGGTTTATCCTTAGTTGAAAATGTAGAATATGAGGATGAATTGAATGATAGTATTTTAGATAATGTCGCCTTAGCGGGTAAAAGATTTAATTGGATATTGGAACGGTTAACAGTAAGTTGAATTGTTGGATATAGCCCCCATTACTTAATGTCACTGGCAATATTGTGTCAGTATTTAGATGCAGAGTATTGATTTATTGCTACACTTCCGGTAAAGACTAATGGTTTGTTGTTGAAGTAGTTTTTTATCTTCCGTCAGTATTAGTTTATCTCTGATTTGCTCTGGAACAAGGGAAAATAGTTTAGTCATTTGATTTAAGAGGAGGAATTTGTTCGGCGGTTAATGTAACAACTTGACCATCTTGCCAAATACTAATAGATTCTCCTAAACGGCGGTGTCTTTCAATAGCTTTAGCAATAGCAAGTTTAACGCCTGCGTCGATTTGACTAGATAATTTTTCAGGAATTGGCTTATTCATTCTAATTTTATAACCATTTTTTTGTTATTAGAGAAAGTCGAATGTTAGTAGAATCTTGCTTTTGCTTGCCGCTTTACTTTTATTGTGCGAGTACTGTAACAAAAAGCAAAATAAAAAAATATACTGTTACCTAAAAATTGTGCATTGTATTCAGAAGTAGCTTTGTTGCAGAATATTATTTTGGCTTCGCGTTGTTCTCGTGCGATCGCTACTTTGCTTTCTCAAAGATTACAAGGAAGGCTGAGTCAGCTTGGTTATGGGAGGCTAATTTATAGCCAAGGTTTGTCATTGACTGAGAATGCGGAATATGACGATGAGTCAAATGATAGCGTTTTAGATGATGTGGCGATCGCAAGGAAAAAATTTGATTGGATATTGGGACGGTTAGCAGTAAGTTGAATTCCTGGGTAGAGAGCGCGTCAGCTTATCGGCTCGTGAATTCATAGTAATAAAAAGCAAAACCCAAAAATCTAGTTTTATCTAAAAATTGTGCATTTTTTATATTAGCTTGAAGGCTTATTCTATAAAAATACAGGATGTGAGAGTTAGCCAATTAGCAAAATCAAGTATTTTTGTACATTAAAAAAATCTTTATTTACTTGATTTGATAATTTTTAAGCTATTAAATTATTAAGTTCAAGTTATTGATAAATGTACACATATGTTTGAGTATTTAACTCGAAACAAACTGATTTTAGCCAAGACACAAGGAGTAAATATGTCAATTCCAAATGAAAACCCTGAAAGTAAAAATCAACAACTTAATGATACTATTTCCATTAACGAAAATGGAGAAGTAGTAATTAAAGATTCAAAACTAGCCGAGGCACTTCAGGAGTTAAGCCCGGAAGAGCTTGATGCAATAGCTGGAGGTCTCCAAGCTAGTATGAAAGAGGCAGATAGCAACGGTAGCGGCTGCAATGGTTGTGGTTGTTAGTTGCTCATAAAGCTTTTAATACTTAGAGATAATGAGTAAGTAATCAATATATTATTTACTCTTACTTTAATAGATAAAGAATAAAATAGTGAAGTATTTAAAATTAAATATTTTACTTTTGTTTTCTGTACCGTACATTTTCAATCGAAAGGCTTAACCAATGACTTACACTATCTCTAATAAAGTTACAAATTCTGAAGATTTGATTCGTTCTGCAAAATGGCTATCAAATAAATATCTTCAATTGATTATTTTACCAACAGAAAAATGTAATTTTCGATGTACTTACTGCTATGAAGATTTTGCAGCAGGACGGATGAAGAAAGAAACAATACTAGGGATAAAATCATTACTGGAAAAGCGCTGTACTAATAATTTAGATTATTTGAAGATATCATGGTTTGGTGGCGAGCCTCTAACAGCAAAAGATATTGTATTAGAGATTTCTGATTATGCTACAGCGCTATCTAAAAAGTACCCTAACTTACTTTATGCAGGGACTATGACGACAAATGGTTATTTATTAGACTACAATACTGCTTCTCTTTTGGCAGATCTGGGTGTAAGAGCTTATCAAATTTCCATTGATGGGCCATACGATGTACATAATAAGAGCCGAATTCGTGCCGATGGAAGTGGTACATATGATCAAATTTGGGCTAATTTATTAGCAATTCGTGATAGCTCTTTAGAAGTTTCTATTCTACTTCGTATTCACTTTACTGTTGAAACACTTCATCTTTTTACTCCATTACTTGAAGATATAAAAAGAGAATTTTTAACTGATTTAAGATTTTCTATTTTCTTTAAAGCAATTGAACATTTAGGTGGGCCTAACGATTCCTCATTCAAAACTTTTTCTGAAGTAGAAAAAAAAGAAGCAAATCAATATCTACAAAATAAGTTATTTGGTGAAAATATTTCCTCAACACAAAATAATTTAATGAGCGATGATTTTGTTTGTTATGCAGCGCAACCCAATTCTTTGCTGATCCGTTCCAATGGCGATGTAGGAAAGTGTACTGTAGCTCTCTACGATGAACGGAATAAGATTGCAACTTTACAACCTGATGGTACACTTAAAGTAATCCCAGGTCGTCTTGCTCCTTGGGTACGTGGTATAGAAACCCTTGACCCTGCTGCACTAGGATGTCCCCTTGTTGGTCTGCCACCAATTAAGAAAGATACTATTAAGTGACAAGAAATAGCATCATCTAGATGATAAAAATGCTTGATTTTGGCGATTTCAAGAATTGTTAGAGATTCAAAAGTCTCCCAAAAAAGCTTTTTTTAAGTTAGTAGGTATTTGTTTACTCACATCTTGTACTAATTCTACAATCACTTCAAGATTAGTTCTAAGACTGACAATAAAAGTTGTCTTTAGATCATTAAGGAAGGGTTGTAGTCGATTAAAATATACTGAAGCTATTAGCCTTGGAATTCATTCCTAAGTGAGTTAGGTAGGTAAATCAAAACAGTGCAGGATATGAATTTAAAGATTGAAGTAGCAGATGTAAATGCTCCACCAAAAACGTAGTATATTCCGCAAAGAATCCCTAGAGCGTCTGTCATCGCCCGAAAGACTAGACCAACTCATGCAGGTAGTTAGCCCCAGAAGTTGGTTACCTCTTGTCGCCTTGGGTTCTATCGTCGGAGTAGGCGTTATCTGGAGCATTTACGGACGCATCCCCATCACCGTCGAAGGTCAGGGTGTACTGATTTACCCAAGTAATGTTGTACCCCTGCAATCAAAAAGTGCTGGACAGTTAATGGCTCTTAATATCAAAGTTGGAGATGTCATCAAAAAAGGGCAAGTACTGGCAACAATTGACCAAGCTGAACTCCGCAAGCAATTGCAACAGCAGCAAGCTAAACTTACAGAACTACAATCACAAGACAAGGCGGTAGGTTCGCTGCAAGGGCAAAGGCTCCAACAGGAGGAGCGATCGCAATCCCAACAACGCCACTACCTCCAGCAACGTATATTAGAACTGCAAGCGATAACGCCTCTGTTGAAAACCAAAGGTAATACCTCGACTGGGCAGCAACGCCAAGGCTTGCAGCAACGCCTTCATCAAGCCCAAGCTCTGACTCCAATTTTCCTCCAGAGAATGGAAATTCGCAGACAGCTATTCAAAAAAGAAGGTGCGATTTCCGGTGATGAAGCTCTTAAGGCAAAACAGGAATATTTGGAGAACTTAGAAAAAATCGCTGATATCCAAAATCAGTTGAAGGAACTGGATGTTAAGGAAACCGAAACCGAAAAAGATTATCGTGAAAACCTCAGTACCATCTCCAACCTGCAAGCTCAGTTGAAAGAACTGGACAGCAAACAAGCTTCTGTGGCTCAACAAGACCTAGAAAACGCCACCACCAGGAAAAAAGAGATTCAAGAAGTCAAGCGACAAATTGCTCAATTAGAAGTGCAATTAGGCGATAACAGCCAGATTATTAGTCAATATAGTGGACGCATTTTAGAAATAACCTTGACACCGGGACAGGTAGTCAACGCAGGTACACGCCTTGCCACTATAGAGGCTGAGAATCCTCAAAGCAAGCTGGTTGGGGTTACCTATTTCCCAGTTGCGGATGGCAAGAAAATTCAAGCTGGGATGACAATTCAAATTACCCCCCAAACTGTGAAGCGGGAACGTTTTGGTGGCATTGTGGGTACTGTCACCAGCATCTCCCGGTTTCCGATTACCAAAGAAGCAGCTGCATCCGAGGTGGGTAATTTAGAAGTGGTGGAAGGTCTGGTTTCTCAACAAAAAGAAGGTCTGATCCAAGTATTCTCCAACCTGAAGCCAGATTTCAGTACACCAAGCGGTTACAAATGGTCTTCTTCCACAGGGCCACATTTGAAGATTTCTTCTGGAACTACCACTGTTGTGCGAGTCAAGGTGGAAGAACGCGCTCCTATCACCTTCGTTTTGCCTATCTTGAGGTCTGTCAGTGGTATCTACTAAATCTACTTTAGTAACACCGATTAATCCTTGGCAGTACTTACAAAAACTACTGTCACCCAGAAACCTGCGGGTAAAAACGCCCACGCTTGTGCAAATGGAAGCCGTGGAGTGTGGTGCTGCTGCTTTGGGAATTATTCTCGGTTACTATGGTCGAATTGTACCATTACCACAACTGCGTATTGAATGTGGTGTTTCCCGCGATGGCAGCAAGGCATCTAACATGGTCAAGGCTGCGAGAAACTATGGACTAGAAGCTAAAGGTTTTAAAAAAGAACTCAAGCAACTTCAAGAACTGCGTCCGCCTTATATTGTCTTTTGGAACTTCAATCACTTCCTTGTGGTAGAAGGATGGACTAAACAACGGGTTTACATCAATGACCCCGCAACAGGTCCACGTTATGTATCTCTACAGGAATTTGACGAGGGGTATACTGGCGTAGTGTTGGTTATGGAACCAAGCCCAAAGTTTACCAGAGGTGGTCGCAAACCCAGCATGATTTTATCTCTGTGGTCACGGCTACAGGGTTCAGGTGAAGTCTTGCTCTACTGCGTAATAGCGGGATTTTTCTTGACTATTATCGGGTTAGTAATACCTGTGTTCAGCCAAGTGTTTGTAGATGACATCTTGATACAGGGACGGCGGTTATGGTTGCGTCCTTTGCTGTTGGCAATGGTTGTTGCTGCTATCCTCCAAGGCTCACTAACATTACTACGGTTGCGCTACCTGCGCCGTTTGAAAATCAAACTAGCTGTGGGTATGTCTAGCCGCTTTCTGTGGCATATCCTCCGCTTACCTGTTAGCTTTTACACTCAACGATTTGCTGGAGAAATCAGTAATCGTACTAATCTCAACGACCAAGTAGCTGATGTTTTGGCAGGACGTTTGGCAACTACAATCGTCGATACAGTCATGGTGGTATTTTATGCCTTAGTCATGGTGCAATATGACTGGGTACTTACCTTGATTGTAGTTAGCTTTGCTGCCGTGAACCTTTTAACCTTGCAGTGGATTTCTCGTCAACGTGTAGATGCTAACCAACAATTGATTCAAGAGTATGGTAAAGCGGCTGGCTTATCCATTGCCGCCCTCCAAAGTATCGAAACACTCAAAGCATCAGGGTTAGAGTCAGATTTCTTTGCGCGGTGGTCAGGTTATTATACCAAAGCTCTCAATTCTCAGCAGGAACTAGGAGTAACAAACCAGACATTCTCAGTCTTACCGACGCTCTTATCTGCTCTTTCTTCGATGTTGTTGTTAGTAGTTGGTGGTTTACGGGTAATGGATGGACATCTCAGCATTGGAATGCTCATCGCCTTTCAAGGTTTGATGCTGGGTTTCCAACAGCCTGTTAACAATCTCGTCAACTTCGGTACAACTCTTCAAGAATTGGAGGGAAATTTGATTCGCCTTGATGATGTGCTAGATAACCCGATTGGGGGAGATGGGGAGGCTGAGGGAGCAGGGGAGCAGGGGAGCAGGGGAGCAGAGGAGATAAAATTATCCTCATCTCCTTATCTTGTTCCTAAGTTGCAGGGGTATGTCGAATTACGAAATGTTACGTTTGGCTATAGCCGCCTGGAACTTCCTTTAATTGAAAACTTTAACCTCTTAATTAAGCCAGGGCAGCGAATAGCTTTGGTAGGTGGCAGTGGTTCTGGTAAATCTACTATTGCCAAACTTGTGAGTGGACTTTATCAACCTTGGACGGGAGAAATTTACTTTGATGGAAAACTTCGAGAACAAATTCCCCAGCAATTGCTGACAAACTCTGTTGCTATGGTAGAGCAAGAAATTTTGTTATTTGGTGGAACGGTTAGGGACAATTTGACTCTGTGGGATACTACTGTACCAGATAAAAGCCCGATGCGGGCTTGTCAAGATGCGGCGATCGCTGATGTAATTTTCTCTATGTCCGGCGGATTGGATGCCGAACTTATAGAAGGTGCTGCTAATTTAAGTGGCGGTCAGCGACAACGCTTAGAAATCGCTCGTGCTTTAGTGAATAATCCCTCAATCCTGATTATGGATGAAGCCACTAGCGCCCTAGATGCAGAAACAGAACAAATTATTGACCAGAATCTCCGCCGTCGAGGATGCACCAGCATTATTGTTGCCCACCGATTAAGTACCATTCGTGATTGCGATCTAATCGTCGTTCTAGAACGTGGGAAGGTAGTACAACAAGGTACTCACAAAGAATTATGGCAAGTCGATGGTGTATATTCGCGTTTGCTTAGCACTGAAGAATAGAGAGGGGGAGCAAGGGAAGAAGTAAATTACTGACCGTTTAAAAATTTGGTGTTACTGAATTAAGGGATGAAATTTTGTGTATTGAAATCTAAAACTCTTTATACTCTCTGCGTCTCTGCGCGACGCCACTTGCTTCAAGTCGGGGAACCCGCCCAACGCAATGGCTCCTCTGCGTGAGATAAATCATCCCGCTTTCTCTGCAACGCCAAAAATTTCAAATCTAAAATGCTAATACAAGGGCAAGTTTATATAGTTAATGGCAATGAACCGATTCTACTGGATGACCCTTCTAGAGTTTGGGTGATTCAGTCTGGCTCTATGGCTTTATTTGCCGTCACAGTTAAAGATGGTGTCATTGAAGGGACTCGCCGTTATCTATGCACTATTAGTCAAGGAGAAGCACTTTTTCCAACTGCTAATCAACACCGTCAGATTTTGGCAGTACCCACTGGGGAGACTGAATTACTACACATATATCAAGAATGTTTTCAGGAGTTAGTAGCTAGTGGAGATGCTAGAGCCATCGCTTGGATAGAAGCTTGGCTATTACAACTCGGTAGTGTATTGTCCCACATTACCGCCCCAACAATTCATCTAAAAGCTCAGGGACGATTGCGATTTTCTCTAAACAATAATCAGACTTTCCAGCCAGAAGCAGGTGTCACCTGTTGGGTACAACTGACTGAAGGGACTGTCCGCTTTCTGGGGTTTGAAGAACTGACCTTAACAACCACTGCGACTTTCCCCCTCAGTGACAAAATGTGGTTAGAAGCTGTAGAGCCAGTTCAACTTACAACTTACACTACCAGTGAATTCCAAAATGCAGATACCTTGCTGGCTGGGTTATCTGTGTTGCATACTCAACTGTTGCAATGCATCAATATTATAGATGAGCAGGAAGCACAAGCAGAAATAATCCGCTTGCGCGATCGCCAACGTCTGAATCATCAAGTTACAGCTGAGGCTATAGGCTCTTTAGCATCGACTTTGAATTCCCAATCCAGGGACTTTTTCAATGAAGGTACTCCTTTGTTGGTTGCGGCTGGTGCAGTCGGTAGAGCAATGGGTATAAAAATTCGCCCTCCGTCTCGTTCTGAAAACCTGAAGCGGCTCAAGGAACCCTTAGAAGCGATTGTCCGAGCTTCACGGATTCGGATGCGACGAGTATTGTTGCGAGATAACTGGTGGGAGAAGGATTGTGGCCCTCTAATAGCTTACACCCAAGATAACTGCCCAGTAGCACTACTGCCGATTAGTGCAACTCGTTATGAAATTTTTGACCCCGTTGAACGTACCCGTGTCAGAGTAGATCGGCAGATAGCTGCAACGTTGGCTCCTGTTGCCTATATGTTTTATCGCTCTTTGCCGGATAAAGCACTCCAAGCTATTGATATACTCAAGTTCGCACTTCAAGGACATAGCCAAAGTCTGGCAGTAATTGTATTTACTGGTATTGCTGTAACCCTGTTGGGAATGGTTACACCTTATGCCACGTCAATTATCATAGACAATGCAATTCCCGATAGCGACAAGGGCTTATTACTGCAAATCGGACTGGGTTTGCTGGTTGCAGCTTTGGGTACAGCTTTATTTGGGTTAGCACAAGGGTTTGCTCTGTTGCGGATGGAATCGGCTTCTGATGCATCTACTCAAGCTGGTGTCTGGGATCGGTTGTTGAACTTGCCTGTGTCATTTTTCCGACAATATACAACTGGAGACCTCCTCTCCCGCATTACATCGGTGAGTACAATTCGCCGCCAACTCAATGGCAGAACTTTAATCAATCTGATTACGAGTTTGTTTGCGCTGTTCTACTTGGGACAATTATTTTATTACAACTACAAACTAGCTTTAATTGCCGTTGGGGTTGCGATAGTTGCGATCGCTTTCACCACAATCTCTGGTATGCTTCTGTTAACTAAAGTGCGGACTCTGCTGGAAGTCAAAGGTACTATTTTTGGGCAGACAGTGCAACTTATCAATGGCATCTCTAAATTGCATATTGCTGGGGCGCAAGAACGTGCTTTCGCTTTTTGGAGTCAAAACTACACTCGACAAATTAAGCTGGAACTTAGCACCCAACGAATAGAAGATGTTGTTGTGCTTTTTAATACGGTAATGCCGATAATCACTTCTGGAATCCTCTTCTGGTTTACTGTCAAACTGTTAGAAGATTCTCAGGCGAATGGAACAATCGCATTTTCTCTGGGCACTTTTCTCGCTTTCAATGCAGCGTTTAGCAACTTTACCAAAGGAACTACAAACCTGAGCAATACTGTTACAGAGATTTTGCAAGTCATCCCCCAATGGCAACGCACTCAACCAATTTTGGCAACCATCCCAGAAGTAGATTTGTACAAAACCGATCCTGGTAAGCTTGTCGGTAATATTACTTTAGAGCATATTAATTTTCGCTACCGCAGTGATGGCCCGTTGACGCTGGATGATGTGAGTATCTCTGCTGCTCCTGGGGAGTTTATTGCTTTGATAGGTAGTTCTGGCAGTGGCAAATCAACAATTCTACGATTACTACTGGGATTTGAAACTCCGCAAGCAGGTAGTATTTACTACGATGGTCAAGACTTATCTGGCTTAGATGTGGATGCAGTTCGCCGACAGTTGGGTGTTGTTTTACAAAATGGTCGGCTCAGTTCAGCTTCGATTTTCGAGAATATTGCAGGCGGCGCTCAACTTAGCTTAGATGAAGCCTGGGAGGCGGCGCGGATGTCGGGGTTTGCTGACGATATCACCGCTATGCCAATGCAGATGCATACTGTAGTCAGCGAAGGAGGTAGTAATCTTTCTGGAGGACAACGACAACGGTTATTGATTGCTCGCGCTTTAGCATTAAAACCCCGCATTTTGTTATTCGATGAGGCTACCAGTGCGCTCGACAATAAAACCCAGGCGATTGTCAGTGAAAGTTTAGATAACTTACAAGTTACCAGAATTGCGATCGCTCACCGACTTAGCACCATCCGCAATGCTCATCGTATTTATGTACTCCAAGCTGGTCGGGTTGTACAACAAGGAACTTTTGAAGAACTAGCTGCTGTTGAGGGTTTATTTGCCCAGTTAATGGCTCGCCAAATGGCGTAGAAACCAGAAAACCTTCATGCCTCACTTTACCTAAGACAGTCTGTCAAAGATTTTTTAATTATGTGGAGAATACAGAGAAGGCATTACTTAGGGTAAATTACACTAAAGTCTTAAATGGAGATTGTCAATGCAACTTCTCGAATTTCCTCGTGTTGCAGTCATCGCCGGAGAAAATGCGGTTCACGTTTCTCAACTACCCCCTATATGGCAAGAGATTGCGAGAGGAACCACGAGTGTGGGACTTTCCCATCCGCAAACTTATGTTGAGATGGCACAGTTGTTTCTATACAAGTTAGAGCATGGTGACGTTGACTTGTTTAGCGATCGCCCCCAACTAGCTCACCTAGTACCATCATTTTCCCAAATCTTTGCACAGCTTGCGTGGGAAACCTTGGAATTTTTTGGACAAGACTTTAAGAAACACAGCTATCCAAATTTTGCAGAAATTCTCCGCGATGTGGAATCAAAGGGAATCGAGTATGCCGAGCAAGTAAAAGTAGCTCGTATCGGTATAGATTTATTCAATGAATTTGGCTACGAACTGCCTGCCAGCTTCTATCATGTGCATTTAGCTCCAATTTATCGCGATGATGTTTTTGAAGAACGTGCCTTACGATTTGACCCCCGCGATATAGAACACAAGCGTGCTTGGGATGCCATACTCCATGCAGGCAAGGTATTTGCCATTCAAATGAAAGTGCAAAGCATTGCCTCAAAATATGGTTTTACCTATCAACATGGTTGCGGTTGCAACTCTCACCTATCTTCCATCGATCCTGCACGTGGGGCGTTTGAGTATGAATTGAGTCCCGAAAAGCGCCAGCGATGGCTTCGCAGTTTCATCTGGACTGCTTGGTATGAGTATGCCTTTTTTGCGATCGTACCTAATACGAGTTATTTGGTGTAAAAGGCAGTAAGGAGATGAGGGAGATAAGTAAACATGAGGCATAGGAGAAAATCTTCTCCTCTGCTTCCTGCTCCCTGCTCCCCTGCCTCTTCCCATGCTCTTTTACGCATTTTCATCCAAAATTGTCCCCTCTATATTCGCTCCCTCCAAATTTGCTCCGCTTAAATTTGCCTGGTTTAAGTCTGCTTCGGTCAGATTTGCTTGGGACAAGTCGGCCACGGTTAAATCTGCGCCACTTAAATCGGCTCCATTTAAATTCGCAGCAATTAAGCTTGCTTGCTGTAACTCCGCCTCAGTCAAATTAGTCTCAATTAGCTTAGCAACTGTCAAATCAGCGTGACTCAAATTAGCTCCGTCTAAATTTGCTCCATCCAGGATAGCGCCATCCATAATCGCTCCAGCTAAGTTGCTACCACTGAGGTTAGCATTGCTCAAATCTGCTCCATTCAAGTCCGCCTCAATCAAACTAGCTTGAGCTAAATTGGCGTGACTCAAATTAGCTCCATCCAAGATGGCTTTATCTAAAATTGCACCGCTGAGATTAACTTCCCTAAGGTTTGCCTCACTTAAGTTGACAGCAGTAAAATCTCTTATACCTGCGGCGTAATTTTTCAGGAGTTGTTCTATTTTCATATCTGTTTTGCGTCTGTTACTCTGCTAAAGAACGTTGAATTGAAGCTATTCAAATGGGCAGGAATCCCCAGCACGCGCTACGGAGGCTCTAGATGTGGAGTAGGTACAAAGTTACCTCTACCCACTATAGCCATTTTGAACTGCTGGTGCTACTACCGAGAGTTGTGAATTACTCTCATACTAGAGAGAGATGTTTAGGGATTATTTAAGCATTTATGCCAAGCGATCGCTATACTCTATTGTGGTGTTCGTCTGGCAGAGGTTATGGCAAAACCAATTCGTATTCTTTTGCAGACTACAATTCCTACGACTGAAAATGATTGGAGCATTTTTCGTTTCTCGTTGTTGCAAGATTACTTAGCATCAATTAAAGATGAAGCGGGAAATTCTTTATTTGAAGTCACAGGACGCGATTACGAATCAGATACAGTAGATGGTGACCCAATATTAAGTACTCTCGACAAATCAGATTTTGATGAACTTTGGCTGTTTGGTTTAGAAGTAAATCATGGTTTAACCGAAAAAGATGTTGCCGGAATTAATGCTTTTCGGCAACGCGGTGGTGGGATTCTGACAACACGCGATCATCAAGATATGGGTTGTTCGATGTGCGGTTTAATTGACATTGGCGATCTCCACTATTTCAACACAAAAAACCCCGATCCCGATGAATCTCGCTGGAGCCGAGATGATTCATACACAACTTATATTTCTTGGCCTAACTATCATTCTGGGGCTAATGGCGATTATCAAAAAATCACGATTGTTGAACCGATTCACGAACTTTTAAAAAATCCCAATTCCCCTTCGGGACATATCGAATTGTTTCCATCACATCCCCATGAAGGTGGGATTGGCGCGCCTTTAGGTAATACCAATGCGCGGGTAATTGCCTTGGGGAAAAGTTTAGTGACTAATCGGAAGTTCAATCTTGTTGTAGCGATTGAGCATCATCAGGATCGACAAGGAAATACACTAGGACGAGCAGTAGCTAATTCCAGCTTCCATCATTTAGTAGATTACAACTGGGATATTGAAAAAGGCTGTCCCTCTTTTGTAGATGAAGCACCGGGAGATGGTATGAAAAAAGAGCCACACGCTTTGGAAGATATCAAAACCTATGTGCGTAATGTTGCTTTCTGGCTAGCAAATTAAGTCACAATTCGTGACCATATTTAAAAAGGTTTGAGAGCAAGTTGAAAATAGTAACTGTAGGCTGGGTTTACCGTGTGAAAACACAACCTACGGCTACTATTTTTGAACAAAAAAATCAAGGTTTCAAAGCGTCTGTCTACCGGGAGAGTTTTGGAGAGGGGTTTTTAACATCCGTTGAACTCACGTTAGATTATATAGCAGGAGGCAGGAGGTAAAAACATTACTCTTGTTGACATTCACGCTTGTTATTATGTCCTAACCTATATGACTACGGCTATAACCCTCTTGTGTCACTTTCCGAAATAAGCAAGTAGTAAATAATCGTTTTACTTATCAAGTTCGGCTAATTACTTAGGATATGGTTGGTGTTGTAGGTAATTGGTAATTGATAATTGGGGATTGGAAAAAAGGAAATAAATAACTGACGATTACCCATTACCTATTACCGATTACCAACCCTCACAGATATCATAAGTATTCAACCGGACATGATATTACTTATTTTATCTTCAAGACGATCGCCAACTCAATGCTTCACTGATTTGTGCTGCCAGTTTCAGGGGACGAAAGGGCTTAGCAAAAACAGCAGCTACATCTAAGCCTGTGAAGCTATCCCGATCCGAATCCTGGACTTTAGCAGTGAGTAAAATTACGGGAATTGACTGAGTGACGGGGTTAGCCTTGAGTTGTTGCAGTGTAGCACGCCCATCCATATCAGGCATCATCATATCTAATAAAATGACATCAAGTTTGGAGTTGGCAGCTATATTCAACGCTTCCCGACCAGAACAAGCAGTCAACACGTTCCAACCAGCACCCATTTCTAATCCTAGCTTGGCGATCGCTTGCACATCTTCTTCATCATCAACAATCAAGATATTTCTGCTCATTGTGTCACTTTCGCATCATATATGATGCCGATTAGCTTGATATGTCTAGAATTATTCTAAAATGCAATCGGGTAAAAGTAGGGGAAAATTTGTCGTTTGTCATTAGTCCTTGGTAAATGACGAATGACTAATGACTAATGACTTAAAGGTAACAATACATAAAATGTGCTGCCTTCACCTAAAATGCTCTGAACCCAGATTTTACCGTTATGCTGCTGGACAATATTCCGACAAATGGCCAGTCCTAAACCTGTTCCTCCTTTGTTACGGGAATCAGATGCATCTACCTGCTGAAAACGCTCGAAGATAATTTGTAATTTATCTTCGGGAATTCCTCGTCCTTCATCTTGGATGGTAATCAAAACATAGTTGGATGAGAAAGTCTCTTTGGTGTCGGAATCGTGATTTTCTAGAGACTCAACGGTTTTATATTCTGAGAGAATGGCACTAATCCACACGCGATCGCCTGGTTCAGAAAATTTTATTGCATTACTGAGTAAATTTGTCAATGTTTGAATTAAGCGATCTGGGTCTGCCCAAAGTTCAATTGTTAAAGGATTGACAATTAGTTGGACTTGTAGTTTATCTGCCATTGCTTGCATTGCTTCGGTTGCAGTAATTAGCAATTCGGCAACATTGCATTTGGCTTGTCGCATGAAGATATTGCCGGATTTCATCCGCTCTAAATCGAGAATATCATTCACCAAACGCATCAGGCGTTCAGTATTAGTTGTCGCAATGCTTAAAACTTTTTGTCCTTGTTCGTTGAGAGTTCCTAATTGTCCTGCACCCAACAAATCCAATGCTCCCATTGTGGAAGTTAAAGGTGTACGCAATTCATGACTGACTAAAGAGATAAACTCGTTTTCTAAGCGTTTGCGTTCGGTAATGTCATTGGCAATTAATAAAGCACATGGTACACCAGCTAAGTCAATCAATTCGATAGATATTAGTATGATTTTGACTTCACCAGACTTAGTAGAAAATTCAAATTCTTGATTGTAGAGTGAGCCAGTTTCCGGCAGAAGTTGGATTTTCTGGGCGAATGCTACTGTATTTTTACCCAAATCCAGTTCAGTAGCGGTGTGTCCAATTACTTCTTCTAGACAATAGCCGCTAATCCTTAAAAAACTGGGATTGACATCCAGAAAACGAGCTTGGGAAACTGTAGCGATCGCAATTGGATTGGGACTAGAGCGAAAAACCTTAGCAAACTTCTCTTCGGCTTTAGTGCGATCGCGAATTTCCTGCTGCAACTGCTGATTTTGGGCTTGGAGTTGTTGTTGCAATTGCCGAATTGTCAGGTGATTTTCAATGCGTGCTAAAACCTCTTCTAGTTGAAAAGGCTTAGTGATGTAGTCTACCCCGCCAACTGCAAAAGCTTTGATTTTATCAAGTACATCACCCAAAGCGCTGATAAAAATTACCGGGATTTCGCGGGTGCGATCGTTTGCCTTCAAATTTTGACAGACTTCATAGCCATTCATCTCAGGCATATTTACATCCAACAAAATTAGATCCGGGGGAACTGCATTTGCTCCCCGTAACCCCGTAGAACCTTTAGTTACACTCCTAACTTTATATCCCTGTTCCGTCAGCATGGCAGATAGGAGATTTAGGTTTTCTGGTGTGTCATCAATTACCAAAATGTCAGCTTTGGGGAATTTGAGTGACTGGTTAAGCATCACAATATCGACTTTAGCCAGAATAAGTTACTTATTATTCCTAGAAATTTTAATCCTAGTTGAGTTTCTTAATAATCAGTTACAAAAAAATACCAATTATCTCCCCTGGTTCTCCCCCATTGATTACTAATCTGATAAACATTAAATCAAGTTTATAGCTGACATTTACTAAATTAGACAACAAGGAATAGCTGATATGCAAACTTCAACCATCCGTAAACCAATTATTCTCACACCAGGAGAAGGTAATCAATTTTCAATTCTTGGTGGACATTTTACAACCAAGGCAACCGGGGAAGATACAAATGGAGCTTGGACAGTTTATGAAATTACGGATACACAAGAAAATGGCCCGCCACTGCATACTCACCCTTGGGAAGAGGCATTTTATATTTTAGAAGGGGAAATGGACATCCAAATAGATACACAAACAATTTTGGCATCAGCAGGCTCTTTCGTTAACATTCCTCATAATGCGCCACACGGCTTCAAAATTCGTTCTAATACAGCGAAATTTCTGGTTTTAGTTTCATCCAAGGGTGCGGAAAAGTTTTATCAAGAAATGGGTGAAGTAGCAGATAGTCCAGCGCTAAATATGGAAAAAGTACAGCCTGTTTTGAAAAAGCATGGTTTGCAGTTTCTTGGCTAAATTGGAAAACTGCATTAACTAAGCACAGTAGATACAGAAGAATTCAGAATCCTGATTCTACAAAAGTCATATTTATTCAATAACAAATAAGCAACTTAATTCTATGTCAAAAACTACTCGCCTCTTTGCTGCTAGTGCCCTTAGCTTGAGCCTCAGTGCCAGCCTTGTTTTGTACCCAAATGCGAGTCAGGCAGGTAAAAATGATACTGGAGTGCCTAACGAACTCCAAGGCCAGTGGCGCTACGGTCGAATTTCGTCGATTCAATACCAAGACAGCTACACAGGGCAGCCAGCAGCCCCTAACGGTTCTAGCGATGAATTTCAACTTGCCTCTAACGGAAACTACCAGCGAAGCAGGCTGCTTCAAATCACCACCTATAACTGTGCGTCTAACTTGTACATAGAAGAAAAAGGCAAAATTAAGGTTGAGGGTCAACGTCTGACTTTCCAACCCAGCGACAGCATATCTAAAGGACAAATCTGCAATAGTGGACGCACCTATTCCAGCCGCAATTCAGCAAAGCCTGAAACTTACCAGTGGTCGATTGAGACAAATGACTACGGGCAGCAAGTTCTAGTCCTTGAAACTACTGATGGTAAGGGTAAAGCTCATTATGGGCGACCTTAGTAAGAGGCCTATAGCTATGACCTAGAGCAAAGCTGTAGAGTTGCAGTTTAAATAGATGAAAAAGGCTGTAAGTTCAATACACTTGGCTTTGTGAAAATTTCTTAAAAAGGAGAAGGTGCAGTGTATACCTTCTCCTTTTGCTTTTAACCGAGAAGTATTGCAGAGGGACTATAGACTATCTTGTGATGTACATTTTCATCCAGAATTGGTATTACAACAAACACAAGAGCTAAAATTCCCAATGCATAATTTGAAGCGATCGCCAGTGAAATTGTCATTAATACCAATACTAGTAGCACTGACACTAAACAATACAGGCAGCGTTGCATTAGCTGGCGGATTTACCCTCAACGAACAGAGTGTCAAAGGTTTAGGAAATGCTTTTGCCGGAAGTGCAGCCACAGCCGATGATGCCAGCACAATTTTCTTTAACCCAGCAGGCTTGACTCGCTTACCAGATAATTCTTTTTTTGGGGCTTCTTATGTAATTTTTCCGAGAATTATTTTTCAAAACCAGGGTTCTAACACTGTAACAGGGGTTCCCTTATCAGGTGGTAACGGTGGAGAAGCAGGCGTTGATATTATTGTGCCAAACCTATATGCTGCTTGGAGCGTTTCCGATCGCCTGAAACTAGGTGTTGGTATTAACGTTCCTTTTGGGCTAGCTAGCAAATACGATAGTAACTGGGTTGGGCGTTACCAAGCAGTCGAGTCCAAACTTACTACTATTAATATTAATCCCACAGTAGCAGCCAAGTTGAGCAATAACTTTTCTATTGGTGCGGGTCTGAATATCCAGTATGCTCAAGCAACACTCTCGAATGCAATTAACTTTGGTTTAATTGGGCAAAGTGTTGGTTTACCTCTGCAATCCCAACAGGCAGATGGTTTTGTGAAAGTCACAGGCTCCGATTGGAGTGTAGGCTACAACTTGGGGGTGATGTACGAACCATCGAAAAGTACCCGCATTGGTTTAAGTTATCGCTCGCCAATTACTCAAGACATTAGGGGAGATGCCGACTTTACCGTACCTGTAAGCGCTAGAGCCTTAACTGCTAGGGGACAATTCACAGACACAGGAGCCAACGCGGTCTTAAACTTGCCTGATAACTTATCGCTTGCTATATATCATCAACTCAACCCTCGTCTGGCAATTGTCGGTGATGTCACTTGGACAAACTGGAGCCGCTTTCAAGAACTGCGAGTCAAATTTGACAATCCAGTTCAAGCAGATACCGTACAGCCGGAAAATTGGCATGATACTTACCGTTTTGGAGTTGGGGTAAATTACGCTCTGAGCAACCGCTTAACACTGCGAACAGGTATAACTTACGACCCTAGCCCTGTTGATGAAGAATTTAATACGCCCCGACTACCCGGTGGCGATCGCACTTTGATTGGCTTGGGTGCTAGCTATCGACCTTCCAAGTCATTCAATTTTGACATCGGTTACACCCACGTATTTGTAGACGATAGCGACATTAACCAGTCAAGTACCACAGCAGGTACGCTCAAAGGTAATTTTGAAGGTAGCGTGGATATCGTTGGCTTACAACTGAGCTGGGAATTTTAACTAAAAATAATTGGGGAAGCAGGGGGAGGGAAAAAGGCTTATCCCCAGCGTATTGGGCTACGTTCCGTCATCGGCGATCGTAGACTATACCCTCATATCATTGAATCTTCAATCAAAAACAGGACTTACACAACTGTCACAAGCTGTTTCTATTAACTCTTGAACATTCTCCCACAACAACCTGGGAGTTAGCTTTTCATTTCGCAGATATCTATTAATTTTGTCATGACTAATCTCTGCTAAATGTTCTGCTAAATTCGTTAATGTATAGTTGATTTGACTACTTAACAAGTATTGGCAATAGTTCAACTTTGTAAATTTTATCTTGCTCGATCAAGAATCATTGCTCCAGTATCAGTTTGATTTTCTCATACTCTACCTTTTGCGAGGATTCTTTTTCCTGCGTCTTTTTTTTCACTGGACTTCTATTTGTTCGCTTAACTTTTGGCTTTATTTAATACATCTGTTATATTTTTCGCACTTGACTGTGCCAGTTGCATCAGTTTTATAGTACACAAATACTATAAAATGGCGATCGCAGTGTGCCAATTGCGTAAGTCCTGTTAAAATTACTCACTTTACACACCAAAAAATAACCCCCAGTTGGGGGCATTTATTACTGAATTTGGCAGTGACGACTATTTCACCACAACAGGTCTATTTAAAATGCTCATCACCTCGTCTGGGTTGGCAGTTGGCAGCAGTTGACTCCAATCACCCACATCTGCATAACCAATCACCTGCAAACGTTGAATGGTGATGGTCACAGCTTTAGCAGAACCAATCAACAGATGTTTGAGTGGTTCTCTGTTTGGGGCGGTTGGTGAGTCAGTTTGACTCTTGACGGGTTAATTTGGTCGTCAGCACTGGGTAGAAAGCTAGTGGTCATAGAATGTACAGAACACTTTGCAACACTTTCAGGTGCGATCGCTTTGAAATTTCATTCTTGAACATTATGAAGGAAACAGCAATTGTATCAGTTATCGAAACTCGTGTAGTTGACGGAAAAACTGAGTATCGCGCAACCTATTATTCGTTTGATAGTGGATGGTGTAAATCAGAAGAAGATGCTTGGTTAGAATTTGAAAATTAGGTTACTGCATCTTTTCATAGTTTTGGGCTTTGAAGACTTCATGCGCTTGAGTGCGATCGCACCCAGCATAAAAGTAACCAGAGCCGCAGAACGGATCGCAAATGATCGGAGGCGATCCGGTCTTGTGGGTGCGATCGCCTTTGCTTTTGAGTTAAGCGATCGCACCTAATCACCTTTTCCTCTAAGAACTGCTTTTTGGGACAGTGCCAGGGCGTAGCTTTGACCGCCGTAGGCATCGCCATAGCACCAGTGCCGCAAGATGGATCAGATACAGTGCTACGCTGCGATGACCTACGGTCGGTCGTAGACCATCGCCTACTCCAGGAGGTAAAGTACTCTTAATTGCAGATTAGATAAAATCCAGGGAATATGGAACTGCTAACTATATATATTAAGAACGCATACATTAAAGATGATAAAGAAACTCTGGGCGAGTTACTACGATGCTGAGTTTGGACAGATAACAAACGAATCCAACCACTGGACTCTAGAACAGTATGCTGTTTTAGGCGATCGCTGTGTACCAATTTGTGTGGATTTTGAGCAGGGGCAGATTGGGGAACTTTCATCGCTCCAGCGTGAAGCTATTCGGCAAGCTCTAGCCTTGCCAAGCGATGTGTTAAGCATCACTGCGCCTCTGGTGCTGCAAAATTATAATGTATATCGTGAGATGATAGGGGATGAGGAAATGCCGCAGCTGGCTAATCCCATTCAGGTTTGGGATGAGGTGACTTTCTCATATATCTATGTGCCGCCCCACGTTGAATATGACCTGCATATTCCTACTTTTAAGTTGATAGCTGAGTGTGACTGGGAGCCAGAACACGGCTTAGAAGTGCGCTTTCGCAATGGAGTAGCAGACGATGCAGATCAGATAGGTGAAACAGGACGGGTCTAATATACCCATGATGCGATCGCTCAAGCTCTCAACTAACAATTTTCTTAGAGGAAAAAGGCGATCGCCGATTGGGGGTGCGATCGCCAGCAGCAACAATTTTGAGCAATGCCTACGGCGGCAAGCTACGCACCCATTGAGGTATCTGGCGGATTCCGCCAGATAGGACGACTCCTGTTAGTGAAACAGCAACCTCATCAGAGATGCGATCGCTACAACAACCGCCAATATTAGGATGCCAGAACCTACATTTTTATCGCAGCCACCAAAGTAAACCTCTCTGGTGCTTTGGATGGCGTGACCTATTATGAAACTGTGAGCGTTTGGTTACTCTAACCATAAAATGTCTCCATTGAATAGATGCATCTTTGACCAACTCCCCAGCTACTTCTTTGGCTTGTTGCTCTTGACCTGCATCGTTGGCAATTTTCATCTCCAGCAATCGACCATTTAAGCCATTATTTTTATTAAACTCATTCTGTGCCTGTGCTACACCACGCAATATTTCTTGAGCCAAAGTATAGTTATTTGAGGAAACAGCAGTTGCCAAAGTTATCAGTCACAGGCAGGGGAAGCGATCGGTTTCTTAGAGGGAAAGGCGATCGCAGCCACAGACTGGATCGACTTTATTCTTAGAGGAGAATCAGGATATTCAGTGCATTCAAAGCGATCGCACTCTTGGGACAAGTTTAGGAATATGCTGAAGTAAAGATGACTTACCAATACGTCTTTGACCATGCAACAAAGTAACTTTTGCTTCAATAAAAAGGGCAAAGCACAAATGTTGTGCAAAACGTGGATCTCCTGATGATGCTGGAGCAAATTAAGATGCAAAGAGTAGGCGATCGCGTCTACCGTCAGCATTTAATCGGCGTAGCTGTCGAACTGTTGCAAAATAGTGATATTGATTGGACTCAGGTAAAGAATACAGAAGAGTTGAGACAACAGCTTAAACTCTAAAGCTATTAAGATTTAATACATAAAGGTCTAATACTATTAAAGTAACTTTGAGCGATTGTACCAAAACAAATCTGTTCCTCACTCTATTGAGCAACGCCAGGCTCAGAAATTGTTGTTAGCGATCCGATTTCTCCACTACCAAATTTATTCTGCATTAAAGCTCGAAACTCTTCAGCTTTTATTAGGCTGTCAAAAGAAGCTACCTGTATAGCTTTCTGGCCTGTTGACTCCCTAGTTAAGGCATATGCATCCCTACAAAAATTGTTTTGAACCTCTGTTAAGTTACTTTCGCTAAAGTTAATAAAGACTGGGTAGAAATTTAATGGATACGCTGAAGGAGCTGTAGGTGGTAAATCTCCACATGATGCTCTTGGAAAAGATGATTCAGGAAAAGATGAAGGATCTTTGGCTGAAATCGAATCTGGTTCAGCTTCAGCAGTCTTAGATTGAGAGCCACACTCAGGAACTTCAACAACCAATCGCGGAGCTTCAGCCTCCTTTATCTTTACTCCACATTTAGCAGGTACAAAAACTTCAAAGCCTGGAGCTAGAGTCACATAGCGAATTTTATCTCCATGTACAACAACCAACTTGGTAATCCCCGCAGACTTCTTTGGAGGTTTTGCAACACTGAATTCTCCAATAGGAGTAGTTATGCTTGGATGATATTCTAAGGTAAATTCCCAGGTTTGTATGTTAACGCCAACTTGCGCGGAAGTAAAAAGAGGTTTAAATTCAACTATAGTGCCATCATCTTCTGAAAACTGCTTTGGTCTATCACCAAATTCTTCGTCAAATTTTTTATATTCAGTCAGGAAAGTTTTACTCTGTAATACTATATCTTGAGGAGATTGAGCAGTTTTAACGCTTTGTAATAGCTCCAACCATTTAGAATGAAAACCCTCCATTGAGCTAGGAGGCAAGACCGGAGTCAAAAGAGATAGATTTTGATTACTAATTTCTTTTAGATTAGCAAATGCTTCTTGTAAGTTTTCCTTGTGTTCTTCTACCTTTTCTGTTTGATTCACCTCTTTATTCAGATCCACCAAAGAGTTTGACTCAATTAGAAGAAGTGAGTTCTCAACAGTAGAGTACCAAATTTTCTCAAATTCTTGATAATAGCCTAGTTCTTCAGGCTCTAAAGCTTTGACATCCATTGTAGAACTACTTCTTGAAGTACTTTCTCCACATCCAGCACAAATAGATGTTATTAGTAACAATAAAGTTATTGTAGGCAATTTGTGTTGAAATAATCTATAAAAAGAATTCACGATCGTGGTCAGACGATTTGCATAATTTTTTGCTGGCTTGGACTTGTCAAACATTATCTTAAGGCGGGCGATCGCAGATGAGTAATATTAACTAACAGTTTAGTTTAAATGCGGTAATCATTGGAGCTGCGTGATGGGCTACGCCTGACGGTAAACAATCGCACCAAAGGTAATCAAAGACACCTGACTTTTCTTTCACAAGATGTGGAAAAGGGAAGGGGGAGCGATCGCAGTAATTACCACTAGAGATGATTATGTTAGTTGTCTGCCAAAACTTCACAATACAACCCGTACTTTCACCAGACTGTACGCCAGATTGTCTGCCTGACAATAGAAGAAAAAACGGGTCGTAGAAAGAGCGATCGCACTCAAACCTTCAGACTTGGCCAAACTCCAAGAACGCGCCGGGGGCAATCCCATGCTGGCAGCGAGAGCTGTAGATGAGAAGTACTTAGGGGAATGGCACTAAGACTCATGTGAAACCTCGTCAGGGCAGGGTGTGGGAGGAAAAGGAGGAAAAGGAGGAAAAGGAGGTGTGGGAGGAAAAGGAGGATGGGGAAGAAATCTTGCCCCCCTCTCTCCCCTCTCTCCCCACACTCCCCCATCCCTTCATCTCCCCACACTCCCCTCTCTCCCCACACTCCCCACACTCAAAAAGCCAGTTATATCTGGGCTTTGCGATTAACAAGCGTGCCATTCGGGCATGGGGTGTGAGAGGTGTGATACCATTTCACGAAATGCCTGATACAAATGATTGCTCTTTAATTCTTTTCCCCTGCCCCCTGCCTCCTATTTGTATCAATCTTAAAGTGAAACGGTATGAGAGGTGTGGAGAGTGTGGGATGTCAAGATTCTTCAAATAATCGATCGCCCTGATGTAATCGATAAGCGATTTGATAAGTTTGTCCTTGCGATCGCATTGTGGGAGAATGGGCTGCTAAATACCGAGAAGCAGCAACTAATAGATGAATACCAGCCGGAGTATTACCCAGCAGGGAGTACTGACGAAATGCTGCTTCTATTTCTTGAATTACATGAAAATCGCGGTTTTCTCGCAGCATCATTTTCCCCAGCATCGCCATCAGTCTTTCAGCATCACCACCACTATATAAATAATTAGCCACTAGTTGCCCTGTCTGGTTTACTTGCTGCTGACGATTTAATAAATCGGGTAGCTGCTGGAGTAATTCTTCAGGATTTTTAATCGAGTCTTTGGGTTCTGGAAGCCGTGCTGGTGGTACATTCAAAAAACGATTTAAGTAGATACTCATCGCCGCATCAAATACACCTTTTAGTAGTTCGACTGTTGGTACTCGTCGTAACCCTTGATGCACGGCGTTAGCAAAAGTAAATGGATGATGTGCGGAATTCCAATCTCCGAAGTCATTGTTCGTATGGAAACGAGCGACGCGCAGGGCTGCGGTATAAGTAACTACACCAGCTAATTGTTCTTCAGTACAACCTGCTTCTAGTGCATTTAGCAGCGAGTCGGCGATCGCTTGTGGGTCTTCACCCAATAAAATTGGTACTAATTCATCCCAATTTGACCAAGTTCCTCGTCGAGATTTCCCGGCACTTAAAACGGTGGGTAATTGCTCAAAAGCCGACTCTAAAATTGCTACCAAATCTATAGGGTAGCGCCAGGAATTAGATTCTTCCATACGCGATGCATCGGCTAAACTCGAAACTAAGCTAGCGAGAATAGATTCTGCTGATTGCCAATTCACAGCATCAAGGGCTTCCAATGCTTTGTTGATAAAATCAAGCGTATGCCCAACATCAAGATAGCGATGATCTGTAGCAGCACAAAACAGCATATCTGCAACTTGCTTAGAATTAGCTCCTGAGCGAATCGCAGATATCAAGCATCTTTGAGCAGCTTCGCCATCCCGTACTTCAATAAACTGGCGAAACCAGCTTTTAAGAGTCGGGAAATCAACTTTAGAGTTGGGTAACGGGTGAACGGCAAATAGAGGCGGCGCACCTGCGCTATCATTAGCTACTGCCGAAAGTCCTTGAAATAAAGCACGGGGTTTATCTTCTGCATCTAGATAAGGTAGGAGATTCATCATGCAAGTGTGGATAGTTAAACCCGTAGTCCAACCTGCTTTGTTGTAACGAGTGCCAAATTCTAGCCCGATTTGAAATGGTTGAGCCGGATTTACTCCTAGATCTAAAAGTGCGATCGTTGATTTAGCAATTACTAAGGAAATATTCTGCTCTAAACGATCTTGGAGACGTTCGCGTTGGTGGAGATGAGGATTAACTGGAGGTGCTAAATTTACCCAAATTTCACCATCGCGGATTTCTAGGGGAAAAGAAGGAACATCATCTGCCCAAGAGTCGAAAGTGCCACCACTAGCAAGATCGAAGCGGGCATAATGCCAAGGGCAGGTAACAATACCATCTTTGCAAGTGCTACCTTGTAGGGGAAAGCCCATGTGTGGACAACGGTTATCAATTGCATAAACTCTATTGTCTGAGTAAAACAAAACAATAGTATGTTTTTCCTTGCGGACTAACAAACTACCTGCTGCCTGAACATCTGCAAGTTTAGCAACACGCGTATAATCGTCTTTATCCGTAGGAAGTTCAAATATTTGAGTCATTTAATTTGCACCCAAGTGAAATAAAAAGCTTTACTTCTACTGTGGCAAAATTTTCCTTTATTTGAGCATTGGACAATTCTAATTTTTGTTAAAAATGACTCTGCCCTTTGTAGAGGATGTTCTCAAGTAGAGGCTATCGAAATCACGTGATTTTAAGGTATAATCAACTGCAAAACTTGTACCTCTTCTTGGGGAGAAATTAATGCTTTCCCTGGTGGGAGAACAGCCAAGGCATTAGTTTGAGCTAAATTAATTAAATTAGCAGAACTGTGACTACCACCAGCTTTATGAAATTCATAAACTCCATCAATTAAATGTAATTTACCCCAAAGGTAAGTTTCACGCTTGCCATCCGATCGCAATTCATCATGCGATCGCACTTTTAAAAATACTGGTTCCCAACCTTGTGTAATTCCAGAAATTTTTTTGATGGCTGGTAGCACAAACCGCCAAAAAGTTACTAATACAGATGCCGGATTTCCTGGTAAACCAAAGTAGAGGGGGGAGTGGGAAGCGGGGAGGGTGGCAACAGTGAGAGGTTTACCTGGCCTGATATCTACAGCCTGAATGTGGATTTGGGCTTTGAGTGATTCGAGAATTTTGTCAACGTAGTCATAATCTCCGACTGAAACACCACCAGAAGATAGAACTATATCAGCGATCGCCGCAGCATGGGTAATCACTTTTTCCAGCGCAACTGGTTCATCTTTGACGATACCTAATAGTAATGGTTCTGCCCCACTTTCTCTTACTAAAGCTGCTAGCGCATACTGATTAGAATCGACAATTTGCCCTGGTTGCAGTGCTTGATTAACTGCTACCAACTCGTCACCAGTAGAAAAAATTGCTACACGCGGACGGCGGTAAACATTTAATTGCGGACACTGTGCTGCTGCTAACACGGCAATTTCTGAGGTATTTAACCTAATACCTGCTGGTAGTAATTGTGTTCCAGCTTGGTAAAAAGATGCTTTGTGCCTGACAAATTCTTGGGGTTTTGGCGCCGCGAGGATGAAAACACGGTTTTCTTCTCGGCGCGTCTTTTCTTGCATCACAACAGTATCGGCTGCTGCTGGCATTAAGGCACCTGTGAAAATCCGCGCTGCTTGTCCTGGCTCAATCGTAGACTTGGGCTGATACCCAGCCGGAATCTCTTCTACAATTTGCAAAACAGTTGGTTTTTCGCTGCTTGAGTGCTGCACATCTTCGTACCGAACTGCATACCCATCCATTGCCGAGTTATCCCAATGGGGAAAATCTAGGGTACTGGTGACAGGCATTGCTAAAATCCGATTAGCAGCTGCCAATAACTCGACAACTTCTGTATCCCGCTGTTTATCCAACGGCTGCACCAAATTTAAAATAATTGCTTGTGCATCGCTGACTGATAACATAGCGATCGTCTCCGACTTTTCTTTTATTTTTGGATAGCTTTGTCTAAATTTCTATAAGCGGTAAATCCCAAACTACACACTGCTAGTAAACCGATAATTATGCTTCCTTCGGGAACTTTGGATACCTCAACAGAATTGTTGCTTAAATCTAGTATTTGCTTTGTGCCTGCTGCATCTCTATTGTTGAAACCAAATTCTTTCGCTAGAACCTCATCACTAAAATCTTCGTCTACAAGTGCGAGATTATTATTGAGCCAGGTGTCGCCAGGAAGCTCATTATCCTTGCCAACATCAAAGGGGCCAAAGATTTTCTGAGTAGTGTTATCAAAGTTGAATCTCAAAAAGCCGTAGTTAGATACCCCACTAAGCACTGGAGTGAAACTATTTATGAAATTACTGAAGGGGTCAAAGAAGGAAATTGAGAGAGATTGCAAGTACTTCGTAGCTCCCGAACCAGTTTCAGAAATGACGCTGGGAGCAGTTTTTGTATCGTAGTTAAATGAACCTTTGGCTGAATAACCAGTGTCTCCTTTCCAGTTAAAGTTGAACTCAGCAGCATGAGCTAGGTTGTTGGTGGTTATGGCGATCGCTAACGCTAAAGTAGTAGTCGTCACCAGACTAATAGCTGTTTTAGCAAATAGATGTGTCATACATACAACTTCCAAATTAACGTCTAATGTGAATTAAGTCTTGAAACCCTTGTAATTTCATAGGTAGTCCCAAAACAATGATTTTGGGCGAATCTAGAAACCCTTATCATATAAGAGGCGTTTTTAATTCACATCAGGCGTAATTAATTAAAATTAAGTTTCTACAATAATACAATACAGCTTTACAACTCTACTGTGTATTGCATCCATGACGTGTAGGGGCTACTTTATCTATGAGATGCCAATTAAGTATCAGTACAGTAGAGTATAAAAACTGCGATAAGTGCTTAATCCTATTTTTGAGTCGTGCAGTTGGCAGTTGTAGAAATTTTTGTTGGCTGGTTTTTGTTCCTTTAGAGCGCAGCAACTTGCCGAGTCATCATCTTAATATTAAAAACAGGAGCGATCGCTATTTCCCAACCCCTAAATAAAAATACTTGTTTTGTATGACAATCGAACGAGTTCCCCAAAAACACTATCCCAAGGCTGAGATTGAGCGGCGAGGTATGGCATTGGGACTTGATTTCCTTGGTGTCTGGTTAATCAGTTCCCTAGTGGGAGGCAGCAATATCGGGATTCAATTTGTTGAAATCTTAGTTTTTGTAATACTTTGGCTGGTTTTGCGGGTGCTAGTGGTATACAACAACCAAGGGCAAAGTTTAGGGCGTTGGGCGTTCGATTTAAAAGTGCTGGAAGTCGAAGATGGGCAAGTAATCTCCAGAATTCCAGATTTACAGGCGCTAGTAAAGCGAGAGGCGATCGTTGGCTTGGGTGCGCTTTTAGTCTCAATCGCCTTAAGTAATATTAGAGCCAATCCCACTGCTATACTGCTAGTATTTCCTTTAGCAATTGATTGTGGTACTGCCCTATCTGATGCCCAGATGCAGCAGGCTTTACACGATCGCTATTGCGGAACTTTCATAGTTTCTTCCCGTCGGGGCTACTCGCTGGATATCAAAATCAAAAAATTAGTTGAAAATATCCGCCAGAATGTGAGAAGATAGTCATTTGTGTTAATTCTCTTCAGGCTTTAGTGTTTGTAAGATTATGGCTAAGAGTAAAGGTGTCCGCATAATTGTGACATTAGAGTGTACCGAGTGTCGGACAAATCCAGAAAAGCGTTCTCCTGGTGTTTCACGTTATACCAGCACAAAGAATCGCCGCAACACCACTAACAGGCTAGAACTGAAAAAGTTCTGCACCCACTGTAATAAACATACCGTTCACAAGGAAATTAAGTAGAGATGAGCTATTTCCGTCGTCGCCTTTCTCCAATTAAGCCAGGAGAACCAATAGATTATAAAGATGTTGACTTGTTGCGTAAGTTTATCACCGAGCGGGGCAAGATATTGCCACGGCGGATTACAGGGCTTACGTCTCAGCAACAGCGAGAGTTGACATTAGCAATTAAGCGATCGCGGATTGTGGCTTTGTTGCCATTCATCAACGCCGAAGGCTAAAACAATTTTGGATTTGAGATTTTGCGGAAAGTCTGTTGCGATAGAGTAGCGATTTGCTGTGTTTATGAGCATCTAGCTTTGCTATAGCGCAGCATACAGATTTTCCCAGACAGATTATTAAGCAACACAAGCTGTATTTAAAGAAATATTTAGCTCGGTCTGGTGTAAGTCAAAAATCTCAAATCTGAAAAAGATAATGTAAAATAGATTGCTGCATAAAAAACCTTTGGATTTTAAAACTTATACATCATAGGTATGAAATCCAAAATTCAATATCTAAAATTACTAGAGTGCGAGAGTTGTGGAGAAGGGGACGCTAGTTGAATTTAGGGTTCAAGGCGATCGCCGTCTGGGCATCGTAGAACGTCCGGACGGAAAAACCCGGTGGTTTGTGGTAGACGAACGCGGTCAATCTCACAGCCTCGCGCCTAGACAAATAACCTATACAGTTAACGGACAAACCTACAAGCTCTCGGAGATTACCAGCTTTTTAGAACAGGTCAAGCCTTATTTAGATCCATCTAGCTTAGAAGTAGCTTGGGAATTACTGGTTGAAGGAGGGGAAACAGTCACTCCCAACGAAATGGCGAATCTGCTATTTTCTCAATCAGCTGCGCCTCATTGTTACGCCGCCTATTGCTTGCTATCAGACGACAAACTTTATTTCAAGCAAAAAGGAGACGCTTACGAAGCTCGAACTCCCGGTCAGGTTGCAGAACGCAAGCACCAACTCGAAGTAGAGGCACTCAAAGCTAAGGGACAGCATGAATTTTTAGCTCGTGTAGAACAGGCGCTCAAAGGTGAAGCGGTAGAGTGGCAGCGCCACGATCGCCAGCGCTTAGAAGGAATAGAAAAATACGCAGCCTTGCTTGCTGACACCGTGCGGATGGGGGTCAATTATGACTCTCTAGCTCGCGCCTATCCGCCAAGCGCTCCAGTATTAGAAACTATGACTATGCTGGGACGACCGACAACACCCCAAGGAGCCTTTCAACTGTTAGTTGATTTGGGTTGCTGGAGTCCTCATGAAAACTTGTTCCTGCGTCGTTCTTTAATTCCGATTCAGTTTCCTCAGAAGGTATTAGAAGTGGCGCAACAACATTTGGATTTCCCGCCGATTGACTCAGATACAAACCGCTTGGATCTGACTCACCTGAAGGTGTACACCATTGATGATGAAACTACTACCGAAATCGACGATGGTCTGAGTTGGGAAGTCCTCGCCGATGGACGAGAACGGCTATGGGTACATATTGCCGACCCCACTAGATGGTTAGTGCCGGAGGATGAATTAGATTTAGAAGCCAGAAAACGAGGTAGTACAGTTTATTTACCTACGGGAATGATTCCCATGTTTCCAGAGATTTTGGCAACTGGGCCAATGAGTCTGGTACAGGGACGAGTTTGTTGTGCCCTCAGTTTTGGAATTGTTCTAGGTACAACTGGGGCAGTAGAAGATTACAGCATTCATACCAGCTTAATTAAGCCGACTTATCGCCTCACCTACGAAGATGTAGATGAAATGCTGCAATTAAGGGTACAAGCAGAACCAGAAATTGAAGCGATCGCCACTTGGGCAGTCCGACGTAGAACTTGGCGTTATGCCCAAGGAGCAATTAGCATCAATATGCCCGAGGCAGCAATCAAAGTCAAAGGCGATGAAATCAATATTGACATTTTGGATGATTCCCCCTCGCGGCAACTGGTAGCAGAAATGATGATTCTTGCCGGTGAAGTTGCTGCTCGCTATGGTCAAAGACATAACATACCTTTGCCCTTTCGCGGTCAGCCAAAACCAGAATTACCTCCAGATGAAGAATTACTCCAGCTACCAGCTGGATTCGTTCGTGCCTGTGCCATGCGGCGTTGTATGCCCAAGAGTGAAATGAGCATCACACCTTTGCGCCACGCTGGTTTAGGTTTGGATACTTATACTCAAGCAACTTCTCCCATCCGCCGCTACAGCGACTTGCTAACTCACTTTCAACTTAAAGCCCACTTGCGGGGTGAAGTTTTGCCATTTTCTGCCGAACAACTCAAAGAAGTGATGATGACTGTCAGTACCATCACCCAAGAAGTAACGATGGTGGAACGGCAAACCAATAGATACTATGCTCTGGAGTATTTGCGCCGTCATCCAGAGCAAATTTGGCATGTGACAGTATTAATGTGGCTGCGGGAAGACAGCAACTTAGCCCTTATTTTGTTAGAAGATTTAGGCTTGCAATTACCAATGTTTTTCAAACGTTCTGTGAATTTGGGCGAACAGATATTAGTCAAAGTTGCCCACGCCGACCCGCAAAAAGATTTAATTCAGTTTCAAGAAATAATTTATCAAGAAGCCCAAACAGCAGCAAATTAACTTTACTTTAGAGAAAGTGAAAATTTTTGCTATGGTCGTCCTTGGTTACTTGTTCTTGGTCATTTACAATTACAAAAGACAAGGCGCAAAGTCACAACTCGCCAACTTAGGGCGATAAACCGACCATATTGTGAGTAATTAGCCGAACTTGATATCAGTTACGGAAATTAGTAACCTTCAGCATTAAGGGTGCTACGAGTAATAGCCAAAACATTGGCAATCCAAAATAGATGCCTGCGTAAACGGCGTTAGTAGCGCGTGTCTTAATGGGTTCGACAGAAAGCCAAACATTGATGATTGCAATATTAATTATTCCAAAAACAAAGTGTAAGACTAACACCAAAATTACTAGGGCAATCATAGAGCCAGTCGCTAAGTTCAAATATTGCCCCCAAGCAATTACTGATAGAAACAGAGTACAAGCAAGAGCCAGCCAACGTATAGCCATAATGGGGAAAAAGATAATATACTGCTTCATTGGCAGTAATTCCCGGATGTGTAAATGGGGACATAGGCAATGACCAAAAAAATAGTAATGCGGTACTACCAAGTGAAATAAACCAGCAACCCCAGAAGAAAACTTGTTTCATCAATGTCCCCTGTATGGAATATAGTTAATTCAACAAATGCTTAAGTAGTAATTAAGCTGCTACTAATAATGGCAGTTATCAGTAAAAAATGTGAGTAAGAAAGACTTTTATTTATATAGTATTTATTAGCTTCTATTCTCGAAAATAGATAGTGCAGCTTAAATTTATATAGATAAAGAAAAATGTGTATTACCGTACTGTTATTATGGAAAATCAGCTAGGATTTGTTCTGAAATTACTTCTACTTTCAGCTTTGGTATCGATATTAATTAAGTACGTTGCTCCAAGTTTATCAGTTTCGGCAACAGCAACTAATGCCTTAATTATAGTTTTGTTGCCGATCGCAATCGTGGCGATCGCCTTACTGTGGCGATTCCAAGCACACAAACAAAGTTAACTTCAACTATCTAGGCATAAGTGATTAAAATCAGCTAACCTAACTGAATTACAACAAAATTGCATCTCACCAAGTGTTGGAGTCAGCCTGTGAAGCTCGGTCAATGGATCGGTTTAATCGCCATCGTTCTTTCTTTATACATTTTGTGGCAAATTCGGGAAGTACTTTTACTGATGTTTGCCGCAGTTGTCTTAGCCACCACTTTAAATCGGCTAGCGAAACGCTTCCAAAGCTCAGGTATGAAGCGGGGATTCGCCGTTTTGTTGTCAGTCGCTATCTTTTTTGCCGGAATCATAGGTTTTTTCTGGCTAATTGTCCCACCTTTTGCACAGCAGTTTCAAGAACTCACCTATCGGGTTCCCCAAGGATTGGGACGCTTTAATAGTTGGCTAGACACACTCAGAACTCGGATTCCCAGTGAGTTGCTTCCTTACATTCCAGATCTTAACAGCCTGATCCAACAAGCACAGCCCTTCGTCAATCGCCTATTAGGAAACTCCTTCGCCTTTGTGTCTAGCTCTTTAGAAGTTGTCCTCAAGGTCTTACTAGTGTTGGTTTTAACAGGAATGTTATTAGCCAACCCTGTAGCCTACCGCAAAGTTTTTGTGCGGCTTTTTCCCTCATTTTATCGGCGACGAGTGGAAGGGATTTTAAACAAATGCGAAATTTCTTTGGGAGGGTGGGTAACGGGTGCTGTGATTGCGATGGGTGTAGTGGGATTAATGAGTGTAGTTGGTTTATCAATTTTGCATGTCAAAGCAGCACTTGCTTTAGGAGTTTTGGCAGGATTTTTGAACTTAATTCCCAACCTCGGCCCGACGATGAGTGTAATACCAGCAATGGCGATCGCTCTGTTAGACGAACCCTGGAAAGCGATCGCTGTTTTGATTCTCTATTTTATTATTCAACAGACTGAGAGTAATTTCATCACACCGATTGTTATGGCGCATCAAGTCTCATTACTACCAGCTGTCACCTTAATTTCCCAATTATTTTTTGTTACTTTTTTTGGTTTTTTAGGATTATTTCTGGCACTACCTTTAACCGTTGTTGCTAAGATTTGGGTGCAAGAAGTTTTGATTAAAGATGTTTTAGACCAATGGGGACATCATCAACAAGAAACTGAGTTTGTCATCGTTTCTAAATATCCAGAAGTAGACGATCCTTGGACAACAGAAACCTCAGCTATTGATAAAGAGCAACCAATTGATAATATTTTATCCAAAGACTAAAATTATTAATAAGTAAGTCGGCACAATCAAACCAAACCATGTGAAGAAAGATTAACTAAACTAAAACTCTCTTTCCTCCAGCAAGAACCGCCCTCTGCCTCCTGCCTCACCTCAACGATAAATTTTCCTACCCACCTACTTACATATCCGACTCCTGTTTGATTGCGTGAAACAACTCGCACTCAACTTGAAGGGGAAAGTGAAGCGAAGGAATCGTAAAGATTCTATCTTACGTTTTTCAACGTTGACCTACTTATAGCAATCATTTGTAAATAATAAAATTCACGACTTTTTAAAAAGTCAGGAATTTCAACATTTCGAGTTAGATTTAAGTAAGTCGGTTTAATAAAATCAAACTGTGTAAATAAAAGTAAATAAGGCTCAAACTCTTTCTCCCCTTGCTCCCTGCTCCCTGCCTCCTGCCCTATTCCAACAATAATTATTTACGCCGACCTACTTAATCAATCTTGTTTCCAACAATCACGACAGATAATAACTAACTACAATCAATTCATCAAGTTAGTGTTTGATTAGTTGTCTCTTTGCTTGACTCGTTAGATGGAGTGGATTCTGTCTTCTCTGGTTGTGTCTCACCCGTTTGCTGCACTTGGTTGAGATGAATGTTATTCACTTGAACAATAAAGTATTCTAATGCTTGACTTGCTTTTTGTTGCTGTTGGATTTCCTCAGATATATCGTAGCAACGATAAGGCAAAGTCACTCCCAATATAAATTTCTCTTGCTCAGCTTCTAACAATTCAACGGCTGTATTAGCAGCAATAGAATTCTTTTGAAATGGAAAAGAGGTAACTATACTAGCGAGTATAGAAGCAAGAGCTGGGCAAAGAACAGGGAGCCACTTCAGCCAAGGTTGTCCTGATTCTAATTTATCTACCAGAACTAAAATTGGTGTGACTCCTGATAAGATAACTGTTGCTATTTGCAAACTATAATAAAGGTTTCTTGATACGCTCCTAACTCTTTTATAATCATCAATCAAGTCTTGACAGTATTGTAAAGCCTTTCCTCTAGCTAAAGTCAGAGTATTTTTATTCCAAGAATTATTATTAGCCAACAGGTAAGTATAGAGTTCAGCTTTCTTGGCTAGGTCGAACTTGTCAGCCAATTTTTTAGAATCTTGAAAGACTTGTTTATTGATTAATAACAAAAAAAACAAAAGAGTTAGAGATATCGTTCCATAAATTACAACTTTTTTGTCGCTTGAAAAAAAACTAATAAATATCACAGAAGAAACAAAAATTGCAAGTAATAAATATTCAATTACCTTTAAAGAAAATAATTTTTTATCTTCTGCTGGAGAGGATACATTTTCAAATGTATTATAAAGCTCAATATTAGTTAATTCAGAATTACTCATTGCTCTTACTCAAGTAAATGATGTTTAAAATGTAACAATATGAAAAACAACTGTCAATAGAATATAACTGCTATAAATGTATAATTTAAATCTAATAAAATGCGAACAATTACAGAAATTAATGAGAAAATTAGCCGTCAACGTGCGGTGGTGTTAACAACTGAAGAATTAAAAGCGCGAGTAATAGAAATTGGTGTTACTAAAGTTGCTAAAGAAGTTGATGTCATTACCACCGGCACTTTTGAGCCGATGGAATCAAGTGGTGCAATTATTAATCTTGGACACACTGACCCGCCAATAAAAATTCGCCGTTGCTGGTTAGATGGTGTTCCGGCGTACTCTGGTTTTGGGGCAGTGGATTTATATTTGGGTGCCAGTTGTGCTGTGGAAGTGATGGATGGCGAAGAAGTCCGAGAACGCGGCGGTGGTCATGTCATCCAAGATTTGATAGCTGGTAAACCTATACACGTCAGAGCGCAAGGACAAGTAACAGATTGTTACCCTAGAGCAACCTTTGAAACTACAATTACCAGTGAAACAATAAATCAGTTTTATTTATTTAATCCGCGTAATCTTTATCAAAATTTTATTGTTGGGGTAAATGGTGGCGATCGCCCACTTTTCACTTATTTAGGGCCTTTACAACCGCGTTTGGGGAATGCCGTTTACTCTAATCCCGGTGCTATTTCCCCCTTACTCAACGACCCCGATTTACAACTTATTGGTATAGGTACAAGAATTTTTTTAGGCGGTGGTGTCGGTTATGTCGCTTGGGAAGGCACTCAGCACTTTCCCTTACAAAAGCGTTTAGCTAATCGCACACCGATTGGGCCTGCCGCTACTTTAGCTTTAATTGGCGATGCCAAGCAAATGAATGCTCATTGGGTGCGGGGTTGCTACTTCAAAAGTTACGGGCCTTCATTGATGTTAGGTGTTGGTGTACCACTCCCTGTATTAAACGAACAAGTAGTTGAACACTGTGCGGTGCAAGATCGAGACTTAGTAGCCCCAATAGTAGACTTTTCCATTCCCCGACGCGTCCGTCCCACCTTTGGTTTAGTGAGTTACGCCCAACTCAAATCTGGACGGATTACCATCGAGGGCAAAGCAGTACGCTCTGCCCCCTTAGCAAGTTTGTTTTTTTCTAAGCAAGTTGCTCTAGAGTTAAAACAATGGATTGAAGCAGGTAAGTTTACTCTTACACAACCAGTTTCTCCAATTCCAATGGAGCGTTCTTTTCTACCCCAAGATCGTTGGACAGATTTTTGAGCTTAGAGACTGGGAACTGGGGGACTAGGTAAGCAGGGAGTGTGGGAGGTGTGGGAAGATAAGGAAATGGGGGAGTGTGGGGAGTGTAGGGAGTGTAGGGAGAGAGGGGGGCAAGATTTCTTCTCCATCCTCCCACACCTCCTTTTCCTCCCACACCTGCTTTTCTTCCCTCTCTTCCCACACTTCCCCATCTCCCCTCATCTCCTCATCTCCCCATCCTACTCCTGCGGTGGTTTGGGCCGCTTGATGGGCTTAGGAGTGGGTGTTTTGGGTATAGGTTTTGACACTACAGGAGTATCACCGCCTGCGCTTGCTTTCTTGATGGGACGAGGGGTTTCGCCACTGCGTCTGGGTGGGAATGGTTTTCTACCGCCACCACTGCTACCACGAGGGCCACCTTTGAATGGTGGTCTGCGTTTTTTGGGCAAATCAGCGATCGCCTCAGCTTTTTCTACCACTAAAACATCAGCTTCTCGCTTGGCTTGGAAGTCCCAAAATTTTCCCACTGCTTTGGTGGTTAACACACCCCTCAATTTCAACTTAAAATATTTGGGTTTGTCAGTTGGTTTGCGTGGAGCTTGCTTAATTTTAATTACCAAGCTCTTAGCATCAAAAGATTGGTATACTACCTCACCGCGAACAGAAAAACCACCATCTGCAATTTCTGATGAGGGTATTACGGCAATTTGATTGAGTTCAGAGTCTTCAGATAAGCCTTCATCAGAGGTTTCTACCTCTTGTGACTCCAAGTCTGGCTCGTCCTCATTGATTGAGTTTTTAGCCAGATTTTCTGGCTCCCAAACTCCAACGATTTGGATGTGCAAAGTATCATTTTCTTGTCTTGTACGTGGATATACTACCCACAAATGTTCTTTCTCTAAGTCTAGGTGATTTTTGACTAAGCTCATAATCCGTCCTAGAAGGACAGCGTTGAGTTCTACACCATCTGTGGTCAGCAGCGTACCTTGAGTAAATTGTTCGTTGCTAGCATGATAGCGACCCCGAACTAAGCCGATCGCTCGATATTGCATCGGCTCGCTGGGAGGCGGAATTGGTTGCTGTCGATTGACTAAGTTCCCATTTGAGTCAGTTTCGCTGGGATTAACAGGCGAATTTTCAACTTTAGAAGACTGGGCTGCTGGATTAATAATATTGGCGGCTGCCTCTATGTTATTTTGTCCCTGGTCAGAGGCAGAAGAATTGGAATCGGGCAACGGCATCAGGTCGGAATTCATGAAAACTCCTTGGGGCACAGACACATCCCATTGTGGGATTTTACAAAGGCAGCTGGAAAGAGCGTTTGTGCGGCTGAGAAAAGTATATTTACTTTTCAGATCGCATTAAAGTACTCTACACAATCCTAAAGGCGCTAAATTTAGTGTGTAAACACTAAAAGTCTAATCTAGCGCTCACACGCTAGTTTCGGAAGCATATCATAGGTACAATTCTGACGGCTCCTCCTAAAGTCATCACTTACTTTAGCAGTGTGGATAGTTAATTGTTATAAAATTCACAGACAATGAGCGGTATTCCGCAAAGTTTTGGAAATTTTTAACTTTACGATTTGTGTAAATGATAATCTCATTAGAGTTCAGGAGAAAGACAAAACTGTGTCTCAACCACGCAATCGCTGGATAGTTCAAGTTATCTTGGTGCTGGCAGTTCTTGCTTTTGTGGGTGTTTCGGTGATTCCTTTATTTGGAGCGTTTAATAATACGCCATTCTCCAGCCAAAACACCGCTAATACCAGAGGCAGTTTGACTGACTCTGACCAAAAATCAAAGCTGGAAGACCAAGTACGGGGATATGAACTGGTTTTACAAAGGGAACCAGAGAATCAGACTGCGCTTAAAGGTCTATTAGAGGCGCGGCTACAATTACTCAGTCAAAAAGAAAAAAGTGAGGTTAAACCAGCTGATATTCAAGTCGTGATTGAACCTCTAGAAAAGCTAGCTAAACTCAATCCCGAACAGTCAGAATACGCAGTGCTGCTGGCTCAAGCTAAACAGCAAATAGGCGATCGCGAAGGAGCCGCCCAAGCTTATCGCTCCGTTTTAGATACGAAACCTGGTGATTTAAAAGCTTTGCAAGGAATGGTAGCTCTGTTGCTCAGTCAACAACGCCCCGAAGCAGCTATTGGCTTGTTACAAGAAACTCTCACTAACGCTGCTCAACTAAATATCAATCAACCTGGAAGCATCGACACAGTGGCCGTGCAAGTGCTGTTAGGTTCTGTTCACGCTTCTCAGAAACGCTATGCCCAAGCTGCCTCTGCTTATGACCAGGCAATTAAAAAAGATCCTAAGGATTTTCGCCCTGTTGTCGCCAAAGCGATGCTCCTAAAACAACAGGGTAAAAATGCAGAAGCAAAACCTTTATTTGATAGTGCCGTAGCTTTAGCACCCGCTCAATACAAAGACGAAATTAACAAAGCCGCAACTGCTCCTCTGACTCCCAATCCGGCTGCATCTAGCACACCTTCCTCCGAAAGTAAACCTAAGTGATGGGCATTGGGTATGGGCAAACAGGAAGTGTGGGAGGATGGGGAACAAATGCAGGTGTGGGAGGAAAAGGAGGTGTGGGAGGTGTGGGAAGATGGGGAAGAAATCTTGCCCCTCTCTCCCCAGACTTCCCACACCTTTTCTTTTCCCCACACTCCCCACACTCCCCCATCTCCTCATCTCCCCACACTCCCTCATCCCCCTCATCTCCCCATTCCCCTCACACTCCTTGTATGGCAGCAACAATACCAAAGATGAGAAACAGGCATCCGCCAGTTATGGTGAGTTGACGCTCAGAAATGCGACCAGCGATCATTTTGCCACCGATAACAGCGATCGCCGCACAAATGGTGTGTCCCAAAATTGCACCTGTGGTTACTCCAATTGCATTATTTCCGGCTGCTAAGGCAATGGTAGCAATTTGGGTGCGATCGCCCCACTCTGCCATAAATGTCAACACAAAGGCTTTGATTAAAATTCTTAAGGAAGTTTTTTGCTTTGGTAGCTGCAAATCTCCTTTTTTCACCGCAGCTTTAGCCTCTTCAATAACTTCTGTATCACAACTAGCACCGGACATTTTGCTAGCGTCGTACAACAGCTTAATACCAAAGGCAATAAACAAAACTATTTCAGCGTAATGAATATAAACTTTGGGCAACAAAGATACCGCTTGTCCAAATACCACTGAAAGAACTGTCATCGCCGCTAAAGCAGCTGTCACACCTATAAATACGAGCCGCCGTGAGTGATGCATTGCCAAAACTACAGCAATAAAAAACGTTTTATCGCCTAGTTCGGAAATTGTTATTAATAATAAGCCTGCGGTAAAAGCTGTTAACACTCTCTCAAGCTCCTCAAGAATCGTTGACCGATGTGAAGCTTGATGAGAACTCAAAAACCTCACCAAGCTTACACTTTTGCGTGTGAACTTAGTGAAGGTCTCGCTTTCAAATAT
Source organism: Nostoc sp. S4 (assembly GCA_029379225.1). Lineage (GTDB taxonomy): Bacteria > Cyanobacteriota > Cyanobacteriia > Cyanobacteriales > Nostocaceae > Nostoc. The sequence goes on along the minus strand of JAQYWR010000019.1, from coordinate 62,690 downwards.
TTGATTACTTGCCACCTGAACCAGGCTCATCGCCAGTATGTTGATTCAGATGTACTGGCTTTTAAACTTTTTGCCAGCAGCTACTCCCCTTCTTTTACAAATGTAATTATATATGTATTCCAAGTACAAATCAAGACGGCAGATAAGGGACTTCCAAATAAATAAATATCCCATCGCTTTTAAGGCAGGGGGCTCTTAGCAGGGGGGAAAGCAGGTCGTTTTGAAAGAGCGAAATTGGAGAATTTATTTTCTGGAGTTCCTTAACCAAATAGGACTTAGACACGTTCTACGAATTCTTGGCGTTCTTCTGTTCTCTACCAGACGCTTCGCGTTGGCGTCAGCCTCTCGTAGAGAAGGCATCTTGGCGGTTCGATAAATCAAGGTTTATGGCAATTTTTACCTAAGTTATGCCAAAATATGCACCGAAATTCAGTGCTTACTCAAGTAAAAACTCATCATTTGTAAATTGTGACAGTTGATATGGACAGTTCATAGGAAAGGATTCTATTGACAAACTAGTTTCAGCTTTTGCTTGCTTAAGAGCTTGTGCGTAACATTCTATAAAAATGCTCTCAAGATAGGATTTGAGACTGGGCGATTCATCTAGAGTTTCTTTGACACATCTACGATGTTCAATGATGCTACCTTCCCAGCTACCGCTTCTTTTTTCTGGTTGGAATTGCCATTTGAGCAAATGCACTAGAATTGCAATCAAATTACTCTTGAGACTCGGCGTTCGCTCCTTCCGATGTCGGCAATTTCCTCAATCAGGTTCTCCCAATCCACATTCGCGTAGTCTTGACTTTGCAATTTTTCCATAATTGTTTCTATCCATTGCAAATAGTCGATTCCATATAGTGTTTGGGAATGCGTCTTTAAGGAAGACATGGCAATTTCTATTAGAAATGGTTTTACTGTGATTGTAGTCAGGGAAAAGTTAGGCGATCGCAATAATATTTGCACTAGTTAGCATTACTTGATTAGAAAACTGGGCGATTTGAACTTGTGCTTGATCGCCATGCCCATCTGCATCAAAGAATAAGTTACCCGTAGTTCGATCGTAGATAAAGCGATCGCTTTGGGTTGTCGCACTAGTCCCAAGTAGGAACAAGCTCGAATCTAGTGTCGTATCCTGAGCTTGGCTGAGTCCAAATTCTGCTTTAGAGATGAAGATAGTATCATCTCTAACAGTAAAATCAGTAATAGTATCATAGCCGCCAGTACGGGTATTAATCAGGTAAAAGCTATCTCCTCCAGTTCCACCAGTCAGTACATCTCGACCAACTCCACCAGTAAGTACATCGTCACCACTACCTCCATTCAAGGTATCATTGCCAGAGTTACCAAAAAGGCGATCGTTGCCATCAACTCCATTCAATGTGTTAGCGGCAGTATTTCCCATCAGAATGTTATCAGCGCTGTTACCAGTACCATTGATTGCCGAGCTTCCAGTCAGAGTCAAATTCTCTAAGTTAGTTCCCAACACCAAAGTCACCGAAGAGTTGACTAAATCTGTGCCTGCATTTAAGCCTTCAGTAATAGCATCGTTGAGGTTGTCTACAGTGTAGGTGTCATTGCCGACTCCACCATTAAGAATGTCATTCCCTGTACCTCCATCTAAGGTGTCATCACCTGCGCCGCCATCTAAGTTGTCATTACCTGAGCTACCAATCAGGCTATCGTTGCCATCTCCTCCACTCAAGGTGTCATTCCCTGCACCACCATCTAAGATGTCATCGTCTGCGCCGCCATTTAAGTTGTCATTACCTAAGCTACCAAAGAGGCGATCGTTGCCATCTCCTCCACTCAAGATGTTAGTGGCATTATTTCCCGTCAGGATATTATTAAGGCTGTTACCAGTCCCATTGATAGCTTTGCCTCCAGTCAGAGTTAAGTTCTCCAGGTTATCTATCAACACCAAAGTCACTGAAGAATTGACTAAATCTGTACCTGCATTTAAGCCTTCAGTAATTGTATCGCTGAGGCTATCTACGGTGTAAATGTCGTTGCCGACTCCACCGATGAGACTATCAGTTCCTATACCTCCGTCCAAGGTGTCATCGCCTGCACTGCCAAACAAGGTGTCATTACCTGAGCTACCACTCAGGCTATCGTTGCCATCTTCTCCACTCAAGATGTTAGCGCCAGTGTTTCCAGTGAGGATGTTATTAAGGTTGTTACCAGTACCATTGATTACCGAGCTTCCAGTTAATGTCAAGTTTTCCAGATTATCTACCAACATCCAATCAACAGAAGACTTGACTAAATCGATACCTGCATTTAAGCCTTCAGTAATAGAATCGTTCAGGTCGTTTACAGTGTAAATGTCATTGCCGACTCCACCACTGAGACTGTCTGCTCCTGCGTCTCCATCTAAAGTATCATTGCCGTCAGCACCAATCAGACTATCATTGCCGTCACCACCAATCAGGCTATCATTGCCATCAACTCCATTCAAGGTGTTAGCGGCAGTATTTCCGGTGAGGATGTTATTAAGACTATTACCAATACCATTGATTGCGGAGCTTCCAGTCAGAGTCAAGTTTTCTAGGTTATTTATTAACACCCAAGTTATAGAAGATTTAACTAAATCTGTGCCTGCATTGACTCCCTCAATAATGGTATCGCTGATACTGTCCACAATATAAGTGTCATTGCCTTTACCACCAATGAGACTGTCATCTCCTGCACCACCATCTAAGGAATCATTTCCATCGCCGCCATCGAGGGTATCGTTATTACCTAGTCCTTTGAGGTTATCATTGCCCTGTAATCCGGAAATGATATCTTTGTTTTCCGTACCAGTCAGGTTATCTGCACGTGAAGTGCCATTAACGAGATTCGCGACAGGTGGGGTATCGTTAAGATCGTTGACTGCGATCGCAATTTCTTTCTCGTAAAATAAGCCATCTCGATCTGTAGTGCGTAAACGGATGTTGTAGCTATTTTTGGTTTCGTAATCTGGCGAAGTATTAATTCGTAACTCATTACCCACAATCGTGAAGGCGCTATTATCGGTGTCGCCTGCACCCGAAACTAAGGTGTAGGTGTGGGTGTTGTTTGCATCAGGATCGATAGTGCTAAAGTTGCCAATTACTGTATTGGCAGGAACATTTTCGTTAACACTAGTGGCACTCAGGCTCAAGTCAGTGGGGGCACTGTTCAAGTCAAGCTGGAAAAGTTCTTGCCCAGTATTACCATTGTCAGCAAAAAAGTAGAGTTTGCCATTAACGTAAGTTAAGTTGTTGGGATTAGAGCCAGGTAAGCCAGGATAGATATCCTTGACACGGACTGTACCAGCCTCGGTGCCATCACTCTTCCACAATTCCTGACCCCCACTGCTGTCGGTGGCAACAAAGTACAGCGTACCGTTAACATTCGTCAGATTTTGTGGATCGGAGTTACCCGTACCAGAGAAAATATCCTTGACGCGGACTGTACCAACCTCGGTGCCATCACTCTTCCACAGTTCTCGATCCCCACTACTGTCGGTGGCAACAAAGTACAGTGTGCCGTTGACATTCGTCAGATTTTGTGGGTCAGAGTTACCCGTACCAGAGACTATATCCTTGACGCGGATGGTACCAGCCTCGGTGCCATCACTCTTCCACAATTCCCGACCCCCACTACTGTCGATGGCACTGAAGTAGAGCGTACCGTTAACATTCGTTAGATTTTGTGGGTCAGAGTTACCCGTACCAGACAAGATATCCTTAACGCGGACGGTACCAGCCTCGGTGCCATCACTCTTCCACAATTCCCGACCCCCACTGCTGTCAGTGGCAGTGAAGTACAGCGTACCGTTAACATTCGTCAGATTTTGCGGTAATGAGCTATTTGTACCAGAGACTATATCCTTGACGCGGACGGTACCAACCTCAGTGCCATCACTCTTCCACAGTTCAATGCCCCCACTGTTGTCAAAGGCTCTAAAAAACAGCGTGCCGTTGACATTCGTTAGATATGCCAGGTTAGAGCTATCCGTGCCAGAGACTATATCCTTAACACGGACAGTACCAGCCTCGGTGCCATCACTTTTCCACAGTTCAGTGCCACCAATGCTGTCGTTAGCAGCAAAATATAGCGTGCCATTAACATTCGTCAGATATGCTGGGTTGGAGTTACCCGTGCCAGAGAAGATATCTTTGACGCGGATGGTACCAGCCTCGGTGCCATCACTCTTCCACAGTTCATAGCCACCACTGATGTCGGAGGCAACAAAGTATAGGATACCGTTGACATTCGTCAGATTGTACGGTAACGAGCTACCTGTACCGGAGAAGATATCCTTGACGCGGACAGTACCAGCCTCGGTGCCATCACTCTTCCACAGTTCAGTGCCCCCACTGCTGTCGGTGGCAACAAAGTATAGTGTGTTATTGACATTTGTTAAATATATCGGGTAAGAGCTACCCGTACCGGAGAAGATGTCCTTGACGCGGACAGTACCAGCCTCGGTGCCATCACTCTTCCACAACTCATAGTCCTCAATGCTGTCGGTGGCACTGAAGTACAGCGTGCCGTTGACATTTGTCAGATATGCCAATGCTAGGTTAGAGCCAGCCGGACTAGAGGACATATCCTTAACGCGGACAGTACCAGCCTCGGTGCCATCACTCTTCCACAGTTCATAACCACCACTGCTGTCGATGACTCTGAAGTACAGCATACCGTTGACATTCGTCAGATATTCCGGGTAAGAGCTACCCGTACCAGAGAAAATATCCTTGACGCGGACAGTACCAGCCTCAGTGCCATCACTCTTCCATAGTTCATAACCCCCACTGCTGTCAGTGGCACTGAAGTACAGCGTGCCGTTGACATTCGTTAGATTTTGCGGTGAGGAGCTACCCGTACCAGAGACGATATCCTTAACGCGGACAGTACCAGCCTCAGTACCATTACTCTTCCACAGTTCAGTACCCCCACTGCTATCAGAAGCAACGAAATACAGCGTACCGTTGATATTCGTCAGAAATGCTGGGTTAGAACTACTCGCACCAAAAAAGATATCCTTGATCCGGATAGTACCAGCCTGAGTACCATCACTTTTCCATAGTTCAGTGTCCACACTGCTGTCAGAAGCAACGAAATACAGCGTGCCATTGATATTCGTCAGAGATGCTGGGTTAGAACTACCTGTACCAGAGACGATATCCTTGACGCGGACAGTACCAGCCTCAGTGCCATCACTTTTCCACAGTTCAGTGCCCCCACTGTTATCGGTGGCAGTGAAGTACAGCGTGCCGTTGACATTCGTTAAATTTTGTGGGTCAGAACTAAGTATGCCAGTATAAATATCCTTGACGCGGACGGTACCAGCCTCAGTGCCATCACTCTTCCATAGTTCATAGCCACCACTGCTGTCGGAAGCTTTAAAGTACAGCGTGCCGTTAACATTCGTCAGATTTTTCGGCTTAGAGTCACCCTTACCAGAAACGATATCCTTGACGCGGACGGTAGCAGCTTCGGTGCCATCACTCTTCCACAGTTCAGTGCCCCCACTGCTGTCGGTGGCATTGAAGTATAACATACCATTGACATTCGTCAGATATGCTGGGCTAGAGCTACCCGTACCGAAGAAGATATCCTTGACGCGGACGGTGCCAGCCTGGGTACCATCACTCTTCCACAGTTCAATGCCCCCACTGCTGTCGGTGGCACTGAAGTACAGCGTGCCGTTGACATTCGTCAGATTTCGTGGACTTGAGGAAGCTCCGTTGATATTGATATCTTTTACGAGGTTAATCGATGCTTCTTCTGTCGGCATAAACGTTTTTCTTAAACCTTTAGATTGAGATCGCAAACGAAATCAGGCGTTGGTTGACGCCCGACTGCGATCGCTATTTTTCTTACTTGCAAAGATGCGATCGCTTAATTACCTAGCTTTGCTTTTTTTAAAATTAAACAGCCTCAGTAAATATATTTAAATTTCTACTTTAGATATAAAGCTGATTTAGTTTAATTTACTAAAGATTCAAAATAGCCAAATATCTAAATATTGCTTATTAGTATCGTTTTAATTTAATGAGATAGCTGGCATCATACCGAAAACAGAATCAGGTTTTTCTAGAAATTACTACATGGATTTGACCATGTTATGAATAATTTTTTATTTAAAATTCATCATGTAATCTTCTTGGCTTTTACTAAATATTTTCAAGTTAAAGCTTACACGAATAAGTCAAAGTTAAAAGTTAAATCAAGCTATTAATAAAGTTAGAGGTGATTGTTAAGTCACCTCAACCATTGTTGACCTCTACATGATGTTAATTCACCCAAAAAAGTAGATTGATGAATCCATGAATCATCCATAAGAGTAACGCCAATTACTGTTTTGTTATGCAAGCCCAACCAACTTTGCGCTTAATTCCCACATGCGATCGCCTTTTTCATCATCGCGGGCTTGAGGGGAAACCTTTTGCACAAAGGACTTGCCATCTTTCTTCTGGCGATTTCCCCAACTCCAATACACACCTGATTGATTATATTCAGGATCGGCAACCACCGCAGCAACTCTTTCTCCTGCCAACTCCTGAGACACATATCCCCCAGTGATGTACTTTTGAAATAATGGGAAAAGTTTCTGAAACAGCGGATAGTGGTTTCTAAATAGCGGCGTTTCTGCAACACATCCCGGATAGAGAGAACTGAAAACTATATCGGTTAACTCGTGATAGCGCCGATCCAGTTCTCTCATAGTCAGCACGTTACAAACCTTGCTGTCTTTGTAGGCCTTGACAGGTTCAAATTTCTTGCCGTCAATCATCGAAATTGGCTCTTTAAATCCTGCTGCAAAGCCCTCAAAATTGCCCAAATCTGGACGTGGCGGAATCTTTCCACCTAGTTCGTCTGGGTTGTGGGTGACAGTTCCCAAAATCACCAGCCTCGGCTGTGAAGATGACTTCTGCAAATCCTCCAACAGAAGGTTGCACAAAAGGAAATGCCCAAGATGATTGGTAGTAACAGTTAACTCATAACCTTCTGGGCTTCGCAGCGGCTCTTTTAACAAAGGCATATAAATTGCCGCGTTGCACACCAAAGCATCCAGAGATTTACCACTTGCTCGAAAGTTATTCACAAACTGTCGAACGCTTTCCAATGAGCCAAGGTCAATATGTATGCTGGTATAACTGTTGTAAGGAATTTCTACAGCTTGGGCAGCTTGTTGTGCCTTCGCTAAATCCCGACATGCCAACACCACGTACCATCCTCTTTGGGCAAGAGCTTTTGCTGCGTACAAACCAACCCCCGAAGAGGCACCTGTAATTACAACCGTTTTCCTATCCTGTGCCATTCTATTGAGACTCTATTAATCGCCTTTTACTATCTCCAGGATTTTACATCACTGAGTTACCACCTCTGATTGTTCCAGGTGTTATGGTTGGCGATCGCTTCTCACTCAGTTCGATTAAGTTTCTCTAGCAGCAGAGCTTCTACCTTGCTCTCAGGATTGTCTAGATCGAAAGGATAAGGTTGTTGTGTAGCAGAGTCAGAACAATGCATCAAAACTTGCAATGCAGCTCGAAATGCTTCTTCATCGTTTCTATGTTCTGAAATATACCGCTTTAATTCAGTATTGGTCATTTGGTTGAGGTTCTGCATCATACATCAGAGCAGCTACAATGCTTATATAGACTTTGCCATCAGCTTACAAACGTGATGTTCCAGCCGATTCACATCGTGCGATTAGATGAACGAACACTCAATATATTTGTATTAGCTGGACAAAATGAAGAAATAGAGCTAGAAGTTTCGCCAGATGGTAGTATAGAACCATGAATAAGGTAAACTATGCATCAATGAATGACCGAGAGCTAAAAAGTTACCTTCTCAGCCATAGAGATGATAAAGAAGCTTTTTATGCTTATATGGATAGACGAAAAGTTCGTCCTCATGATGGTGCAATTAAATTAAACGACCCAGCTTGGGAAGAAAAGATAATAGCTGTGATTCAAAAACAATTAGGCTCTGATTAGTAACTTAATCATTTATATTCATATTCTTAATCGAGGCGGGCAAAGTTTTTTACTCCCCTCGATTTTTGATATATATAAATTGACTTTTCGTTAATACTTTCGCTCTTTTGGCTCAAACATAGTAATCGCCACAGGTCGATATTGTATATCAATTCCCGCTGGTGAATAGTAAGCTATTGTGTGTTTGAGAAAGTTAGCATCATCTCTTTGAGAATAATCTTCGCGGAAGTGCGCGCCGCGACTTTCTTGGCGATTTAGGGCTGATGCCAAAATAGTCTGCCCCACTACCATCAAACTTCTCAATTCCAAGGCTTCCACAAGTTCTGTATTCCAGCAACTACCTTTGTCATCTAAATAAATCTGAGAATATCGCTGTTGTATTTGTTCTAATTTCTGTAGCCCTTCACTCATTAATGCCTCAGTACGGAAAACACCACAGTAATCAGTCATACAATCTTGGAAAGCTTGACGGACTTGATTAATGCGATATTGCCCTGGCTGTTCTAGCAAAGCTTGAATTTGTTGCTGAGCTTCTTTTAAATAGTGTTGCTCATCCACAGAGGGTAATTTACGTTTTTGTACAAATTGGGCGATCGCTGCCCCAGTCCTCTTGCCATAAACTACACATTCCAATAGAGAATTACTACCTAAGCGGTTCGCACCGTGAACGGAAACACAAGCTGTTTCCCCAGCAGCAAAGAAAGCCTCAACTAAACCATCACCACTACTGCGAACTTGACCATCGATGTTGACTGGGATACCACCCATACAATAATGAATTGTTGGGCGCACTGGCATCGGTTGAGTTACAGCGTCAACACCCACTAGGCGATGGGCTTCTTCCCAGCAGAAGGGAACGCGACTCATAATTTTTTCTTTGCCCATGTGGCGCAGATCCAAATAGACAAAGGGACCCCCAGCGCTACCATCAGCATGAATACCACGAAGGGCGCGAATTTCATAAGCGATCGCTCGTGAGGTAATATCACGCGGAGCTAGTTCCATGCGACTAGGTGCGTACTTCGCCATAAAGCGATCGCCTTCACTATTAATCAGATATGCCCCTTCCCCCCGCACTGCTTCTGAAATCAGTACTCCTACCGGATACAAGCCAGTGGGATGAAACTGGACAAATTCCATATCTTCCAGGGGCAAACCGGCGATCGCAGTCATTGCCAAACCATCACCTGAAGAAGCGTAATCATTGGAGGTAGTATTATAAACCCGACCATAGCCTCCTGTGGCAAACATCACTGCCTTGGCCCGCACAACCTCCACATGTCCATCCAACAGATGGAACATCACCACACCCTTGGCTTGCCCCTCTGACAAAATCAGACGCATCACATACCACTCTTGATAAACTTGCACCCCATAACGCCGCAGGTTGTTAACCAATTCATGCAAAATTGCGTGACCAGTCTTGTCTGCCGCGTAGCAAGTGCGGTTGTGGGAATGTCCGCCGAAAGCCCGTTGGGCAATGCGACCATCGGGTAAACGAGAGAACAAAACGCCCATATGTTCCAAATCAATTACCACATCTGGCGCTTCCTGGGCGAGAATTGCCACAGCGTCTTGATCTGCTAAATAATCAGATCCCTTGACAGTATCAAAAGCATGTGCCTCCCAGCTATCTTCGGAATCAACGTTTTTCAGTGACGCAGCCATACCACCTTGAGCTGCGACTGAGTGGGAACGAATTGGGTGGGTTTTGGCAACCACAGCGATATTTAAACTAGGATCGGTGCGGGCAATTTCCACAGCAGCACGACATCCTGCTAATCCACCCCCGACAATAATCACATCGTGTTCCAGCATAATTAGCCCCCGACTGCAAACTACTGCTGTTCTATTGTAGAAACCTAATGAAAGCGTTTTTCAATTGATTGAACTACACCACTTTCGGTGATAACCGTGCGTCTGTACAAAAAAATTCCCTGCCTGTAGACAGGGATGTGATTACAAATTTTGAGTTTAGGAGTGAAAAGTTAAAAATGAAGAGTTAGAGGGCAGATGGATTGACTTATAACTCTTCACTCATAACTCTTAACTCCTTAGCTAGTTGCTTGTACAGGTTGTTGTTGAGACACATTACCTGGGATCGGTTCCATTTTGGTTCCAGGTTCTACAGGAACCATTTCGATATGATTTAACAATGTAGTCACAAACGCAAACAGCAAGAAAGGCAGCGATAGCAGAACGACAAGACCTACTGTTGCTAAAGCGTACACCGGTTTTTTAGCACCCATTAGTGCCAAGGCTGACGCTAAACTTATGGTAATTGTAATTAACCAAACAATTATTTGTCCGTAGATATCACCAAAGGTCAGGGTACAGACATACCGATAGCTTTGAATATTATTTCCGCTCATCACATTTGCCTCAAGTCTCTCCTATAGGTTCTACCTTAGAACCATGTTTGGCTTCTAGACAATTTCTAAATATTTTTGCAAGGATTGTAATATAACTTCATATTTTATTTTTTTATTACATAAAGGAAATTCTGAGAGCGAATTAGTCAACAGTTATTTAAAGTATGAGTTATAAATTTAGGGCTTAACTCAAATGAGCTACAGAATAGTTGTGGCGCAGTCAAACCTCTGTGATAACTGATAAGTGATAATTAATAGCTAATTGTTGAGTATTTAGAGTTTTTCTGTTAAGTCTCAATAGTAGAAGAAACTGCATGACAGTGAAAGTTAGAGTTACACCAAAAATACTAACTTGCTCAATCATTGAATGAAAGACAAAAGAGCGCTCAATTCTTCGCAAACGCTAACTTTTAGATAATTTACTGATTGCTTCCTTTATAAAATAGACACTTTGCTCTTAAACACAAAAAATTTCATAGTGGCTAAAGCAAAAATAATTTTTGTCATCTGTTAAATTTCGGATATTTAGAAGAAAGAATTTAATTTTTTGCTACTTGTCGTTAAGTAAATAAATCGCTCCAAACCAGGATGTAAAAACCGTTTTTTTGATGTTAAATTTTGAGTATTGCTCGATTTTGTTGACTTAAATCAACAAAACCTTTTATTTTTCGTGGCAATATTGTTTTAGGAGTGAACGTGAATACTACTTTTCTTCGTAAAGGTGTTTTTTGGTTACCAAGTATAGCTGCTTTTACAGTCCTGAGTAGCAGCTTATCTGCGATTGCCCAGACAGTGGATACAGTAAGCACTCAGCCATTAACTGAGCCTCCGGCAACTGTAGCGTCTGGCAACGAATTTAGTACTGAACTAGAGACTACAGAAATAACTGAACCATCTACAGTAGCAAATGTAACTAAGATAGAGCAGTTACCCAATGCTGCAATTGAGGAAATGCTCACACCCATTCCAGGGACAGTGGCAACCTCATCTGCAAAGCTTACTTCTGAACCTGACCAACTAAATTCTCAACCGTCTGCTCCCCAAGTGGCACAATCAGATATCAATTTAGGTACAACTACTCGTGGCGGTAGCAGCTATGTTGGGGTTGCTGGCAATATTGGTTTGAGTGGTGATGACTCATCTCTAGGTGATGGTAACTTTGCGGTAATCAGCAAAGTCGGCTTAACGAATGCTATATCAGTCCGCCCATCCGCTATATTTGGGGACAACACCACAATTTTGCTTCCCGTCACCTATGATTTTTCCTTCAAGTCAGCAGATGCTTTTAGCGAACCATTAGCTATTGCACCTTACGTAGGAGTAGGTGCAGCTTGGAAAACTGGTGATGATTCGCAATTTGCCTTTTTATTATCTGGTGGGATTGATGTGCCTATAAGTTCTCAATTTACGGCAACAGCGTCTGTAAATGCGGGATTTTTCGATCAAACTGATGTGGGCTTATTGTTAGGTGTTGGTTACAACTTCAGCGGGTTTTAAAAGTTAAGAGTAGAGACGCGACGCCAGTCGCTACAACGGGGGGAACCCTCCGAAGTTCTGATCGGAGGAAGCCTCCGCTCAGACTTCTCTCCGCAACACGCTGGCTCATTAATCGCGTCTGTACAAGAGTTAGGAGTTAATAATATTCAATTCATAACTCTTAACTCCTAATTCCTCATTTTCTACTTAGGGGTAACTTTATCGATTACCTTGATTTTGCCATCGTCTCCTACTGTCCAGACATCGTAAACGCCGACGACATCACCGTTAGCATCGACATCTACATTACCGCTAGCTCCTTGATAGTTAATTTTTTGACCTTGTTTGAGCAACTTCAATCCCTCGCAGACATCGGTAACTTCAGTACCAGGCCCATCAGCAACTTCACGGATATGCTTGGCTATACCAACGCCTGTATTTTCTTTAGCAGCTTGTGCCGCCAGTACTAATAAAGCAGCAGCATCCCAAGATTGGGCAGCGAATTCTCCTGGTGAACCACCTTTCTTCTGTTGCCAAAGCTTTCTGAAAGCATCTAAGGCTTTACCATCAGAACCGGGTACTGTACCGATAGTTCCAGATACAATGTATTTACCGTCGCTACCTTTGCCAACTTGACCAGGAAATTCGTCTGATTTCATACCATCTGTTAGCATCACCTGCACCCCTTTACTCAGACCTTGCTGATATGCTGACTTGAGCAGCAGGCTACCTGTTTCTACGTAAAAAACTCCAAGGACTGCATCCGGCTTCCCAGCAAAAGCAGCAGTGGCTTCAGTTTCAAAGGTAGTCGCTTTGGGATCGTAGCGGACGGGATTGTTTTTGTTAACTATGGTTCCCCCCAATTTTTCAAAAGCTTGAACAAATGCTTTTTCAAAACCTACACCATAGTCGTTGTTAATCACGATAGTGGATACCCGCTTGAAACCTTTTTTAGTAGCGAGTTGGGCTAAAGCCGGCCCTTGGTAGCTATCAGGCGGAACTGTACGTGCCCAAAAGCCTTTGAAATCACCTTTTTGCGCCTTTTCTGTAAATACAGGGCTGGTGCTACCTGGGGAAATCAGCATCACTTGATTTTGAGCAGCAATTGAAACGGCGGCAGTGGAAACACTGCTAGCAAAAGAGCCAACAACGCCTGCAACTTTATCTACAGATGCTAGCTTAGTCATACCAGCAGCTCCAGCTTTCGGGTCTGTTTGGTCGTCTACAGCAACAAGGGTAACAGGTTGACCGTTTACACCACCACAGGCGTTAACGGTTTCTACTAGCAAGGGGACACCAGGTGCCATCTGCTGTCCGATAGAAGCTAAATCACCTGTTGTTGGTAGCAGGGAACCAATTTTTAATCCGCTAGCTGTAGGATTAGTTCCACCAGGAGCTTCACAAGCCCCTAAGAGAAATCCACTTGCTAAGGTAAGTATACTCAAAGTTAAAGCTGCACTAATTCTTTGCATAAGTTACTTTTACTCCCCAGAATATTTAGGAGCCTAAAAGTAATATTCAAACTAGATTTGCAAGTTAGTTTGATTTTATCAAGACTCCAAAGGATAAATCATATCATCCCTCTGAGGGAGTAAAAGCGGTTACTCTTACTGGTAAACTATTAGTCATTTAACTTGTACATTTATCTGATGACTGATGACCGTCAACAGTGAGCCAGCACGGTCTTGGAGGTCTCCCCCATGAGCGACTGGCAAACCCTGAAGGGAGCAACAACTATAAAAAGTGTTTATATAATTTAGGCACTCATCAGCTTAGTATTTTAATGTACGCAATCAAATCTTAGCTATGGCTCAATACCTAAAAAACGGAGAAGGAGGGATTCGAACCCTCGAGGGGATATAATCCCCTAACAGATTAGCAATCTGCCGCTTTCGACCACTCAGCCACCTCTCCTGGGTCACAAATAATGATAGTAGCAGATTTATTAGTAAGAATCAATAGTCATTTGTCCTTTTTTTATTGACAAATGACCAATACTTCTCTACCTTGGGTTGCGCCAACGGCTTCTCTACGAGACGTACTCGCGAACGCTGAGTACAAGTGACCAATGATTAATTCCTCAAAGCACTTGCGATCGCATCCAGGCCACTGGCAAAGAACGTAACTTGCGCCACTGAGGTACGTAGGCGCGTTTCGTAAAGGCATTATAATCGTTACGTTCAATGACGCTTAAAATTCCGCTGTAATGCATCAGAGCCGCCCATACAGGCCAACGACCATCAGCAGCTAGGTAAGAGATTCCTTTTTCTGCCTGACGATAAAACTGTCGTGCCCGAGCAATTTGAAAGCGCATCAAGCAACGCCAGCGTTCGTCTACTATACCCTCAAACAATTCTTGTTCGGTATAGTTGAATCTTGCTAAATCTTCTAAAGGAATATAAATTCGCCCGCGTCGGGCATCCTCGCCTACATCCCGCAAGATATTGGTAAGTTGCTTGGCAATTCCTAAGGCTATTTCTTCTTCGGTGGGATTATATGCCTGTTGTTGGCAGTTCCACGGAGCTGTATTTTTGCTAGTATCCAATCCCATGATTGCTGTTGACATCAAGCCTACAGTGCCGGCCACACGATAACAGTAAAGATACAACTCCTCGAAGTTTTCATAGCGACTGCGGTATAAGTCCATACGTTGACCAGCAATCATATCTCGAAAGGGCTGGATGTCCATCGGGAAACGTTGAACAGTATCAACTAAAGCTACGTCGAAATTATCTAATGGGCTTCCAGCAAAAATCGATTCTAGCTGCTGCTCCCATAGGTCTAGGGTTTCTGGCGTAGTAATAGCAGATGCAGGACCATCGACCAGTTCATCTAAACGGCGACACCAAGCATAGATTGCCCAAATAGCAGGACGCTTTTCCTTGCTCAGAAGCAAAGTACTGAGGTAAAAAGTCGTGGAATACTTGGCTATGAGATGACGACAAAGTTCGTAGGACTCGTCCACAGAGACCAGCGTTTTCATGCGGGCTTTGGATTCAGGCAGTTGCAGCATTCGTTGCAGGCGGTCGGGTGAGCGTTTGCAGGTTTGAGGAAATTGCTACCGGGAAGGCCTCAGAAATAGCCTGCGCTGTCAGCTTACCAGAAAGTACGGCACCTTCCATACTGCCTAAGTAGCGTTGCATGGTATAACTTCCAGCGAGATAGAAGTTGGCAATCGGCGTGACTTGTGCAGGACGGTACTGTTGGCGACCAGGGGTCGCTTTGTAAACTGAACGCGGCGTTTTCACCACATGTGATTTCAGCAACTTTGCTGGATTGTCTCCCCCAAAGTGGTCGGGGAAAAGTTTTTCTAATTCGGCAATCGTTGCAGCCACAATTTCCTCATCGGATTTGGCAATCCAATCTTTTGCCGGAGCTAGAACTAATTCCAGCATCGAGCGGTCAGGGTTGGCATATTTACGGCAGGTATTGCTCATATCAGCATAAACGCTCAGGAGTGGCGATCGCGAAAATAGTAAGTGATCGATTTGTGTAAGTTTCCGATCGAACCACAGATGCAGGTTGATTACTGGTACTCCTTCTAAGCCTTCTAGCTTCTGGAAAAACTCCATTTGCTTCCAAGGCTTAGGCAAGATTGCTTTGAGGGGGTCAACTGATATGGCAGATACATACGAATCAGCCGCGATAACTTCATCTTCTGCCCCATTTAACCCTCGAATCAAGTATCCTTTCACCGTATTATCGGGGTTGAGCAAAATTTCTTTTAACGGAGCATTTAACCGCACTTCCCCACCACGTTCTCTGATGTAATCGACGATTGGGCTGCATAGCCGTTCTGTAGGAGAACCATCCAAAAATGCAATCTTTGAGCCATATCGTTCTTGCAGAAAGCGATTTAGCGCAGTTAAGAGAATCGTTGCCGAAACTTCATCCGGATTGATAAAAGTGAGGGCTTTACATGCAGCGATAAAAACATCACTAGTTACTCGCTCACCAACACCTTGCCTTTTGAGCCACTCAAGAAAGCTGTACTTGTCCATGTCTTCAACATACTTTTGACCCCTAACCACCGCTGGAAGTAGGCCAATTGCAAATCGAATCTTCTGCTCCCAAGTCAACATGTCTTTGTTGCGAAGAATCGATGCAATCACGTTGAATGGAGATGGAATATCTGGAACATCGAAACGCGAAAGTGTTCCAGGCTTCTCCGGTTGATTGAAAATCAGGGTATGTTCTTTCCATTGAAGTCTGTCTTCAATGCCCAATTCCTTGAGTAATTGGAGCATATTAGGGTATGCCCCAAAAAAGGCGTGTAAACCGACTTCGTACCAGTCGCCATCAGAGTCTTTCCACGCTGCAACAAGACCGCCCAGTACGTCCCGGCTTTCCAAGACAATGGGAGTATGACCTGCATCTGTGAGATATTTCGCGCAGGAAAGTCCTGCTAGACCAGCACCCGCGATCGCTACTCGCATTTAACCTTACTGCCCTTCAATATTTCTTAATGGTTTTGCCGTTTTCATTATACGTTGCAATCCGTTACATTTAGTAGTCGTTGGGCGATCGCTTTTCCAAAAAACTTCTAGAAAAGGGAATTTTCCCTGACATACACTTACCAAGACAACTATTGTTGATAATTGCTTTGCAGCCTTGATTACATCTAGATTTAGACTACCAGATGTCGAGAAACAAAAGTCATTACCTTTGACTCAAAAAACTAGTTCTTAACTGTTGTCTCAAAGTAGTTGATTTCTTTGGTAATCCGTGTATTTGTTCTCTTGGAAATGTTTGCGATAGTTCTCAAGACTGCTAATTGATTTGGGGGTTACTTTCTTGAAAAAATTAGATTAAATGTAAAAAATATAACTAAGCTCTACAAAATTAGGTATTTTAACTGGTGTGATTTAATTATATTTATGAAGTAGAAATTGAGATGAAAAGTTATTAACAGCTCTACTTTTGACGTTACTTGCAATCGCACAAATTAACTAAATACATTTCACTAGAGAAGCTGCTCGTAAATCATGCTGCATCCCATAGTCAGTTCTAGCAAATTCTATTTGTAATATTAAACGGTCTTGATGAGTAGGAGTAATTCCTTTGTGGAAACAAAGCGGATCTTCTACAAATCCAAAACCAGCTTTGCCAGAAATTTTCACTAAAGATTCAAAACCATAATAATTGATGATATCTTCATCTGTTTCTCGTTTGCGTAGCCAAAGGTGTGACCATTTCTTTTTATTATGACTACCACGAACACAAACATGAGGACCACTGCGATCGTCTACATCGGTCAAATAGAAGAAAAACTTCAAAAAACGGTAATCGTCAACGTCGTAGTGAAACAATTGAGCAGCTTGACTTTTTTCAAGATATGTTGTGCTTCCTGCAAAACTCCACCACATCAGATTCCCTTGATGTATTGGTTGAGCATCTAAAAATGCAGCAGCTATTGACAACAATTTTGGATCGCTTTGCAGTTTTTTTATCGCCGGACAAAGCAAAGCCGTATTAAAATAACTGCCAATGATAAACTTTTGTCCTAACTTAGTTTGTGCTTGTTCTTTGTGATAATAACAGAAACCCATATCCGTTTTTCTATTACCATAACAAACTGTTGAATATGCAAACTTGACTATTTCTTGAACAACATCTTCAGGCAGACAAATTCCCAAATATAAACCATCAGTTTTGAGATAGTTAACAACCTCATCTACATTTACATCTGGAAAAAAAGAATTGCTTTCATTAAAATCTAATTTATCTGAGCGTTTGAAGAAATAAATCATCATAGCTCGCCCAATTTTAAATCTAGCAATTTTACGCATCAAAAGCCAACTAGGATTTTTAGTCAATCCTTTATAATTTTCATAACAAATGTTATAAATCTTGGAAAGAATTCTATCCAAACAATTATTAAATAAAATTATTGACATAAATCTCCTGAGATGAAAACAGCAGGATGCAATACCTGTGACAAGATGCTCTTGGGTTTTAGCAAAAATACTTTTGCTAAAAAGCTGAAACAGAATTACGTAAGTAATAACATGTAATTTGTATCTTAATTGTTAAAAATAAATAATGATATTTACTTAAGATATATTTACTGTTTCTTTTTAGAAATCACTGTTTTTTTAAAGAGTTACTGAAAGTTTGAAGGGAATGGGGTATTGGGAGTAGGGTGGTGCGGTGAAATTCTCTCCCATCTCCCCATCTCATGATAAAGGTATAGGATTAGGTTGATGTTTTTAAGTTGAACATCCCAGTTGTATTGCTACACAACTAGTAGGTAGAGGATTATGGCACGATCGCAACAGCTAAACCGCTTTGGACATCACTTGATTTTAGGTATTTCTGGCAATACATTAAGCGATGACGATAAACGCGCACTTAGTGAATTAAAGCCGATTGGGGTGATATTTTTTGCTAAAAATTTTCAAGATGGCGCTACCTATGAGGTTTGGCTACAAAAGTTCAAGCAGCTGAATAACCAGATACGAGAATATACTGAACGTGATTCAATGTTTGTGACTTTGGATCACGAAGGAGGTCGTGTTGTTCGTCCACCGCTCCCAATCACACGATTTCCTCATGCCTTACTACTGCGATCGCACGCCTATGAAGTAGCAAAAGCCACAGCGATAGAACTCAAATCACTGGGAATCAATTTATCTTGGGCACCTGTAGCAGATATTTTTTCTCATCCCAATAATCTTGTAATTGGCTCTCGCGCCTTTGGTAGCACTCCCGAAACTGCTGCTCAAGGTGCGTGTGACTACTATCTTGGACTTCGAGATTCAGGAATTATCGGATGCGCCAAGCATTTCCCCGGACATGGAGACACTAGCCAAGATTCTCACATCGAGCTACCAATACTCAATTTAACCTTAGAAGAACTGCGACTTCGAGAACTGATACCTTTCAAAACCCTGACCGAAGCACAGATTCCTTTAATTATGACTGTTCATATTTTATTTCCCAAGATAGATGCTGATGTGCCAGCAACTCTTTCTCAGCCTATTCTCAGAAATATACTTAGGCAAGAACTTGGCTTTGAGGGAGTTGTTGTTTCTGATGACTTGGATATGAAAGCGATTTCAGATATGTTTACTCAAGGTGGTACTGTAGCACGGTCATTTAATGCAGGCTGCGACCTATTTATTGTTTCGCGTAATATTAATTCATCATCTATAGAAAGAACTTATCAGATTGCAGAAGATTTTGTCGATTCTCTAAGTAACGATAGTTTAGATGAATCAGTTGTGCAAGCAGCGAGAGAAAGAATTGAGAAACTACTGGCAATAACACCCCAATATTCCATCCAAGCTTTGGATAAAGATATATTATTGCAACACGCTCAATTAGCGATCGCTAGTTGCTATTCATAAATGGGTGGTATAGGGGTCGAACCTATTTCTGCAGGTTAAAAGCCCGCTGCACAACCGTTATGCCAACCACCCTAGTTAATTTGAATCAAGAAATGAGCAAGTGCGATCGTATTACATCGCAAACCTTGTAACACTAACAATAGATATAAATCCACCAGGGAGGTACTGCCCCTCCTATTTCTGTGTTATCAGCACAGCGCCTCGCTTTTCGGCTTCAGGTGGATAAGTGGAAGATGGAGGAATCGAACCCCTACAGTTGCCTATACCCTGGTTTTCAAGACCAGTTGCCGTCCATTCAGCGGCATCTTCCATTCAGGGGCGTCTGACGGGACTTGAACCCGCTGTGACTGGTTCCACAAACCAGCGCCTCGACCGCTTTGGCTTCAGACACCATTAAGTGGAATCAATGGGACTTGAACCCATGACCTCCTGCTTGCAAGGCAGGCGCTCTAGCCAACTGAGCTATGACCCCATCTAACAAGTCAAAAATCAAAAGTCAAAAGTTGAAAGAAGAATTCAATTATTTCTCTTTTTTTACTTTTTACTTTGCTCTTTTTACTTATTCAGGCGGGAGTGGTAGGACTCGAACCCACAACTTTCGAGGTAGAAACTCGAAGCTCTATTCCATTGAGCTACACTCCCAATATTTGGTAGTCCTGGCAGGAATTGAACCCGCAACATTCTTCTTGTAAGGAAGACACTCTACCAATTGAGCTACAGGACTACGCAAGCGAGTGGAGGGACTTGAACCCACGTACTGAGTGTGGCGCACTCAGATGCTACCAATTACATCACACCCGCAAGTTTCAGAGCGGACGGCGAGATTTGAACTCGCACGAAGACGGTGGAAGCGTCTCATGCTGCCGTTACATCACATCCGCATCAAGCTGGTAACAGAAGTTGAACCTGCAACCTACTGATTACAAGTCAGTTGCTCTGCCAATTGAGCTATACCAACACTATTTCTGAATTTTGGATTTTGGATTTTAGATTGACACCATAGCTTCAGATATGAGTTTGAGTAAAGTAAGACTTACATAAAAACTCTTTGAAACTTTTATTTCTTTGCGTCCTTTGCGGTTCATTTTTTCATAATTTTGCTTAAGTCCCGTAAAGAATTGTAGATTTGGGATGAAAGGATTTGTTGCACAAATAAAGCAAGCTTGCTCTCACACCTTTTTAGATTTTCAGTTTGAATCAACAACTCTAAAATCTAAAATTTGGTGACGGGGGCAGGAATTGCACCTGCTGATGTGAGGCTTATGAGACCTCCAACCTACTTTTGCTTCATCCCCGCATATTCACCAATACCCCTGACTGGATTTGAACCAGCAACCTCTTCGTTCTAAGCGAAGCGCCTCTTCCGTTGGGCTACAAGGGCATATCGGGGTGACAGGATTTGAACCTGCGACATCCTGCTCCCAAAGCAGACGCGCTACCAAGCTGCGCTACACCCCGTTGGTACTCCTGGTGGGAGTCGAACCCACAACAAAACAGATTTTAAGTCTGCCACCTCTTCCAATTGGGCTACAGGAGCAAATTTTGGTACTCTTGGTGGGAATCGTAGACGCGAAGCGGCTTCCCGAAGGGTACCCACAACTTACCGTTTTTGAGACGGCAGCCTCTTCCAGTTGGGCTACAAGAGCTAAGTTTGGTAGCCCCACCAGGACTCGAACCTGGAATCTTCGCCTTCAAAGGACGCTATGTTGCCAATTACACCACAGGGCTTTATTGCCAGGGCAGGGTTTGAACCTGCAACCTCATCGTTCAGAGCGATGCGACTTACCAATTCGTCCACCCGGCATCAAATAATTCGTAATTACGAATTAGATAGGCTGCCTCAGTAGGACTTGAACCTACAACCGCGCGGTTAACAGCCGCTTGCTCTGCCATTGAGCTATGAGGCAACAAAGCCCCCCAGGTCGGAATCGAACCGACGACCTCCTGTTCTTCAAACAGGCGCTAACTACCAACTGAGCTACCGAGGGATAAGGAGGAGAGATAGGTTTTACCCAGTGGACTGGTTTAATTCAACTCGAATCAGCCACTCCTTCATCTCTCCCATGTAACGAGAGCGGAGGGATTTGAACCCTCAAATCTTCAGTTTCGTAGACCGAGATGTTATCCAGTTACACCACACTCTCAGAACGGAGAGGACAGGATTTGAACCTGCGACGGATATTAACTATCCGCTTCCTCTTAGCAGGAGGACGCTTTGAGCCACTCAGCCACCTCTCCACAGTGGGTCGAGCAGGATTTGAACCTGCGCGCAAAATAGAACAGTTTTACAGACTGTCGCCTTCAACCAGACTCGGCCATCGACCCATAATGATTCCCCTGACGGGATTTGAACCCGCAATCTCTGCTTTGAAAGAACAGCGACTTAACCATTTGTCTACAGGGGCATGATTGACGCAGGGACTAGGATTTGAACCCAGAACATCGGATTTGGAGTCACGAGGTGTTGCCGTTACACCATCCCTGCATTGGTAGCAGTGGCGGGGTTTGCACCCGCATCAACCAGGTTATGAGCCAGGGGCTTTACGTTAAGCTACACTGCGACAATAGAGGCTGAGGTGAGATTTGAACTCACGATGTCGGTTTTGCAGACCAATGCCTTCAACCACTTGGCTACTCAGCCATTTGGGAGTCCCGACGAGATTCGCACTCGCAATCTTCAGCTTGAGGAGGCAGCAGCACGTTGCCGTGAATCCAGCGCTGTAGGCGACTGGCGAACCCAAAGGGAGGTTCCCGACGCTCGAAGACTCGCTAACGCTGCGCTATCCGTTGTAGCGACTGCTGTGGACTGACGGCTTCAACTATTCGCCTACGGGACTTCAATCAGGGTGACGGGATTTGAACCCGCAACATTTCCGCAGACAACGGAACGCTCTAGCCAATTGAGCTACACCCCGATTTTTAGGAATCTGTGCCTAAAATTTTCGGTTTTTAGGCACATGTTTTGTTGGTGAACTTGCCCATTTCTTATTCAGTTTTCAAGGTTCAGAAAAATTAGTTTTTTGTGTTACAAACTCTTAGCAAAACAATGGAAATTTTAGGTAATAAACCTGTTGTATATTCCTGATGTATTCCGTGGTTTTGATGAGTGCAAAGTTAGAACTTCTTTCGTTTGTTGCCTCTACTTCCGATAGTTTGCAAGTAGAAGCTGCTTTGTTTATTGAGGACTTTGGTTGATTCCAACGCCTGTCCTGGAGTTGTATGTAGAACATGACTTTGACCCTTGCGAAGCTTGTCTTTCGCTTCACTACATTTATACTACATAACACTACAAACAAGTGTCAAGGGGTTTGAGAAAAATTTTTTAAAATTGTCTATAACAGCTTCTATGCTTAGGTTTGAACTTACTAAGCGTTAGAAAAAACCACACTACAACTGATGTTGGATGAGTTTAAAAGAGAATTCAGAATTTAGCAGTGCTTGAAGTGGAGATTTAGAACTGCTACCCACAAACACCAGCTTTATTGAAATTTGGTGTGGTGTTCACCCTCGATTCATTCACCAGTTAGACTTCAATTCAATTTTGAATTCTAAATTCTGACTCCTGAATTCTTTCTTCTTAAAAACTCCATCGGTACATTTTGCTCGGTATGATATTTAATCTGCAAGCATTTACCCAATAGAAATCAGCTATGACCCAGAACTACCGCATAACCCTACTCCCCGGCGATGGCATTGGCCCTGAAATTATGTCAGTGGCGGTAGATGTGCTGAAAGTTGTAGGCAATAAATTTGATATTCAGTTTGAATTCCAAGAAGCCCTCATTGGTGGCGCAGCAATTGACGCCACGGGCGAACCTCTGCCCTCTGCTACTTTGGATACTTGCCGTAATAGTGATGCTGTATTACTTGCTGCCATTGGTGGCTACAAGTGGGATTCTCTACCATCGAATTTACGTCCAGAAGCAGGTTTATTAGGGCTGCGTGCAGGTTTAGGACTATTTGCAAATTTACGCCCAGCAAAAATTTTGCCCCAGCTAATTGATGCTTCGACTTTGAAGCGCGAAGTTGTGGAAGGCGTCGATATTATGGTGGTGCGCGAACTCACTGGTGGAATTTATTTCGGTAAACCTAAGGGAATTTTTGCTACTGAAACTGGTGAAAAACGCGGTGTAAATACGATGGTTTATACCGAATCAGAAATAGATCGCATTGGACGAGTGGCTTTTGAAGCAGCACGCAAACGCAGCAGAAAACTTTGTTCGGTGGATAAGGCTAACGTATTAGAAGTATCTCAGTTATGGCGCGATCGCATCACCCAACTTTCCCAAGAATATCCAGACATCGAACTGTCTCATCTTTATGTAGATAATGCTGCCATGCAGTTGTTACGCGCTCCCAAGCAATTCGATACCATTGTCACGGGTAATTTGTTTGGTGATATTCTCTCTGATGCTGCTGCCATGCTCACAGGTAGTATTGGTATGCTGCCTTCTGCTAGTTTGGGCGCTTCTGGGCCTGGTGTATTTGAACCAGTTCATGGTTCCGCCCCTGATATTGCAGGACAAGACAAGGCAAATCCTCTGGCACAAGTTTTGAGTGTGGCGATGATGTTACGCTACGGTTTAAATCAGCCAGAAGCCGCAGACCATGTAGAACAAGCCGTATTACAAGTATTAGAACAAGGCGATCGCACAGGTGATATAATCTCACCAGGGAAAAATCTTTTGGGTTGCCGCGCTATGGGCAATGCGCTGATTTTAGCTCTTGAAGCTCAATAACTTAATAGTTCAACTTGGGCAATTTGGCAACCTTTGCCATAAGTTTCGGGTAGACTAAAGAGAAATCTAGCAATCAAATAACAGTCGATAGTGTACGCATTACGACAAGGTCAAGCAAATTTTACTGCCTCAAGGAACCAGCCACCTTTGATTGATACCGCCGTAATCAGAGCCGCTGGGCAGATCTACTACACTCACTGTGAAGTACATCCCGAAATAGCTGGGCAACCTTCCGGTGTAGCAATTAATCGCGTGACTCATCGAGGTAAGGTTATTTTTACTAACCAACCAGTTCTCTTACCTCAAGAATGTTTTGTGCCCTTGAGTCAAATCGAATCGCATATGTATTAGTCATTGGTCATTAGTCATTGGTCATTCGTTCTCGACAAAGGACAAATGACCGATTGTCATTAGTCATTGGTCTTTCGCTCTCGACAAAGGACAAATGACAAACGATAAATGACAAAGGACAAATGACAAAGGACAAATGACTATATGGACATTTTGTTCGCCATCCCGGCGAGTGTAATTGTCTTTGCTTTGGGTGCATCTGTTGGCAGTTTTATCAATGTTGTTGTTTATCGGCTACCTGCTCGGTTGTCAATTCTTTGGCCGCCTTCTCGTTGTCCGCATTGCTTAAACCAGCTAAAAGCCTACGACAATGTACCAGTGTTCGGTTGGATTACATTAAGAGGGCGGTGTCGATATTGCAAAAGCAAAATTTCTGTCCGTTATCCTGTGGTAGAAGGGGTAACGGGAATAATTTTTTTATTAGTTTTTTTAGTATTCAAAGCTTCGACTTTAACAATAGGTTATTGGGCTTTTTGCAGTTGGTTATTAGCACTATCGCTGATTGACCTGGATACAATGACTCTACCGAATCCACTTACTCAGTCGGGTTTGGTGGTAGGAATTTTATTTCAAATGGTGGTTGGTTTTTTACCAGAGGCTAGCACTGTAGCACTGGTAAATCACTTGATGATGGCAATAGTTGGTGCAGTATTAGGCTTATGGTTATTTGAGGCGATCGCCTTATTAGGTTCGATTGTCTTTGGTAAAGCTGCAATGGGTGCGGGTGACGCCAAGTTAGCAGCGATGATGGGAGCCTGGTTGGGATGGAAATATTTGCTGTTGGCTAGTTTTATTGCCTGTGCGCTGGGAGCGTTAATTGGTAGTGGTGCAATTGTGCGATCGCGCCAGAAATTGGGACAAAAGATACCTTTTGGCCCTTTTCTGGCTTTAGGGTCTGCGATTACTATATTTAGCGGTGAAGCCATTTTATCTAGCTACCTGCGGTTATTTTTTCCAGCGTCATAAATTGGAATGAGGACTGGGGATTAGGAATTAAAAGCTAATATTTAATACCTAGTACCTAATCAATATCTTTTTGTTAAGGGGAAAGAGGAAGGAAAAAAGGGTAAAGAAAAACTTTTAACCCAAACTCAGTAACCTTTTCCCAAAACCTAATTCCAAGTTAGGAATGGACAAAGCGAACAGTATTGAGTACCCAATACCCAATCTCCAATTCTCTCCTATAAGAAATTTTTATAATTTGTGACTGTAACTTGCATTACCCCATCTGCCCTTCGCATTTTGATAATATTCAACTTGTGACTTGTATTTCCCTCTTAACGACGATTACCTATGGGTAAGCACAACTTATAAAACAGATACTGATTGCTTATGACCCAGCAAAAAGAATAATAGATCTATGTGGGAGAGGGAGAGCATCTTAATTTGGAGGTTAGTATTTGCATGGCTTTGTCACTGGATTTATATAAAAAGTCCTTTAAAAAAAGAGCAAGAGACTTGTGTTGGCATAAGTATTTTCGTTAAGCTGGCAACCAAAGATGAAAATTAGGGTCTCAATTGCTTAAAAGCTTAATTTGACGCAAGCCATTACTCATTGAAAAAACGAATGGCTAATGGCTAAGGACAACCCCATACGGCTTGATATGGTTTTGACCTCTACCCACTTAAAATAAGATAAAAATGGCTAACAACGAAGAATCACGTGGTTTAAAGTCTCTATTTGATTGGTTTGCAAATCGACGGAAATCAGGATCTACTAGTCCCGAACGCCAAGAACGTGAAATTGCTGATGGTCTATGGCATAAATGTTCTAGTTGTGGTGTATTGACATACACAAAAGACCTGAGAGCTAATCAGATGGTTTGTGTCGAATGCGGTCATCATAATCGTGTAGATAGCGATGAGCGTATCCGTCAATTGATAGATCGCGATACCTGGAAAGCTTTAGATGAGCATTTACGTCCAACCGATCCCTTGCAATTTCGCGATCGCAAACCCTACAGCGATCGCCTACGGGAAATGCAGGAAAAAATTGGCTTAATAGACGCAGTTAAAACAGGTTTGGGTCAAATTAATGGCTTGCCTGTTGCCCTTGGAGTTATGGACTTCCGCTTTATGGGCGGTAGTATGGGTTCAGTTGTGGGAGAAAGACTCACCCGCTTAATTGAGCAAGCTACTCAATGGCGGTATCCTGTAATTATTGTTTGTACCTCCGGTGGCGCAAGAATGCAAGAAGGAATGCTTTCCTTGATGCAGATGGCAAAAATCTCCGCAGCCCTACAGCGCCATCAAGACGCCCGACTGTTGTATATTCCCGTTTTGACAAATCCGACAACGGGCGGCGTTACCGCAAGTTTTGCAATGTTGGGCGATATTATTCTGGCAGAACCCAAGGCAACCATCGGTTTTGCAGGTCGGCGAGTGATTGAGCAAACCCTGCGAGAAAAACTGCCTGATGATTTTCAAACTGCTGAAGATTTACTCCAGCATGGTTTTGTTGATGATATCGTACCCCGCACCCAGTTAAAGAATACATTAGCTCAACTGATTGCCTTACACCAGCCTGTACTAACACCACCCCATATGGTGTTATGGGAAACAATGTCCTTGACTTCAAGCGCCGCAGAATAGAGCAGTCCTAGACTAAATTAACGTGAGTTTCCCTGTCTTGAACTCTAATTCAAGTCTGTCCCTTTCCGAATCGGAGAGGGACGGTTTTGCGTAGTAAAACCTCTTAGAGGTTTTTTGATTGAGTAAATTCGGCAGGCAACATATGAGCTATCGAATTCACTTTAAATTAATTCTCCTCATTGCCCTCATCCTCTATCTGGCTCTTGGATAAACATAAGTGGAACAAGCGCTGTTAGTCGAAATAAACTAGAGAAGGCAAACAACCCTAGTAAGCCTCCAGACTGAGTAAATTGCACGATCAGACTGCCTATGGTTATGCCCAAAGCACCACTCACTCCAGCAACGGCAGCCGCAGTCGCAAAATAGATAGACTGATTTTTAGTTGGTGCGATCGCTAATTGGATGTTATTACTGCACAAGTCAATTGCCGCCCAAGTACCTCCACCTAAAATGTGTAACAGTGGTAACCACAACCAAACATTAAGGTGATTAAAACCAATTCCCAGCCACAGCAGTGGTGTGGCTGCAACCAAAATCCCAATATAGATGAGGATAAGACGATTGCCGATCTTATCTGCTAATTTTCCCCAGAGGATAAGCATCAGCAAATTTGCCCCCGCCTGAAGGCTGTTGTAGATAGTCACGTAGCTGACATCTAAATCCAGCGTGTCCAGCATATAGAGGTTAAAAAAAGGACTGCTGAGGTTAACAGCAAGTGTCCATAAGCTGAGATACACTATAAATCGCAAAAAGTTAGAGTTTTTCCAAATGCTGTTAGCTAATTCGTTTTGTGGAGTAGGTATATATGGTTGACAATCTAATTCAGATACACTAATAAAATGCTCGTTTTCTGTAACCTCTGGCTGAATCTCATTTGTTTGAGGTAACTTGCCAACATAAGTGTTTTGCGATCGCGGATTCATATCCACTTGAAAATACTGGCATCCTAGCCCCACAAGCCCAAAAATCATACTTAATAGCAGAACTATTCCGTAGCCTTGTATAACTCCTCCATACCAATGAGAGATAGCTAAACCAGCTATTGGTACGCAAATCAAACTCGTAAGACTAGCAGCACTATTACGTATTCCAAAATACCTGCCTCGTAATTGTCGGGGAACTATCATTGCCAGCCAACTTAGCCATGATGCAGCTCCTAGTCCTGCTAAAAGATGGCTCAATAAAAGAACTAAGAGTGTTAATATCACTAACTGCTCACTATTCAACACTCCCCAACTTACGCCTGCAATCGCAATTACTAAAATCAGCCATAATAGGCGAGCAATTCCGTGTGTCCGTAGTGCATACTGAAAGCGGCTCGTGCTACTTTCTGACATGTAAGCACCCAACGGCTGAATCACATTCACCAGCATGGGGATAGAGGACAACATCCCAAATATTACTGGACTAGCATCTAACTCCACCAATAGATTACCAAGCAAAATCCCACTAGTACCAATGGCATAAACCGCTGCTAAGACAGAATCTACTGTGGAGGCTCTTAAACTTCTGCGAATATCATCCTTGGGAATGCGAGAAGTTTGAGAAACTGCTATTTGCGGTGTAGTGACCTGGGCAATTTCCAGATTTAGAGGCGCAGATATTTCAACCTGAACAAAATCCATAATCTATGTTTATCGGTGAAGCATCCTGCATCAATCCAGTTTTCGAGTAATTCAGTATGCTTTTGTCGATATTGTTAATAATTCTTCATCATCTTAACTTCGTTTTTCAACAAAAAGTATAAAAAAAGTCTTAAAACAAAGATATCCATTACTTATAAGTTATATATGATACAAGTAAATACAAAGAGTTTGATGCGAGATTAGCATATTCCGTTTGAAGTTGGTGACTGATGACTGTTGACGGTTGACTGTGAACAGTGGGATATTTTTTTATTTGTCAATGGAAGCGAAGTTAAGTAGAAAAATGTGGAAAAACAAAACTAAGTTAAGAAAAATTAAATAGGCTTAAACCCTCTTTCCTCCTGCCTCCTGCCCCCTGCCCCCTGCCTTATCCCAACAATAAATATTCACACCGACCTACTTATAAGGTTGATTAACGAGTATTAAAGACTCATTAAAGAGTATTAAAGGCTCGTCGCCGAGTATCAAAGACTCATTAAAGAGTATCAAAGACTCATTAAAGAGTATCAAAGGCTCATTGACGAGTATCAAAGGCTCGTCGCCGAGTATCAAAGACTCATTAAAGAGTATTAAAGGCTCATTCACGAGTATTAAAGGCTCGTCGCCGAGTATTAAAGACTCGTTGCCGAGTATTGAATATGATTTACTTAGTGGAAAAGTTCTATACCCAATTAAGGCACAGCCAATAAAAATATCTCTCTTGTCTAATTCCCAGTCCCTAATCCCTAATCCCAATCCCCTTTATTTGTCAGTGATTAAAAGCAAGTTATTAAATTTTTTAGGAGTAGCGATTGCAGTGGCGATCGCTTTTATTGCTTGTCATACCCTACAATTACCAAGCAAACACTCAGCATCTACCGCAGTCACCATTAAACTCAGTGGTTGGGGAGGCTCTGTTGTTGAACAAAAACTCTTGAGCCAGGTATTACAAGACTTTGAAGCACAGCATCCAAATATTAAGGTCAAATATGAAGTGATTGCTGACCAATACATGGATGTGATTAAAACTCGTTTGGTTGGAGAAGCGGCGCCAGATGTCTTTTATCTGGAGTCGCTGGAAGCTCCTTTTTTAATGAGTCAAAATGTTCTTGAACCCCTAGAAGGCTATATCACTCCCGAATTTGACCTAGCGGACTTCGAGGATAGCTTACTTAACAGTTTCAAATATCAGAACCATATTTATGGTCTTCCTAAAGACTATTCCACTCTTGCCCTGTTTTATAACAAAAAAGCTTTTGCTGCCGCAGGCTTGAGTAATCCGCCAGCGACTTGGGATGAACTACGCACCTACTCTAAGCAATTGACAGGCAAACTTAATAAATACGGCTTTGGAGAAATCCCAGAATTGGTGCGTCAAGCTTACAAAATCAAAGCCTTTGGTGGACAACTCGTTGACCAAAACGGTTACGCTACCTTTGCTGATGATGCAAGTTTGCAGGGTTTACAGTTGGTAATAGACCAGTATCAAAAAGACCGTTCCTCTGCCCAAAAATCTGATGTGGGGACAAACTCAGGTAGTGAAATGTTTGGTCAGAGTAAAGTGGCAATGGTGATTGAAGGTAACTGGGCAATTCCTTACTTAACTCAAACCTTTCCGGAAGTAGAGTTTGCTACTGCACCAGTGCCTACAATTAATAATAAAAAAGGCACAATGCTGTTGACCGTTGCCTACGTGATGAACAAGCAGGCACAGCACAAAGCCGAAGCTTGGGAGTTGATTTCTTATCTCACGGGGAAAGAAGGGATGCAAAAGTGGACAGGAACAGGGTTTGCTTTGCCAACACGTAAATCAGTGGCAAAGAACTTGGGCTATGACCAAGACCCATTGCGATCGCCATTAGTGGCAGGTGTTGATTCTGCCACACTGTGGCAAGTAGGTAAATACCCAGCGGCAATTATGAATAATTTTGATAATCAGTTTGTCAGCGCCTTATTAGGGCAACAACCATTAAAACAGGCGATGTTAGGGGCAGAAAACGCAGCCAATCAGCAAATAAAGGCGATGGACTGATTTGGCAAAGAGCGATCGCTAGATATTACATCAAGGGTATATTTGTGTCAGCAATAAAACACGCACTTCATGACTACAACTTCTGCCCTTGAAGACTTTATTTCATTTCGCGGTCATCAGGTATGGTATCGCGTTGTCAAACCAAACCAAGAAGATGCTAAAAAGCTACCGCTGCTGTGTCTTCACGGAGGCCCAGGAGTACCCCACGATTACCTAGAACCATTAGAAGCGTTGGCTGCAATGGGAAGGCGAGTTATTTTTTACGATCAATTAGGATGCGGTAATAGCGATCGTCCCACAGACCCCAGCTTATATTCTATTGATTTGTTCAAAGAAGAACTCGTCACTATCCGCAGCGCTCTAGATTTAAAGCAAATTCATCTTTTTGGGCAATCATGGGGTGGTTGTTTGGCGCTGGAACACGCTCTTTCTCAAGCGACTGGGTTAGTCAGTCTCGTTTTAGCTAATACACCTTGCAGTATTCAACAATTTGTCACTGAAGCTTATAGCCTCATGAATGAGTTGCCAATTGAAGTACAACAGGTCATTCGTAAGCATGAAGCTGAGGGTACAACTCAAGACCCCGAATATAAACAAGCAATGGAAGTGTTCAATCATTCTTTTCTTTGCCGACTAGACCCTTGGCCTAGTAGCTTAACTAGAGCTTACAGCAAAGTTGGTACAGAGTTTCGGGGGGCAGGCAAAATCATCGACTGGAATATTCAAGACCGCCTTAGTGAAATTGCTGTGCCGACACTGCTGCTATCAGGTCGCTACGATGAGGTGACGCCTACTTGTGTTGAAACAGTTCACCGGGGTATTTCTGGCTCTAAGTGGGTACTGTTTGAAAACAGTTCGCACATGCCTCATCTCGAAGAGACAGAAAGATTCTTACAAGTATTGGACGAATTTTTGAATCGTGTCGAAAATGAGCATCGTGCATATTTATGATCTATCCAGCTAGTTCAACGGGCGAAAGTAAGCCAATTCTCCTTAACAAGCAAGGCAACACGAGGATTTACATATTTAAAACAGATAGACCTTGGGAACTGCCGTGTGACACTTTTGTGATTCCAGCAAGCCCCAGAGCAGATTTTGGGGGGAGCTTCGCACAAGCGTGTCTCGAATACTTAGGATCTCAAACCTACGAATCGCTCTTAGAAAAGATAGTTGAAAGTGCTAAAAAGTTACTAAATCTGGATAGAATCGCACCCAATATACCACTGCTAGTTCCTTTACCATCTGAGATTGTCAAGTTACTGCCCCCCTTACCCAACAAAGATGTAACTGAGCGCTTTCTCGTATTTACAACAGTGGAACCTGAGCGTAGTGTTGCCAATGCTTTTATCGCTGCTAAGACAGTTATTGAAATGGCTGCCGAAAAAGGACTGACTCGTTTAGTTATTCCTCTAATCGGTGCTGAAGTTAATCGCCTTGATGCTTCGGAAGTCGCTGTTACTGTACTGGAAGCTATACAAAAAGCGCTGATAAATAAAAAAGTTGAAACCCAGAAAATTCAAACGATCACGATAGTAACTCAGCAACAAGCTCCTGTTACCGCAGCAGTGGAAGCGGCGCGTCGCCTATTTCCACAAAATTATCTAGCTCAAAGACCATACAATGACTTAGCTCAAGGACAAGATCTGCTCAACATTCAAACAGAGGTTCATGCTTTAGCCGAGGTTTTGTTAATGCGTGACGTTGAACCACCTCTAGCTGTTGGTATTTTGGGTGGCTGGGGTAGCGGTAAATCTTTTGTTATGCATCTCATGCAGCAAAAAATGAACGAAATTCGCAGTTTAGCTGTGAATCCAGACAAAGCATGGGACAAACAAACTGATTCTAATGGTAATCAGCTTTTTCACTACGTAGGACACATCTACCAAATTAAATTCGATGCTTGGACTTATGCCAAGTCAAACTTGTGGGCAAGTTTGATGGAAACCATTTTCTTTGAATTAAACCGCCAACTAACGCTAGAAAAACAATTAAAAGATGCAGGAGTTGATCCTTTAAATGGAGGACAAATTTGGGAAGTATTGAATGATATGTCAGATGAAGAGAGACAGTCTTTGATTACAAAGAAAGTTGCACAGCGAAAATGGGATGAAACTTTATCTAAGGCTGAGTTAGAAGATCAACTTTTTCAAACTTTAGACAATATAAAAGAAAAAGAACAAAAAGATTTAATAGCAAAAGAGAATATTCTCAATTATGAGCAGGTAGAATTAGAAAAAACAAAGAACCAAATTAAAAAACAAGTTACTGAACAGACTTATAAAGATGATGCTCTCAAACCTGTTGAAGAAGAACTGAAGAAGTTATTAGGTACAAAATTTGATGATTTTCAAGAGCAATTACAAAAAAAATATGTAAATCAAATAGATATAGATTATGACAATATTGATTGGATAAAATCTAAAATTGAAAAAATTAAATTAACCCAATTAATTAGTGTTCATAGTTTAACAAAATGGGCACAGACAAACTGGAAGCTCATTTTAGCCTGTTTTTTGTTTACTCTACTCTCAATTTTAGCTCCTATTCTACTTTCCAAAATCACAATTACAGACAATTTAGTTTCTAAGCTAACAGCTGCGTTTGCATCTCTTGTTCCAGCTATTGTTACAGCGCAAAGTTTATTAAAAACATTACGAAATTGGTATGAACTACTAGAAAATAGTTTTGATAGATATAGAAAAAGATTAGAGGAACTTAGAGAACAAAAAATTAAAGATAAATTGAACAATCCAGAAATAAAGCAAGCAGAAGAAAGGATTAGGCAACTCAAAGTTAAAGTTGAAGAACAACGCCAACGCTTAACTACTATTAAAGATTTATCATTTGGGGATTTTGTGAATGCCCAATTGGAGAAGGGATTATATGGCAAGCGTTTGGGTTTGATGCAGCAAGTGAAAAGTGATTTAGCAAATTTATCTCAACAACTATCACTCCCATCTAAAACGAATCGTGAGAGATATACTAAAAAAGTAGAAAAACTCAAACCTATTTTCCCTAGAGGACCAGTGCGGGTTGTACTTTATATTGATGACCTAGACCGCTGTCCACCTGAACGGGTAGTAGAAGTGCTAGAAGCAGTCCAACTTCTAGTAAAAACACCTCTATTTGTCGCAGTACTAGCGATAGATGTACGCTATATTACACGAGCTTTAGAGAAAGTTTACGCAGGAATTTTAAACCGCAATGGTGAACCTTCGGGTATGCACTACATTGAAAAAATTATTCAGATTCCTTATCAAGTAAAACCTATAGAATCATCAGCTTTAGAAGGCTATTTACGCAAGCAAATGCAAATAGATTTTGAAGATGAGGTTCATGAAAATCAGGTTGAGCCTAGGGAACCTCGACCATCAGATGATGATACCCCGGATAGTATAAATCCTGGAATGGTAAATCCACAATCTCAAAATCTAAAAAACCCATCTATTCCAGAAGATGAACCAGAACCATTACCACCACAGGCAATTAAATTCTCTAAAACAGAGTTTAATATTGTACTTAAATGTTGTAAATACATTGACTTATCACCCAGATCTCTGAAACGACTAGTGAATGTTTACAAGCTAATTAAAATTATTTGGTTTCGCTCTAATCAACAGATTCAGGCAAAAGAAAATCAGGATTTAATTACCGTGGTTATCTCATTCCTAGCAATGTCAGGTAGGTATCCAGACATTATGCGTAGTGTATTCGACCAACTAAAGATTCATATAGAGGAACTAGAAACGCAAAATGAAGCAGAAGCAAATAAGACGTTTAAAGATTTTTTAACCAAATATTTGGATAACTATCTACCCCCATATAATGATAACTATTTTCGCCAGGAATATAAAAGGTTTTGTGATGATGTAAATACATTACTAATACCAGTTAACCTAATGCTAGATCAATCGGTATTGGAAACATTTAATATTATGCGTTCATTCTGTTTTATTTGCGATATAGGCTACGATCCGCGTGACTTTATTTCTACTGCTGCATCTCATCACGAATCAAACTCTATTTTTTCAATAGGTGATGAATCTTTTGATAGTCTTGATTCAAAATAACCTGATTACATTTATGTTTGTTTTTCTAGAAAAATAGACAAATTGAAATATAGGCGATCGCCATTACTCACTAAACTTTTTAGCAGCAGTTTGCAAAGATTAAAATATAGCATTTCCAACACTGCCAAAAGAGCGATGTCTACGACGGGCTACGCCTACGCCATTTTAGCTTATTAGTAATCCAATCCCCATTCTAATTTCAGAGTTTCCAACTTAGAATTCTTCACACTCATTCTTTTACACTCTGACAAAAATTCCTTAACTTGTTCTTCGTTAAGACTTAACCCGCCATCTTGCAGATTATTGATGTAAGTAATTACATCTGAAGTTGTCAAAGCCGAACTTATTTCTTCCAAAAGAATAGCATTTTTAACTTCACGACAAACTAACTCAATATCAGAGGAGGTAAATCTTGCACTTTTGTCAGCTAAAATCTCAAAGTTAACTAACTGATTCAGATCAATTTGTGACAAATAGTGTTTGAATAAATCTATTCTTTCTACTCTATCAGGAGGAAAAACAGCAATCTTCCAATCGAATCTACCAGAACGTTTCAAAGCACTATCAATACCACTCAAATAATTAGTAGCAGCAATGACAATTACATCACTATTTTGCAGATTATTTAGTTCTATCAGTAATTGGTTAATGGTTGCCTTTTGGTCTGTGTGTGCGTTGTCTTCGTTACGATTAAATCCAATACTGTCTAACTCATCAATGAATAAAAGTGAAGGAGCTTTTTTCTTAGCTTGAGCAAAGATATCACGAATATTTTTTTGACTTTGACCAATCCAAACACTGACAACATCAGCAGGAGAAAACTTAAAAAAATATCTGCCAGATTCATTAGCAAAGGCATTTGCCAGTAGAGTTTTGCCGCATCCTGGTAAACCATAGAAGAGAATTCCGCCAATGGAACCTTTGTATCCTTTAGATTGCAGCTTCAGAAGTCTAGTTAGTTTTTCTTTTTCTTCGTTTAGTCCTTTAACTTGGCTAAAGTCAAGTTCAAATTCTTTGATGCGATTTGTAATTGGATATGCTGGTACTAAACTGAGTTTTTTAACAGCATATTCAAAAGATGGATAGTCGATAGAATCAAAGGATACTGGAACTAATTGGTGATTTTCATAATCAGGAGCCATGATTATAACCCGGAAGCGATCGCCATAATATCCAGAAAACTTATATTCTAATATTTCTTTAGTTTTTTTTAGTTGATAATAGTTACGTGCTATCTCAAAACCGGGAATTACCAACCAAAGGCTTTCCAGTTGATTCGGCCATACTCTTGATTTTCTCAAAACTCTTTTAATTGTATCTAAAAAAAGATTATTATCCTGAAATTCATGGTATTTGAGAGTTTCTATCTCAACCACTACCTGATTTTTGACATAGACTTCTATAATTTCACTTCGGTATTCTTCATCATCTGAAGTATCTTCATCTATTGTTTCTTCATCTTTTGAAGTCAACTCTACTTCACAGCCGATATGAGATAGTTCATACCCTAGACTTTCTAAGGTTTTAATAGCAAAATACTTGAGATAGATATATTCTTTACTTTCCTGCTGCCACTTCAGTGTATAAAAATGTTCGGCTTTCATCTTCAGCAATAATTGTGACTCAGCTTGTATTTGAGCCTTTTGTAGCTCTAGAAAATAATCTCCTAAAGATGCATCATCTTCCTCTATTTGATAAGATGGAAGTTCCAGTAGTAGACGAAAATGAGCGTAGACTTCTTCTTTGTATTCAATAGAGGTTTCATTTGGATATTTACACCTGAGAGTAAAAGTAAAAGGAATTTTACGGGTAACTCTATCCACCAAATATCCTAAAGCATCTTCTTGCTGATGAGCTTGAATTTCTAATAGTGATGGGCAATTAAATAAAATAAAGAATTGTTCAGAATTATATTTATTGGCATATAGCAATATTTGTTCAAACTGCTGGTCAAATTTTTCTGAATCCAGTAATTCTAAACCAGTGTTACCCAGAATAATGCTGGTCATCGTTGAGCGATAAAATTGAAAAATATTAGCATCGTTGATAGAACTTTCTTGTTCATCTTCACAGTCTTCATCTGAAGCAAGACTAGTAGGAATTTTCCTCTGGGCAGCTTTCGGTGTACTATTATAACCTCCATATTGATACTTTCTAATTAGTTCATAATTAAAGATTTTGACAACAATATCACAAAAAAAATCTTCTACTTGTGGAATCAAAAAAATACCGACTGGCTGGTGAGAATCTAAGCACGCTTGGAATCGTTCGTATTCTTGTTCTGAGCCAAAATCAAATAAGTAATAAAAAAAATCATGTTTGACTAAAATATTTTCTCTAAGTTTGGCTGAAATTAATTGAGAATTAGCTACTTGGTTTAGTGGTTCTACATCTTTAATAGAAATAGCTATTTTTGTATCTAAAGGAATATGCAAATCTAATACCGGATTTGCACAAAGCCCCAGTTGTTCAAGAGCAATCTTAAAATCATTGACCAATGATTGGCTTCTGCGCTGGTAGCCTAACTGTTCTATGATAGTTTTGACTCGTAGGCTTTTTTTGGTTTTACCAGTTCTTTGGAGTTCATTTTTAATCGAACGTAAATAGGCTGTATATGTCATTTTGCATCCTATTGCTTGAGTAGGGTTAATTAGCATTCCCAAGGAAACTAAATATATAGTTCCCTAAGTTATATATCCAGTTAACTCACGCAAACGATGTCTGTTGGCAAGCTTATGTTTACGCTTTGCAAACATAAAGACTCATTTAATGAGGCTAAATATTTTTTACAGGAATATCAAAAATAATCATCCACCATCCATCGCTACAGTCTAGATTAGTGTGGGATAAATCGGAGGTGCAATAGTGTTTGAAATCAACAGGCGACAAAGTAACCTTAGGTGGAACATTACAGAAGATTTGGCTGGGTATATGTTCATGACGCCTACCATTTTAGTTTTAGGGACTTTTGTAGTCTTACCCATTCTCTGTGCCGTTTTTCTTTCGCTGCAAAAAGTTCAACTTCTAGGCGGTATTCAGTACGAGTTCATTGGTTTTCGGAACTTCACGCGATTAGTTGAAGATGAACGGGTTTGGATTGCTTTGAGAAATACCGCCCAATATGTAGCCGTTGTTGTGCCAACTCAAACGGTTCTAGCTTTAATTTTGGCGATAACTCTCAATTCTGGGATTTGCGGTAAAAACTGGTGGCGCATTCTCTACTTTTTACCAACAGTTACTTCTTCAGCAGTGCTGACGCTGATTTTCATGTGGATTTATAACACCGATGGGCTACTAAATGATTTTCTGGCTTTTGTAGGGCTACCTACTTATAACTGGTTGGGCGATCCAGCAGTTGCCCTCAAAGGGATTATGATTATGAACATTTGGTCAACAGCGCCGTTTTTCATGGTAATTTACCTG
Source organism: Nostoc sp. S4 (assembly GCA_029379225.1). GTDB lineage: Bacteria > Cyanobacteriota > Cyanobacteriia > Cyanobacteriales > Nostocaceae > Nostoc. Next base: position 24,682 of record JAQYWR010000019.1, on the reverse strand, counting down.
GCGGCGTTGCAGGATATCCCCCAAACAGTGTATGAAGCCGCTGAACTCGATGGCGCAAATGGATGGCAGCAATTTATTTACATTACTATTCCTTTGCTCAAGCCTGTAACTTTCTTTGTAGTAACAATGGGAGTGATTGGTACTTTTCAATTATTTGACCAGTCTTACATTTTCTCTAGTGGTACTGGCGGGCCAAATAACGCTACCTTAACTATGGTGTTACTAATTTACCAAGCTGTATTTCGTAATTTACAGATGGGATATGCTGCGGCGATCGCCTTTTTATTAACAGCAGTGATTATTGCCATCACTTTAATTGGCCGGCGGCTTTTTGGAGGCGAACGGATTTGACTAACATCTCTGGCTCATCCTGGCCCAAAGTCTTGTTATATATTTTGCTGACACTCTATGCCCTGATTACCCTCATTCCCTTTATTTGGGCACTTTCAGCATCATTTAAGCCGCTAACGGAAATTGTCAGCAGTGAACCCAATTTTTTCCCGAAAAATTTTACTCTCGACAACTACAGACAAATCTTTTTGCAAGAACCTTTATTTTGGCGTTGGCTGTTTAACAGCGTGGTGATTGCTGTCAGCGTCACTGTTTTAAACTTGTTGTTAAATTCAATGGCGGGTTATGCCTTAGCCAGACTGCGCTTTGTCGGCAAACACTTTTGGTTCTTGCTAATCTTGGCAGTACTGGCAGTACCAGGGCAAATTACTTTAATTCCGACATTTTTAATTTTAAAGGCGATCGGCTGGCTGAATTCCTACCAAGGGATGATTGTCCCCAGTATGGTCAATGCCACCTTCATCTTCATGATGCGGCAGTTTTTTGTAAATTTTCCTCAAGAATTAGAGCAAGCAGGTCAACTCGATGGCTTAAATTCCTTTGGAATTTTCCGCTATATTGTCTTACCTTTGGCAAAACCAGCACTAGCAGCCCAGGCAGTTTTTGTATTTATGGGAAGTTGGAATAATTTCTTACTGCCTATAGTTATCCTATTTGACCCAGAAATGTTTACCTTACCTTTGGGGTTAAACACCTTCAAAGGTCAATATATCAGCTATTGGAACTACATTATGGCAGCTTCTATGATATTTACCATACCAGCTTTAAGTATTTATGCTTTTTTCAATCGCTACTTCATTCAAAGCGTTACTTTTACCGGGGGAAAAGGTTAACTGTTAATACTAGGCAATAGGTAATAGGCAACAGGCTTGAAATTTTCTCAGTGTCAGGGTTCGACGATGAGGTTATGTCTTAACCTAGCTGGCAACTGCTATATCAAACTTTAAATTTCAAGCTCAGAGGTTCATCGCCACAGTCATCCTGGCGGGATAGACTTAGACCTTCTGAGCAATAAATTTAAATATGGGGCATTGGGAAAAAGCAGGGGCGCAAAAAGGAGAACGAAAAATTACTTTTTTGCCCTCTGCTTGCTAATTTCTGCCTCTTGCCTCCCCATCTTTCCATCTCCTCATCTCCCCACGCCCCATGCCCCATCCCCCAAACCGTATTTTGGGCAACAAATTGCACTCCTAACGTGATATTGGTATTACAGCGACTCAATCTCTATCTATCAGTTAACAAGCATTATGGGTTTTGCAAACCTATCGATCGCAGAGATAGCAGCTGACTACAGCATGACTGTAGAAAAATTGTTTTCTCTCGATAACCAACTCTTAATTGCCGACAAACACCAAAAGAGCCGTTTGGCGTTAGAGGATGCAAAGGCAATTATTTTCCGAATATCGTCTGAAATACGCCAGAAAGGTTGGCGACTCGGTGGGTGATACCGAAGTCATCTCAAGGGCTATTTCTGGCTTGGGATATGGAGATTGAGCATCGTTTTCTTAGCTGTGTTGAGCGTCAAAATCTTTAAGGGGAAACATGTTTAGAAGACTAATTGGCGTTGTTGTGGCTACTGTTTTACTCACGTTTGGGTTGATTGTCGGTAACGCGACAGCAGTGGAACTGGACAAAACTACCCGGACAGTGGCATTAAACGATCAAGGTGATACTACCGTACTTAGCCTCAAACAAGTCAAAGAAGGCAAACGCTTATTTGCTTACGCTTGTGCCCAATGTCATGTTGGCGGCGTTACCAAGACTAACCAAAACGTGGGATTAGAACCAGAAGCTTTGGCATTAGCAACACCAAACCGTAATAATATTGAAGGCTTGGTGGATTACATGAAAAATCCCACTACTTACGATGGGGTAGAGGAAATTTCCGAATTACATCCCAGCACTAAGAGCGCAGATATTTTCACAGAAATGCGAAATCTGAGGGATGATGATTTAGTAGCGATCGCTGGTCATATTCTTCTCCAACCCAAAGTTGTTGGCACTAAATGGGGAGGCGGAAAAATATATTACTAAATCCTGGAATTAGCACTAAGTGCTGAGTCCTTGGGGATTGGGTATTGGGTATTGGAGGGCATAGAGTAATGGATATTGAAGGGATGTGGTAGACAAAGCAAACTATTCTTCAGTCCTAACTTCTAACTTCCCAGTCCCCAATCCCCAATCCCCTGTTTCTATGCCAATAGATATAAAAATTTTTGATTTTGGCATTTACCTTCATCTCCAGACTTTTTGGGTATAGCAGTCTAATATCTATCAGTGATTGATTGCACAGCTTTTTGTTATAATTTCCTGCCTATTCTTAAAAAAAAATTGTATCTACGACATATTGTCATATTTGGTGTTGATTTTATTTAAAATGAGAAAGGAAAAAAAATTTTTGTTAGGAGAGAGTCATGAAATTTATTTCGGCAAGCTGGCGACGCCTGAGTTTAGCTGTGTTGACAATCCTTTTAGTTGTTAGCAGTTTCGCTGTTTTTACTCCCAGCGCTGCGGCTGAAACATACAAGGTAAAACTTGGTACTGATAAAGGAATGCTGGCATTCGATCCGAAAAACTTGACAATTAAGCCAGGTGATACAATTGAATGGGTGAACAATAAAGTTCCCCCTCATAATGTTGTGTTCGATCCTGCAAAAAACCCATCTAGCAGTAAAGAATTAGCAACATCTCTGTCTCATAAGAAACAGTTGATGAGTCCTGGTCAAAAGGTAACAACCACTTTCCCCGCAGATGCACCTGTCGGTGACTACACCTTCTACTGCGAACCTCACCGTGGTGCTGGGATGGTTGGTAAAATCACCGTCCAAAGCTAAAAATATTGTTGTTGAGACTAGATAATTTTTTCAGCTTCTCCCAGTGAAATCAGCTTGTAAGCAACACGCCACACTCTCAGAGTGACCCACACAATGGATAATGGCGGTAACGAGTCATCTGCCCACCTAAGACGCTAAGCAGTATGTGGCAATGGAGGGGAAACTCGTTACCGCCAATTTTGATCGAATCTAACTTTAATCAGTGATTAATCGCGTTTATACTCTTTCTGGAGGCTTGTTGCGAGGAAATTCTCTTGAGAATACTTTTATTAATTTTGCTCTTAGCGATCGCCATATTCAAATTAACATTCATTCCCCCAGCATTAGCTGCCGAAACATCTAATGGTATTAAAATTTTTGAGGCTAACTGCGCTTCTTGCCATATCGGTGGCGGTAACATCCTGATTAGCGAGAAAACCTTGAAAAAGGAAGCATTGTTAAAATACCTACAAAATTACGATAGCAACTCAATTCAGGCGATTATCCACCAAGTGCAGAATGGAAAAAATGCCATGCCTGCCTTTAAAGACAAGTTAAGCCCCCAGGAGATTCTAGAGGTAGCTGCTTACGTTTTTCAAAATGCAGAACAAGGCTGGTAAAGTAACTCAAAGATTAATTTCAATAAAAGAACAACCCTCTGACACACCAGAGGGTTTTTTCAGATTAAGAAAAACCCTAAGTGTTACTGTGAAAATTTAAAGCCTGAGATTTGTTGCGATTAGCATAGTAACACTTAGATTTGTACCGATCAATTAATTTCATATTTTCTTGATTTATTTATCAAAAAACTTTCCTCTAAGTATTTTTTATGTAAAGAAACCCATAAAATATTGTAAATTTTACTGGAACAACGCATATTACATCAAGCAAGAATATGTTCTAAGTATTCACTTACTACCTTAAAATTCGGGTACTGTAATGATTAATTCAGCTTTTGTGAAAAAATTAGCCGTAGCTACACTGAGTGCAACAGCTATTGCCATAGGAATGGGTACAACTGCACAGGCATTAACAGTCATTGATTTTGAAAGCTTAGCCCAGCCTGGTGACGGTACAACCGATCAAGGTTTTTCTTACACTGAAGATGGCTATACTCTTACAAATACAAATATCAATCAATTTCCTTTTGCAACATTTAATACAGGAAAATCTAGATATTTAGGTTCTACTGCTTTATATAACAATTCAATTGATGGTACAACAGTTTTAACTAGAAACGATGGCGGTATTTTTGATTTGCTTTCGATTGATTTAGGAGAACTTAATGAGCCTTTTGAGTCATCTACAGTGACGTTTGTTGGTACTAAGGCTGATAATTCAGTTATCTCTAATAGCTTTAATTTAAATGGTGTTAAAGGATTCCAAACTTTTGCTTTTACAGATTTTACAAACCTTGTTTCAACAAGCTGGCAACAAATTGCGCCGTTTCACCAATTTGATAACATTGTAGTTTCTGATATTACTACAAAGAGTGTTCCAGAAACTGCTTCAGTTTTAGGTTTATTATCCTTTGCTGCTTTAGGTGCTGGTTCAGCACTAAAACGAAAAAAAGCAATAGCTTAAACACTTGGCTAAAAAAAATTAGCCTAAGGGGGAAAGTTCTCGCTTAGGCTAATTTTTACTTGGATTTACCTTAACTGGTGTTTGAAAAATCTACCTCTAGCAGCCTGCAAGATAAATCGCTTCAAACTTTAATTACGTCATTTACCAACCAAGGTTAAATGTAATATCTCAAAGAAGTGACTATTATTCTGGATTAGACTTCTGTCTGTTTTCCTTCACTTGGCGCAACTGCTGTAGTAATTGTTGCTCCGATTTAGCAGTAGATGTGGGCTGATTTTTATTGACTCTTGGCACTGATAACGGTTCAGAAGTACTAGCTGCGGGTGAAGGCGCGAGTTGGTTGTTTCTAATTAGTATTTCGGATGATGGTTTAGAAGTACCTGGTGGTAAGGTCTGAGGTTGATTGCTATTGAATTTTGGTACAACTAATGGTTTAAGGGTACCTGTAGGCAAGGACTGATTATTTGGGACTTGCAGCTGGGATGATGGTTGTACAGTACCTCTAGTGGGTGAGTTGTTATTAACTCCTGGTACAACTAATGGTTTGAGAGTATTTGCGGGCAAGGACGCAGGCTGACTATTTCTAATTGGCGCTTCCGATAATGGTTTAGAAGTAGATGCTGGCAATGGCGTCAGCTGATTGCTATTAACTCCTGGAGCCAATAATGGGAATGGCTTTTGCTCTTGAGTAGCTCCAATTGTGTTATTTTGGAAAACTAAATTAAATGGATAAGAACTGATTTTTTTATCTCCCTTGGGGGATTGTTTGCTAAAGTATTCCCTTGCTTTTGTTCGCAATTCTGGTGAGAGTAACTTGTCTTGGAACTTGATATCTAACACCTTGCCATCGGGATCTACCACTAACACGCCCAAAACAGCTCCTTCGAGATTCGGCTTGTCTGTGGCTAGTGTTTGTCGAATAACTGGTTTTTGTTGAGCGTTGGGGTATTGTTGCTGGACTTCTTTTCTTAAAGCATTGTAAGAATCGAGTTGAGCAATTGCCTGTTGAGTTCCTTTGGGCGATAAATCGCTTGCCTGGGGCGTACTGACCCTAGTTCCAATTAAAATATTCCCGTTTGGAGTTTGTCTTATAGAGTTTATTGGTGGATTTTGAGCAATTTTAGACGCATCATCACTGGGTTGCGTCATTCGGAGAGTTGGATTTACCTGTGCTGTTGTAATCGGGGCAGTATCAGAAAGGTTTTGAGATTGGGCATTTTGCAGAATGTCATCAGGTATGTTCTGCGACTGCAATTGTGGCAACCTATTTATAGGTAGCGGTTTAAGTGCTTCGTATTTGCGATCGCTCTCACTCAAACGAGGAACTTGAGGAACTGATGGCGAGAATTTGGGGCTGTTATTGAATTTAGAACTGTCAAATTTAGAAGCGTCAAATCCTATATTTGAACTAGGAATCATCCGCAAAGACTGCCTTGTCGGCATCGAGGAAACCCGATAGTTATTTGCTGATGGAGGTAGGGGAGGCAGTACTAGCTGACTCGATGGCGGCGATCCCAATGGAGGTAATACAGTCTGGGCGGTAAAATTCGGTGGAGAAACTGACGCTATTGGCGGTAATTGTTGTAAACCAACTTGGGGCGTGCTTTGCGGCAAACGGCTTTGGTCGGCTTGGCTCAATTCTAAAAGTCCGACTGTTTTTGATGATGCCGTCTCTTGGGGCTTGGTAGAGTCTATGGGCATCAATGGTACAATCATGGCGATCGCACCGTGGATACCAACAGAGGCTAAAGCTGCTATCCCAATTGGTTGGCTAATGATTTCTGGTATGTTTTTCAGCAGGGAGACGTAAGACATAGCGGTTATCGTTCACTCGGCTCAATTGCAGTTGATTAACAATTTTATTCAGACTATATTGTCAAGAGATGCGCCCCTCTAAGGAAATAATAACTTCCTCTTCTGGCAGATCAAATGCTCTGGTTGTAATTTATTCAAGTTTTTTATTTCTTAAATGCTGTATCATATCTTCCAGTTTCGTTTGCTCAAGAGATATTTGAACAATTAGTACTTTTATTTTTTATTGTTATAAGGCGCACAATTGAAAGTAATATCTCAGATATTTATCAAGTTTGAGATATCTTACAAGTCTGACTAAATTGCAACATCTGCTTAGGTCGCGTGATTTTTTCTTTTGTTTTTCAGTCAACCAAGCTTCCGTAACAAATGGCACACCTGCTCTTAATAGACTACGCCCTTTGTCAAAATAGTACCACATTAACCGCTGCTAAAACTGTTGTAAATTGTACTATTTTATTGACATTCTAGCCTTAAAACCCATCTATAAGGTATTTGGGTTTTGTTCCCAGAAATAAGGAAGTAAGACAATGTAATTTGAGCTTCTAGCTTCCAACATTATTGATTAAAAAATTTCAAACCTTCAATCCTTGCAGCCAAACAAAATTTCAAATGCCGTTACCGACAGTTATTGTGCCTGGATATCTAGAAAGCGCGATCGCTTACCGCCAACTAGAACAATCTCTACTACAGTTAGGTTTTCCCACCATCACAGTACCACTACGACGACGTGACTGGCTGCCCACGATTGGGGGAAGATCTGTAACGCCGATTTTGCAACAACTCGATGGCACAGTCCAAAAGATATTACCGCAATACAACGCTACTCAAATTAACTTGATTGGTCACTCAGCCGGAGGTTGGATATCGCGCATTTACATGGGAGAAAAACCCTATTTGGCACGCGGCGATCTCAAACCATCCCTTTGGCAAGCCCATCCCTTGGTTGCTACTTTCATCAGTTTGGGTACACCCCACATTAGCCAAGAACGCTGGACACGTTCAAACTTGGATTTTGTCACCAAAAACTATCCTGGAGCTTTTTACAAAAACGTCCGTTACGTATGTTTAGCAGGCAAAACTATCTTTGGACAAAGACGGCGCGGTAGCTGGTTAGCTTACAGTAGTTACCAATTAACTTGTGGCAAAGGTAACACTTGGGGAGATGGCATCACGCCCATCGAAGCAGCTCGCTTAGAAGGCGCAGAAAATATTGTGATTCCAGGTGTGAAGCATTCTCCTAGAAGTCCTGGAATCTGGTACGGCTCACCAGAACCCTTAAAAGCTTGGGTGCAATACCTGATTTAAAAAACTTTATTTTTATATAAGAAAAGCAAAATTTATTAAAATTTATTAGCTAGAATTGTATAAGAATAAATACCTACTTAAGAACAGGAGGGGTGAGTCATGCAAAGCACCCAGTTCGATAGGATTTTGCGACGAGTAGCGACGATATTATCAGTTGTAATTCTGACTCTGTGCTTAATTTACGTTTCTAGCGGAGTTTTACTTTCTTTTTACTACGAACCGACAGCTGGCGGTGCTTATAACTCCTTAAAGATGATTAATACACAACTGCCATACGGCTGGTTGTTTCGGAGAGCGCATGATGTTGCTGGTAACGGGCTAATTGCGATCGCCTTGATTCAAATTGTAGTCATGTTTTTGAGTCGGCAATTTCGCAAGAGTTGGCTGACAGCTTGGATTAGTGGGATTTTGTTTACCTTGAGTGCGATCGGGCTAGATTGGACAGCGATGATCTTAGACTGGACTCAAGAAGGCTACTGGCGTTTTAGCATCGAGCTAGGAACCATCGAAGCGATTCCTATAATTGGTGGGCAACTGCGCGACATCCTCACAGGTGGTGGAGCTATTAGCACAGTTACTATCGAACACCTTTACACGATACACACTTATCTAATTGCGATGACGACAGTAATTCTGGCTGTAGTGCATTTATCTGCTTTAGTATGGCAAGAATGGCAACAGAGTGTTGAGTGTTAAGTTAGGAATTCTGCCTATCTCCCGGTTGGTGAGTTTCGACTACGCAAAAATCGAGCGAAGTCGAGATTCTACTACCGCCAAGCTAAACCACATCTCCCTCATCTACCAGCACTTTCACTAGTGGAAAGCTCAGATAATTGACCCAAGGATAGGTCTTCTACCTCTGGTAACTTTTCTAAAGATAGGGGAGTGGATTGGGTAGCGCCAGATAAACGTTTTAAAAGGCTAGGTCTGGGGTCGTGCAATAGGTAGATAATGCGATCGCCAATTTCCCACTCTTGGTTAGCTGGCATTACCTGTAAGCGTTCTTCTCGTTCTACCAATAGCGGTATTAGTACCCCAGTCCGAATTTTCTCTTGAATGCGATCGTATTGAGTGGAAAATTCCAACTCATTGAGCGTAGTTGTCCCCAACTTGACTCGCCCATCATTGAGATATTCATTCCAAGTCTTAATGGCTAAGTCTGGGACAAAAGCTTGATTAACTTTATTATGGGCTGAGCTACTCGCTTGAGGATCGCGGGGAAAAACTGCTAACACACGGGGTGGACTAAACTCTTCAGCTGCTCGTTGAGCTAAAACAAAATTTACCTCACCATTATTTGTCATCGCCAAAAAAGTACCCATAGAGGCAAGTCCAGCTTCTTCCAAAACAGCCGCATCCAAGCCACTACTAGCAATCACGCGGAGATTTTGCGCCTCGGCTTGTACAAGACATTGGGGGTCAGTGTCAATCATCACTACGTTTTCTTCCCGTTCTTGAAAGAACCGGGCAATTAAAAGACTCAAGGGATTACAACCCACAATCACTGCCCCAGTTGCGTCTTTCGAGGTAATTTCCAGGAACTTAGCAACCCAGCCAGCCGTTAGCCCTTGGCAGACAACAGTCATGATAATTGTCAGGAAGACTAGAGCTTTGATGGAGTCACCGCCATTGATACCTCGCTGTGTCAACAAAATCGCAAATAGAGAAGCAACGGAGGCGGAAACAATTCCTCTAGGAGCAACCCAGCTTAAAAACAATTTCTGTCGCCAGTTTAGGTCACTGTTCCAGGTACACAACAGGATATTAATCGGGCGAACGACGAACATTAATACTAAAACAGTGAATAAACTACCCCAACCCAAAGCAAATACGGTGGCGATGGATAGGTCAGCGGCTAATAGGATGAACAGTACCGATACGCTAAGAATTGTCAGCTGACCCTTAAAGCTTCTTAACAAACGTTCTTCTGGGACTGAGGAGTTGGCAAACACTGCTCCAGCAACTACTGTTGTCATTACTCCTGATTCACTGCGGATGATTTGCGATAAGGTAAACAGACTCCAAAGTATCGCCAGCACGACTAAGTTTTTCAGCTCGAATGACAGAAAACTGGCGCGTTTGAAAATTAAACTCATCAGATAACCGCCGGCGCCGCCAATTGCCGCACCAACAGCCAACCGCATCAGTAAACCAACGATCGCCTTGATTGGGTCAGCATCGCCGTTCAAAATCGTATCGAGGACAACGAAAGCCAGGATTGCTCCTACAGGGTCAATTAAAACCCCTTCCCCTTCCAAAAGTGTTGCTACCTGCCGATCTACATTGATTTGTTTGAGCAGAGGACCAACGACGGTTGGGCCTGTAACCACGACTATGGAAGCATAGAGAAAAGCTATGTTCCAAGGAAATTCACCCAGCCAGTGAGCAGCCATACTCCCACCAAGCAGTGTGATTAGAGTTCCGAGAGTGACGAGTAATTGTAGGCTGACTGAAACTCTACCTAACTCTCGCAGATCCAAATTGAGTCCACCTTCAAATAAAATTATTGCCGTCGCTAGGGCGACAATAACTTCTAGTCCAGTGCCTAGCAAATGAGGGTGCAACAGTCCTATGCCATCAGAGCCAAACAGAATGCCCAATAGCAACAACAAAACGATACTAGGTACTCGAAAGTATGCAGCCAGCACTTGGGCGCTAATGCCTGCAAAGACAGCGATCGCCATCTGGAGGGTGATTTCAAAAGATGCTTCCATGTTGGAGATTTTGAGCTACTTATTTCAAAATCTTTTGTAAAAAACCGTAGATTATTAACTTTACAGGGTACAACATCATACCCTTTCTCCTTTCCGGAATTTTGCGTTTTTTCTATTTAACCATCCACTAAAATTAACAGTGCCAGACGTTGACGCACCCTGCCCAAAGCCGCACAAACATCTACGGACTTGTTTTTGTGTATCCATGTCTTGTGTATCCTTTTCAAACTTTTGCCTCCACCCAGTTTAGCTGCCACTAAGTTTTTTTGGCAAAAACTGTTGACATTGTTAAGGAAATTCGTTACCTTATAAAAGGTCTAAGTCTGATGCCCCCATCGTCTAGAGGCCTAGGACACCTCCCTTTCACGGAGGTAACGGGGATTCGAATTCCCCTGGGGGTACTAAAAAATTAAAATACAAAGGCTCTGTTTGGCAAAAGCCAATCTTTAAAATTATTATTCAGGAATAACTCTGAACGATAATCTTGTCAATGAATTTTTTTGCTGGCTAATGCTTCTACACGTTGATAAATAGCCAGAAGATTTAATCTCAAATCTTTACTCAGGCGATTTTCAATGATTGACACTGGCATAGTGAGTTTAGGCCAAACTTGAATTGTGTAGCAGAGATTAGTTCCTATAAGATCGCCAACGAAGTAAGGTTCTAAGCACCAGCTACCAGAGAAATCTTTAAAATCTCCTTCTACCATACGGAAATTAATTTCTTTAGGGAAGTATTCTTCTAGATCCAGAACTACCCGCGCACAAAAGTTAAAATTTAGTAAGCGCTGGGAGCCTATTTGCTCGAGTCGAATACCACCACCAGGATGCTCAATCAGACGACTTTTAGCAAGGTTGGGAATAAAATCAGCCAAGGCTTCATAATCTGTTAGAACCTGCCAAATTTGTTCCACTGGTCGGGGAATTTTGACTTTAGCACTGATTTGCCGATGTCGCTGTGCTAATTTTTGAATTTGAACTTCGACTTTAGCTAACAAAGCAACTGTATCAGCAGGCAAATCAGCTTCTAAGTTGATGTCATCAGTGGAAGACTTAAAATCAAAGTTCTCTGTTGTGTTAGGTTCTTGAGTCACTTTTAGAATTATGGTTCGCTTTCTGAGGAAAATTGGGGTAGAGTCAGCGAGAAGCAAATTTCGCTCTGTTGAGAATCAGCGATTGGTTGACTTTCAACTGCGATCGCCCCATTGAGATGCTGCACTAAAGACTTGACTAAAGCAAGTCCCAAACCCGTTCCAGGAGTCCAGCGTCCCTTTCCGCGACGGAACTTGTCAAAGATGTAGGTCGCTTCTTCTTGGGAGATGGCACGTCCGATGTTCGTCACTTTCATGATAACTCGATCGATTTGTCGATCAACTTGATGAAAGGCGTGTAGGTGAACTATGCTATCATCCTCTGAGTATTTACAGGCATTAGTGAGCAATTCTTGAAGAATGCGATCGAAACTTTCTAGTTCAGTTTGCAGTTTTAGCGACTCTTGTGGTAACTCTAAAGAAATGTTTAATCCCTTCTCAGCAAGTTTTTTCTCAAAAGATGCTGCTATATGGTGGATTCTAGTATTTAAATCTATAGTTTCTAATTGCGGAGCTTCGTGAGGTGACTCTAGTTTCTGGAGTGTCAGCAAGTCATTAATTAAGTTAATTTCTTTTGTACATTCCTGCTCTAGGATATCCAGATATCTAACCTGACGCTCTGGTGCTATTCCTGGCAAACGTAAGTTGCGAATTGACATTAGCATGTTTGTCAGGGGGTAGCGTAAGCGATCGCTCATATTACTCAAAAATTCATCTTTGAGTTCGTTAAGTTGCCGCAACTGCTCAACATATTGCCGCGTTCTTTCATGCAATTTTGCTTGGAGTTCTAAACTGCTCTGTAGTTTTGCTGTTCGCTCATCTACCAAAGTTTGTACTTGACGCAGTGTCTGTGACTGAATAATGGCGTTACTTACTTGAGCGCAAACCATTTCCACAAGACTTAACTCTGCTGGTTGCCAACTGCGAGCAAGAGATTGCTGTAATACCAAAAATCCTAATATTTTACCTTGATTTTCTAATGGTACTAACAGTACCGCAGGTAATTCCTCTAGCGCAAATAATCCAGCAGCACAGAAGCTATCGTTTTGGGCTGTATAATCATCAAAAATTACTGGTTTCCCAGAATCTATGAAGGCACGCTGGCATAAACCACACTCCGAAACCAAAAAAGACTGATTTAAGATATCTAGTTTAGTGGTGCGGTAATTTTTTGTTGCCTTTGCCCATTCACCAACCACTGTAGCTTTGGCTTTGGGAATTTGTTTTTTCGATTGAGTCCTAAATAATGGATCTGTGTATTTCAATAGTATTAGTAAACCCCGATCTGCCTGTAGAGATTCAGCAGTAGAAGCGATAACTAATTGGAGCATTTGATTGAGCTCCAAGTTAGTGCGACTTAATATAGTTAATTGCTTGATTAAGCTTTGATGCTGGTTACTCTTTTGCAAGTACTGCTGTTGTTCGGCAATTAGCTGCACTTGTGCGACTTGAGAAAAAGCGATCGCGCAAGACGACTCTACCTCTTTGAGCAGTTGTTTTTCTAATTCACTCCAATCATGGGGTTGGAATTTAATTAGACAAATCACCCCATTGTTATTACCACCAAATCGGGTAGGAATTGCTAAAACTGCTTTTATCGGTAGTGGCAGATATTGACAGCCAATTACCAGACTGTTCTGAATGATGGAAATGTCTTCAATAGTCAATGGTTCAGCAGCACATTGCAGCACTGGGGAGTGCATAAGCAACTGTTCCATCGAAGATATCTCTTCTGGGTGTGGTAACCCTAAATACTCATCAGCACACCAATTAGTAGCAGTTGGTTCGTCGGAGATCTCACCTGTTACTGAAACCAAGCAGCAACAATCTACTTGAAAAGTAACTCCTAGCAATCGGGCAATATCTTGCAGCATCAATTGCGTCGCCGACGAGCTATTGGCAATTATTTGGTTAATCTTTTGTACCAACTGGAGGGCTGGTTCTTCCTGATGCTGCATCACCTTGACTTGGTAAGGTTGTAGTCGATCTACGTCATTTAAGTAGTGTGGCGGCGACGATAAAGGCTTTTTCATTCTCGGCACGCCCTTGGATAATAAATCCATTGTTTTTGCACCCAACCTTTTGGCATATTGTTCACCGTTAGTTGTGTTGCTACACCTCGATCGTTGACAAATTTTGGATGAATACTTTCTCTCACCTGTTATAGCCCTTTTCTATGTCAGATGGCCAAGTTTCCAAATATATTAAGTAAATTACTACATGGATACTGAGATACTTAGGATATGTTAGAATCCTTGGCTCAAATTATTTTTGGTTTCTTTATATTGATAAGATTATCTAACTTTGACTTAGAATATCTTGTCTGTAAGTATACATAAACCGTAATTTCTCTGGAATCAAGGCGCAACGTCGGTATTTTTACCCGTAAAACCACTGAATTAATTTTAATTTTTTTGTAATATTTATTTTAAGGGTTGTACGCTGAACAAGCTATCCTTTGATGTTGTGTTAGTTTCAAAGAGATGTAGCAAAGCGCAAGCTGGAAAAATTAGGCTTAAAAGCTATCCTAATACTCTCATGCTGAATAAAGCTAAGTGGAATCTAGACGCTCAGTGCTTTTTAAAGAATGATATCTAAAGTACTAACTTCCAAGAACACATAAGGGCGAGAACGCCGCACTTCGTTTTTTAGAGCGATCAAGCAGAGTTCTTGGTATCTGAGTGCATATTAAGCAGGTTTTACTTTTGGGTTTGGTAATTGGGAAGAAATTATTTAGCCATTAGCGGTTATTTGCTACCAACTTTTTTGGGATTAATATAATTTATTATAAATAAAGAAATTATAATTTTTAACAATTAATTTGACTCACTCATAGAAAATAAAACTCAATTTTGAATGCAGCCCAATCATTTAGTCAAAATAACCGAGCTGCATTCGCCTGGATATAAGACTATCCAGCCAAACTCTCGACACTCAAAGGAACCATATCGCCATTCCTCGTTAGTCCTAACAACATCGGTTGTTGGGGTTGAATGAGTTGACCTGTGAGTACGCAACGTTCTTCTTGCTGAGCTGTGGCGGCTATGCTAGCTCGAATATCCGCTCGAGAAAATCGCGGCTTCCACTCACCGGATTTTTGCTGGACATAATTCCAAAGAATATCTCGGATCAGAGCTTGATATCCCTGATTGCCAGCAATTTCTTTGAGTTTATCTTTGAGTTCTCGTTCTAGGCGGATGCTGGTAACTTCCATATCAGTGGTTGGGGTACGAGCGATTGTATGCATGACTTTTCTCCTTAGAGGTATAGACAGGATAGTAATACAAGTGTAGTATGTTTAAAGGAATGTTCAATAGGTGAAATTTTCTGTGAAATCCATTTATCCCATCTCTACTTCCTTATGCGCTACCAATTGCCGAGCCGATTGGGAATCAGCTGCTGTGGGAGTGGAGTATTTATTTATGGGCGACAGTAGTCGAAATCATGGGCAAATCACAGAGGGTAATGATGAGTTTAGATATCTGAGCATTAGTGGGCTGATTGCAAAACCACAACTAGATGAAGAAAGCGGGGGGTACAGGCGAAGGAATACTGTACCGATATAAGACCAGAAAATTTTTCGGTCAATTTCCAACCCCCGCTTCACGCAAACAAGAAGCGGGGGTTTTTTATAAGGAGTGAAGCTGTGACGACTGCAACGCAACTGTTAGAGCAATCCGTAGTGATGTTTTATCAGAATTTTTTACCACTATGTGGGATTAATATCAAGCGGGCGATTGTTTTATTAGTGACAAAAAAAACTCAAGTACTGGGTTTTACCACGGAAATAAAATGGTAAATTCACTCACTCAAGTTGGTAACGGATGTCGAAGGTTCTACGAGTTAATTGGTGGGAAGTATTGCCACCAGACGATCGCAGTTACCAAGATTGTGGTAGCAGCAAACATTTAACGCTAGATTATCTGATACCGCGACCTACAGACTGAACAGTTATTGAATAAATGTGCGAGCAAACCTGGAATAACAGGAGAGCATAAGGAATGCTGAAATTAACTTACACTGAAAACAGTTTTTACTTAGAATTTATCACTCAGTCACTAGAAGAATGGGTAGCGCAACGAGTAATTTTGGCACTACGAGTTGGACAAAATCTAAGCGTTCAACCCAGTACAGCTTCCTTTTTGCTTCCTGTTGATTTACCGGGAGTAGAAGTACTGAAAGCTGAGGTGAAAAGAGATGACAGAGAAATCATTGCTCTGTGTGTCTGCGATAGCGAATATGTGGAAATCACCTTGCGGGGTTCTTGGCTCTCAGATGGTTCTGAGGATGCTGTAGGTGTATTCGTCACCACAATGAGCGATCGCGCTGAATTCTTTTTGCACAAACTTTGGCAGGAAGCTCAAGCTTGTGCTTCTGTGATGAGTGAATAAACAAGGAGGAAAGGGTGAGTAAAATTTCTCACCCTTTCTAATTTAATTTCTCAAAGTTTAGGAATTGTCACAAATTGCTCACCTTGACATTTCTAGCTTTAGTATTGCCAGTAGCAAAAGTTAATAGAATAATATTATTTAAAACTTGAGTGAAGATAGTAGTGAATAGTGTTCATGATACAAACCAACTTTACATAAACTTAGTTTCAATTTCTGAAACCAGCCTGACAAATACTGGAGAAACAAGTTAGCTTAACTGTTAATCACAAGCCGCACCCCCAGCAGCGATGGTAAAAGAATTAGCAATTTACACCCGTGGACTAACTAAACAATTTGACCGATACGTTGCTGTCAATGACGTTGATTTAGAAATCCAGGCGGGTGAAGTATATGGACTCATTGGCCCAAATGGCGCAGGTAAAACGACTCTCATCCGGATGTTGGCGACTGCTGAGGAACCAACTACAGGCGAGATTTATATTAATGGCGATCGCCTCTTACGTGACAAGAGTAACCCTAAGCTCAAGCGTCGTCTTGGCTACTTACCTGATGACTATCCGCTGTATGAGGATTTGACAGTCTGGGACTACTTAGATTATTTTGCGCGTTTATATCGCTTGCGGGAACCGCGTCGCACCCAACGGCTGCACGAAGTTTTAGAGTTAATTCAACTTGGTAACAAACGCCACAGTCAGATTTCTACCCTGTCACGGGGAATGAAACAGCGTTTGAGTTTAGCGCGAACCATTATCCACGAACCGATTTTACTATTACTAGATGAGCCTGTTTCTGGTCTTGACCCGATTGCAAGAATGCATTTCCGTGAAATCATCAAGGCTTTACGAGAAGCTGGGATGACAATCTTAATTTCCTCACACGTTCTCAGTGATTTAGCGGAATTGTGTACTTCTGTGGGAATTATGGAACTTGGTTTTTTAGTAGAAAGTACTTCGCTACAGCAACTTTACCAACGTCTTTCACACCAGCAAATTGTGTTATCTACTTTGGGAAAAATAGAGGTACTTTTGAGTGAGTTGAAGTACTATCCTTTAGTAAAAGAGTGGGAGGTGATACCAGGAAAAAACAGCGTGCGGGTAAATTTTTCAGGTACACAGGAAGAATGTGCCCAATTATTGCGATCGCTGATTCAAACAGGCATTCCTTTGACTGATTTCCACTGCACGCAAGAAGACTTAGAAACTATTTTCTTAAAATTAGGTCACAAACAAGCATCTTAATTAGGGACTGATAAATAAAAAAATATCCCATTGTTCACACTCAATCCTCAACCGTCATCAGTTATCAACTTCAAACAAGATAATTTATTTCTCAAAGTTCCCTTAGTCAATAGCTATTACTCCCCATTTTTGGAGATTTATTCTATGATGCTCAATTTTATAGATAAAATAGGTGATGCAAATCCGCAATTATTGCGGGAACTCAAAGGACGCCTGAAATTTTTTCATGTGGCGATCGCTGTTGCAACTTCCCTACTACTGCAACTAGTAGTTTTTTTATATCAGTTCCGTGAATTTCCTGGTGATAAATATTCGCTGACTGGCACATATTGTCGTTTGCAGTCAGCATACGAGCAGCGACAAACACAAGCTTACCAGCAATCAGATCAATCCAAAATTGCCGAATTAAATAATTTTATCTCCAAGAATTTCTGCCCAGAAAACCAAATTGATTGGCAGTTGTGGTGGCGAGACCATTGGGAATATATATTCCTTTCTTTAAGTGTAATTTTTGTATTTACACTATTAGTTGCAGGAACTTATTTACTAATTAATGATTTAGCGAAAGAAGAACGTCGCGGTACGCTGAATTTCATTCGTTTGAGTCCCCAATCAGAAACAAGTATATTGACTGGCAAGTTGCTAGGAGTTCCAAGTTTAATTTATTTGGTAGTCTTAGCAGCCCTTCCTTTACATTTTTGGGCTGGACATTCTGCTAACATAGCTTTTAGTTACATTTTGAGTTATTACGCTATTGTTGCTGGTAACTGTATTTTCTTCTATAGTGCTGCATTACTCTTTGGATTAGTCAGTCGTAAATTCAGTGGTTTTCAGCCGTGGTTAGGTAGTGGTGGAGTCTTGTTTTTCTTGTTCATGACGCTGATTTTAGCATCGTCTCCTGGCATGAATTTAAATAATTCAGCTACTTGGTTGAGACTATTTAATCCTTGGGATGTCACAAATTATTTGTTTCCTAACTTGTTCCGTATATATCATGGTTCACCTCTGAAAAACTTGCAGTTTTTCTATTTACCAATAGGAACAAATGTTGTGAGTATCGTTGGCTTCCATTTGTTCAACTATGGAGTATGTACTTACGGTATTTTCAAAGCACTGAAACGTTGCTTTTGCAATCCTCAAGCCACAGTCATCAGCAAAGGACAAAGTTATATAGTAGTAGCTTTTTGTCAGCTGATGATGTGGGGATTGACCTTACAAAATTCAAAGACAGTTTTTAATTTAGATGACCAAATTGAGCGAAATTTTGCTTTGATGGCATTATACAACTTAGGGTTGCTTTTCAGTTTGATTGCAATTCTTTCTCCTCACCGTCAAACCGTACAAGATTGGGCAAGATATCGACACCAGGAAGTTTCCAGCCACAAGAGTATTTGGCAGGATTTAATTTCTAGCGAAAAAAGTCCTGCATTAGTGGCGATTGCCATCCATCTGACAATTGTTAGTATCCCTTGGCTGGTCTGGATTTCACTTACATCTGTTCTGGATACAGACCATAGCCCAAACTTAGCAAGTGACAATGTTGACAGGTTAAAATTACTTTTAACCCTAGTGTTGTCTATCAGCATGATGTTGATTTATGCAACCATCGCTCAATTGATACTTTTGCTGAAAACTCCTAAACGTTCTTTTTGGGCAATTGGAACTATCGGTGCAGTAATGTTTTTACCACCGATGATTTTAGAATTTATTGGCATGTCTTCAGAAAAAAATCCCACTATCTGGCTGTTTTCTACTTTTCCTTGGGCAGCAATACAATACTCTGAGGCAACAACAATTTTTATAGCATTTATAGCCCAGTTGAGTGTTTTGGCATTATTAAACTTCCAGTTAACAAAGCAAGTAAGATTAGCAGGTGAATCTGCTACAAAAGCATTGTTAGCAGGACGTTAGTTAAGTAGTTGAAACACGTTAAGATACCCGATTTATTTGAGAAGTCGGGTATCTTGTTTTTTAGGATTGGTATATTATATTTATTTACTAACATCAACAGTTAGAGAATTTTCCCAAATATTAGCAATATATAAATTTGCTGTATAGATGTACACTTGTACATTTTTATTTATCTGCGGCGGTAATTAGATTAAATAGTATTAAATTTTTAATTAACACAAATCTTATAAGAATCTGAAAATCATGCTATATCCTTCTCCTGAAGACCTACGCCATACGGCCATCAAATTTTTAGAACAAAACCCTCCACAACGTTTAGAAATTCTTAAACAATTAGGTATAGCTCGTTATGAGTTTTTAAGCAAGATTCGCTTCAATGAAGCAAACATCATTTGTATGATGCGATTTTTAAAATATCCAAATCAGCTAAAGTTTCCTAATCTTCAAAAAGCTGATTTATCTGATTTAATTTTAGATGGGGTAAACTTCATCCGGGGAAATTTATCAGCTGCAAATCTACAAGGTAGCAGTTTAGTTAATGCCGACTTGTTATTTGCAAATTTGACAAAAGCCGACTTGAGAAATGCAGATTTAAGAGGTGCAACTTTGAATGAGACTATTTGGTTAGATACCCTAGTAGGTCAATGTCAGTTTGGTGTAGGTACTGGTTTAACTCATCTACAACGGCAAGATTTGCAACTGCGCGGAGCTATATTTAACTAGCTTGGAAATAAAAAGTAAAGATAGAGTAGTAGAATAGATAGTTTCATCCTCAGTTGTGAACTCCTATTTATGGATGTATCTAGAGAGAAAAAGATAATTAAAATGCAAAAAGTTATAAGATTATTAAATTGAGATTGACTTGGATAAGTTAATGAATGTTAAGCTGCCCCAAAAATTGATGCTGCTTGGTTCTGGGGAACTAGGCAAAGAATTTACGATCGCTGCTCAGCGTCTTGGTAATTATGTGATTGCTGTTGACCGCTACCCTAATGCTCCAGCAATGCAAGTTGCTGACTGTTTTGAAGTGATTTCTATGCTTAGTGCCGATGATTTAGAAGCTATAGTTACTAAACATCAACCAGACTTTATTATACCAGAAATTGAAGCTATCAGAACAGAAAAACTTCTCGAATTTGAACACAGAGGAATTACAGTTATTCCGACTGCGGCTGCTACTAATTATACAATGAATCGCGATAGAATTAGGGAACTGGCACATCAACAATTAGGTATCAGAACAGCTAAATATGGTTATGCAGTAAGTCTAAAAGAATTGATTGCTGTTTCTGATGAAATCGGGTTTCCGAATGTTGTTAAACCCGTGATGTCATCATCAGGAAAAGGTCAGTCTGTAGTCCAGGATAAGAGTGAAGTAGAAAAAGCTTGGAATTATGCGATCGCTAATTCTAGAGGTGACAGTCAAAAGGTAATTGTAGAAGAATTTATTAATTTTGAAATTGAGATAACTTTATTAACTATTAAACAGTGGAATGCTCCAACAATTTTCTGTCCTCCGATTGGTCATCGTCAAGAACGAGGCGATTATCAAGAATCGTGGCAACCAGCAGAAATTACTGAAGACAAAATATTAAAAGCCCAAGAAATAGCCATAAAAGTCACTGATGCTTTAGGAGGAGCCGGGATTTTTGGCGTTGAGTTTTTCATTACTAAAGATGAAGTGATTTTTTCTGAACTTTCTCCCAGACCACATGATACGGGTATGGTGACATTAATTTCACAAAATCTCAATGAATTTGAATTACATCTGCGAGCTATTTTAAACTTGCCAATTCCTCATATAGAACA
Source organism: Nostoc sp. S4 (assembly GCA_029379225.1). GTDB lineage: Bacteria > Cyanobacteriota > Cyanobacteriia > Cyanobacteriales > Nostocaceae > Nostoc. The sequence goes on along the minus strand of JAQYWR010000019.1, from coordinate 3,661 downwards.
ATTAGGATCATCAGCTAGTGCAGTAATTTTAGCTTCAACAAAATCTGATTTTATTATTTTTGGTGGTGTAGCCGATGCTTTATCAGAAAAAGACGTAGATATCAGATTGTTTGGTAAACCTAATGCTCATCCATATCGGCGAATGGGAGTAGCTTTAGCAAAAGATGTGAATGTCCAAAAGGCGAGGGAAAAAGCTACTAAAGCTGCAAGTAAAATTCAAATTATTTAGTTCTGTTAGCTAAGTTTACTTATACAGGACTTACGCAACTGTCACAAGCAATGGTGTGGTGTAGTCGTGCTGCACGCCAAGCAACTACACAATAAACATGGGGACAGCCAGACGTTTTAGTTCAGCAACTAAATAATTGGATAATAACCCATGCCACAAGCGTTTGAAGTGTTCTGATTTCAGGCTTTTAATCTATGAAATTGTCACACTTGCCCAATAGTTCTTTAATTTTTACTAAATTCGTTGCATATTGAGTACAAAACCAGGTAAAACACTGTCTCCATCAAGAGTTTGAGGTAATTTTAAAACTTCCACATCTTTTCCTGGACAATAAATTTCTACTTCCTGTTTTTTTCTGTTTATCAACCAACCCAAACGACACCCATCTTCAATATACTCTTGCATCTGATTCTGAGTTTTTTAAAGCTATCATTAGGTGAAAGTATCTCAATAATAAAATCAGGACATAGAGGAATAAACTTTTCTTTTTGTTCTTTATTATTACTATTATCTATGACTATTACTCTAACGCATAAAGAGTCGAGGGAGCTGTGGGCAGAAGCAGAAATAAAAAGTTTGCAAAATCAAAAGCCTGATGAATTTATTTGTCAAATACCCAAGCAACTCGGCAAGGGTTATCTGCAAGAAATTGAGTTATATCCCGATCTTTGTTTTTCAATTTTGAACTATGAATATCATGATGATGTGCAGATTCAACTCGCTGATTGTTGTCATCCATTACAATTTGGCGTTTCCTTTACAGAAATTATCACAGATGAATACGGAGGGCAGCTAAGGGACGGATGTACGCTGATTTCTAGTGGCGGTGTTCGACAAGCAATGAAAATTGAGTTTCAAAAATCACAACCTTTTGTGCATATCAACATCGAAATGCCACCTGAGTTATTGACAACTTTTTTCTCTACACAGAATGGAGAAATCCCCCCTCAATTACACTTTTTGTTGAACGGGAACGACAGGCAAACACTAATGTACCCAAAAGTTACTTCAGCTGTGCGGGGTGTTGCACAGCAAATTATTAGCTGTCCCTACCAAGGGATGATGAAACGAATGTTTTTACAAGCTAAAGTACATGAACTAATAATGTTGCAACTTTCCCCAATCTTCACAGATCGGGGTGGAGTGCAAAGCCCGCCACAACTAAAGCCCTCAACTATCGCCCGAATTTATCACGTTAAGGATATTTTGCACTCCTGTCTAGAAAATCCGCCGTCGATACTAGAATTAGCGCAAATGGTGGAAGTGAGCGATCGCACTCTCCAACGCGGATTTCAGAAATGCTTTGGTACTAGTGTCTTTAACTATATTACAGATAAGCGCATGGAAAAAGCAGAGCGCTTGCTAAGAGAGAAGAACCGGAGTGTCACTGAAGTTGCTAACCTCGTTGGCTATTCTCATTTAGGACAATTTGCTGCTGTCTTTAAACGCAAGTTTGGTATCACCCCTAGCGAATGTTTGTTGGGCAAAAAGTCTGGATCTCGATCGTGAGGCAGGATATCGATAGCTTAACTCCCAACTCTTCTGTACACTGAAACTCTAGAAAAAACTAAAAATTATTTGCAATAGTCACGTTGTGTTTAACTTTCCATCGCTTGCTTTTTGAGCAAAAGTGTTGGAGTTGATGCAAGAGGTGTCAGTAAGCAAAGTTTCACGGTAGCGTGTAGAGGAGTTGTGATGATGCTTTGGCAATTGTCTAGGAATGTTTATCTCTGGCTGGCACTGAGTCTAGCGGGGGGTTTTAGTGCTGTAACTATGCAGTCAAGTTGGGCAGAGCAACTAAAGAGCTACTCGCTGCACTATGCTCTTTTAGGCGGTGACTTGGGTATAAATTTATTGGCATTATTGGTTTACTAATCTCGTTTATGAGTATTACAGGGATTATTTTGTGGCCTGGTTGGCGCAAGTTAATTTCCGGCTTCAAAATCAAGTGGAATGCCCATCCAAAGCGGGTCAACTTTGATGTTCACAAAGTTGCTGGCGTAATTACAGCAATATTTCTGATATGCACATTTTTCACCGGATTTTGCTGGAACTTTGAAGAGTTCATCAACCCATTGGTCTACGCAATCACCTTCTCCAAGCAGCAAGCTCCTCCTATTTCTGCTCCGATTACTGATAAGTCTCTAGTAGGCTTGACAGAACAATTAAAAACTGCTCAAGCTGCTTTACCAGATGCAGCACTCAGGAGAATTTACGTTCCCTGGATACTGTACTTCACTGTTAAATCTTGAGTAGTAAGTAAGTCGTGGAGAAAATTTATAAGTATGTAACAAACAATTAAGCAGAAGAATTAGAGTTAAATCTTACACGTTGGGTACTGTAATTTCCTTTTTCTCCTCTTGTTTGGACTCCATCAATGACAGCATAGGCAAGGTCTAATTCATCGTCAAAAGTTTTAGAGGCAAGTTCATCTTTTTTGAGGTGCTGCCATTCCAATTCAATTGGATTCATTTCCGAACAATATTTAGGTAAAAAGAAGATGTACAAACCCATGCCTTCCCACTTTGACCATAATTGCTGTACTTCTTTACACCGATGTATGGGGCCGTTGTCCTGCACGATTACTCTGATACGTCCTATTTTTTGGGCTTCTGCGGCTTCGGTCTCCATCATCTGTATATAAGATTTGCGTGAAACGCCGCCAATCACCAAACCATAAATAAAACTAATTAAGGGTTGGAGAAACCCAATAATACTTAACCTTCGTCCTCTGCGTTTGCTCTGCTCTAAGCGTTTTTGTTGACCTCGGAAGTAATAACTGTAACTCGGTTCGCTCCAAGCACAAAACCCTGATTCATCTACATACTTTAAATCGATTTCTCCGGCAGCAGCAGACAATTCCAGCATTTCTAAGTCTGCCTGTTTGATTTGCTGTAATACTGGGTCTTGCTTTCCTTTGTGGCTTTTTCTTGTTCGCTTCCAAATGACCCCCTTTTTTTTAGTACCTGCCTTAACCAGTCAGGACTCAATGTTATCGAGCGTTCTTTTTCTAATTTTTGGGCTAACTGAACGCTGTTATATGTACGTGGCTCTTGCTCTAAACATTCTTCTAAGAAAACCATGTCAGCTTCTGCCCACCTTGATTTTCCTCCCCGCCCTGGTTTCTCCCAAAGTCCCTCTAAGCCTAGCTTTTCCCATCTATGCAACACTTCTCGCACTGTTTGTGCAGTCCAATTCAAATGAGCCGCTATTTTCTCTACGTACCAACCATGTGCGCTCAATCTAATAACTTCTGCTCGGTCTAGAACTTTCTGCGGTACATCTGCCGTTCTCAGGTCGAAAAGAGTTTTATCTTGTTTTGGAGTCAGAAATACCCTTAAACGGCTGCCCATACATCTATCACCTTGGTAGACTCATTATCCGTATTTACTTATCTTCACATAGTTTGGTTTTTTCACCTCGTTCTACTTA
>JAQYWR010000082.1 GCA_029379225.1 Nostoc sp. S4 | reverse complement strand
AAAGATTTACCTGCACTACCTCCTGCCATTTTTTAGTTCCGTCGAACTCACGTTAAATATAGATGAGAATGTAGAAACGATCGAAAAGGTAATGGGTAATAGGTTTTCTACCCATTACCCATTACCAGCGTCACAAATTATTAGAGTGCTGAGAAAAATTGAATTAAATATCTAGATCCGTGAAGTTGAGTTTAGAACCATAGGTTTCAATGAATTCTCTTCTAGGTGCGACACGATCGCCCATTAAAATAGTGAAAATGCGATCGGCTTCGGCAGCATCCTCAATTTCAACTTGCTTGAGCTTGCGAGTTTCTGGGTTCATTGTCGTGTCCCAGAGTTGTTGTGGCATCATTTCACCCAAACCTTTGAAGCGTTGGATGCTGTAGTTGGCGTTGGCTGGAAATTTGGCAATTGTTTGGTCTTTTTCCCGATCGCTATAACAATATTCATGATTGCGCCCGCGTTCTACTTTATATAATGGGGGACAAGCAATATAAATAAAGCCTTGTTCAATGAGCGATCGCTGATACCGATAAAAGAAAGTTAACAACAAAGTGCGGATATGCGCTCCATCTACGTCAGCGTCAGTCATGATCACTATGCGATGATAGCGCAGTTGGGAGGCGTCGAATTCTTCGCCTTTGACACCTAAACCGAGTGCTGTAATTAACGCTTGAACTTCATTATTTTTATAAATTTTAGCGTCGTCAGTTTTTTCAATATTGAGGATTTTACCACGTAAAGGCAAGATAGCTTGAGTGCGGCGATCGCGTCCTTGTTTGGCACTTCCGCCGGCTGAGTCGCCTTCCACGATGAAAATCTCTGATTCGCCGGGATCGCGAGAACTACAATCAGCCAGTTTCCCAGGCAATGGCGAAGATTCTAGTACAGATTTGCGTCTGACTAACTCCCGTGCATGACGCGCTGCTTCTGCGGCTTTGAAAGCTTGGATAGCTTTATCTAAAATTGCATCAGCAACACTGGGGTGAAATTCCAGGTACTCGGTGAGAACTTCTCCCACCAAAGAATCAACAATTCCCCGAACTTCCGTGTTACCGAGTTTGGTTTTGGTTTGTCCTTCAAATTCTGGGTCGGGGACTTTTACAGAAATTACCGCTGTTAAACCTTCGCGGACATGTTCGCCACTGAGGTTGGCTTCATTTTCTTTAATTTTATTGCGCTTGCGAGCGATCGCATTTAATGTGCGAGTCAGAACGGCTTTCAATCCTTCTAAGTGCGTACCACCATCTACCGTGCGAATATTGTTAGCAAAACCTAACACGTTATCCGTATAAGCATCAGTACACCACTGTAAAGAAACTTCCACTTGGACGTTGTTTCGTTCTCCCTGCACATAAATAATTTCTTCATGTAGTGGCTGCTTTTCACGATTCATGTAGGCAATATACTCTTTAATGCCACCCTTGTATTCGTAAGATTCTACCTTTGGTGTATCGCTTTTCAGTAATTCCAAACGGTGGTCAGTAAAGGTAATTTTGACACCAGCATTTAGATACGCCAATTCCCGGAGGCGACCTGATAAAGTAATGTAATCAAACTCAATGCCAGTAGTAAAAATTTGAGTATCTGGCTTAAAGCTGACGGAAGTTCCAGTTCTAACTTCTTTGTAAGGCTTGACTTGCAAATCGGTAACTGGTACACCTCGTTCATAGCGTTGGGTATGAACTTTTTTATCCCGCCAAACTGTAACTTCTACAATCTCAGATAGAGCATTAACTACAGAAATACCAACTCCGTGCAATCCTCCAGAAACTTTGTATCCACCACCGCCAAACTTACCCCCAGCGTGGAGTACGGTTAATACAGTTTCCAGAGCTGATTTTCCGGTTCGTGAATGAGTATCTGTGGGAATACCCCGACCATCATCTGTTACTGTTACAGAACCATCAGCGTTAATATCCACCTCTATATGGGTGCAGTAACCCGCCAGAGCCTCATCAATTGAATTGTCCACCACCTCGTAAACTAAATGGTGGAGTCCTCGCGGTCCAGTAGTACCGATGTACATTCCTGGTCGTTTGCGGACGGCTTCCAGACCTTCCAGAACTTGAATCTGATCGGCACTGTAACTGCTCGTCATGTAAATTCTCCTGATGCGTGGGGTTTAATTCGCCAAAAGACAAATAAAAGTAAAAACACTCCAAAATTGTAACACAAAAGCCTTGCTGACGTCTGTAGGGCATTTTCAAGAGAAGTTTATACAGGGGTTGCAGTCCCGTCGGCGAGAATAGGAGCAAGGGAGGCAGGGGGAGAAATAACCAATGACTAATGACTAGTGAACAATGACTAATGACAAAATTAATTGTAATTTGTGGAGCAACAGCAACAGGAAAGTCAGGGTTAGCTTTGGGTTTGGCAATGCGATTGGGTTCTGTAATTCTTAGTGCTGATTCCCGTCAAGTTTATCGTGAGTTTGATATTGGTACGGCTAAGCCAACTGTGGCAGAACAAAAATTAGTGCCGCACTACTTAATAGATATCTGCGACCCGACAGACACGATGACAGTAGCAGACTACCAACAAAAAGCGCAAGCCCTAATTAATTCTCCCCTTACCTCCCCTGCTTCTCTACTATTCATGGTTGGGGGTACTGGTCTATACATACGTTCTATTATCCAAGGAATGAAAATTCCGCGGGTGGCACCGCAAAATGAATTGCGATCGCAACTTGAATCTCTAGGACAGAATCAACTCTATGCAATGTTACAACAAGTCGATCCTGTTGCAGCACAAAAAATACATGCTCATGATTCTGTGCGAACTTTACGAGCTTTAGAAGTATATTATGTCACTGGATATCCCATTTCAGAACAGCAAGGAGAAAATCCACCAAATTATCCAATTTTGCAAATTGGGTTGGATTGCGATGTTGAAAAACTGGGCAGCCGTATTCAACAGCGTACTGAGCAAATGATCGCAAATGGTTTAGTCGTTGAAGTGGAATATCTTTGTCAAAAATATGGCGTTGATTTGCCTTTGTTGAATACTTTGGGCTATCAAGAAATCAAGCAATATTTAGCTGGGGATATTTCTTTGGATGAAGCAAAAGAATTAACAATTTTGCATACAAGACAATTTGCCAAACGACAACGTACGTGGTTTAGAGCATATTCACAAATTGAGTGGTTTAATGCAGATGATTTTGATTTATTAGAGAAAGTTTGGCAGCGAGTAAATGAGTTTATCAATTGTACGAATTCGTAATATTTTTTGGCTCACACAAAGCTGTAAATACACAAATAAAACTTTGTGTCTTTACATGAGTGTCTTAGATAGTATCAGGATCGATGCCCATAGCTCGTAGCCTTTCTGCTAGAATTTGAGCGCGTTGTTCAGCTTGGGAAGCGCGTTCATCTCCAGTTGGTAAAACAGTTCGATCTTGGTAGCACCAACGTAACCAAGTATCCTGTCTACTTTCAAATTCACCTTCCCATAAAGTTATACCTAAACTAACTTGTTCTAACCAAGTTTCTGGAGTTTCAAAGTAGCGTCTTCCTCTCAGTTCATAAACGTGTAGTACTTTTTCTCCTAATTGCTGATTTGGGTCATATACAATGTAGTAGCTAGCCCGCATATGTTCATAAATTTGCAGCTTTTTGCCAAGTTTATCACCTTCTTTGTTAGATACTATTTCGAGGACAACTTCCGGAGGTTTACCAGAACGCCAAACCATATAACAACGATTTTGTTTTTCCCACCAATTTTCAGGCACTTGCACGTCTAAGCTAAGAAAGACATCAGGTACAATAGGCGGTTGAAGGTCTGTGTAATAAATGCCCACATTAGCTTCAGCTAAAAAAGTCTGGTTTTGTAGAGAACTGTAAAGAGAACTTACTAAAAGGCGTTGTTGTTTAGCAGATGCAAAATTGTCCACAGGTGTATCATCTTCGGTGACTAGCAGCTTGGCATCTGGCACATAGAAATCATCATCATTGATTAGAAGTTGCTCAACCATAACTTCATCAAGTATTTAAGGCGTTATTTCTAGGTTAATTGATTGGGGATGCGAGGGTGCATTGGCTCAAGCAGGTAATAACGGTGTGTCACCCTGGACACCATTGGCTTACTGAACTTGATGTTAGTTGAAGATAAGTGCGATCGCTTCTTACTTCTCACCAACTGTTATTCTTGCAACAATGGTAATTACAGCTGTATCAACCAAGCTTAAACATCTACCTTTAACTGTAAAACCTATGCTTACCCAAGATAAAAAACAACGTAACTGGAAACCCATTATCAAAGCATTCGAGGCTGTACTTGGCAAAAATGGTGTAGTACAACGCCGTGAAGAACTTATTACTTATGAATGCGATGGTTTAACTGGCTATCGTCAACGTCCGGCTGTAGTAGTTTTACCCAAAACTACAGAACAAGTTGCCCAAGTTGTGAAGATATGTAACCAATATTCTATCCCCTTCATAGCACGCGGTTCTGGTACGGGTCTATCTGGCGGCGCTTTGCCATTGGAAGATTCAGTGTTAATTGTCACTTCATTAATGCGGCAAATCCTCAGTATTGATTTAGAAAATCAACGCACTATTGTGCAACCAGGAGTGATTAATAGTTGGGTAACGCAAGCCGTTAGTGGTGCTGGTTTTTACTACGCTCCTGACCCTTCCAGTCAAATTATTTGCTCTATTGGCGGAAATATTGCTGAAAATTCTGGTGGGGTACATTGTCTCAAATATGGCGTGACTACTAACCACGTTTTGGGATTAAAAATTGTGACGCCGTTAGGTGAAATTGTTGATTTAGGCGGACAAATTCCAGAAATGCCTGGTTATGATTTAACGGGTGTTTTTGTTGGTTCTGAAGGTACTTTAGGAATTGCTACAGAAATTACTTTGCGAATTCTCAAAAGTGCAGAATCAATTTGTGTGCTGTTGGCAGATTTTACTAGTATTGAAGCTGCTGGGGCTACTGTTTCTGACATCATCAGTGCTGGAATTATTCCTGGCGGGATGGAAATGATGGATAACTTTAGTATCAATGCTGTTGAAGATGTTGTCGCAACTAATTGTTATCCACGCGATGCTACTGCTATTTTGCTAATAGAAATTGACGGTTTGGAAGTCGAAGTTGCTGGTAATAAGCAGCGAATAACAGAAATTTGTCAGAAGAATGGTGCGCGCAATATAACTTCTGCTAATGACCCAGAAACGCGATTGAAATTATGGAAAGGACGTAAAGCTGCTTTTGCTGCTGCTGGGCATTTAAGTCCAGATTATTATGTCCAAGATGGTGTGATTCCCCGGACTCAGTTACCTTATGTATTACACGAAATTGAGGTATTAAGTCAACAATATGGTTATCGAGTTGCTAATGTATTTCATGCTGGAGACGGCAATCTCCATCCATTAATTCTCTATGATAATTCTGTGCAGGGAGCATTAGAAAAAGTAGAAGAAATGGGTGGAAAAATTCTCAAGCTTTGCGTTCAAGTTGGTGGTAGTATTTCAGGCGAACATGGTATTGGGGAAGAAAAAAAGTGTTATATGCCACAGATGTTTAGCCAAGTTGATTTAGAAACGATGCAATGGATACGGCAAGTTTTTAATCCTCAAGGATTAGCAAATCCTGAAAAGATATTTCCCACACCAAGGACTTGTGGTGAAGTAGCAAATGTATCTGCTCTTAAGCAATTTGAAGGTGTAGAAAGATTTTAATAAAGGGTTAGGAGTTAGGGATTTATCGGATTTTGTTCTGTTTAACAGTTATCAGTTTTGTGCGTTTGCTCAAAGTCTTTCATAAAAGTTCGTGATAAGCTTTGGTGTCACATAATACCAGAGAAAGGTCTGATAACTGTTTACTATTTGATAATTTCAGTATATTTATAACTACAACAGACTTTGTATTCTTTAACTATTCTGAGTTTTGATACCTAATTTAATCATTATTTATTCATATATTCCGGAGAATTACAATTTAATTTTGTAATTAGAGATAATATTGCGATCGCACTAGGTAACGCTGACAAATGAATCAGGTTGCACGCTGTTTTTTTTCTTACTTATTGTGTTTGGGATTAGTAGTCGTTACAACAGTTTTTTCATATTCTTCAGTTCCAGTTAATTCTCAAAAAACAAGTTATTTAAGTACGGAAATTCGCGGTGTTTGGCTGACTAATGTTGCTAGTGGTGTACTATTTTTACCTTGGGGTATTAATCGCGCTCTCAATCAATTATCAGCTCTCAACTTTAATACAATTTATCCTGTAGTTTGGAACCGAGGACATACTTTTTATCAGAGTGCTGTAGCTAAAATGACTACAGGTTCAGATACTCAACCTTTGCTTAAGTTTATGCACGGTGGACAAGATGTTTTAACAAAGATAGTTAGACTAGCTAAAAATAAAAATTTGAGAGTCATCCCCTGGTTTGAATATGGCTTTATGACGCCGCATTATTCAGAATTAGCAAGGCGTTACCCTGACTGGTTAACAATTGGGCAAGAAGGAATAAATTCTATTCAAGATACTCCACCAGAAGAAATCGACAATGGGCTGGTAAAAAAGCAAGCTTGGTTAAATCCTTTACATCCACAAGTGCAAGAGTTTATTCAGGGACTAATTGTAGAAGTAGTTAGAGATTACGATGTAGATGGTATTCAACTTGACGACCACTTTGGAATGCCTGTACAGTTTGGCTACGATCGCTTCACTGTTGAACTTTATCAGCAAGAGCATCAAGATAAAAGTCCCCCAAACGATCCTTTCAACCCAGAATGGATGCGTTGGCGAGCAGACAAAATTACTGATTTCATGGCAGAAATTTATCAAGCTGTCAAAGCAGTTAAACCAGAAGTCAAAATATCTTTGTCTCCCAACTACCAAGCTTTTGCCTATAAATACTATTTGCAAGACTGGGAAAATTGGGTAAAAAAAGGTTTAGTTGATGAGTTAATTTTGCAGGTATATCGAAGTGACAAAAACTCTTTTATCGCTCAACTCGAACAACCTTCTGTAAAATTGGCTCAAAGTTTAATTCCAGTAGGAATTGGTATATTAACAGGAACGGTGCGTAATCCAGTAAAAATTACCCAAATTAAAGCACAGGTTCAAACAGTGCGCGATCGCAATTTTGACGGTATCTCCTTTTTCTATTGGGAGAGTCTGTGGGGTTACATCGTACCCGAATCACCCCAACAGCGACGCAAAGCTTTTCTTGATATCTTTAATGCTAAAACTGTCAGATTATTACAACCAAAGAAACTTTGATCCGGGGATTGGGCACTTGTACTGAGCGTTCGCGCAGCGTCTCCGTTAGGAGAAGCAGAAGTATTGAGCATTAGGAATGCTAAGTGCTGAGTTACAAGCCTCGCTAGAGACGTTTGCGTTACTCCCTTTAGGAGTTAGCAATAGAAATTCTCCTATCTGCCCCTGTTGCCCTTCATCTTCCCATTCTCCACTCCCCTCCATGCCATTCACGCTTAAAAATACTAAATTTAACTTTACGTTCCTCTGGACTTTAGCTACTTTTGGCGGTTTTTTGTTGAGTTTACTATTAATAGAAGTCGGTGAAAAGCCCGATATTGGAGTATTAGAAGCAGCTATCGGTGGATTTGCGATCGCACTTCCTCAAAGTTGTCTTCTCAAACCTATATTTTATATTAAGTGGATATTGTCGAGTCTTTTGGGTTGGAGTATCATTACTGCCATCGGTATTGGTGGCTTGGGTTGGATTGTACCTAGCACTGAGTTTCTTCCCCAGAGAATTTTCTATGGGGCAATTTATGGAGGACTCGGCGGCTTAGGCATTGGATTGACACAATGCTTAGCAATTTCCCAACTACTTCCTGTAGTGTGGCGATGGATATTTGTCTGTTCAACAAGTTGGGCGATTGCTATTCCTTTGGGTTCTATTGTCGGAACTATCTTACGCCTCTTGACTCAATTATTCTTAGGCGAAGTCATCGGATTAGCTGTCACTTGGTTACTGGTTGGTATCCTCACTGGAATTAATGCTCACAAATTGCGATTATCAATCGGCAGTGGGGACTAGGAAATTCTTTTAACTGCTAATACTCACTACCCAATCCCTAATATTACAAATTATAAATTTAATTGATAAAACTTGATGATTGCACCTGAGTATATGCAACAATTCTGAAAAACTGTTCAAAATCAGCAACTTTTCTCACCTAAAAATGCATTTTCGCCTTCAAAAAGCAGGATTTGTTAAGCTGACTCCGATTAGATTTCCCAAACTCCCGAATCACAACTAAAGAAAGCTCCAAATTTCCATGAGCAACGGCTGACAATATTTTGCTTTAGGCGCTAAAGTGCATTTACTACAGGCATAACTACAAGAGAGCGCCTATATGAGTCAGTAATACCAGACAGGGACTCTCGCATGAATATAAATCCAACCGAATCAACTATAGAGTTGACAGAACTATCACCTCCTCAGATTCTCTTCGGCACAGAAGTAGATAAAAAAAGTAGTAGCGAGCAGTTTCTACTGAGCATGTACGATTCTGTGCAAGCATCAATATTTGTAGTGGATGTGCTAGAGGACGGGGATTTTCGATATGTAGCACTAAATCCCACCCATGAGCGCTGGATAGGCATTCGCTCTGACGATCTCCGGGGTAAAAAACCAGAGGATATTCTCTCGCCCATTGATGCTGCTAAGGTGCGTCAACATTATGCAGAGTGCGTGGTATTCGGCAAAACTATTTCCTACGAACAATGTTTGCAATTTCAGGGAATTCCTACTTGGTGGAGTACAACTCTAACTCCATTACGCGATGCTAACTCCAGGATTTATCGATTGATTGGTACTAGTAGCAATATTACTGCTGTTAAGGAAGCAGAACAAGCAGTTGAACTCCAGGTACAACAACAGCAACTTTTAGAAGCGATCGCTAAGCAGATTCATCAATCTGTAGAATTAGAGACAATTCTCCATCAGACAACACAAGAACTGCGGCAGTTTTTAAAGAGCGATCGCGTGTTAATTTATTGCTTTGATGCTGATAGTAGTGGAGTAGTCATTGCCGAATCAACTGTGGCAAATAATGAGCCACTTTTGGGAAAAAATCTCACCGATCCCTGCTTCAGTAGAAAATATCGAGAACACTCTAGCCTGGGTTACATTCAAGTTATTGAAGATATTCACACATCTGGATTACATCCTTGCTACATAAATTTCCTCACATCTTTGCAGGTGAGAGCGAATCTAGTCGTACCAATTTTTTTTAAACAAGATGCCTGGGGGCTGTTGATTGCCCAGCATTGCCACCAACCGCATCAATGGCAGCAAATAGAAATTGACTTGCTCAAGCAGCTAGCAACTCAAATCGGCATTGCTGTTCAACAAACAGAACTTCATCAGCAGCTAGAGGATTTCAAAGCCAAGATGGAGTTGGATCGACAAAAGCATATAAATCAGTTGCAGCAGGTGCGAAACTTTGACGCCTTAGTGCGACAGATGACAGAACAAATCCGCGACAGTCTTGATGAAAGTCAGGTGTTGCAAACAGTTACTCAGGAATTAGTACAGTTACTCAACCTTGACCGTTGCCAAATCGAACTTTATAGCACCTGTCAAACCCAGGTAAAAATTACTTACGAATACACCACTAACTTACCCCAGTGCTTGGGATTAACTAGACAAATTGCAGACCTTCCCGAAGTTTATCAGCCACTTTTGCAAAAACAACCTTTGCAATTTTTAGAAATTGTACCTGGATGGCAGCCAAAATTGCTAGTTATTGCTCAGATGGCTTGTCCAATTTTTGATACTCAAGGGTTTTTGGGAAATATTTGGTTGACAAGACCAACACAAGAAGCCTTTGATGAATTTGAAGTCGGGCTAGTGCAGCAGATTGCAAATGAATGTGCGATCGCTATTCGTCAAGGGCAACTTTACCAAAAAACCCAAGCACAGGTAAAAGAATTAGAAAAACGTGAAGAACTAAAAAACAAATTTCTGAGAACCCTATCCCAAGAACTGCGGACACCAATAACTAGTATCAGCCTCGCAGCCCAAACTCTTGAAAGCGTCCTTGCACCAGAAGAAATATTAGATATAGAAATAGTTCCGCAGCTTTTGCAGATTTTGCATAACGAATGTGCGCGAGAAAGCAAGTTAATTAACGACCTACTCACACTCACATCTCTAGAAGCCGAACCTAGTCCGCCAACTTTAATTGCCATTGACTTACAAACTTGGCTTCATCCCATTATTGAAACTTTTCGAGATGTTACCAACTGCCAGCGCCAGCAGTTAAACCTAATTATTGAGAGTACACTCCCGCTTTTAGAAACAGATATCACAGACCTAGAGCGGATTGTTACCGAGCTGCTCAACCATGCCTGCAAATATACTCCAGCAGGCGAATCCATTACAGTTTCGGCTGAACTGACAGACGAAGTAGTAGAACTTAAAATTACCAATTCTGGAATCGAACTTACCAGCAACGAATTGTCACGGATTTTTGAGCCTTTTTATCACCTTTCCCAACACGATCCTTGGAAACATAGCGGCACCGGACTAGAATTAGCATTAGTGCAGAAAATGGTCAGACATCTGAGCGGCTCTATTACTGTAGAGAGTGCAGCAGGTCAAACCATGTTCACCGTCAAATTCCCTGCTTAAATCATTTTATGAACTGTTACAGTGGCAAATTCATCAGAAGTTTGCTATACTTGTTGTTTATGTGGGTGACTAGCTCAACGGTAGAGCATCGGACTCTTAATCCGCTGGTTCTGAGTTCGAATCTCAGGTCACCCATTTCCATTTATCCAAATTTTCTCTCAGTATTTAGGGTTTAATCTGGTAATGGGGGTAATGGTGCAGGTAAATTTTGAATCAGTTTTACTGGTTTTGGTTTAGGATTTTTCCACTTGAACTTATCCAAACCTTTAGGACTAAAGTCATCACCGAGATTTTTCTTACTCATATAAGGAACAATTACTAGTAAAACAAATGTACTATAGTAGTTTTTTAGCTATTATTGACTACTTTACCACTGGTAGATTGTAAATATTTTTTAACTATTTGGTGTGATATTCTTTGAAATCTTTAGCTTCTGTTACCAATTCTGTGTATTTATCCAAGCGATTGTTATTACAATACCTCCATTATAGATTTGTACCCTCAGTAGCTTAATTCATCCCGTAACTATGCAACACCAATTGTTTTATAGAGATAAAAAACAGTCAGCCTGTTTTCAACCCCACGACTCATATCGAGGGGTAATAACTACGAATTATAAATTATGTTGCCGCTTCACCTGTTTCAACAATATTTAATTTGAACTAGCAATTAAACCTTAGAACGGTCAGTTAAAATCTCATAACCAGTCTCCGTCACCAACACCGTATGCTCAAACTGAGCCGACAAAGCATTATCCACAGTCACAGCTGTCCAACGGTCTGATAATGTTCGTGTATGTCTAGAACCAGCATTCACAATTGGCTCAATTGCCAGGGTCATTCCTGCACGAAGTTTAACATTTGGCAGTTCGCGGGTACGGAAGTTGAATACTGAAGGTTCTTCATGCAAGTTTCGACCTACACCATGTCCAGTAAACTCTTCAACGATACTAAAGCCGTTAACTTTCACATGGTCTTCAATCGGCCCAGCCAAGTCAAGCAAATATACACCAGCCTTAACTTGTTCAATGCCTTTAAATAAAGCTTCTTCTGCAACGCGAATTAGTTTAGCAGCTAGTGGAGTTACTTCTCCCACAGCAATTGTTATGCAAGAATCACCATGAAAGCCTTGGTAATAAGCGCCTGTATCAACTTTTAATACATCTCCCTGACGAATAACTTTCTTAGAACTGGGAATACCATGTACTACTTCATTATTAATACTAGAACAAATAGAACCTGGAAACCCATGATATCCTTTAAAACTTGGTGTTGCATCCATTTCGCGGATGCGTTTTTCCGCATAAGCATCCAAATCAGCCGTCGTCATTCCTGGCTTTACTAGCTCAGAAATTTCTTTGAGCACAGTTGCTACAATTTTCGCCGATTGTCGCATGATTTCAATTTCACGCGGAGATTTAATTTCTATTCCTCGACGTTGTTTTTTTGCAGGTGCAGGCTGAGTTGGCTGAGAAAGCAAATTACTGAAAATGTTCATGGTAAATTAATAATTACAGGCGCTTTGCAGCTTAAGTGTGAATGTCTTTCTAAGTTAATTGAGAAATAATATCTATATTTAAATTAGCTTATTTTAAGCACACACTCTGCTAACTAATTTGTGAATCTGTTTTGGGGTCAATTCTTGCACATTAGGCAAAACCATCGCAGCTCCGGCTCTTAGCAGTGTTTCACTATACGCATCACCCCGCACTGCCGTTTCTTGTACATGGGGCGGTAGAACTCCCACACCAATCCAAGTGCGAGTAGAATCTAAACTCCGTGCTTTCTCAACAGTATACATGTCTGCTACCGTATCCCCCACATAGATAATCGCTGATTTTTGCTCAATTCCATTTTCTAATTGAGCAACTGTAGCAAAAAGTCCACTGGGGTCGGGTTTTCCTGGTGCATCCTCCATCGCAATCAATACCGGAGATTGCAAGCCCAGGCGTTTTTCTAAGACATAGTTAGCCGAAACGCGAGTAGCACCACTGAAAAATCCCCAAGCAATCCTAGCTTGGGTAAGTTCTTCTAAATAGCTAGGTTGTAATAATAAGGGTTCATTACAAATATACCCCGTCAAATTGTTCGGGTCTGGGCCTCGATAACGCGATTGGAAAAAAGCAACAATCGCATTGTAGTCTAGTTGCAGTTGCTCGCGGGTCTGTCCTTGAGCGCCAAAGTAGCGGTAAATTAATTCCTGCGATGCTTCCCAGTCGTTATTCCATACACCTTCCGATTTTAGTTGGTCAATATCTAAGGGTGTGGGACGATATGCATTATTTGTAAAGTATTCTACAGTATCGGCGATCGCTCGGCGATAGGAACCACTGACATCGCGCACAACACCATCAATGTCGAAAATAACAACCGCTTTTGTAGAAGTTTCTTGAGTCATGGGCTAGGAAGCAAAAGAGCTTTACATCATAATAAAGCTTTCGATTAAAACTCAGGTAAAAAATCGGGGTTAATGACTTGCTCTGGGGTGAAGGGGGATTGTTCGGGAAAAATAGTTACAGCTAATTCAGTTTCATCAGCAGCCAATAGCCTAGCATGGTCATAACACTGCACGAAAACCTCATCAAAATAGGGTTTCAGACTAGGACTTTCTTCTAAAGCTTCTTGAAGGCGTTTGCGATGTTCTCGAATTGTTGCTTGCCAACTACCAGAGCGCTTTTCAGGTTGATAATTATACTTTAATAGATGCATCAGCACCACTTCCAAATTGCTTCTGAGTGCTTTTTTTTCACTCCTACCCATCGTTTCAATTTCTGCAATTAAATTCTCTAAGTCCAGTTGTGTAAAATTCTTTTGCTTGAGCAGTTCTGCTGTGGTTTGAATCCACAGGTAAAAGTCTTGCTCATACAAATCTGAACCAGATGTCATTGCAGATTGGGGTAGTTGAGCAGTCATAAGCATCTGTAGTTAGCGCCGACTACACCTGATGTTAGCCCATTTGCAATCATTTTTGTCATTTGTCATTTGTGATTGGGAGTGCTGAGTTAAAAGTTGCATCGCTGTCCTCCCCATCTCCTCATCTCCCTTACCGCAATCTCTATTTGGTCATTGATAGGGTATTGCGTTAAAATAAGCGATCGCTATCCTAGTAAAGTAATGCCCGGAGATTCCCGGAGGTGTGATTGACCAAGTTTATTTTGAAAATTCTGTGGTTAGACGAAAACGTCGCTCTAGCAGTCGATCAAGTTGTCGGTAAAGGCACAAGTCCTTTGACCAAGTACTTTTTCTGGCCGAGAAATGATGCCTGGGAAGAGTTAAAGAAGGAACTCGAATCCAAACACTGGATTACTGATTTGGATCGCGTCGAGTTGCTTAACAAAGCAACCGAAGTGATTAATTACTGGCAAGAAGAAGGCAGAAACCGCCCTATGGCAGAAGCTCAGTTGAAATTTCCGGAAGTTGCCTTCACAGGTAGCGCTTGATATTCCAAATTAACTCTGATGCTATTCTACAAGCTGCCAGAGTTTGATCGTTTTGTCTTTGCTGCCAGTTGCAATCAGTTGTACTTGACTCACAGCAACGGCTGACACTGAGTCTGTATGACCAGCAAGAGTCACTATCTCTTCTGTTGTACTTACTCTCCAGAGTTTAACTGTCTTGTCCCAACTTGCACTAATCAGGGTTTCGCCATCGGCAGTGAAAGCTACACCTACTACAGACCAGAAATGGCCAACAAGTGTGCTAATTAGCTGACCAGTGTTCACTTCCCACAATTTAATAGTATTATCATCGCTACCCGTCGCCAAAATTTTTCCATCGGGACTAAAAGCGACTGTCAAAACTGCCCATGCATGACCTGAAAGGATGCCTAACAAGGTATAGCATGGGCAGTTTTTAAATTCTTGGTAGCTTATCTGCCACAGGCGAATTGTTCTATCATAACTAGCGCTAGCTAGAATCTGCCCTTGGGGACTAAACGCCACTGAACTTACCTGTAATTGGTGTCCAGTTAAGGTACAAATTTGGACGCCAGTATTTACGTTCCACAGTTTGACTGTCTTATCCCAGCTACCACTAGCAAGAATCTCGCCATCAGGACTGAAAGCAACTGATTTCACAGCCTGTGAGTGTCCCAACAGAGTGTAGATTTCTGTTAAATTCTTTATCTGCCACAATTTGATAGTTTTATCGTCACTAGCACTTGCCAAAATTTTGCCATCAGGACTAAAAGCAACTGATTTCACAGGTTGGCAATGTCCCGATAAGCTAACTAGGACTTTTTTAGTATTTAAATCCCACAATTTGATGTTTTTCTTATCATTAGTACTTGCTAAAATGTTACCTTGAGGAGAAAATGCAAGAGCATTCACACTGCTCAACATCGCAGAATGTCCAGTTAAGGTATCCGAGCATTGCCAAGGAGGATTTTGACTTGCAATTTTTGACTTTTGACTTTTGACTTCCATACCCATTGCTTGGATGACTTCATTAGCTGATTGAAAGCGTTGGCTAACAATATTTTGTAGTAACTGGTCAAGGATTTTTCCTAAGCGTAAATGCTTTGTATCTTGTTGGTTATCACCTTTATTAGTCAAGTAATCTCGCCAAACCCAACAATTATTTGCAATATCAAATAAATCAAAAGGAGAAATTTGGGTAAGTAGATAAATGCAAGTGACACCGAGACTATAAAGGTCACTAGCAAAAACAGCTTTTCCTGTTGTTTGCTCTGGTGCAGCATATTCTGGACTACCGATACTGTTTTCACTCGTTAACCAATCAATTTGTGTGACAATTTTTGCAGCGCTAAAATCAACTATGACTAGATTTGCTTCACCTTTGGGGTTAGGGGAGATTCTACGGATAATATTTTCGGGTTTAATATTGCGGTGGATGATGTGGCGATCGCTAATAAACTGCAAAACTGGTAATAAATCCGCTAAAATCTGCCAAACCTGAGTTTGATTAAAAATACCCTCCTCTTCAACCACTTGAGCTAAATTTGTACCTACAACAAATTCCTGCACCAAATAAAAGTACTGTTCTTGCTGGAAATAACTCAATAAAGCCGGAATTTGGGGATGCTTTCCTAATTCTTGTAGCTGCTGCACCTTTTGCTCAAAACTTTCCGATGTTTCGCATAATAATTCTTGAACCACGCAAGGAATTGGTGGAAACTGACCTTCATCAACAGCCAGGAAGGTTTTGCCCAATCCCCCTTTAGCAATTCGTTTAATTAAACGATAACGTCCTTGTAAAAACAAAATTTTCCTGCTACTTATGGCGTGGGTAATCTTACAACTATTAGAACTGCACTTATATAAGGGACTGATAACAAAATAAATTATCCTAAATTATTTGTACATCTGTAGGGGTATAAAGCCTCGCACCTTGAGGATAGGATATTTTTTTAACTGCAAGTTCGTAAGTAAATTTAACTATATTATTTAATAAAATATTATTAATACTACTCTATGCATGATAATATACTACATTAGTATTAGCTTATATGCTTTGTATCTGTAATTTTGCTATTGTGGAGATTATCTGCTCAATCTGAGATTCTCAAGTATTGACAAATAATTTTTACAAGACTTAATATTTCGCAAGGATGTGTAATTTAAATTAACTATTGCACAGAAATTCTTTGGGAATGAGTAGAATGACAAATACAACGACGCAACTATTTTATGAATTAGTTACCCTAGAACTGTAACTTGATGTTTTTAGTCCTGACTTATTTCAGTATTTTGCCTCAGAGGCATACCAGTCAAAACCACACCAAATCCTTCATTAAGAGCTCCCACAAATCATAATGCCTGTGATTGAGAAAAAAAGAACTCGCGATCTGCCCCAAATTAACGAACGAATTCGCTTCCCGAAAATTCGGGTCATTGACACTGATGGTGGTCAATTAGGAATTATGGCTCCACAAGAAGCACTACAACTAGCAGAGGAAAAAGAACTAGATTTAGTGCTACTCAGTGACAAAGCTGACCCGCCAGTTTGTCGAATTATGGACTACGGGAAATACAAGTTTGAGCAGGAGAAAAAGGCGCGGGAAGCCCGTAAAAAGCAGCACACGGCTGATGTCAAAGAAGTTAAGATGCGCTACAAAATAGAAGAACACGACTACAACGTGCGTGTCAAGCAAGCAGAGCGCTTTTTGAAAGATGGTGATAAAGTCAAAGCTACTGTGATGTTTCGGGGTCGAGAAATTCAACACAGCGATCTGGCAGAAGATTTGCTCAAACGTATGGCAACGGATTTAGAGCCGTTTGGTGAGGTTCAGCAAGCGCCCAAAAAAGAAGGGCGAAATATGATGATGCTTCTCTCACCCAAAAAATAATTCTCTAACTTTTTAATAGATAAGGAAAGAAAATCCCTTGGTTTGCAGCCAGGGGATTTTTTCATTGTTCGTTTGGATGTACTCTTACCTGTAATTAAATTACACAGTTTATAGACATACATAGGTAGAGGCGTACAGCTAATAGGGACTTCTAAATAAATATCCTATCGTTGGGGTAGGCAGTTCTTGGCAGGGAGCAAGGAGAGAGAAAGTCGTTTGGAAGGAGCGAAATTGGATAATTTATTTTCTGGAGTTCCCGTACGCTCCTATAGGCGATTCTAATGCTGTAAATATTCTTGTTAATAGTATCAGGTCGTATAAATTTATCTCAAATCGATAATCCTGAAGGCTGAGTGGGAAAGATAATACTCAGTTGCTCAGGCTCTTGTGCTAAGCGATGGGAGATGAATAGACAGGAAACAGGAAAAGATGCGGGGAAAGAATTCTCCGTGTCTCTACATCACCGCGTCCCCGTGTCCTCTTTCTCATTTGGCGGTGATACTACCAGAAACTAAAAACTGTATGGAACTGAAAAATCACTGGTTGGCTGCAAATAGAGTTGCTTTACCACGACTCCTACAGTGGGTGAATCTCCGACCAGAGGAGAGCGAACGAACTCAGATCATGTTTGTATTTTATACAACTGTATCTGTAGGGTTGCGGTGGGCAGAAGACAGTACAGTGGCACTGTTTTTGGGTGAATATGAGACAAATTTACTACCTTGGATGTATATTGCCAGTGCCGTAATTAGTACTGGACTGGTTTTTGTATATTCTTGGCTGCAAAAGATTTTTCCTTTACGCCAGGTGATTGTGGCGATCGCACCTTGTATGGTGACGCCATTAGTTTTATTAGTTTTATTACGTTGGGGAATCAATGTTTCCTACCTAGCAGTAATTTTAATCTTTCTGCTACGGCTATGGGTAGATGCATTTTATGTGCTTAATGACCTCAATACCTCGATTGTTGCCAACCAAATATTTAATATTCGGGAAATTAAGCGTACTTACCCACTAGTCAGTAGCGGTCTATTAGTAGCAGATGTTATTAGTGGTTTTAGTTTGCCTTGGTTAGTGCAGTACGCCAGACTGAATAAGGTGATTCTCATTGCCTGTGTGGTGATTTTATTGGGATCGGGGATTTTATTTTATTTAACTCATCAGTATCGAGCAGCTTTTCCTGAAACTCCACAAATTATAATTCCTCAAGAACAAGCTTCACGAGAGCGTTTCCTCATCAGTCCTTTGAAGCGCTATGTTTGGCAGTTATTCGCCTTTGTTGGTCTGTTGCAGGTTATTGGGTTGTTAGTAGATTTTCAATATCTGCGCGAACTCCAATCGAATTTGGATGACCGAGAACTTGCTAGTTTTTTGGGTCTATTCGGTGGCATGTTGGGATTGTGTGAGTTACTGATCCAGTGGTTTATTTCTAGCCGACTGATTGAACGGATGGGAGTATTTTTCACTGCTACACTTTTGCCAATCACTGTCGGCTTTTTACTACCAGGGGTACTGATATTTTTGTATTTAATTCCAGCCATCCAATCGCAAAGCTTTTTTTGGGGTCTAATAATTGTCAAATTCTGTGATGAACTTCTGCGCTACACCTTTGTGATCAGTAGCGGCCCCATCCTGTATCAACCGATTCCAGAGGGAATTCGTAGCCGGATGCAAACCTTATCTGGGGGAACAGCCGAAGCGATCGCCACAGGGTTGACAGGATTAGTAATTTTTATCACTTTATTATTTTGTAAGCAATTTGTGCCTTCACCACTACAAAAATGGGTGTTAGTAGCAGAAACAATGCTGATAGCTGGCACCTGTTTAAAAGTAGTTTGGGAATTGCGATCGCGTTATGTTGACTTGCTAGTTTTAAGTGTGGCACGAGGTCAACTGAGTGCAACAAATGTAGGCTTACGATTCTTCAAGCAGGGTGTAGTCAAAGCATTAGCTGAAAAAGGCAACGAAGCAGATAAACGCTCTTGCATTGAACTTTTAGCCCAAATTGATTCCCAAGGAGCTGCGGAGGTTTTAGCGCCTTTATTAGTCAAGTTAACCCCAGATTTGCAGTGCCAAAGTTTGGAAGTGATGTTGATGGGAGGTGCAAATCCCATTTATTTAGCCGCCATCCGTCCTTTATTAGAACAACCCCAAGAAACTAACCCCGAAGTTTTTGCCCTAGCGCTGCGCTACATTTGGTTAGCTGAACCGAATCCCAATTTAAGCTTGCTTGAAGAATACCTGCACTCCCGACATAACTCACTCATCCGCGCCACCGCCGCTGCTTTAGTCTTACGCCAAGGAACACCCATGCAAAAGGTAGCAGCTACTAAAACTATGCGCCGAATGCTGACCCATAAACAAGAACGAGAACGGATAAATGGAGTCAAAGCGCTCAGAGAAGCAGTTTATTTGCAAGCGTTACGAATTCATATCCCAAATTTGTTACAAGATGAGTCGTTGCGGGTGCGCTGTGCGGTACTGGAAATGATTGCAGCAACCCATTTAGAGGAGTACTATTGTGCGCTCATTGCTGCACTTTATTATAAGTCAACCCGCACAACAGCCATGTTAGCCCTAGTGCGACTAGAAAATGAAGCCCTAGAGATGCTATTGCAATTGGCTACCAATATTTACAAACCTGAAGTAGTACGAATGTATGCTTGGCGTACCATTGCCCAAATTGCTACCCAGCAAGCAATGGAGGTTTTATGGGAAAACTTGGAAATATCTTGGGGTACTACCAGGGATCATATTCTTCACAGTTTATTAAAAATACACAAACAACCAGGGATTAGAGGTTTAGCAGATCGGTTTTATGAAAGTCGGGTAGAAAATTTAATTCACCAGGAATTACGTTTTTTAGGTGAAATTTATGCTGCTTATATAGACTTTCAAACTCTAGACAAACAAGAAAATTATCAATCGAATGAGAGGATTTTGATTGTCTCAGAGTTACTGCAACGTTCGCTCCGTGAATTAGAATTGGATGTCAAAGAACGATTACTATTACTATTGAGGCTGCTTTATTCGCCAGAAAAGATGCAAGCAGCAGCATTTAATTTACGATCGCTCTCAGTGGTAAACTTAGCGCGGGGGTTAGAAATCTTAGAACATACTGTAACTTTGTCTTCAAAGTCTTTATTACTGAATATTTTAGATAACCGACCAGAGCCAGAGAAATTGCAATATCTTATAGAAGCCAAGATTGTAGAATATGAAAATATGTTAGTTAGCGATCGCCTCCACAAGTTACTGATGTTGGGTAATTTGCTTTCTGACTGGTGTCTAGCTTGCTGTTTTCATTTTGCTCAAGTTGCTCGTATCCGACTCACAAGTTCCGAGATTTTAGCCAGTTTGCGCCATCCAACTGGTTTTGTTCGAGAAGCAGCGATCGCATACTTGCATTTGGTTTCACATCGAGTTCTCCAGCAAATTTTACCCCAACTCCAAAAAGATCCACATCCTTTAGTGGCTGCTCAAGTTAAAGAATTGCTTGAAAAATATCATAAAAATTACAATTGAAAAAACTCCGTTGGAATTTGTCAGGAGTAATATCATGTCTGGTAAATGACTTGCGATATGTCATTGCCAATGCAACGTAGTAGAACAAAGCAATCACAAAATTTTGGAGACTACTTCACTTCGTACCTTACCGGAAGGCTGCGCCAAGGCAATTGAGTTGTGTTCAACCGGACATCATAGTAAAAAATGAATTTGATATTTTAAGCACTTCTGAGAGCAACTATTGGGTCGAATTGACCAACTCTACGAGCGGGAACAACACCAAAAATTAGACCAATCGCACTAGAGACACCATAGCGATAGCGATCGCTCCTACTGGTACGCTGGTTTTCAATATAACTTCTTTAAATTATAAGTTTTGAGAGTGAGAATAATTAATATAGGACTCCTAGTTGATTATGTGAAAAAACTCGCCCTCAACTTGAAAAGGCTGATTGCCTATTGCCTGACAGTAGCAAATAAGTTCAAACATCAAAGTAGATTGTTATATAGCAATCCTAAATGATTTATGAGAAAACACCAGATTCATGAAGTTTAGAAAATTCAAAAATTTGACAATGAATTGATAGCTCAAATAACGCTTTGACTACGTTAAAAGAATGACAGAAAAAATAAAATTTTCTAATTAATCGTTTTGCTTGCAGCCAAATATATTCTACAGGATTTTGTTGTGGTGCATTTGGGGCAAACCTTAAGCAGGTAATCCATCATCGGTCTTTTTCCAATTCACGATTTAATGAATGTAGATAATCTTGAATTTCTTGTGAGCGATGAGAACTTACACCATCCCAAATTATTAAAAGTTTGGCTAATGGTCGTTGTTGACGGAGATATTCTAAAAAATTAATTGTATTTTTAGAGTTAGCTTTTTCTGCTGCATAGGTGATAAATTCCTTGGTTTTATAATCTAATGCACCGAAATACGTTCGTTTAACACGAGCATTAACTACTGGTATTATCACTCGTTCATTAGTTTTTCCCCTGACATAACCACAGATGTCTCCCTAGAGTAAATGACATTTATCTACCATGAACACAACTAGCTCTCCTGATTCTATTTCCGGTCGTCGCGTCTCCAACAATTCACAAATCTCTTTTTTTTTGAGTCTACTAATTCTTGGTCATATTTTGGATTACTTGCTTGAGTTTTCTTCCAACTAATACTGGCAGTATCAAATAAATCGTAGTAACTTTGTTTCGAGAAGAATATCACTCCATATTTGGAAGCGATATGGTGTTCTAATTCATTTAAAGTCCATCTCTCCTTGGTTTGCAACCATTCAATTACCTCGGCACGTTGAATATCATCCAGATACCCTTTACTTCCTTTATGCCCTAGTTTCAACCCATCAATCCCCATTTTAAAAAATGATTTTTTATAGGTACTTATGAAGCCAGATGAGACACCTAATATTGGCATTATCTCCTCATGTTTGTATCCACATAGCAGCATCTTTACTGCTGTAGCCCGCTTGATTTCACGCGGTTCTTTACTATTTTTGATAAAATCTTCTAATAATTGCATCCACATCACTACACCCTCATCTTAGTTGCAAACGCTACCTTTAGAGCTTCTCGGTATTTTCTCACGAATCATTCCGGATTGCTATAGATACCTTGATTCGTTGTTAGCTTAGAGAGTGAAGTAATAAGTTAAAGAGCATTAGAAACATTCATGTATGTATTAATTGGTGGAGCAGGCTTAGTGGGGCTAAGTCTAGCCCAGAAATTGATAGAACTAGGGCATACTGTTGCCGTTATTGATATCGATCCTACTGCTTGTCGCTATGCACGCGAACAAGTGGGAGCAATGGCTTTTGAAGGAAGTGCTGTGAGTACAGAAGTATTGTTAGAAGCTGGGATTCGCAAAGCCAGTTCATTGGCTGCTGTCCTCCGCAGTGATGCCTTAAACTTGGCAATGGTGACTCTTGCTAAACATTACGGCGTTCCTCATATTTTAAGTCGGATGCGCCACCCTGATTTTGCTCAACCACTGCGTCTGGCCGGAGCCAACCATATCATCAGTACTGTTGAACTAGCGGTTTCAACAATGGTAAATGCTATTGAGTATCCGCAAGTAGAATCAATGATGCATTTTGAGCAGGGACAGATAGAGGTGCTAAAACTTTCTATTCCAAACAATTGCTATGTTGTTGGTCGTAGCGTTGCCGAAATTGCTCAAGATTCCCGGTTTCCGACTGGCTCGCTAATTATTGGCTATCAACCTCATCCTCATGAAAATTTGATGATTCCCAATGGCAGTACAGTACTGGAACCTGATTCAACTGTCCTGATTGTCACTAAACCAGGATGTTTACACCAAGTCATTGATTTTATTGAAGGCTGTAATACCAATTTGTAACCTTATGTCCAACTCTGCTTGTTTCAAGAAACTCTGTTCTTAAAAAGTAGAGAGAATACTTTCTTCAATGCTTAACAAGCGCCTGCTACATCGTTTCAGGCTTGATATTACATAGGATTTAGAGACTGACAAATAAAAAAATATCCCACTGCTCGCAGTCAACCGTTATCAGTCATCAGTTATCACAGGGCAAACACAATAATTTATTTCTTGGAGTTCCCTTAGCCAAGCCTCCAGTTTTTCAGTCTGCTGGGGGTGTGTAAACCCTAAGTGAAAATTTTTTCTCAAATGACTTTACAAAACGCAATATATATTTTAAGATATGTAACAAGGTAGTTAAACCTACCTAATTCATTCATAAACAAACAACCGCACTTATAAAACAATGACAGCAACCATTCAACGTCGCGAGAGCGCCAACGTATGGGAGCGGTTTG
>JAQYWR010000081.1 GCA_029379225.1 Nostoc sp. S4 | reverse complement strand
ATGGTGAGGCGATTAGCATAAAATTTGACCTTTCAAAACTTTTCAAACATCCTCTTAGGCTTTGATTGTTTTTTTACTTGGAAGTCCCTTATTTGATAGGTCTATCTAAAGGTAAATAAACTTTAGGAAGTACCACTCATCTGATGATTGTGTTCTAATAAATAAGAGTAAAAATTCTCATGCTTGATACCAAAGCAGCAAAATTACTATTTGATGTTCTAGAACAAGCTCAGATGGAGTCAAATTAGGATAGAGAACAGTTATTTATCGACGAGAGTGGAATTCATATTTTCATTCAACACCACCGTTCTAAAATACCTTTGAAAAAACTGTATGCATCGTTCATTGATAGTTAAACCAGGGCTACTACTTATTATCCTGACAATAGATTTGATTGGCTATTCTCCTGTGCAAGCAAATATTATACAGACGATCCCTCAAAACCAAAAGCAGCTGAAGCCACAACAATTACAGCAGCCAGCACAACAGTCTTCTCAACAACTGTGGGAACAATTTCGACAGCAGCAAGATGTAGTCAGACTACAACAACAACAGCGGATTGAACAATTTCGCATAGAAAATCAACTCAGACAACAACCGTTTACACAACCTAATAGCAGCCAACTAAGAGAACAACAAAGACGCGAAATGGATGTATTTAGACTTCAACAGAAATATAGACAACCGCAGTAAAACTTATGTTGCAAAATTCTTGACTTCAAATGTAATCCTGTATCAAAGTGGCTAAGAGCGGATGGTGACTAAAGTCAATTAAAACATCAAAAGGATGATAAAGGTAACATTATTGCAATGATGTTAAGCCAAGTATGTGTTATTAATTTAAGACAACAAGCCAATCGACATATTCTAGCAGATAACTGAACTTTTAATCCAAAAAAAAATCTCAAATTCAAAATTGATATTACCCTTCTTTTTCGTAGCCATTTTGTAAAATATCTTCAAGCACAGAGGCGAGTTATTTATTTAATCGACCAGACCTAAGAAATTCTGCATAAGTGTCTGCTTCAATTGCCAACAGTTCTTCTCGTAATTGTTCAGTTGTAAAGCTCTGAAGATTGGGATACTCATCTTGTAAGTTTTCAATTTTTGTCTGTAAATTTATAAGTTCGCCTTGGATCAATTTCTCCTGATAACGGCGAATATATAATTCCCTTGGGTGTCAGCTTTGCCCGACTTGTACGACAGGCGCAACTAGAAACCAGCCTGCAACGCGCATTGTTGAACCGCACTGTCACCTTTGGGCGATTGCAGTTGCTCAGTAGTGATACCAACTGGTTAGCAAATCCTCCAGAAGTGCGTTTGAGTGTCCGCGCAAAGGAACCAGTTACACCTCGACAAGTACAGCTTTTAGAAGAATTTATCGAACGAGAAATGGGGCAACGATTCACGCTAATTTTTGAAGTTGGTCAGATAGAAGAAGTTCGACGTTCCCAACCTACACCTTAGTCAGAGGATGAGGGAATTCCAAGAAATATAATTATCCTGCTTGAAGTTGATGACTGACGACTGATAAACGCCATTTGTAAGTCGGATTTACCACGCGAGAATCCAACAACACTAAGGTTTTGGGTGTTGGGTTAGCTTACACAAAGCCGTTGCTTTGCGTCTACGTTCCTCAAATGCCATCAAATAGAAATTTTACAGCAGATTGCAACTAAGTGAGGTACAAGATCCAGGACTGATTTATCACAGATAAAGAGTTTCTACCTCCTGCCTCCTGCCTCAAAACCCGTAACTTTGTACTTCATGCGAATGAAAAGTGCTGTATATCTGCCTAAACTTGCTAATTTGGCAGCAGTAAGGTGAAAATCTATCAGTCAAGTCAAGCTCGCTTTTTTAAAACGTAATAGTGGATGTAACTCAATTAGTCAAAGTTTCAATTATTCTCTTACTGCTGGCTACAGGTGTAGCTTTGGTGTCCCGACGATTAAGAATTCCTTATGTCACGGGTTTAGTATTGGCAGGTTTACCAATCACTGAATTGTTGTCTCGTCCCCTTGGTTTAAATCCTTCCTTGGTTTTAAATCTTTTCCTGCCAATTCTCATTTTTGAAGCTGGTATTAATACTGATGTCAGCCGGCTACGCAGCACATTTAAACCAATTGCCCTGCTGGCTGGGCCAGGGGCTTTACTTTCCAGTGGAATTATTGCTGTACTGTTGAAATTTGGGCTGGGATTAAGTTGGATAGCTGCCTTATTTGTGGGAGTAAGTCTAGCAAATACTGATACAGTTTCCATGATTGCCGTCTTTAAAGAAATATCAGTGCCCTCCCGGCTTTCCACCATCGTTGAAGGAGAAACCTTATTTAATGATGCAACTGCCTTAGTTTCATTCAACCTGGTTTCGCAAGTTTATTTCACAGGTTCACTGACATTACTACAAGGAATTGAACAACTGCTATTTATTTCTCTGGGAGGCTGCGTTGTCGGTTTAATCTTAGGTTACTTAAGTATACCTGTGTTTGCCCGTTTAGATGATGCCCTCAGCAGTTTGTTGCTGACAGTTGCAGTTGCTTTAGGGACTTTTCAGGTAGGACAATCTCTAGGTGTATCCGGTGCTGTGGCTGTAGTTGTAGCCGGACTAATTTTCGGAAATTTGGGACTTTCTCGGAATACTTCTGCTTCTAATCGGATCACATTGTTGAGTTTCTGGGAATATGCCGGTTTTACGGTTAATACATTTATTTTTCTACTGATTGGTGTAGAAATAGATTTGGGAACACTTTGGAAAACTTTACCTGCAATTCTATTTGTAGTTTTAGCTTATCAAGTCGGACGACTTTTTACAGTCTACCCATTACTAGCAGGAATTCGTTGGTTTGACCGCCCAATTCCCCTGCGCTGGCAACATTTACTGTTTTTAGGCAATATTAAAGGTTCACTCTCGATGGCTCTGGCTTTGAGTCTACCCACCACACTACCGGGGCGAGAAATCCTTATTGCTTTAGTTTTCGGCAGTGTGCTGGTGTCATTAGTCGGACAGGGTTTAAGTTTGCCTTGGGTGGTAAAACGCTTAAAATTATCTCAATTCTCAGAAGCTCAGCAGCAAATTGAAGAATTACAAGCCGAGTTGATGACAAGTAAAGCCGCACAAGATGAATTAGATAGCCTGTTGAAATCAGGAGTATTGCCAAAAGCCGTTTATGAAGAGATGCGTGCAGCTTATCAACTGCGAATCGCAAAAGCGGAAAAGGCACTACGGGAATTATATAATCGCCGTCCAGAGAAATTGTCAGTCCAAAATGGCGAACTTAGCAAACTTGATGCCATCCGCCGCCGTTTACTTCTTGCAGAAAAAGGAGCGCTGAATGAGGCAATGCGGAAGCGAATTCTTTCAGAAGAAATTGTGCAAGGGCGGATACGAACTATTGATGAACAATTGCTCAAACTTGAGGATGATTAAGGGAACTCGAAGAAATAAATTATCCCACTTAAAGTTGTGACTGATGACTGTTGAGTGTGAGCAGCAGAATATTAACGATAGATGCAAAATAACCAAAAAACAAATATGACTACAGAAAATCAAGGTGAACCTCGGCAAGTTGGCTCTACAGGTCTAACTGTTTTTCCTTTAGCTCTTGGATGTATGGGTATGTCTGGTGTGTACGGTTCAACAGACGATAACGAAAGCATTGCCACTATCCATGCAGCTATCGATCGCGGTATTACACTATTGGACACTGGCGATTTCTATGGTAGTGGGCATAATGAAATGCTAATTGGTCGTGCGCTCCAAGATCGCCGGGACAAAGCTTTGCTATCTGTGAAATTTGGCGCTTTACGCTCTCCTGATGGCGGATGGCTTGGTGTCGATATGCGTCCTAGCTCAGTGAAAAATTTTGCAACTTATAGTCTTACTCGCTTGGGAGTAGACCACATCGATATCTACCGCCCAGCTCGACTAGACCCCCAAGTCAACATTGAAGATACCATTGGAGCGATCGCTGATTTAGTGACTGCTGGTTATGTTCGATACATCGGGCTTTCCGAGGTGGGAGTTGAGACTATCCGGCGCGCACACAGCGTCCATCCCATTAGTGACCTTCAAATAGAGTACTCCTTGATTAGTCGTAGTCCTGAAATTGAGATATTTCCAGTACTAAAAGAACTTGGTATCGGTGTGACTGCCTATGGTGTTCTTTCACGAGGATTACTAAGTGGCTCAATTCCAGCAACACAGGGTGATTCCCGTGCTAACTTTCCACGTTTCAGCCCAGAAAACCTAGCACAAAACCAGCGCCTAGTCGAAGAGTTAAAGCAAATTGCTGCAAATAAAGGTATTCTTCCTTCACAATTGGCTATTGCCTGGGTACTTGCTAAAAGTAGAAATATCGTTCCAGTGATTGGCGCACGCAAGCGAACCCAACTTAAGGAAGCGTTAGCAGCTGTTAATGTAAACTTATCTTCAGAGGACATAAAGCGCATCGAAGCAGCAATTCCATTACAAGCGATCGCAGGCACTCGTTACAACGAGGATCAAATGAAAATGCTAGATAGTGAACGCTAATGTCGTCACCAGCTTTTTGTTGCTGACCATGTTTTATATAGCAATTCTATTTGAGTTGGAAAAATATCAGTGGTGGCTGTTGAGTGTTAACAGCCAACAGTAATATTTCCCAAATGATTTAAGACTGCTATGGGCTATAGATATAAGTTCTCTACTCGCTTGTGCCTTATTTTTGTCTATTTTGCAAGCGATCGCTTTTGATTATTTTGACTTTTAATAACTTTACCAGTACTAGTAAAAGAAATTCCTTGCTGAAAATCAGTACCAATCATCACTGCTTCTACTATAGGTTCAGATATTTCAGTTTGCGCTACCCACTCCACAATAAAATTTGCTCCTAAACCTCCAGTAGTATCATTTCTATTAATAAAAAAATCTGTGGAAGCTAGGGCATCAAGTTGAATCGGGCGCTCCAAATATTGCTTAACTAATTTTCCATCTGAGTTATAGTAGCGTACAGAAGTAATTACGATAGGATTATTCAAATCTGTATTCCGAATACTGAGGGTAACTGCTAACTCAAAAATTTCTTGCCGATTGTGATGATAAATATGAGAATAAACAGGAACATAGATAGTTTGACCCATTGCTATCTGGAAATTTTTATCCAGAGTCACTATCTTTTGAGATGCGCTTGTTTGAATAGCGTTAGGTTGTGATTTTGGTGGAATTTCTGTTGATTGACAAGATGTAAGAAAGATAATCGCAATTGCTAGAAAAACTTGGAAATACAGCTTCATCAAAACTATTGACACCGATTCGTAGAAGACAGTTTTATAAGGTGCGTTACGGAATTCTAAGAAATTAATTATCCCATTTGAAGTTGATGACTGTTGTTTGTTGACTCTCAATAGTGAGATATTTTTTATTTGTCAGTTCCTTATGGGAGTTAGTTATAACGCACCGAAAATCTAGGATGATGGCGTATCCTTAGCACGAGCGCTGAATAATCATCTTAGTTTAAATCCTCTAATTGCCATTGGAGTGCCCTTTTGGCTTGGATAAGTGCGATCGCGGCTTTGGCATTCTCATCTAGTACCCATTCTGGAAACACTGCCACAACTTCTTCAATCTTTTCTAAAGGATACCACCAACTCTCGCTCTCCCGATGAAAACGCCATCCTTGTATCGATCTGGCTTTGATTTGAAAAGTTCCTCTTGGGTCATAGGGACCAATCACTACTACCGCATCAAAGTCTTGGCGAATTTCAATGCGTTTGTCTGGTTTTTGTGCATCTAGTTGCCGAGCGTATTGCAGTACCTTTTGCACAAACATCTCTGGTACGCGAATCGATTTAGTGGGTAAATGCTGCCATTTTGGAAGATAGGGGATTAAATTTGCAGCGTTGCCGCGTTTATTCACCATTTTTATCTCTGTAATTTTTAATTTATCAAGTTTTTGTGGCTATGTTACTGATTGCTAACAGAGAAATCTCGGGAATAGCTTCTATCTTTAGAGATATATACTCAGAAGACTTAACTTTGGCCATCTTGACTACAGCTATAAATGGTTTTGGGTAATAAATTGACTTTAGCGCGAAGCCCTGGAAGTGACGGCTCTTTGTAAATTAGCTAAAGCGCGATTGTAATCCAAGATAGCTGTAACTCGATTTCCTTGTGCTCTTGTCAGGTCATTTTCGGCATCAATTACCTCTGTTTGAGTTCCGACACCAGCTTGGAATCTCAACCTTGCTAAATCCAAAGCCTGCGTAGCTTGATTTAAAGCCACACTAGAAGTTTGCACATTATTTAAATTAGCTTGTAATTGAGAATAATACTGTTCTACGTTAAAGCGAACTAGGTCGCGCTGGCTAGCAAATTGAGCTTCTGCGATCGCAATATTACTTTTCGACTGAGCTGCACGCGCTCTTGCTGCTCCTCCATCAAACAAATTTAGATTTGCTTGCCCTCCCACTGAATAGCCATCAGTAATGCTGACTCCATCGTTGTAGCGGTCTAGTAAGTTGTAGCTGCCTACCAAAGTAATTTGTGGCCCCAGCTGTGAAAGTGCCTGTCGTCGCTGTTGCTCGTTAATATTACGTTGTGCTAATTGCTGTTGCAACTCCGGACGATTTTGAAAAGCTCGGACAATCGTTTCTTCTAATGTTGGCTGCCAAAGACCTGCCAATCCTACAGGATCTGAGGCAGTGATATTAACTGATTGGGCTAAACTTAACCGAGTTGCAAGTTGACGACGGGCAATTTGCTGTTGGGAAATAGCATTAGTTAGTTGTTGTTGGGCATTTGCTAAATTTACTTGAGCTTGCAGCACATCAAACCGCGTACCCACTCCAGCATCTAGACGAGCTTGAGTATCCCGCAAACTCGCCTGAGCATTATTCACAGCAGACTGATTAATTCGTACTTCTTCATCTGCCTGTTGCAAATCATAATATTCAGTCGTGACATTGAGCTGAATTTCTAGAGATTGGCTTTCAACATTTAATTCATCCAGGCGTAACTGTTCCTCAGCAGCTCGAATAGTAGCTTGTCGGCTACCAGAGGTAGACAGGTCGTAATTCACTTGTGCTGAACCACTGAAATTGGTTCTGGCTTGAGATGAACTGTTTCTAATAGCGTTACCATTGTTAGTCAGATTTGCGTTAAGTCCAAGACTAGGAAATAAGGTAGCTTGAGATTCGCGTAGTGCTGAACGACTGCGTTCTAGTTCTAGGATGGCTACTTGTAAATCTCGGTTATTGCGTCGCGCTAATTCCAAAGCTTGGGTCAAACTGATTGGTACAGTTTCCCGAATCTGTACTTCCTGCGGCTTGGTAGGAAATTGCAGAGGATTGGGATTAGGGTTGAGGGAATCGGGAACCTGTACAGAACTTGAGGAATTTTGTAGTTTTGGGGGAGTTGTTGCACTTGCTATTGGACAAAAAATAGCGAACGCCAAGACAATCCAGGTAGAATTAACACACCAAAAAATCAAACTCATATTCATAATTCGTAATTCGTAATGACGCTCGTTCCGACGCTCATTCCTCGCTAACGCTTCGCTAACGTAATTCGTAGTTATATTGGGTGCTGATAAATGAGCAATGCAGGAACACGGATAATAACAAATGACAAATACCCTAACATACAATCAAACCATCTTGAACTCGGATAATTCTTTTAGTTTGAGCAGCGATATCTGGTTCATGAGTAACAATTACAATTGTGATGCCTTGCTGATTGAGTTCTGTCAACAAATTCATTACCTCATGAGAAGTTTCAGTATCTAAAGCACCCGTTGGCTCGTCTGCCAAAACTAATGCAGGTCGGTTGACCAAAGCGCGAGCAATAGCTACACGTTGTTGTTGTCCACCAGATAGTTGACTGGGACGGTTAGAAATACGTCCTCCTAATCCTACCTTTTCCAAAGCTTCTAATGCCCTTTGACGCCGTTTTACTTTAGGTAAGTTAGCATAAACCATTGGTAGCATCACATTTTCTAGAGCTGTCGCCCGCGCCAATAAATTAAATTGTTGGAAAACAAAACCTATCCTTTGGTTGCGAATATAAGCTAATTCATCATCATCATAAGTTGTGAGATTTCTACCTTCAAAAATATAGTGTCCCGTTGTGGGACGATCTAGACATCCCAAAATATTCATCAGTGTAGATTTACCCGAACCTGATGCGCCCATAATAGCGACATATTCCCCTTCTTCAATAGAGAGTTGAATTCCTTTGAGTATGGGAACGCTAATTTCTCCTAAATGGTAGGTCTTGGTAATAGATTCCATCCAAATCATGGTTGTCATATTGATTTTGACTTAAGAAATTATTAGTTTTTATTTTTATTTTTTGAAAATATTATATTGAAAAATATAAAAGTTTAAAAATTATCTGCTTAGTTAATTTTGAGATAAAAAATGCCAAAAATAAAGTGTATATACTGCAATTTAATCTAATAATTACCATTTAATTAAAATTGGTATTTCTGGGCAAAAATCTCGTGAATTACCTTCCTTTGTGTTATCAAACTCTATTTGTAGTTGGTAAGAATTACCTTTTGAAAATTGTACTAATCCAAGCTCAATTAGCGTTCTCACTTCAGGAGAAAAATTTTCAACACCAGGTAAGATAACTTGTAATGCTGTAATTTCTTTGAATCCAACTCGATGAACTAAAGGAAATTGCCGTTCTATGGCGTAATCTGTAGGTTTTTTAGTTGTAGGTGAAATGAAAATCAATGGTTCTGATAAATTGTCACTATTGCTTGCGATCGCAATAGAAGCTTTTGGTGGCAGATATGCTGCATGGTAATCCCAAGTATGAAATGGTATTTCTCCTAAATCTGATGCTGTTGACCGAAATGCAATCCCAAAAGGGCAAGCTTGTGTTTCTTGCCAACGACAGCGTTCCCACAAACCTGTAGGGCGAACAAGAGGAGATTGGATTTCATTAGTGTCAAAAAGCCAAAGTAACTCAAGATAAGCATTATTAAACAAAAAGCAAACGTTTGTAGTTCCTTGACCTCGATGAATTCTGCGAGTACCTTCTGTGAGTCCAAAAGCAGTTAGCAAATCTATTGGTGGTGCTTCTGGTTGAACACAGACAAAGATATGGTCTAGTTCAAGTTGCATATATTCACTTGTTTTCAGAGAAGCTTTTAATTTTTCAATTTTCTTTTTTGAAATTATTTTAGTCACTACGTAAAGCCGTGATTGGATCTAATTTGGATGCGTTCCGTGCTGGAATAACCCCAGCCAATAAGCCAACCGTTAACGACAGTCCAAACCCAGCAATAATCGACAACAAAGAAATTATAAATGGAAATTTGAAAATGTTTGCAGCTACAAAGGCTAATAAAACGCCAGTTCCCATACCAATACCGCCGCCGACAATGGAAATCACGATCGCTTCGGCTAAAAATTGATTGAGGATTGCAGAATTGGTGGCTCCTACGGCTTTGCGAATGCCGATTTCCCGCGTGCGTTCGACTACGGAAACTAACATGATGTTGGCAATACCAATGCCGCCAACTACTAAGGAAATGCCAGCAATCGCTACTACCATTACTGTAAATAAACCCACAACATTAGTGAAGGTACTAACGATATCAGCTTGGTTAGTGAGTCGGAAATCATCAACTTGAGGCGGATAAATATTATGCCGCAAGCGCAACAAATTGGTGACTTGAAACTGAGCTGCTTCTAAATCTTCTTGATTGGCTGATTTAACTAAAATTCCGGTTACAGAAATACCTACCAAAGCATTATTACCAACTAGTCTTGCCGACATACTAGTTAGAGGAATAAAAATTTGGTCATCTCGATCCATTGGCCCTTGAGAACCTTTAGGTTCCATTACACCAATGACTTCATAAGCTTCTCCCTGAATCCGAATTCTTGTACCCACAACATTACTACTCTGTCCAAACAGTGTGCGTTGGACTGTAGGGCCAAGAATGGCAACTTGAGCTCTAGTATCTAGTTCTTCTTGAGTAAAATATCTCCCTTGCTGGGGGTGAGTATTTCTCACTTCTGGATAATTTAAATCTGTACCATAAATTGTTGTTGAAGTGTTTTGTCCTGCATAAACAACTTGGGCACTCCGCTGGAGGTAAGCAGAAACGAGTTGAACCGATGGGGCTTGTGTGGCGATCGCTTTGGCATCTTCCCAAGTCAAGGTGCTGCTAGAACCTATTCCTTGACGAACATTCCCGCTTCTAGCTGCACCAGCTAAGATTTGCAGCACATCTGTACCCAATGCTTGAATTTGTTGTTCGACTCCTTTTTGCACTCCTTGACCAACCGAAGTAATAGCAATCACTGAGGAAATGCCAATAATTACGCCCAACATAGTTAGTCCTGTGCGTAATTTATTACTCCACAGTGTTTCTACCGCCATTGACAATATCTCTAACAGCGGCACTGTACGGCTACTCTTACCTTTGTAAAAACCCTTAAATATCTTAAACATAAGGTTGTATTTAAAACTAACTTTAAGGGGAACCACTGCCTGAACGACTACCAGCAGTACCACCGCCTGAACGACCTCCCCCGCCGCCGCCAGCTCCTCTTCCTCCTCTTTCTCCGCCTCCGCCTCCTCCTAGACCAGGAAAAACTCCTCCTCGTGGTGTTGATTGCGGACGCGATCCTGGTGGGAAACTCAGCAATACCCTTTCGTCTCCTGTCAATCCAGACTTAACTTCAGTAAAGTTATTCGCGGTGACGCCCGTCTCAATGGGAGTAAATACAGGTCTGTTATTCTTTCCTCGTACAAACACGCCTGTAGCATTTTCTTGGCGTACCACCGAAGCTGTTGGCACCACCAAGGCATTTTTCACTTCACCGACTTGAAAATCTGCTTCCACATTCATCCCAGACCGTAGTAGCCTTTGAGGGTCTGAAAGTGACACTCTGACTTCAAAACTGGTAACGTTTTGTTCCACTACGGATTGGGCAGCAATTTGCCTAACTTTGCCTTCAAAAGTTTTTCCTGGATAGGCATCTGCTTGAATAGTAACTTTTTGACCAAGGCTGATTTTAGAAATATTTGTTTCTGCTAAATTGGCAACAACTTCATTTGTGGAAGCCAGAGACAAGATTGAAGAAGAAGTAGCAGAAGATACGTCACTACTGGCAGTCGTGGGAGTTACAAAAGCGCCAGGGTCGGCATACTTTTTGGTCACTACGCTATCAAAAGGAGCGCGAATAATCGTATCGTTGATTTCCGCTTGGATATTTTGCAGCGAACCGCGAGCAGATGTTACCTGGGCGCGAGCTGCGTCTATATCTTCTTTGCGGCTTCCAGCTTTCAGGAGTGCCAAAGCTTGTTGTCTTTGATTAACTACGGCTCGTGCTTGCTCGATGTCTTCTTGTCGTGACCCAGCTTTTTGCAAAGCCAGTGCTTGTTGTGCTTCATTAACTGCTGCTTGGGCGCTATCCTTGTCAGCACGGTTTTGGTTGAGAGTCTGAAGAGAAATACCGCCTGCATTGTAAAGTTGTTGATTGCGGCGAAAATCATCTTCAGCTTTACTTAAGTTTGCTTGAGCGCTTTGTAAACGTGCCTGTGCTTGAGCAATATCTTGAGAGCGATTGCCTGCTTGTACTTTTTGCAGATTCGCTTCGGCTTCGTCCAGTTGTGCCTGTGCTTGAGCAATATCCTGGGGGCGATTACCTGCTTGGGCTTTTTGCAGATTCGCTTCGGCTTGCGCCAATTGTCCTTGAGCAGAAGTGAGTTGCCCCCGCAGGTTGGAATCATCCATGTAAGCTAAAATTTGCCCTTGTTTGACGATATCTCCTTCCTTCACCAGTAGTGTTTTCAATACGCCTGAATTTTTCGGACTGAGGTTGATTGACCGCTCAGGCTTCACCTCTCCATTGGCTGAAACTTTGACTACTAAATTCTGCCTTTGTACCGGTCTTGTCAGCATTCTGCGTCTGGCTTGCTGATGGGGAACGACAGTTACTTGGTAATATACTGCGTAGCCAATCCCACCCAGTAGAGCAAGAACAAGTAGCCAAGAGAGCCAATTTTTCTTACTTCTTTTTTTCTTTACCTCTGGAGGAAAAACTGGGGAATCTACAGTTTTTTTGGTATCAATTTGCATGTTTATTTTTAGTCTAGAAGGAACGGCTACCGAGCTGTTCTTCACGGCTAAAACTATAGCCTGGTAGCTCCATACTGAGAATAATTTTGGGTTTTAGTGTTTTAAAGGTTGATTTGCAGTACTAGTCCATCAGGAAGTCTGAAATAACCATCACGGACTCGAACTAATCTAGCGGCAGGAACAATTTCCTCACTTGGAAGAAGAATATCCCCATTAGGAAGTCTAAAGTAACCTTGATTACGTAATCTTACTATGCTTCTAGCGGGAATAATTTGTCCATTTGGGTATCTAATATCACCATTGCCAAGTCTGATTACTCTGGTATAGGGTTGGTTGTCACGGTTCCAATTGTCCCAGTTTTGGCGATTTCTAATTTCTCTAGGATTATATCTACCGTTGCGATCCCAATTGTCCCAGTTTTCGCGAGTTCTGACTTCTCTGGAATTGACTCTGCCGTCACGGTTCCTATTGTCCCAGTTTTCGCGAGTTCTGACTTCTATCGGATTAGTACGGTCACGGTTCCAATCCCGATCGCTCTGGTCAATGGTATAGACCTGCGTTTGGGCATTTACAGGCACACTCAGCAGAGTAGGAACAACCATCGTGGTAGCAGCTAAAACTATAAATGCACAGTTTTGTTTCAACATTGAATTAACTCCTTTATGCTTCGGTTTTGATTGAAGAATCTTAAACAGTTGTTTTGTTTTGGTATGACAGCAGGATTGAAATTTGGAAGTAAAACAGACTAAATGTTTGGTTACCAAACCTAAGCTGTGTACCTCACTAACTTGAAATCTGCTGTCAAATATTTAATATTTACCTCTTCGTATAAATTCATACATAATAATTATTGCTCAAAACGTCGAAACCGATGTATGACCAAAGTCATAAGTAATTCCAGACTGGTGTATGACCAAAGTCATCAGTTTTTATAATGGGGAGAAGAGAAGAGAACTTTACTCCACTACCTCACCTTTCCCATACTCTCAATGACCAATGACCAATGACTAATTACAAATGACCCAAGATTTTGCTGCCGTCAACAGCGGAGATCGTTTAAGCTAGCTGAAAGATTCTTTGATAAGTGGCTTAGAGGCGGTAGTGTGCCTAAACATTTTTATTTGATTTTTCTTGTGGTTATCTGTAGTTTATGGAGTGTACCAAAAGCCGCTAACGCGCAGGCATTAATACCCCATACGCTGCAACTAGATGCGGCAAAGTTAGAAAAACAGGGGTTGACCCTGGCACAGGAGGCGGCTCAACTAGCTCAGTTTCAACAGGTTGACTTAGCTTTGCCACGAGCGCGCCTAGCTGCTCAGCTAGCTCCTAATAATGATAAAGTCTGGTTGCTCTTGGGTGGATTGCAGTTACAGAATAAAGAGTTTGACGGAGCGATCGCGTCCTTGAAAAAGGCCCAATCTCTCAACCCCAAAAATGCTGATATTCTGTTTGCTATAGGTTCAGCTAATTTTCAGCAGCAAAAGTACCAGCAGGCTGTTGTCAGTTATCAAGAAGGTTTGAAGTTAAAACCCAATGACCCAGAAGGATTATTTGATTTGGGTAATGCTTACTTTTTAATGGGTCGATTGCCAGATGCCGTCTCCCAGTACAATCGAGCTATAACTCAAGATAAAAAATTCTGGCCGGCAATCAACAATATAGGCTTAATCAACTACGAACAAGGTGACATCTCAGGAGCGATTAAGCAATGGCAATCGGCTGTAAGCATTGAGAAGCAAGCCGCAGAACCTTTACTAGCTTTGGCAGTGGCACTGTATACTAAAGGCGATCGCCAACAAGGATTGAGCTTGGGAGAAGCCGCACTCCGCATCGATCCGCGCTATGGTAGTTTGAATTTTCTCAAAGAAAATCTCTGGGGCGATCGCTTACTAGCTGATACGAAAAAATTCTTAGAATTACCTCGGATTCAAGCAGCTCTACAGCAACGCGAAAATTCATCATCACTCCCTGAAAAACGGCCTACACAATAGGAGTAAGAGGTGGGGAGTGTGGGGAGAATATTTTTAACTTCTAACTCAGCACTCCCTATTTGGTTTAATCCTCACTCTGATTACTACTTGCCGAACAGTACCTCCTTGTAGTACATATATACTTAATTAAAGATAGGAATTAGTTGGTCAAAAACCTTGGTAGACGAATATTCCAAAAATAAGTCCTGATTTGTCAGTGCTTGTCTGTGGGTAGAAGTGTGACGATCTGCTCAACAAACTGTTGATGGTCAACAACTGGTTTAGAAATGTAGCCGTCAGCACCGCTTTGTCTGAGAAAGTTTTCGCGATCGCCTTCCATAGCGTGCGCTGTCACTAAAATAACGGGTAAGTTTGCTGTTTTTGGGTCTGATTTTAACATTTGTGTAATCTTGATTCCATCAACTGACTTGCCTTGATAAACACTTCTAGACAGAGAAACGTCCATCAAAATCAAGTCTGCTTCTCCTGATTGGGCAATTTTTATTACTTCTTCCACATTTTCAGTGTGTTTAACGCCTAAGCCGCCGCGCTTGGACAAAATTTTAGAAAAAACACGAGCATTAATTAGATCGTCTTCGACAATTAAAACGGTTTTCATGAGAATTTTAGTTATGGAGGTGGAGGGATTCAAAAATTAGTCTTGACAGTTCTGAATGCTAACTATACTCTTTTGGATCTTGCTATGCCCAGTAGCAACTATAGGAATTCTGAACTTAGCCAGCTACAAACTTTCGACATTCAAAATTTCTGTTGGAAATTTGAGCTGCTTTGTTGTATTACTATCCTGGCTTATTGCCTTTAGCATTCCCATAAGGTTATAAGTAGCCTCTATTTGCTTTTAGGGTTGGCTGGTGCGATTACCGCAACTGCCTGAGACTTTGGCCAAAATTTTAAATTAACAAATGCAATCATGGTAAGTATCCTAGCTACTAAATGGATGTAAATTATTGTCGTCTGCCTTCTTTTTAATAGTCAATTTACAGCCTCGTTATCAAGGATGATATTACTGCTTTTTATTCTGTGACTATCAAGATTTTGTCAGGAAGCCCATTTCATCCGTTATGCTGTGGTTGCTGGAGTATTGAGTGTCGTCGGCTTTTATATAGTTAAATTTCAGGGAAAAAACTCATGGCAAAACAGTTAAACCTTCTCTCAACGGGACAGGTGATTACAACAGCCTTGCACACCGAGATGCAACGGTCTTACTTAGAATATGCCATGAGCGTGATTGTCGGGCGAGCGCTACCAGACGTACGTGATGGCTTAAAACCAGTGCATCGCCGCATTCTCTATGCAATGCACGAACTGGGTTTAGTCCCAGATAGACCTTATCGGAAATGTGCCCGTGTAGTGGGTGATGTACTAGGTAAATACCATCCCCACGGGGATCAAGCGGTTTACGATGCATTAGTTAGGCTGGTGCAGGAATTTTCTAGCCGCTATCCTTTACTAGCTGGACATGGGAACTTTGGCAGCGTTGATAATGACCCACCAGCGGCAATGCGCTACACAGAAACGCGCCTCGCACCCATCAGCCATGAGGGAATGCTGACTGAAATTGGCGAAGAAACAGTGGAATTTGTCGGTAATTTCGATAATTCCCAGCAAGAGCCAACGGTCTTACCTGCTCAGTTGCCATTTCTGTTGCTCAATGGCTGTTCTGGTATTGCCGTGGGGATGGCGACGAATATTCCACCGCACAATTTGGGGGAAGTAGTCGATGGGTTGATTGCCTTAATCGACACCCCAGATTTGCCAGATGAAAAGTTATTCGAGCTAATTCCAGGACCGGATTTTCCTACAGGTGGGGAAATAGTTGGTGAAATGGGAATTCGCGAGGCCTACACCACTGGTAAGGGTGGAATTGTCCTGCGGGGACTGGCGACGTTGGAGGAAATTCCAGCCACCAGGGGAAGCAAGCGACGAACAGCAATTATTGTCACAGAATTGCCATATCAAGTGAACAAGGCAGGCTGGATTGAGAAGGTAGCGGACTTAGTAAATCAAGGTCGCCTGCAAGGAATTTCCGATCTGCGGGATGAAAGCGATCGCGAAGGTATGCGAGTGGTAATTGAACTCAAACGCGATACCAATCCTCAAGAAGTTCTGCAAAATTTATATCACCAAACTGCCTTACAAAGTAACTTTGGGGCAATTCTGTTGGCAATAGTCGATGGACAACCCCGCCAGTTGAGTTTGCGGCAACTTTTGCAAGAGTTTTTGAGTTTCCGAGAACAAACCCTCAACCGTCGCTACAGTTATGAGTTGGGAAAAGCCCAAAGTCGATTGCATTTGGTGGAAGGTTTGCTCAAAGCTTTGTCTAATTTGGATGAAGTAATTGAAATTTTGCGCCAAGCTGCTGATGGTAGTACTGCAAAAATCAACCTTTGCAGCCGACTAGGTTTGAGTGAGGTACAAGGAGATGCAATTCTGGCAATGCCGTTGCGCCGCCTTACAAGTTTAGAACAGCAAAACTTGCAGCAGGAATTTGAACAACTTAGCGAGCAAATTGATTTATTACAAAAATTACTGAGCGATCGCCACGAATTACTCAAGGCACTGAAAAAAGATTTGCGATCGCTCAAGCGCAAGTACAACGATTCCCGGCGGACGAAAATAG
The DNA here is from genome assembly GCA_029379225.1 of Nostoc sp. S4. Classification (GTDB taxonomy): domain Bacteria; phylum Cyanobacteriota; class Cyanobacteriia; order Cyanobacteriales; family Nostocaceae; genus Nostoc. The sequence continues at coordinate 6,781 of JAQYWR010000081.1, read as the reverse complement.
TAGAGGAGCAGAGGTTTAAGGCAGAGGATCAAAGGTCTAAGCCAGAGGGACAAAGAAGCAAACGGGCAGAGGAGGAAGAAGAAAACCTCAAATCTTCTCAACCAGCAGAAGAAGCAATTTTAGAGTTTACCCAACGCGGTTATGTCCGGCGAATTCAGACATCAGGGAAAAAGTCGAAAATTGAAAATGGTCTGCATGACAATGATTTTATTATCCAAACTGTACTGACAGATACAGACAAAGATTTGTTAATACTTACAAGTGGTGGCAAAATCTATCCTGTAAAGGTAGGAGAAATTCCCCAGACCACTGGGCGTTCTCCACGGGGAACACCACTGATTACCATGCTCAGCAATACTGCTCAAGGTGCTCAAGAAGATGTAATGAGCCGCTTTTTACTACCGGAAAATCTTGAAACTAGTCAAATGGTTCTCCTGACAAAACAAGGACGAATTAAACGTTTATCTTTAGAGGAATTTACTAATTTGACTCGTCGCGGAATCACGATTTTGAAGCTCAAGGACGACGATCAATTGTCATTTACCCAGTTCACTATTCCAGGGGAGCATCTGATTTTAGCTAGTTCTGGAGGGCGAGTATTGCGATTTGCAGTTAATGACGAACAACTACCAATCATGGGTCGCACGGCCATGGGTTTACAAGCATTTCGACTATTGAGAAATCAGCAAATGGTTGGCTGTGTAACTGTCAGTAAAGATGACCAGCTGTTGTTAGTGACTCAAGAAGGATATGCCAAGCGGATGACTGCTAGTCAATTAAGAGGAGCTAATCGAGGCGATTTAGGCACGCAAGCACTGAAATTTACCAGCAAAACTGACAACTTAGCTGGTATGGTAAAGGCGATCGCTTCTGGTGAGGTAGCCTTAGTTACAAATAAAGACCGAGTAGTACGGATATCAGTTGAAACAGTGCCTATTTTAAGCAGAGATGTCAAAGGTGAAAGCATCCTCCAACTCAGCCGTGATGAAAAAATTATCACCGTCGCCGAAGTAAAAGCTTAATCAAGGTAATATTCAACTTGCGACAAGCCAACTTCTAAAACTTAAAGGCGCTTGCTCCAGCTACGTCTCTAACTTCTGCGTTAGACTGGCGACATTAAAGCTGATTCTGACACCCCAAACCTAGTACAAGCAACTCGGAAATATCTTGACCAAAAAATACCGTCGGGTGAGTTTTTAGCTTGGGTGGCTATCGAGAGTAAGCGCGAAGACAGATTGAGTAGTAAGCATTCTCCTTACCACTTCTGGGTCAATGCCCAAAATTTCTAAACAGCTTAACTCGTCTATAACTTTCAACATATTATATTCTGTTGCACGAAAACCTTGCTCGTAAACAAACTGCCGTGCTTGCTCTAGTGTACCAAAATTATTATTTACTAAAGACCTGCCTGTAAGGTTAGTGCCTGCTTGTAATAGCTTTTTTAAACCCGAGTCATCTTGTTGCGATCGCATCAAACTACCTGTATCAATGAAATCAGAAGTAATCCAAACACCACTATAACGGTGAAGCATTTCGCGGATATTGGTACATACCAGTTCTTTTTCTACTAAAGTTAGATGTGTCAGCAATCCTTCACACAAAATCATCACTGGCTGTCCAGCTTTGAGTAGAGGAGTACTTTTGATGAACTCACTAGGACGGCTAGTAGCGTCAATTTCTATAAAATGCAGGTTAGAACGTTCCCCCACTAGTTGCTGAATTAGTTGCTGTTTGTAACGAATCATCTCAGGCAAGTCACTTTCAATAAAGGTAATATTTGGATTTTTAGACATCAAAAGCCCACGCGGTAACAAACCAGATGCCAGTTCTAGAACTTGGGTTATTTGATATTGAGCTATGACTTGATTGATGGCTTTATAACGAGCTTCCACACGCGCAGTAAGCAAAACACTTTTGTCTTGATTTTGTGGTTGAGATAGCTTTACCAACCCTTCCTTTTCTATTAATTGTGCCAACTCCTGAGCATAAACAATATCTGTAAACTGTCTAGCTAAACTAACCATGAAACCAGTAAGGACAATTTTGTCAAAGTCATTAATTTGCTGTTTGTTCATAAATTTTTTGATCTACTATCAAACAGTCTAAATATTAATTTATTAAATAAAAACTACTTGAGATTATAAATTACTTTTATTGTTAATCACTTTAACTTAACTATCTCCAAGACAAAGCTAAATTAATAATTTTAGTGAGTGCCTAGACATAAAGCAGTCCTAATCACTTAACTGTTCAGCTATAAAACTGGTAAACAAGATAGTTTCAAGCTTGAACTGTAAGTATTTTTTACTCTAGATTTCTGGATTAATGCTAAAAAATATTAATTAAATTACAATTAATATATATCTATCTGTAATTTTAATTCTTACTTTTCAACAATTTTAGCCATTATTAACTACTTAAATGTTAAAACAGTTGCAAAAAAATATTAATAAGCCCAGCAGACTCTACCAAAAGTCTTTACTAGTTATATCTAAAGATAGATGTTTTGCTATCAGTTAATTTCTACTGTCAATGTCAAGTAATCGCAACAAAATTATAAAAAATGTTGCTTTTTTGAAAAGATTTGTTATATTAGTTTACGTAAGGCAATAAAACTTAAAAATTAAGTTTGGAGACAAACGATGACAAATGCAACCACAACAAAAGTTACTACTCCGATAGTTGAAGATCGTAATGCTTGGCGTTGGGGCTTTACCCCACAAGCAGAAATTTGGAATGGTCGCCTAGCAATGATTGGTTTTTTAGCGGCAGTGTTAGTTGAACTTTTTTCTGGTCAAGGTTTCCTACACTTCTGGGGTATCCTCTAAGTTTTAATATTCAAAATGATCTATAAATAAAAAAACCTGGAGTCCTAATTCACTACCAGGTTCTTTATTTTTTGTCATTAGTCACTTGTTTATTCACTAATGACTAATGATTCAAATGACTCTTGATTATCGAATATATTCCTTGAGAACACTGTTGCGATTTGGATGACGTAACTTGCGGAGTGCCTTCGCCTCAATTTGACGAATGCGTTCGCGGGTAACGTTGAAAATCTGTCCAATTTCTTCAAGTGTCTTCATCCGACCATCATCCAAGCCGTAGCGCAGTCTGAGAACATCGCGTTCGCGAGGGCTGAGGCTATCAAGAACTTTTTCTAAGTCTTCGCGCAGCAGATTTTTAGAAACTTGGTCTTCTGGGGTTTCACCATCAGATTCAATAAAATCGCCCAATCGAGAATCTTCTTCTTTACCAATTGGCGTCTCTAATGAAATAGGTAACTGAGCAGATTTAGCAATAAACCGCAACTTCTCAATGGTCATTTCCATGCGAGTGGCGATTTCTTCTTCTGTAGGTTTGCGACCCATTTCTTGAGATAATAACTTGGTAGTTTTCTTGATTCGAGAAATAGTTTCGTAGAGGTGAACTGGAAGGCGAATCGTGCGAGATTGATCGGCGATCGCTCGGGTAATTGCTTGACGAATCCACCATGTAGCGTAGGTAGAAAATTTATAACCTTTCTCGTGGTCAAACTTTTCAGCGGCGCGAATCAAACCAAGACTGCCTTCCTGAATTAAATCTTGGAAAGACAAACCACGATTCATGTATTTCTTAGCAATTGAAACCACAAGACGCAAATTAGATTGCACCATCTTGTCTTTCGCCCTGCGTCCAACATGCAGGCGATAACGAAAAGCTGGAAGTGGCAGTTGGACAGCTTCTGCCCATTCACTATCACGAGGATCGCGATCTAACTGTTCTGAAAGTCTTTCCCTTACCCTTTCTAATTCGAGCAAATCAGCTATTTTACGGGCTAATTCAATTTCCTCATCTGCCCGCAGTAGGCGAATTCTACCAATTTCTTGCAAGTAAAGCCGAATCGAATCTTCAGTGTAGTGCTTTTTCTTGCTTTGTGTCCGACGACGCGATTTAGCGGCTTTTCCAGACTTTGCGTCGTCCTCATCAGACTGAGGCTCTAAAAACTCATCTTCACCTTCATCTACGATCGGGAAGTCCTCTTCTTCATCAATTAAGAGTTCTTCTAACTCGAGCTCAGGCTGATTCATTATTTCTAGGTCAGGCTGATATATGCTTTCGAGTACGTTGTTAGCCTGGTTCATGCCGCGTTCCTCATGCTCCTTGCAGAATCAATTACTCAAGATGTGTTTAATGCTCTTTTAAACGAGCTAGTTAGCGACCGAAAATAAGCTTTTTGGCAGATTTACCAGAGATATTTTCGGCACTTTTGCACCTCTGTAAGAGGGCTTTTTATTTTAACTTAAGTCACTACTAAAGCTGAACTTGACCACTTTAGTAAATGTGATATGTGTTGCTATCACATATAGTTTTTAAGTGACTGGTCTTAACAAAAGACTCGCCTTTATCAAAAACTTACCACTTGATACAAACAAATTCAGACTTTTGGCAGATTTTGCTATAAAGACTCTTCCGATTGTAGCCTGTTTCACAGAAATTGCACCCTTTTTGTGTATAGCTCATGAATTCATTAAGCAAGTGTTATCCACTTTTACCAAAAAGATATTAAAAACGGGAATCATACCCTTAATTATTTCTACTCTTTTGGGAATTGCAGTGGTTCTTTGATTACATTTCAAAGTTAAGTACACTTTTTTTGCTCAATTTCATGTATTTTACACAACATCAATTACTGAGAAAGAGTGCATTACGATCTTAACTCAGGCGAAAAGTCTTAACCTTACCATTTTACATTTCCTTGATAAATCATTGAATCCTTAGATCAAAGTGGGTTTTCCTTTGCATAAATACAACAACAATGGTGCTGCTTGCTTGGGAGCAGTTAACCTTCTGCATAATAATTACCTTAACTGAGGAGTTGAGGTTATGGCAGAATCGACCTGATAGTAGATCTCTTTAGATTTAACTAATTTGGTCTTATTCACACGTTAGCGCACTGTGGCGATTTCAGCCCTATGAAACTTGACAAACTCTTCTTATTGTATACAAAGATATTTTAATCAATTCAAAAACGATTTGTGTTAGAAGATTGTTGATATTAGTTTACGAAGACACAAGTACATTGGATACATTCGATGCAATTACTATTCCTACTGTATTACATAAAGATATTAACAAGTTTTTAGTCAGATAGTGCTTGTTTCCATTAAGCATCACTTTGAGCAAAGAAAACTCAAAGATTTAATCGGTCACTTTATTTAAGTAAATACTTTGTCAATTTTAGTACCTATAATACAGTAAAATTTGGTCAATTTATTATCTGGCGATCGCAAAGCCTGACGATACTTATTAATTGTTGTTTGATAGATGATATTTAGTTATGTTATTTAAGCATAACAAATGTATTTCTCATTGATGGGAAAAATTAATCAACGAGTTAAGCAGGGAAGGTAGATTGAATAATTCCCAATAAAGTTGGTACGCCAGGATTTATGTATAGATTTTTTAAAACTTTACAATAACTCAAATTAGATGATGAGTTGCTAACTAAAAAATCAAAAATTCTTGTAGTATAAGTAGTATTAACTAATAGTGCTTATAGGTCATATTGAATAGACCCTAAAACAACACAATGGAGGCTAGGATTAGGGATTAGGAGCTAGAGTAGTGTAAGCACTGCTATAAAAATATTACAATTAAATGCCGCAACAACAGATATAGGTTAAGTAGCCCTGTGGTGGACGGATTAGTAGGTATAGGGCAATTGGCTTTGAGGAATGTAGACGTTCAGAGACTTTTGTTGAGTTATTTCAGTTTCCTGCTGATATAAAACTAAAATATTAGCTTTGGTGAACTACCGTGGTGTTGGGGTAGAGTTTAGACTTGCCGAAAAATTGGGTGGAAGAATCACCTTATCAACTATGTGAACGATGCCATTACTAGCTGGGATATCGGGCTGAGTTACTTTAGCGTTATTGACGGTTATGGTTTTACTAGCACGATCTACTGTAATTTGAACGGGAGCGCCCTCGACGGTTTTGACTTGTCCAGATGTCAATTGTTGGGAATTAATCTGTCCGAGTATAACGTGGTAAGCCAAAAGTCTAACTAATTGTTGTTTGTTACTCGGCTGTAAGAGTTTGTCTAGAGTAGCTTTTGGCAAAGTAGAGAAAGCAGCATCACTAGGTGCAAAAACTGTGTAAGGGCCTGGTGCGGTTAATTGTTGAGTTAAGCCTGCGGCTTCTACCGCTCGGATGAGAGTTTTGAACTGTCCCTGAGCCGCTGCTGTTTTTGCCAGTTCTGCTAAATTTTGGGTCGGAATGGGAGTTGGCGTGACAGGAGAAGGAGTTGTTATGGGAGTTTGGGCAATAGGAGGAGCAGTTGTGACAGGAGTTTGAGCAACGGGAGGAATAGTTGCTGTGGGAGTTTCTGTCACAGGCTTAGCGCACGCAGGCAGAGCAATCAGACTACCTATGCCAACAATATTAAAAAATACTTTTCCTACTATGCCTTTGCTCGGTTTCATAATTTTGTCTAGAATCCAGCTCAATATGCAATTATTGACAATAGTTAATGAATTTATAAATATAGTCACTCATATAATGACATAATTTTTAATATAAAAAATACTACTACTAAAAATCTACTAATCTATTGATTTGTCATCAGTCAAAAGAGGTAGTTTTAATAATAGAAATTGGGACATATTATGAATGGGCTAGGGGCGACATTAGTCTACTCATTAATATGAGAATTGCTGTCAGTCATAAATTTTCCTTTAAATATAACGTGAGTTCGACGGATAAGAAAGCCCAAAAAGTTTGCTAGGTAATAATTTGAG